>JAGRNR010000009.1:0-88098 GCA_020440645.1 bacterium | reverse complement strand
GGATGGTCACGATCGAGGACCTGCTGGAGGAGATCGTCGGCGAGATCCAGGACGAGTATGACGACGAGAGCCGCCAGATCCACCGCATGGAGGACGGCAGCTGGATCGTCGATGCACAGTGCCTGCTGAGCGACTTCAACGAGGAGCTCGGGGTCAGCCTCGAGGCCGAGGACGTTGACACGCTCGGCGGCTACATTGCCAACTCACTCGGGCGCATCCCGGAGGAGAGCGACACGGTGGACACCGAGGGCATGACGCTCAAGGTGCTCAGCGTGGACCGCAACCGCATCCGCCGCGTGCGCGTCCAGCCCCACGGCGAAGCCACCGTGGCCTGAGCCCGTCCCCTATAATCCACTCCTGTAAGCCGGGACCACCGGCCGGAGTGAATGCATGTCCAGCGTTGCAGGGAAGGTCGTTGTCATCACGGGAGCCTCAAGCGGGATCGGTGAGGCCGCAGCAGTCGAGCTCGCGGCCCACGGCGCGAAGCTGATGCTCGGTGCGCGCCGCACGGACAGGCTGGAAGCGGTCTGCGAACGGGTGCGCAGCGGGCAGGGGGAGGCCATCTGGCGCGAGTGCGACGTGACGCAGCGCGACCAGGTCGATGCCCTGGTGAACACCGCCGTCAATGAGTATGGCCGGGTGGATGTGATCATCAACAACGCCGGGCTGATGCCGGTCAGCCCGCTGCGCAACATGCATGTTGACGAATGGGACCGGATGGTGGATGTCAACATCAAGGGCACGCTGTACGGCATCGCCGCCACGCTCAACCGCTTCCTCGAACAGGGCAGCGGACACATCATTAACGTGTCGTCAATCTCCGGGCACTGGGTCTGGCCGAACTACGCCGTGTACAGTGCCACCAAGTGGGCCGTGCGCGCGATCAGCGAGGGCCTGCGCCAGGAGCTGGACGACCGTGTGCGCGTGACCGTGATCAGCCCCGGGATCGTCAAGACCGAGCTGACGCACCACATCACAGATGATGAAGTGATCGCCGGGCTTGGCAACCGCTTTGACTACAGCCTCGAGGCCTCCGACATCGCCAATGCGATCCTGTGGGCGATGGAGCAGCCGCCGCATGTGGACGTGAGCGAGATCCTTGTGCGCGCCACGGGGCAGGGCCGGTGAGGATCTAGGAGCTGGGTTGTAGGATGTAGCAGGCGAGGACATAGGAGCTGGGACTTAGGGTGTAGCGGAGCTTCGGTCACGCCAAAGCGTGACCGCACCTCCGCCAGGCCAACCGCCTGGCCTCCGCTACGCCCTACAACCGAGATCCCAGGTCCTAAATGCTTTCACCCAGGAAATACCCGACCGCCGACAGGTCCACCTCGTTGACGATGCCGTCGAGGTTGCTGTCGTAGAAGGGCAGGTAGCCCGGGCTGGTCTTCAGCAGGCCGTGCTTGCTGTGGATCAGGTCGTAATCCACCATGTCCACGTCGTTGTCAGCGTCGGCATCGCCCGGCAGGTTGAAGATCCAGCAGGGGATCGTCGTGACCGGGCCCTGGTTGCCACCGGCGTCATAGACGTACACATTCAGCTGCGCCGCCTGGTTGGGCAGGCCGGGCACGTTGATCAGGCCGTCGAACACGCCGCCGCTCTCCACATCGACGATGGTGTCCAGGCCGGGTACCAACTCACCGAAGGGAGCGACATCCAGCCAGTAGCGCACCTTGCTCACGTCAACCGGGTTCTCCACGCTGACGGCGAACTGCTGCAGGTTCGGCGCGAGGCCGACGCTGCTGCCCGGGATGAAGTCCACACCGTCGATGCTCGGGAAGTCCTCCTGGTAGGCGCGGCCGACGGTGATGTCATCCAGCCACCAGCCGGTCGCCTCACCGCTGTCCTCGCCGGCGCCGCTGGCATCGGATTCAAAGAAGAACAGCACGCGCACGGTCTTGCCGGCGAAGGCCGACATGTCAACCGCCGCCGTGCTCCAGCCCGGCAGGTAGCCGCTCCAGTAGCTGTCCTTTGTGACGCCCTTCAGCTTGCCGGGGCTGTAGCTCGCGCCCTCGTCGTCAGTCACGAGCACCCAGGCGCGGTCCTTCTCGCTGCCACCGTTCTCGATGTTGAAGTGGTGGTGGAACACCAGGCTCGGGTCGGAGATGCCCTTGAAGCTGATCCGGCGGCTGATCAGCGCGTCGGTCTCGAAGGGGCTGTATGAGTTGAAATCGTTGACAATGTGCTGCGCGAAGGCTCCGCTGTTGGTCTGGCCGGCCTGGTCCTTCCACAGCGCGCTGCCGTTGGCGCGCACCGTGCCGCTGCTCCAGCCAGCCTGCTGCTTGACGGCGTCCATCAGCGCATCGCTGTAGAAGCGGAAGTCCGCCGGGTAGAAGTCGCGCTCGGGGTCCTCGAAGTCCTCCTGCAGCGGGAAGGTGGCCGGGGAGTTGTCAACGATCACATCCAGTGAGCGGGAGACGGGCTGGCCGTCGATCACCGTGCTGAAGCGCAGGTTGACACTCTCGAACAGGTAGTTGCTGAAGTCCACCGTGAAGTCCCAGGGCGCGCTTGTCAGCACCTGGGCCACTTCCTCGTTCACGTAGAGCACCACGCTGTCCGGGCTGCCGGCCACGTTGATGCTGAACTGCTTCGTGCCGCTGACGGTCAGGCTGTCTAAGAGCGGCAGCTCGATCGCCTCGGCCGCCAGCACCTCGAAGATGCCGGGCAGGTCCACGCGGCGTACCGGGCTGGAGCCGGAGAAGCCGCTGGTCGGCTGGCCGGTGTCGTACATCATCGCGCGGATCTCCGCGTTGGTCAGGTCCGACTTGAAGCTCCACATCAGCGCGGCCACGGAGGCCACGATCGGGGCGCTGAAGCTGGTGCCCTGGCTGTTGGGCACATAGGCGCTGTCACCGGTCTCACGGCAGCTCTTGAGCGAGTTGCCGGGGGCCGCCATGTCGACGTAGGTGCCGAAGTTGCTGAAGCCGGCGCGCGCGTCGTTGGTGCCGACGGAGGTGGAGCCGGTGCTGATCGCGTTGGTGTAGCTGCAGGGGTAGTGCGCGTCGCTGGTGTTGTCATTTCCGGCGGCGCTGACGAAGATCCCGCCGTTGTTCCAGATGAAGTTGACCATCGCCTGTTCCTGCGGCACCGGGCCGCCGTAGCTGCCCCAGCTCAGGTTGATGACATCCGCACCGAGGTTGAAGCCGAGGTAGCAGCCGTCGATGATTGAACCGAGCGGGGCGGAGCCGCCGTTGGCGATCTTCACCGGCAGCACGCGGATGTCGGGGGCCACGCCGGTGATGGTGCGCCCGTTGTTGCCTTCCGCAGCCACGATGCCGGCGATGAAGGTGCCGTGGCCGTCGCCGTCGGAGATGTTCGTGTTGTCATTGATCACGTTCAGCTTCTCGCCGGGGAAGTCCGCCGAAGTGAAGCAGGCGCGGTTCAGTTCCTCATGCGTGGTGCGCACGCCGGTGTCCACCACCGCCAGCCAGACATCGCTGGCACCGCGGGTGAAGTCCCAGCCCGTGCTGGCACCGATCTTGTGCAGGCTCCACTGCCCGCCGCTGCCGCCGTTTGAATTGCTTGACAGGTAGTCCGGGTCATTCGGGGTGAAGCAGGCCTGGTGCAGCGGCTCGTAGAAGGCATGCTCCACGGCCGGGGCCAGCGAGGCATCACTGCGGATCGCCATGATGATGCCGGCGGCATCGCTGCCATCCCTCGTCTGGAAGCAGGCGAAGTTGTTGTCGGCCACGTAAACCTGGCTGCGGATCTCCAGCCCATGGTCCTGGGCGATCTTGTCCGTCCAGGCGATGAACTGCGTATTCTGCTTGTTGATCGCATTGCCCTGGCTGGCTGCACTGCTGCTGCCTGCGCCCGGGAGCTGGCTGCCGCCCTTGAGCGCCGGGGCCTGCGGGTCATAGGCCACCATGATCCGGCTGGCGTCATAGTCCGTGCCGGCCGTGCCCGGTTTGCTTTCCAGCCGCTGGTAGGCATCCGCATAGCTGATGCGCTCGCCGCCCTTGAGGTCAAAGTAGGTACTGGCCTCATCCAGCGCGCCGGCGGCGGTGTCGCGGCTGGCGGCGGGATCGACGGAGGTGGACTGGCCCGCGCAGGACGCGAGCAGGATCGTAAGCAGCAGGAAGACGCCCAGACGGGCAGATGTCGTGACCAATTTCATATCCTCACAGCGATGATGCCCTATGATGCCTGTCAAAGGGATATTGCCCGGTTACCAGCCGGTATTGCCGCAGCGCGCGTGTCAGGGCGCCGGCGGGCACAGTTTAGACTACCGGCCCCGGCTGGTGTTCCATTTATACCTTATAGATTTGCAGCAATCAATATTCCCCGGAAAGCTTTAGCCGGATGTGAGCCGGGCTCCACCCCGCTATAATCTGCGGCTATGGCTGGAACACTGAGAGTCCGATTCGCCCCGTCCCCGACGGGCTACCTGCACACCGGCGGCGCCCGCACCGCGCTGTTCAACTACCTCTGGGCCAAGGGCCAGGGCGGCGTGTTCATCCTGCGCGTGGAGGACACCGACGAGGAGCGCTCCACCGAGGAGAGCATGCGCGCGATCCTGGACGGCCTGCAGTGGCTCGGGATCATGTGGGATGAGGGGCCGGACCCGGAGAAGTTCGGCGAGTCCATCGGGCCCTTCCCGCCCTACTACCAGAGCATGCGCCGCCCGCTGCACCAGGAGTACATGAAAAAGCTCTGGGACAGTGGACATGTGTTCTACTGCCCGGCCACGGCTGAGGAGATGACAGGACCGGACGGCAAGAAGCTGACCTTCTCTCCATATCGCGACATCACGCGCGAGGAGCAGGAGCGGCGGCTGGCGGCCGGTGAAGTGATGCCGGTGCGCTTCCGCTGCCCGCGCGATGTCGAGGTGAGCTGGGAGGATGCCGTGCGCGGCAAGGTGACCTTCAGCAGCAATGAGGTCGGTGACTTCGTGCTGTTCAAGGGCAACGGCCAGCCGTTGTACAACTTCGTCGTGGTCTGTGACGACATCGACATGCATATCACGAATGTGCTGCGCGGCGAGGACCACATTTCCAACACGCCGAAGCAGATCCTGCTGCATGAAGCGCTCGGGCATGAGCCGCCGGAGTTCGGGCATGTGCCGCTGATCGTCGGGATGGACCGCCAGCGCCTGTCCAAGCGCCACGGTGCCACTGCGGTGGATGCCTATGAGGAGCAGGGCGTGCTGCCGGAGGCGATGGTCAACTTCCTCGCGCTGATCGGCTGGGCGCCGGGGGATGACCGCGAGAAGATGACGCTGGAGGAAATGAAAGAGGCATTCGACCCGCACCGTTGCACCAAGGCGGCCGGTGCCTTCAACCCGGACAAGCTGAAGTTCTTCAATGAGCTGTACATCCGCGAGCTGTCACCGGATGCGCTGCTTGAGCGGCTGCGCCGCTTCATCCCGCCTGTCTGGCTTGAGCACCGCGGAGAGGATTACGCGAAGCATGTGTTCACCCTGTTCCAGGAGAAGATCGCCTACCTGAACGAAATGGAGGCGAACGCCTGGTACTTCTTCCGCGACCCCGTCGAGGCTGACAACAACGAGAAGAGCGTTGCCAAGTTCCTGACCGAGAATGAGAGTGCGAAGCAGGTGCTGTCTGAGATCGCAGCCGGGATGGAAGCGCTGGGCGATGGCGAGTGGACCGAGGAGAAGCTGGCCCCGATCGTGGACGGCTTCGTGGAGTCAAGCGGGCTCGGGCGTGGCAAGGTGATGCAGCCCTGGCGCGTGGCCCTGACGGGCGATGCGATCAGCCCCGGCTTCTACGACCTCGTTGTCACGCTCGGCAAGGACACGGTGCTGCGCCGCGTGCAGCCCTGGATCGACAGGCTGTAGGAGGTCAGACGAAAGTCTGACAACAGTACCCGCAGAGATTCTCACCACAGAGCCACAGAGAGCACGGAGATTTCCTTCTCTAGCCGCCTGACATCCAGGGCGGGATGACAACGCAGTTGGCATCACGGGCGGGAATGGCAGACAGGCAGGCGGCTTTTTTACCTGAAGGTCTTTTCACCACAGAGCCACAGAGAGCACAGAGTATTCAATTCTAATACTAAGCGTCTCAGCGTTAACAAAACCATCATGGCGATCCCGATGTTGCTCGCGCGAATGCGCGAAGAACGCGAATATGATTCTCTGTGTTCTCTGTGCCCCTGTGGTTGAATACTCATCATTCCCATACTTTGTTGCCATCCGAGAGAATGCAGCCTTGTCATTGTGCGCAAGCGAGTTGCGCTCCTCCAGACTTACTTCTGCCTGTTGGCTCCTGCCTTTTGCCTGTTGCCCGATCCTTCAGCATGCGATAATCGGGGCATGCTTCGATTCCCACTCCGCCTGCTTGTCATCTGCTGCGCGTTGACTGCCACTGCCTTCGCGCAGGAACCTGCCCCGCGCGACATCGTCACTGACGGCTGCAGCCTGGTCTCGCCCTTCAACGTGATGAGCGCCACCCTCGCCACATCCGAGAACCTCTACCCGTTGGTCTGGGGCAGCGAGCTGGCCAGTTCCAGCGATACCCGCGGCCTGCAGGGCACCATGCCTGTCCCGGGCTGGCTCGGCAATTACGGCAGCGGGCGCGTCGCCATCTGGGACGGGCACCCGGCATTCTTCACCGCCGGTGCCGACGGACGTGATGACAACGACCGGTTGCGCAGCCAGCTGATTGACTGGCTGCGGGATGGCGGCAGCGTGGCCTTCACCCGCGGGCACGGAGAGAAGCCGATGGGCGAGGTGTTCAGCGGGGTGACCTGGCAGCACCTGCTTGACAGCAGCGCCGAACCGCATGAAATCGATGGCGAACTGACAACGGAGAATCTTGCGGGCAGCGGGTTGCTGGTGATCGGTTCCAGCTGGCAGCGCATCACTGACAGCGAGCTGGATGCTGCGGAGGACTACGTGCTCAACGGTGGCGGCCTGCTGGTGATCGGCATCGGCTGGGCCTACAGCGGTTATGCCGACGATCCCGACCCGGACCAGTACATCCCCAACCGGCTGGGTGAGCGCTTCGGCTGGCGCGTGCAGTTCAGCACCATCAAGGACCCCGGAACGCCGATGGGCGAGGCCGGCACCCCGGCCTTCACTGTGCTGCCACTGGAACAGTACAACCCCGGCCGCATCGTGGTGATCACGGATGACCCTGACAGCGTGGTGCAGCGGGCCGCTGACAACCCGCAGGACATCTTCGTGGTGGAGGGGGAGCACACCGGGCTGTGCATGCCGAATGAGTACTGGGCACAGCTGGAATCCGTCAGCGGCATCATCGGCCTGTTCGATGAGATGTACGTGTCGCACAACCTGCTGATCGGCAATGCCAACCCGCCATACGATGGTGTGAAGCAGTGGTTCGTGCCCCAGCAGTCTGATGAGCCCGGCTGGTACATGCACAGTGGCAACCCGGTGGTCTACAAGCAATACGCCGCGAAGGACATCGTGGATACCTACAACAATGAGCACAGGCTGGGCTGGGGCATCGTGCATGAACTGGGGCACAACATGCACATCTCCAGCTGTGGCAACAACATGGTGCCGGACGGCACCGGCGAGAACTGGGCCAATGTCTGGAGCGTGTGGACCAACAACGCGATGGGCTGGCCGAACCATGAGAACTACGGCAGGGAAGGCGGGGACTACCACGGGCATCCGGACTACGCGAAGCTCAGCAGCGACAACTGGATCCTGCTGGGCTGCCTGGACATGATCTGGCAACGCTACGGCTGGGACGGGATGCAGGCCTTCCTGACGGATGTGGCAACCCGCCGTGCGGCCGGGGAGAAGCTCAAGGATAACGCTGAGCGCCAGCGCCTGCTGATCGAGGGCATGAGCATTGGCTACGGCATCGACTTCTCGGAGCTGTTCGCCCACTGGGGCTTCCCCGTCAGCGACGAGACAAGGGAGCTGTTGTCAAAGTACCCGAAGAGCGACATCGCGATCCCCTAGGGGAGGTGCGGCGCAATCCGGACAATTAAGTCCGCAGCGAATTTCACCACAGAGGCACAGAGAACACAGAGTATGTTGAAAGTGCGTGTCAGAGTGTATTGAAGCCGCCTGACATCCCGGGTGGGGATTGCAGCGCAGCTGCGATCCACGGGTGGGGATGGCAAACAGGCAGGCGGCGAGGCGAGACGGGCATCAGCAATCTGCAGTCAGTGTCTCTGTCCCTTGGTGGGACATCATCTTTCTCTGGACAATATGAACCCGGAACATGTACCGGTGCGGCCCTGCCGTGCCTGGGAGTGCATGCAGGTAAGCAATGAGCAATGAAAGATGAGCAATGAGCCAATTTTCCTTCTTTTCCTTCGCGCCTTGGCGTTAAGGAAAACCGTTGATGCCTCTTCGTTGCCACTTTGGTTGCTGCGTGTCACTTGAACCGGCCGCCGGTGACAATCTCCACCACTTCGGATTTGAGCGTGCTTAGTTCGCCTTCCTCCAGCTGGTGCCCGAGCAGTCCTTCCAGCTCAGTTCGCATCTGCGGGCTGCACTGGATCTCGCCCTCGAACCAGTTGTCCCAGCCGAATCGGATCTCCTCACCCGGCCGCTCGAGGATGTACAGGTCGTAGTCTATCCCCTTGTCGAACATGTCGTAGGAGAACACGCACTTCCAGCCCGTCTCCACACAGTGCTCAAGCAGGCGGTTCCATTCATCCGTGACAATCCCGGTCAGGTTCACGGGATGATTATGGGGCAGGAAGGAAGCTGTTGGCAAACAGTGTCTACCATATGAAGGCCAACCATTGGACCGATTGGTGGATCCTGAGTTTTCTCTATGGACCTCTGTGGATCTCCGTGTTGTGAAAAACGGTTCGGCTAAACACAGAGTTCCACAGAGATCCACGGAGAATCAATTGCTTAAACCCACTCGCAGCCGAGCGCAGGCGAGCCACTACCGCTGAAGCGGGTAGCTCCCCGAAACCGGAAACCCGATCCCCGAAACCCGATCTGTACTGCTCAAGATTCCACTTTCTGAATCTGTTATGTCCGGCCCATCGGCGTGATCATCTCCCTGCATGAACCTGCCGGCCCGGGCTGCGTAATATTTCCCCGTGCCAAGTCAGTGCGGGCTGGCGGTTCTGCCCAGGACCATCACATGAGCACAATCTGCATCAGTACCACTCCAAGCCGCCGCGCCAGCTTCACCGCCGGCCTGCTGGATGTCGCGCCGATCCTGCTCAGCGCGCTGCCATTCGGCATCATCTGCGGCGTCGGCGCGCTCGAAGCGGGCATGTCCGCCGGCCAGGCCGTGCTGTTCAGCTTCGCCGTGTTCGCCGGCAGTTCGCAGCTGATCGCCACGCAGTTCATCGCCAGCGGTGCGCCGACCGCCGTGGTGGTGCTCGCGGCCCTCGCCGTCAACCTGCGCTTCCTGATGTACTCCGCCGCAATCTCCCCCGAGTTCTCCCGGCGCAGCCTCTCCGAAAAGCTCGGCCTGTCCTACCTGCTGACGGACCAGGCCTTCGCCATATCCATGCGCGCCTTCAACCAGGACCGCACAGGGCTCAGGCGCATCAGCTACTACATGGGTGCTGCCCTCGGCCTGCTCGCGGCCTTCCAGCTTGGCAACCTGCTTGGCATTTCGCTGGGCGGCAGCCTGCCGGCGGGCTGGGGCATCGACTTCAGTGTGCCGCTGATCTTCTGTGCGCTCTTGACGACAGCAATCCGCAACCGCTCGATGGCCCTCGCGGCCTGCATCGCCGCGCTGGGCAGCATGCTGCTGTGCGGCCTGCCATACATGCTCGGTGTGTTCATCTCGGCTGTGCTGGCGATCATCGTCGGCTATGCCCATGCGGAGCGCAGCGATGCAGCCTGAGCTCCTGCAGTTCGCCACGGTGACGCTGTGCGTCGGTGCCGGCACCCTCGCCCTGCGCTCGGCATTCATCCTGCCGGGATCAGCCGCCCGTCTGCCGGAAGGCTTCCGCCGCGCCCTGGCCTTCGTGCCAGCTGCAGTGTTCGCCGGCCTGCTGGTGGCCAGCCTGCATCCCGAGCGCGTGATCCATCCCGGAGACCCGGTGCAGCTGCGCCTGCCGGCGATGCTGATTGCCAACCTGGTGGCGCTGCGCACCAAGAGCATCCTCTGGACGATCCTCAGTGGCATGGGCAGCCTGTGGCTGCTCAGCTGGCTGGCAACACTGCTCTGATCAGCCCTGCTCGCGAGCCAGCTGGCCGAGCCGCTGGATCGCCCCCTCCACTTCATCCGTCCAGCGCAGCGCGCAGTTCAGCCGGATGCAGCTGCCATAGCGCGCCTGGCTGGTGAAAATCGGCCCCGGCGCAATCGAGATCCCCTCCGCCATCGCCGCCTGGAACAGCCGGATCGCGTTGGCTCCACCCGGCAGTTCCACCCACAGCACATAGCCACCGCTGGGCCGCGTCAGGCGCGTGCCGCGCGGGAAGTGCTCGCGCACAGACAGCGAGCAGCGCTCCATGCAGTCCCTGAGTGTGCGGCGAAAGCGCCGCAGGTGTGCGTCAAAGGCCCCGCTGGCCAGGAATTCCGCCAGCGCCAGCTGCTGGATGGATGGTGCACCGATCGTGGTGTTGAACTGCAGCTGCTCCATTTCCCCGAGCAGGGACTGCCCCGCCGCAATCCAGCCGATCCGCAGCCCGGGCGCCAGGCTCTTCGAGAAGGACGAGCACAGCACCACTCGGCCCTCCGTATCCCAGGCCTTGATCGGCGTCGGGCGGCGGCCGGAGTACTGCAACTCACCGTAGATGTCGTCCTCCAGCACCATGAAGTCGTGCTTCGCCGCCAGCTCCAGCAGCTTTTGCTTAGACTGGTCCGGCATCAGGCTGCCGAGCGGGTTGCTGAAGCAGGGGATCGTCAGCACGGCGCGGATCCGCCGCACACTGGCCGCCTCCTCCAGTGCCCGCAGGTCCATCCCGGTCTGCGGGCTGGTGGGCAGTTCAAGCGCACGCAGGCCGTGGTGCTCCAGCACCTGCAGCAGGCCGAAGAAGGTCGGCGATTCCACCGCGACGGTGTCCCCCGGCTTGGTCAGCGCCTGCAGGGTCAGGTTGAGCGCATCCATCCCGCCACTGGTGATCAGGATGTCCCGCGCGTTCAGCTCGCCCATCCACTTCAGGCTGCGCGCCGCAATCTGCCGCCGCAGTTCCGGCAGGCCCGGCGGGAACTGGTACTGCATTGCAGCTTCGGTCTGCTCGCGTACGCAACGGCCGAGGATCGACGCCATGCGCTTCACGGGCAGGAAGTCCAGGCTGGGGGCCGCGCAGCCCAGCTGCACATGCTCCGGGTTGGCCGCACTGTGCAGGAAGTCGTGCAGCATGCGGTTGCCCGGTACATTGGTTCGTTCCATGTCCGGGCTGGTGATCGCGGGAAGCTCCAGCGGCCGCGCCGTACTGTGTCGCACATAGTGGCCGCTCTGGGGCAGGGTCTCGATCAGTCCACGGCTTTCCAGCAGGCCGTAGGCCTGCATCACGGTCGAGATGCTGATGCCGAGTTCCGTGCTCATCGCACGCAGCGACGGCATCTTGTCCCCGGGCTGCATCACACCGCTGCCGATCCGGCGCGCGATGTTGTCCGCGACAGTTTCGTAGAGGAATCCCTGCTGAGCCATTGCATAACAGATGTACCTTATGCTGGAAAATTTGCAACTGTTATGCTTGTTTAACAGGCATCTGTTATGCCATTCACGGATGGGATATGCAGGGGATGTGATTCAGGTACTTGCCAGATGGGCAACCAGGGAGGGTGGAAGCTAATAACCGCTTCCGAGACTTTATCCGGCCTGTCTTTTCAGGCTCTTCATTGCCTGCCACAAACAGCACATGCTTGCGGCAGCAAAGATTCAGGCGGAGGCGATCCTGTCCAGCAGGTAGATCTTCTCGCGGGTATCAAGGCCTTCAAGCACCGGGTTGCGGCGCAGTTCCATCAGGAGCAGCTCGAAATCCCAGCTGTTGACCATGTGGTTGAAATGGCTGGTTTCCTCCAGCCGCTGCGAATGTAATTCTTCAGCCCGCATGCGAACCTCCCGTTTCCCTTTTCTCCCAACCGCAGCCAGTCCATTTGCCCCGAACTGCTGCGATTGAAATAATCGTAATTAAGTTACCTATAGTTAGCCGTAATGAAAAGGGATTTTAATTAACAACCAGTTAAATGGAAGTCAAGCGGTAGTTAACCTTTGGTAAGGCCAGTACTGATGCGGATTGATCGCTTGCCAGGCGCGTGCTCAGGCCCTGGCGAAGTATTCCTTTGCAATGATCGGTGCGCCGCTTGCCACGCATTTCAGGACGGGGTTTCTGCGCAGGTCTGCCAGTAACTCCTCAAAGTCCCAGCGCTGCAGCAGGTGCTGCTGGTCCCATTCCGCCTGTTCCCAGCGATTGATGCCCCGCTGGTTCCTGTTCTCCTCACTGCCCCGCTCTTCCCGGATTCCGTCTACCTGCATGTTGCCTCCAGTGCATTCCTTCCCACAGCGCGGATCGCATTCCAGCTAACCATCCTTGTCAGCCTGCGAGCTAATTGATAATACCGAAATTTAACCGGAATTTCAGAATATCCGGCAAATTTAACTTTTATTCCCAAAGCTTGATCCGGTGGCCAGGTCCGCCCCGTAACAAAAAGTGGCCCCACCATCTGCAGGGCCACTCCATATCCACTCTGGGTAGCCGGCTCACCTCCCTGTGATGCCGGCCTCGATTCACTTAGTTATCGTTACCGCTGTCGTCTCCGCCACCCTTGCCGGAGTTGTCATCGTCTTCACCGTCATCGTCGCCGCCCTTGCCGGAGTTGTCGTCATCCCCGCCATTGTCGTCGCCCATGTCATCGCCGCCGTTGTCGTCGCCGGCACCGTCATCATTGCCGCCGCCATTGTCGTCACCGGCGCCATCATCATTGCCACCGCCATTGTCATCACCGGCGCCGTCATCGTTGCCGTTGCCGCCATTGTCATCACCGATGTCATCGCCGCCGTTGTCGTCACCGCCGTTGTCGTCACCGCCGTTGCCGCCGCTGATGCCATCGTCCTCGAGCTTGACGCGGCGGGCATGCCAGCTGTCACCGCTCAGGTCGCCGGTGATCTCCACGAACATCCCGACCATGAACAGCGCGGGATCCGCATTGCGGTCGTCGCCGATGCGCCAGACGGTGCTGTCGGAGAGGTCGAAGTCCTGGCCGGCCACCGTGATGATGGTGTCGGAGATCTTCTCGATGAAGCCCTTCACCTCGAGCTCGTCGATGCCCGTGCCGCTGCCGATGCCGCTGTCATCGCCGCTGCCGGAGCCGCTGCCGATGAAGCCGTCCTCGGTCTTGACCTTGCTCGCGATCCAGCCGCCGTTGCCGTCGGTGAATCCCTCCACCTCGACGAAAGTGCCGGCGGTGAACTGGGCCGGGTCCGCATTGCGGTTGTCACCGATCCGCCAGACCGTGCTGCTGGACAGGGCGAAGGTGCTGCCGCCGACGGTGATGCTGTCGGCGCTGATGCTCTCGATCAGTCCCTTGACCTCAAGCTCGTGCAGGCCGCTGTTGCTGCTGTCATCGATGCTGCCGCCGCTGAAGCTGGTGTCCGGCAGTCCGTCGCCGTCGCTGTCATCGAAGCTGTCATCGAAGCTGCCGTCGTTGTTATCGTCCACGCGGGTCTCGCCGCCGCGGCGGCGGTGCTGGCGGTGGCTGCTCTCGGAGTTGCCCTTGTCATCGTTCAGGTGGAACTCGACCTCAAGCGCATCAAGCTGCCCGTCGCTGTCGGAGTCGCTCACGCCGATCTGCTGCAGCAGGTCCGTGACGGCCTGGTTGGCCAGGTCCACCGGGAAGTACAGCTCGATCTCGTCGAGGCGGCCGTCACCGTCGAGGTCCTGGGTGGACTTGAACTCGATCTTGACCAGGTAGCCGTCGCCGCTGGGGATGCCCTTGAACTCGTACTTGCCGAGGCTGTCGGTCACATCCGTGCCCATCAGCTGGCCAGTGGAGGTGTTGATCAGGCTGATCAGCAGGCCGGCCATGCCGTCGCCCACAGAGCTGGAGGCCTTCACATCCGTGCCCTGAAGCACGGTGCCATTCACATTGGTGGTGCCGGCGGCCACACCGTTCCCGTTGCCGAGGCCATTGTCACCCGGCAGGGGGGCGCTTGCACCGCCACCGCCGCAGGAGGCGATGGTCAGGCTGGTGATGACCGCCGCGAGGAGGCCGATTGCGTTGTTTCTGAATCCCGTGTTTTTCATGTCAGTGCTCCTGAGTTGAATCTGATGTTGGTAGTGTACCTGCCAAGTAAATCCATAAACAGGTTCACTAATACGAATTAACACCGGTGACACTCATGCCTGGATTAATACTTTATTAGGTGAAAATGATGATAAACCCTTTATTTAAGGGATTTGTCGAGTATCCAGGACAAAGGTGCACGCAAAAATGTGACCCTTATAACAGTCGCAGAAATAAGGGTCACTAATGTTTTTCAGTGGAGTTTGCCTGCAGCTTATTCCCGGTTCAGGCGCAGGCGAGATAGTCCTGGGCCACGATGAAGCAGTCATCGGTATCGCCGCGCATCACGGGGTTGTGGCGCAGGGCCGTCAGCAGTTCCTCAAAGTCCCAGCGGCGCAGTTGCTCGAGGTAGTACTCCTCGACCACAAGCCGCCCGGCGATGGTTGTCCGGTCATTCATGACCTGCCTCCATGCATTCCCGTCTACAGCACACTGGCCATCCGGCGGACTTCCCTGTCCGCTGGCCATGCATACATTTTATTGGAATTTAACTTTCCTGTGGAGGGACAATTCCAGGCTGTTTCAGCGGTCACATTCCAAAAAAAAGTGGCCCCGCAATCCGCAGGGCCACTTTCGGTCAGTTGCCGGTCCGCCTCCTGCGGGCCGGTAATGCACGTCGCTAATCAGATGTCGTCGCCGGAGTCATCACCGGAATCGTCTCCACTATCGTCACCGGAGTCATCTCCACTGTCGTCGCCGGAGTCATCGCCGCTGTCATCACCGGAATCATCGCCGACATCATCGCCACTGTCATCGCCGGAGTCGTCTCCGACATCGTCGCCGCCATTGTCATCCCCGCCGTTGTCGTCACCGACATCGTCGCCGCCATTGTCGTCCCCACCGTTGTCGTCGCCGATGTCATCGCCGCCGTTGTCGTCGCTGGAGTCGTGGTCGTCATCATCATCGGAGATGCCGTCGGCATCGCTGTCATCGAAGCTGTCCTCGAACTGGCCATCACCGTCATCGTCGATCAGGGTCTCGCCGCTGCGGTGGCGGTGCTCACTGTGGTGGTCCTCCACATGGCCGTGGTCATCACTGTAGTGGAACTCAACCTCCACCGCATCGAACTCACCGTCATCGTCCGAGTCACTCACGCCGATGCGCTGCAGCAGCTGGGTGACGGACTGGTCAGCCAGGTTGACCGGGAAGTTCAGCTCGACATGGTCCGGATTGCCGTCGCCGTCCAGGTCCTGGCTGGACTGGAACTCGACCTTGACCATATAGCCATTGCCGCTCGGGACGCCCTTGAACTCATAATGTCCGGTGCTGTCGGTCACGTCGATGCCGAAGGACTGGCCACTGCCGTTGAGCAGGGAGACGAGGATGCCGGGCAGGCCGGAGCCGACCGTGGCGGAAACCTTCACATCGCTGCCCTGCACCAGCTGGCCGCTGACATTGGTGGTACCCGGAGCAACGCCGTTGCCGGGGTCGGGCTGGCCGGCCGCTCCACCGCCGCCGCCGCAGGAAGATACTGCGAGGGCGCCCAGCAGGATGCCGGAGGCGAGGATGCGATTGCTCCACTTGCTTGAATGCTTCATTTGATTGCTCCAGGTGTTGTTCATGATGTGATCAGTGTACCGACACCAATTCCGCTGCAACAGTGTCACTACTGGGTGAATGTACCGGTGACACTTGCAGTTGCCCCGCCAGTTGATACACGGATACCTAACTAGATATCATTGCAGTTTTGAACATGTGCTCTTTTCTGAATAAATGATAGGCATTCTCAGTTCCCGGGGCCGCTGGCAAGTGTGCCCGCCCCTAATTGAAACAAGTGTCTCTTGCCCGGGATAGTCACAGCGGGGATACTTTCAGTGCAATGGATCTAAGAATTGACAAAGACAGCGAGCAGCCGATCTACGAGCAGATCCGCAAGCAGATCGTGCAGCTTGTCCGTGACGGGCTGCTGCCCCCGGGCAGCAAGATCCCTTCCGTGCGCCAGCTAGCGCTCAAGCTCGGTGTCGGCAAGAACACGGTGAGCCAGGCCTACGACGAACTGTCCGCCGAGAGCATCATCGAGACCCGGCACGGCAGCGGCACATATATCACTGACAGCCCGGGCATCGCGATCGAGCACAACCTGCGCAGCACCAAGGAAAACGGCGAAAGCGGCGAAAAGCCCCGCATGCGCTGGGATCCCTATAACTTCCGCAGCGAATTCTTCGGCCTGCCGCGCAGCCGCCGTGACGAGGAGCTGGTGGACTTCACCCGCGCCACGCCCGACCCGGAGCTGTTCCCCTTCGAGCGTATCAAGCAGGTCAGTGCCAACATGCTGTGGTATCCGAAGGAATTCTTCTTCGATGTGGGACACCCGCAGGGTTACCAGCCGCTGGTGGAGCACCTCGAGAAGCAGATGGCGCTCAGCGGCGTGGCAATGGCTGAGGGCGAGAATGACATCATCGTCACCGCCGGCTTCCGCCGCGCGCTGGACCTGATCCTCGGCTTCATCCTGCAGCCCGGCCAGAAGGTCGCCGTGGAAGTGCCGAGCTACAGCGGCCTGCTGAATGTGCTGATTGCCAAACGCGTCGGCATCGAGCCGGTGCCGATGGACAGCGAGGGGATGGACACCGCCTACCTTGAGGGGCTGGTGCGCCGCGGTGAGATCTCCGCGGTGATCACGATCCCGACCTACCACAACCCGACCGGCATCACGATGTCCCAGGCGCGGCGCGAGCACCTGCTGGACATCGCCGCCCGCTTCAACCTGCCGATCATCGAGGATGACTGGGGCCGTGAGCTGCGCTATGAGGGCGTGGCTCCGCCGCCGCTGAAGGCAATGGACAGCGGCGGGCATGTTATCCACATCGGCACCTACAGCAAGGTCTTCCTGCCGGGCATGCGCATCGGCTGGATGACAATCCCCTCCGAGATCGCCGTGCCGCAGCTGCGCGCCAAGCTCGGTCTGGACAGCGGTGATTCCTTCTTCCTGCAGTCGCTGCTGCATGAGTTCATCATCAAGGGGCACTTTGCCAAGCATGTGCGCAAGACCCTGAAGGAATACAAGAAGCGGCGCAATGTGATGGTGGATGCCCTCAACAAGCACCTGCCGCAGGGCTGCAGTTTTGTGGAACCGAAGGGCGGCTTCAGCATCTGGCTGAACCTCCCCGAGGATATGTTCTCGCTGCCCTTGCTGGGCCTGGCCCGTAAGGCTGACGTTGACTTTACACCGGCTAATCTAATGATGCCTGACCGGAAGGACAGAAACGGACTGCGCCTGAGTTTTTCCCGCGTGCGTCTTGAGGACATTGAAGAAGGCATCAAGGCACTGTGCAGCGTGATAGGCGACTGCATTGACAATCCGGCACTGCTCAAGGGCAGTGCACATGAATACGAGGATCTGTTCCAATGAGATGGATGGGAATAACACTCCTGGCAATCCTGCTGCTGGCATCCTGCTCGGGTGGCAACAGCCGGCTTACGCCGGACGGCCTGGATGGAGTCAGGCTGCTTGAGGGTACCTCCGCTGACAGCGTCAGGCTGACTGCCAGTGGCAATGATCTGCTGCTGGAACTGCAGCCGGGCAGTCGCGGGGCCTTCGTGGAAATCACCCCGCCCTTTGATGCACGTTACTTTGACGAGCAGTGGACGGCTGACAACGATACCGTGCACCTGGTGCAGCCGGTCGGCGCGAAGCTGCAGATCGGCGTTGCCCCGACACGCGAATACAGCGGCCAGCCGGTCAGCCTGCTCCTCAGCCGCGGCGAGACGGACAAGTCAGCCAGTGCGCCCCCGGATGGCAACATCAACAAGGTGCAGGACCTGAGCGTCGTCGATATCGGCAACGGGCAGGTGCGCCTGGAGTGGACCGAACTGAACTGGGCGGACTATGACCACAACGGCGAGGTCGGCATCTCTGACCTGACCCCGCTTGGCATCAATCTCGGTGACAACGGCCCGTGGCAGCCGACTGAGCCAGGTTACTGGGTGGACGGTGATGGCAACGGACTGATCACGCTGGCGGACATCACCCCGATCGGCCAGCGCTACGGCACCAGCGTGAAGGGTTACAGCATCTACCGTGTCGGCGGCAGCACACCGCCCGCGCTGGGCAAGCTGCAGTATGCGGATTCCGCTGATGCAATCAAGACCACCGGCCTGCCGCGCCGCTACTCGGTGGTGCTGGACAGCCCGCCGGATGGTACCTTCACGGTCCGCCCCGTTGACTTCGGCGACCTCGAAGGGATCGAAAGCGTGGCTGCGGTGCTCAGCAGCGCGCCAAACCTCGAAGTGAACCTGGACATCACCGGCCAGATGCTGTACGACCAGAACACCGGCCTGCCGTCCACCTTCACCAATGACACCGTGATCCTGCGCATCATCGAGGACATCAAGGAAGTGAATGCAATTGAGTTCGGTACGGTCACCCCGCTTGCCAACGGCCAGTTCAGCGTGAGCGGCCTGCCCCAGGGCCAGGCCCTGTTCCTGCAGGTGGCCTACGTGCCGACCGTGGACCTCGCCACCGGCGGTTCCAAGGCCCCGGCCCGCGCCATCTCCGGCCTGAACCGCCGTGTTAGCGAGATCCCGGAAGGTGCTGAAGTGACAACGATTCCGATCCGCCTGCCGGTCGGCGACGACCCGGTGGTGCTGACCACGGCGATCGACCTCGGCATGTCCAACCCCTCCGGCGGATTCTTCGTCAACCTGGACGACACGCAGGACATCCCCGGTGACAACCCGGCCACGCCTGCGATCGAGAACGGCTACACCGTCCAGCGCGACCTGCGCCTGAACTATGTTGACAACCTGCTGTCGGGTGACACGGATTCCGACCTCAGCTTCGTGGACGAGCCGGAGCTGCGCGACAGCGACCGCGACTGCCTGAGCGCCAAGCGCGAGGAGCAGGTGCTGGATGATGACGATGCCTACGAAAGCCGCCCCGAGATCGAGATCGAGGGTACGGTGACCGGTTTCGACAGCCAAAACGGCCTGATCTTCCTCACGAATGCGATTGTGGAAGTCGGTGAGACCGAGAAGCCGCTGCCCAATGACGTGGTGGTCTACTTCACCGAGTTCACGCCCTTTGAGTTCCGGGACAAGATCAATGACACCGAAGGCAAGCTCAACCCGGATGACATCCTCGCCGGCGACCTGCTGAAGATTGACCTGTATGCCCTGGAGGACACCGGCGACATCCTGCCCACCAAGTACTGGGTCGAGCATGTACGCAAGGTGATCGACAACTAGGCAAAAACTGACCGAAAACCGAAAGCCCGTCGGCGCTGAGTTACAATCGCGCTGTGCGGGCTTTCATCCTTTCAACTGCGATTCTGATGCTGCTGTGCGGGCTGTGTTCCTGCGAGTACCCCGAGCAGGGCTACTTCGAGCTGGCCGGCCTCGATGAGGACGGCAAGCTGGTCGGCAGCCAGCTGTTCATCGTCGAGGAATACGTCGACGACAGTGAGATGACCACCGGCTTCGGCCTGCTCCTGCCGCATGTGGACGGCAGGCACCTGGTCAGCGTGCCGATGGACCCGACGGACGGCTTCGAGTCCCGCGGCTGGATCGTGCACACCAATGCGAAGCAGACCGGGCATGGCAACCTGTTCCTGCAGATGACGCATATCGGCGAGCGCCTCAAGCTGGAGGGCAGCCTGCATATCGCCGGGCAGGAAAGCCCGGAGGATTTCCACGCCTCGCTGCGCAGCGAGGACCGCATCACGAGCATCCTGTTCGTCGGCGGCCCGCCGGCGCTGCCCCCGGAGTTCAATGGCGCCGTGGACTGGCAGCTGCGCTGGCTGGATGAAGCTTCCTTCGAGGCGCGCACCGGTCTGACGATTGACAGCCCGAAAGTGCCGCTTGAGCCGCTGGGCAAGGCGGAAATGGCGGCCACTGCGGCAGCAGAAGCGCGCGAGCAGAAGGCCGATCCCGGCCCGGACCGTGGACAGCCGGTTGACAAGCCGCGTCCCTGAGCGCGCCGGGTTGAACTATTGCCAAATCCCGGCCAATCCCCGGTGAACAGTATTAACGGTCAGCTCCGGCAGTGCTAGTCTGCTGGCATGCTGGGAATTTTCGAGGAACTGGCACAAAAGACAAGTGCCGTAATGACTGAGGAAATCGTCGAGGTCCAGCGCATCGAATGCCTCGGGGCGGCCTTCAATGGCCGGCGCGGGGAGTTTCGCATCGGCTGGATGATAGACCTCGGCTGGACGCGCGTATCCACGCAGCTCACGGTGTCGCAGGCGGATGTCGAGCTGGGCGAGGACTGGCTCGTGGAATGCTTCTGCCGCAACATCCTGGAGCGTGTGGCCGGGGTGCGGGCCTTCCAGCCGGATGGCCGCGAAGCCGTCGCGTGATCGTCCATTGATTCACGAATAAGCGATTCATTCAGTCAGAATCGGCCTTCCGCCTTTGCGCGCATTGTATAATCGCAGCCGTGGACCAACTGGTCCGAGGTATGGCTATGCGAGTTTCATTCAATGCGCTGACCCTGCTGTGTACGATGCTGCTGCTTGCGGCGAGCATCCGTGCATCCGCCGCCTTCGACGAGCTGCGCTACCGCGAGGCAGTCGAATACCTCTCCAGCGACGAGCTGGAAGGGCGCATGAGCGGCACGCCCGGGGGTGAAAAGGCGGCGCATTACATCGCCGACATCTTCATCGACTGCGGGCTGGAACCGGCCGGTGTTGACGGCAGCTTCATGCAGCCCTTCGACTTCACCAGCGGCGTGGTGCTCGGGGATGGCAACTCCGCCCAGTGGGGCGCGCATGGCCAGAACACCGCATGGGAGCTCGGCAAGGACTGGACCCCGCTGCACTTCTGCCCGGACGGCCAGGTCGCGAGCGGCATCATCTTCGTAGGCTACGGCATCACCGCCGAGGACTTCGGCTATGACGACTACGAAGGCCTCGATGTGAAGGGCAAGATCGTCGCCGTGCTGCGCCATGAGCCACAGACCGATGACGAGGCGATGTTTGCCGGCAGGCGGATGTCACATTACGGCGACCTGCGCTACAAGGCGCAGAATGCCTACCGCCACGGGGTCGCGGCGCTGGTGGTCGTCAGCGGCCCGAATGATAGGTTGGCGGAGCCGGGCGACCCGCTGATGGAACTTGGCAGCGGCGATGTGTACGGCGAGGCGCCGATCCCGGTGGTGCAGCTCAAGGCCGGGCGCCTGCAGGAGCTGATGACATTCTGGGAAGGTGACCTGGGGAAGATGCAGGACACAATGGATACGGAGCTAATGCCGCAGACCCTGGACATGAGCTACCTGACGGTGGAACTCAACACTGACCTCGAGCGCACCTTCAGCAAGACTGACAACGTGGTCGGCCTGTTGCGCGGCAGCGAGCTGCCCGATGAGTACATCGTGGTCGGCGCGCATTATGACCACCTCGGCCATGGCGAGGCCCGTACCTCTCTCACACCTGAGGAACTCAACGCGCTGGACTGGCATGACCGGATCCACCACGGCGCGGATGACAACGCCAGCGGCACCGCCGGCGTGCTCGAACTGGCGCGGCACTTCTCCGAGCATGGCAGCCGCCGCAGCATCCTGTTCATCTGCTTCAGTGGTGAGGAGCTCGGCATCCTCGGCTCGCTGCACTACGTGCGCAATGCCACGGTGCCGCTCGACAACTGCGTGGCGATGCTCAACATGGACATGATCGGCCGCGTGAAGGACCAGGTGATCACCGTGCAGGGGCTGGGCAGTGCGGAGGAATGGGCCGGCATCCTCGACAGTGCCTCCGCTGCCAGCGGGCTTGAAGTCAAGCGCTTTGACGACGGCGTGGGCGGCAGTGACTACACCGCCTTCTACACCAAGCAGCTGCCGGTGCTGAATTTCTTCTCCGGCCTGCACGAGCAGTACCACACCCCGGCGGACACCGCTGACCTGCTGAACTACGAGGGGGCGCTGCAGGTGGTCGGGATTGTCAGCGGCGTGATTGACGAACTCAACGCGCTGGACGGCAAGCTGACCTTCACCGAGGACCTCTCACCGCAGATCAACCGCCAGGGCTCCGGCGAGGTGGACACCGGGCGCGGCTACAAGGTCAGCCTCGGCACGATCCCGGATTACAGCTACCTCGGTGGCGACGGTGTGCTGCTGGCCGGAGTTCGCCAGAACAGCCCGGCAAGCGAGGCCGGCCTGCAGGCCGGTGACCGGCTGGTGAAGCTTGGCGACGCCGTGATCCGCAACATCTACGACTTCACCTACGCGCTGGAGGAGCACAAGCCCGGCGATGTGGTGGAGCTCGTGGTGGTGCGCGACGGGGCAGAGCTCACGCTCAGCGCTGAGCTGAAGGGCCGCGGCTAGGTCCGGCGGGGCGTCTGCTAACCTATCCCTCCGCCCGTCGTGCGCGCTGCGGCGGGCGGCCACTGGAGCACATATGAGCGAACAGGACCACAAGGACCCGGACGGCGTCGAGCTCGGCGAGGACAGCCTCGAGGGCCAGCGCGCCGACATCGAACGCATCAAGGACTACTGCCAGAAACTCGGCGAGGGCATCTCGAACGCCGCCGACCTGCTGCTGCAGATGCGCGAGCAGATCGCGGAAATGGACATCCGCCTGCGCAAGCTGGAAGCGGCGAAGGAAGACTAGGCGAAAGGCTCAGTACTGCAGGGAACCGTAGCTCAGCCTGATCTCACCGAGTAGGTAATCCTTCAGCAGCAAAGGCGCCAGTTCGCTGGCGGGAGGCATAGAGCCGCCATATTCGACAAGCAGGCTTAGCAGCTCCGCATTGCCACTGCGCACGGCAAGCTCCATTACGCCATTGCTGCTGTCATTCAGCGGGCTGGATGGGCCATCATTTGCATTAGGATCCGCCCCTGCTTCCAGCCACAGGCGCACATTCTGAATGTTGGCGACAGGCTGGGCCTCTCCATAGACATTGTACGCATCATGGTTGGCAGCTAACTGGCTGAGTTCCGTCAGCAATCCGAGGTTGACCGTGTCCATCTGCCCGCCATCCGCTGCAAGGCCCTTGAGTATATCGATCTGCCCTGCATCCGCTACCGGGAAGTTGTCAGCATAGCTGCGAGCGGGATCGGACAATGACCAGTCCTGCCAGTCCGCCGGGGCAAGATCCATCAGCAGCGCTGCACAGGCGAAACTGCCGGACAGGAAGGCATGGTCGATGGCCTTGCCGTAACTTTCCGCCGAAGAGAGAATGCCATCATCAAGTAGAACTTCCAGCGCGGCAGCGGAATCCTCTTTCATGCATATCCGCATAAGCAATGGCAGCAGTGTGCCGCTTTCAGTGTCCCGCTGCACTGCGGCACCATGTTCAATCAACAGTCTGACAACAGATGCATCATTTGAGGCGCAGGCTTGCTGCAATGCTGTTGCATATACTGGTTCATCCGTGATCATCATCAGTGGAGGGATCCCGGCCAGACTCTCATCCAGCAGGTCGTCAGGATCCCGGCCGGATTCCAGCTCGGACTCCAGCAGGTCCGCCCTGTCCATCCTCAGCATGTCAGCCAATTCAATCTCCGCGCCTAGGCTGACAAGCAGCTCGAACACATCAGAATGCCCAAACCGGGCAGCGTAGCCAGCCGCATTCGTTCTCTCGGTATCCCCGGCCGCTGCATACAGTTTGCCAACAGAATCCACGTCGCCCATCGCAGCAGCCATGGCCAGACTGACAGGCACACCGCGGCTCAACAGCTCAGCCATGATTTCCTCATTGCCGGCTTCCATGGAAGTCAACATCAGATGTAGGGCGATGCTTTCCTGCCTGATGTCGATGCCCAGGGACTGCAGCTGGTCAAGTACTTCCGCAGCACTCAGTTCCGGATGCCGCTCCCCATATTCAACGGCACCGCAGAAGTAGGCCAGAGATTCACTAAAGCCGTCATCCTGCTTCGCCCAGGCGATGATGTCGTAGCCAAGGTCTTTCATTGACAGCATGATTTCCAAGTCTGGTGTCATTAGAATCTGGTTGACCCAGGGCTGATGCTTCTCACCGGCTGCATCGAACTGAGCACCGTTAGCATGCAGGAATTGCAGTATCTCAGCAACACTTGAGGAGCGTGCAGGAATCTCCGGGATGGCGCGGGGGTACTTCCCTGGAGAAATGATTGACGTCAATGCTTCACTGAGCGCTAAGCTACCCACTACGTTTCGTGGATTCTTATCGTCCTCATACTTCATGCTGGATTCCCGAAGTTCAATCGTAAGGCCCTTGTCAATCATCACCTGCATCATTTCTGTGTTGTGCAATGCATCGTCAAACATGAACGGCTCCTTCCGGATGTCGCCAAAGCGGACCAGCATGTGACGCAGATAATCAGGGTTGGAGCTGAAGCAGGCCTTCCTGATCATCTCGGCAAAGACGTAGTCCTCAGGCCTGTCTGCAAGCAGATAATCCAGCATCTGCGGGTTGGACGAATAATCCAGGTCCTGGATTCTCCAGTCATCTGAATTCGTATAACTGATCTGCAGGCCATTCTCGACAAGTACCGCCAGCACCTTGTCATCCATGCCCCGGCAGGCCAGTTCCATCGTCAGCTCGTCACCGCCGGGCAGTCCGTAGTCGCGGTTGTCATCCGCATCCAGCAGCAGTTTGATGATCCGGCTATTGCCATTGCGTACGGCGAAGTGCAGCGCCGTCACATCGCCAACCTGCGCGGCGGCATCCCGGCCATCCGCAAGCAGCTGCCTGATCCCATCAACGTCATCTGCATCGGTGGCGCGGATGAAGGCCAGTGCATCCTGCTGCTCCTCAGTCATGTCCTGGACAGGCAGCTCATCCAGCAGACTGGCGATCTCAACCATGCTGCGCGGCTGGTAACGGATCTCTCCCGCCACGGGTGGCCTGGCATTCGCAGTATTCTGTGCGCTCTGTTTCCATGCATTGCCGCTGTCATTGCTGCAGCCAGCGAGCAGAAGGGCTAGCGCGCTGCACCGCGCAAGCCAGCTCAGAAGTTTCTGTCCCATGCATAGATTCTACTTCAGCCCAGACTGGGATGCCAATCCAGACCTTGATCACCCAGCAGCGCATACAATCCGCTGTGATGTCCAATAAACCCCAAGCCTGGCGCATTGCTGGCCTCGTCCTGCCACTGCTGCTGGTCTTATCCGTTTACCTGCTGGCCCGGGCTCAGCGCCCGCTGGCCAGTCCGGCTGTTGCCAGCGAAGGCGTTTCCCAGCCGGGCCGGATTGTCAATGAAGTGGGATCGGGCGCCTGGTGCATCCACCAGGACCCGGATGGCGTTTACTGGCTGGGCTGCACGGAAAGCGGCCTGTTCCGGATCGCCGGGCAGGAAATCACGAACTACACGGAAGCCGACGGCCTGGCTGGCAACAATGTGCGGGGCATCACTGGCGACGGCTCCGGCGGCCTGCTGATCACCACCACTAGGGGCCTTTCACGCTTCGATGGACAGAACTTCTCGCTGCTTGAACCTGTTGACTACGGCCAGGACTGGGGCACCCTCAAACCAGGGCCCAAGCAGGTCTGGCTGATCCTGGACCCTGCGAGGAACAATCCCTGCCTGTTTGATGGCGACAGCTTGATAAGCCTGCATCTGCCGCCGGCTCCCGGACTGGAGGATTACCGCAGGCGCAACCCGAACCTCGGCTATGACCCGGCCGGTGTCTACACCATTTACAGGGACCGAGCTGGCAATGTCTGGTTCGGGACGGCTTCGCTTGGAGCCTGCCGCTGGGATGGCCGGGAGTTCAGCTGGCTGTACGAGGACGAACTGGTGAACACCCCGGCTGGCGGAAACTTCGGCCTGCGCTCCATCTTCGAGGACCGGGATGGCGCCTTCTGGATCTGTAACACGCGGCAGCGCTTTGAGTTCTCCGCTGAAGCCAGGCTGGAAGCTGGATTCAGCCAGCTTGCCTACAGCAAGCTGCCGGGCCTGCCGGATGCAGGCACTGACAATGCTGACAACTTCAGTTACTTTGCCTCAGTCACACAGGATCCGGACGGAACGATGTGGCTGGCCTGCGGCACTGATGGAGTCTGGCAGTACGCCGCCGGCAAGGTGCACAAGTATCCGATCTGCAATGGCGCATTCACCATGACGGTCCAGCGTGACAAGGCGGGCCGGACCTGGGTGGGCACCGGCGAGCATGGCCTGCACTGGATTGACGGCGATGCTGTAGTCCCATTCGGCCCGGACAGCCTGTGATCAGATGCCGTCAGACAGGCTGAACTGTCCGATGCCGGTCAGCTCAGTCGGGTCCAGCAGCCGGCTGAAGTGGCGCGCATTGCTTTCAAAGCCCAGCACGGTCACGAACACATCGCCACTATCAGCATCCGGCGGCACGACCACGCTGATTTCCGTATTGCTCCATGAGCTGACTGTTGCAAGCGTGCTGCCGCCACCCTCACTGCGGAAGCTGACGAAGCTGTCCTCCTGCAGCACCCCAAAGTTGCTGCCATTGAGCACCACCGTCTGGCCGGGATAGCCGCGCGGCTGAGTCAGGCCTAGCAGGAAGGGATCAGCATCCATTACCTCTATGTCATCCAGGCTCCAGCCGCTGCCGGCCTGGCTGTTGCCATCGGAGTCGAACAGGAACAGCAGGCGGAAGGGCTGCTGGGACATCCCGTCAAGGTTGAACAGCAGCGGCTGGTAACCAGCAGTGTCATTGCGCTGTTCAAACAGGTTGGCTTCCAGCACCTCACTGCCGTTATAACGCACCATGTAGACCACTGCACGGTCGGCATTGGCAGCGTCCACGTCGAGGCTGTGCTGCAGGCGGATCCGCGGGCGGGCCGCAGCAGCCAGATCAATCAGCGGACTGTACAGCCAGCCCAGTTCATCGTTGCCATAGTCTCCGCCGCCATCAGGGCCGAAGTAGGCGTGGCCCAGGCCGCGCCAGGGGGCCTGCAGGCCCGTACGCCAGCGCACCGGGTCAGCGCCGATACGGAACCACGCACCATCCGGCTGGCCGTTGTCAGTCCCGCCGAGGTCCACCACATCCTCGAAGTCCTCCAGCCAGCCGGGGCCGGCCACGGGGTTTGTCACGTCCAGCACCACGCTGTCCTCGGCCGCCAGGTCATCCAGCCCGCCGTTGTCACTTTCATCATCATAGGCCCGCGCGCGCAGCAGCACATTTCCGGTGCCGGTCTGGCGGCTGTCCCATGTGGCCGTGAATGTCTTCGTCGGGTTCTCGGGGTCGTTGTCCGGGATGCTGTCAAACAGCAGCGGCGGGGCACTGACCGGCAGGCCGATCAGTTCGACCGCCACCGTATCATCGCTCAGGGTCAGCTGCACGTCCACGATGCCGTCCACGCTGGCATTGGCCAGCGGGCTGTCTATGCTGACGGTCGGCGGCGTGCCCTCCGGCACGGTGATGTGCACGTCGTCAATCCACATCCCGCCGGCCTGGTTGCCGCCATTGCAGTCGATCACCCAGAAGATGCGCACTTCCGCGCCGCAAAACGGCGTCAGGTCAAAGCTGTAGCTGTCCCAGTCCGGGTTGCCACCGCCGAAGAATCCGTCGCCGGCGTAGGTCTCGTCATCCGCCGTGATGAACAGGAAACCGCCGTCATTGGCCATCCGGTGCAGGTAGTTGAACTCGAGCGAGGCGCTGGCAACGCCTGTCAGGTCGATCACCGGCGCATACAGCCAGTCATTGCTGTTGGGGGCGTAGTTCCCCGTGCTGCCGCTGGAGTGCATCGAAGGGGAGGCATCGCCACCATCTGAGTTGTCAGCGCCCCAGATGGTGTTGTTGGTACCGGCGTTGCCATCCAGCACGGACCAGCCCGCCGGCAGCGTGTCATCCGCCAGGCCGTCGAAGCCCTCCTGCCACTCCGGCACGATGTGCGCATTGTCACAGTTGACATGCAGCGGCAGGCTGATGATGTGCCCGACGTCGTCCGTCACCGTCGCCGTGATGGTCTGCCCGCCGTTGAACTCAAACGCGCTGTCCCAGCTCAGTTGCCAGAAGCCGCCAGTCTCCTCGGTCACCGTGCCGAGGTGCCGCGTCGGGGTCTCAAAGGACACCTTTAGGATGTTGCCGCTGCCGCCCGTGATCTCCAGCTGCAGGTCGGTCAGGCCGCTGACGCTCGCTCCCTCCAGCGGGCTGGTCCAGCTGACAGCCGGCGCTTCATAGGGCCCGGCATCGTACAGCTTGATCGCCTCCCAGACGTTCACGAAGCGCACCGTGCCGTTGGTGTCGTTGTCAATGAAGCCGCGCGGGTTGGCACCGTTGTTGAGGTGGTCCATCACGGTGGCACTGCCCTGCAGCATGCCGCGCACCTCATGGTTGCTTTTGTCCGGCCCCATATGCGCCCACAGCAGCGCTGCGCAGCCGGCCACGTAGGGACAGGCGAAGCTGGTGCCGGCACCACTTGCGCCGTATGAAGTGTCCGAGCCGTTTGATGTCGAGCGCACCTGCACGCCGGGGGCAGCGATGTCCACCCAGCTGCCGTAGTTGGAGAAGTTGGCGCGCGCGTCGTACCGGTCAGCCGTCGGGATCTCGCCGTCCACCTGGCTGAAGTCCTGGTCATTGGAGTCGTTGACAAGTGTGGTCGCACCGACCCCGAGGCATTCCGGGTAGTAGGCCGGGTAGAACAGCCCGCCCCAGTTGTTGTTGCCGGCGGCCACCACCACCAGCACTCCGTCACTGTCGCACTGCTTGGCGGCCAGCTGCATGATGCGGTCCGGGAAATCCCCGCCGAGCGACATGCTGATGATGTCCGCCCCGAGGTAGTCCGCCAGCAGCATGCCTTCCGCCACCTGGGTCTCGCTGCCGCTGCCGCCGCCGCTGAGCACCTTGACCGGCAGGATGCTGACCTGCTGGTTGGCACCGGCCAGCCCGAGCCCGTTGTTGCCAACGGCGCCGACGATGCCGGAGCAGTAGGTGCCGTGGCCGTGGTCGTCAAACGGGTCGTTGTCCTTGTTGATCACGTCCGTCAGGATGCCCGGTTCGTTGTACGGGAATTCCGCGGCGGGCTCGATCGCGTTGTCAGCGAGGTCCTCATGCGTGTAGCGCACACCGGTGTCCACCACCGCCACCACCACGTCATGGCTGCCCACCCCGCTGTCCCAGGCCTGGCCGTCGACCGCACCGATGCGCCAGTTTGCCCAGGTGCCGCCGTCGCTGCCGCTCAGGTTCAGGTGCATCGGGTCATTCGGGGCAGCGCTCGTGCTGCGGTTCTGCTCACGCATGCGCTGTGGTGCAGCCGGAGAGGACTGGATGACCTGCTGGATGCGCTCCTGATCAAGCGGCACCGGCTCAGTTTCCACCGTCTGGCTGATGTCCACGTAGAAGTCGTAGTTCACCTCGCGCACGAGGCCCCGGTTCTCGCTGAGCAGCTTCTGCATCAGCGCGTCCAGCTGGCTGACATCCGTCAGGCCGGGCACTTCATATGCAGTGAAGTTGACATCCTTGTAGAACACCCGGCCGAACTCACTGAGGCCGTAGTGCTGGGCGAAGTTGTGGCTGACACGGCGGTAGAAGGGGTGGTCCACCAGCGGATGGTTGTCCGTCGCCCGCCTGAGGTCCGCCTGCGGGCCGCCGCCCATGTACTGCTGCTGCACCGCCGGGTCCGGCTGGTTCTCCCAGACCACCACCAGGCGGTTGGCGGCAAAGTCCTGCCCGGCCCGCGCCGTGCGCCGCGGCAGTTCCAGCTCAGCCTCCGGGTCCGCGACATTGCGCAGTCCGGCCAGGTTGCCCGGCTCACCGGGCAGGGCCAGCATGCCGGGGTCATCCACGAGGCCCGGGCTGCCTGCGTCGTTATCGAACACCGTAGTGCCGCCTGCACCCGGTTCAGCACTGAGCTGCTGCTGTGAGGCGCATGCGCCAATCAGCAGCACAAACAGGATCATAGGAGTGAAGATGCTTCGTTTCATTGCTTGTCCAGCCAGCCGGACAGGCATGCTTGCCTGCCCTCTTACAATTCTTCCACAATTTCAAGGGTACTTCAAATTGAGATGAAACCGACCGGCGGTACACAATTAATCTTTCACATGTGTCACCATAAAATCCGGTAAAATCAGCATGTTTACCCGTATTCCACGCTGAAACCAGAGGAATTCCTCATGAGAAATGCACTATATGTCTGGGCCATCGCCGTCTCAATCCTGCTCACCTCCTGCGGAGGCGGGTCGGGCGGAGACCAGGTACTCTTCAAGCGCGAGAAGTTCGAGTTCAATGAGGAACAGCCGGTCCTCGAATACAGCATCGAACATGCCAAGCCCGCGCCGGAGATCACCGTGGCCATGGACGGGGTGCCGGACCTTTCAGACCTGCCGGCCGTCGAGCGCAGCTCGAGCAATGCGCCGGAGGACTTCATCCGCTTTGGTTCGCAGCTGATCACGCCGGAAATGAAGTCCTTCTCCAGTGTGGACGGGGATTTCCTCGTGATGACGCCGGACTGGGTGCGCACCGCCAACCCGCCCACCAGCGACCTGGCCTGGGCGGTCTACGGCTTCGGCCTGACCGGCTATGTCAGCCCCGGCACCCTGCAGCTGTGGTGGGATGGCACCACGCCGCCCGCCGGCAACTACTTCATCGGCATCAGCAACTTCGATGCCGGCCGCTGGCAGTGGTTCCAGGGACCGGCCGCCGGCACGGCGATGGACTTCGGCAACCTGGCGGACTTCTTCTCCCCGACGGACACCCTGTACATCGCCGTGGTGCTGACCGGGCAGGGCAGCTACAGCCTCGGCCAGCTGCGCCTCGGTGACAACATCGCACCGGTGGCGGACCTGCAGGCTGACACGACCAGCGGCACCGTGCCGCTGACCGTCAACTTCGACGCCAGTGCGAGCTATGACATCGACGGCGACATCACAAGCTTCGAATGGGACTTCACCGGTGACGGCTTCGGTGCCCCCGGTACCGACCAGACCACGCAGCATGTCTACAACCAGACAGGCAACTTCCTCGTGCGCGTGCAGCTGACTGACAATGAGGGCGCCCAGCGCATCGCGGAGACCGTTGTCAGCGTCACCCCTGTCATTGACAACGACCCGCCGACGGCGGTGCTCGGCGCCAACAAGACCACCGGTTCCGCACCGCTCACCGTGCTGTTCAACGGCACAGGCAGCTCCGACCCGGACGGCACGATCGTCAAGTACGAATGGGACCTCGACGGCAACGGCAGCTTCGAGAAGGACACCGGCGTGGTCGACAGCACATCGACAACGTTCAACGATCCAGGCAGCTACGACATCAAGCTTCGCGTGACTGACGACCTCGGCAGCACGGCGACTGACAACCTGCTGATCGAGGTGATGGAGGTCGGGGTGCAGAGCCCGCCGGACGCACTGATGCTGGTGGACTACGGCTTCCGCACCGATGACGGCGTGTTCAACTTCGACGCCTCCGTCTCTACTGACCCGGACGACGACATCGTCAAGTACGAGTTCGACTGGGACGGTGACGGAACCTACGAGCTTGACAACGGCGGCACGGCCACTGCCCAGCATACCTACCCCGGCATCGGCACCTACACCCCGGTCCTGCGCGTGACCGACAGCGGCGGCCTGAATGACACCTTCCAGGCCACGCTCATCGTTGACAGCGCCGGCAACTACCACGAGACCGAGGCGAATGACGACAGCGCTTCCGCTGACCAGCTGCCGGGCTATGGCGGCTATGCGAAGGGCATCCAGGGCTGGCGTGGCAACCTCGGAGTGGGCGGCTATGACGGCAGCGAGGAGGACTGGCTTGTGTTCGCGGCACCCGAGCCACTGGAGGTGCAGCTGAACCTGGCCTTCATCGATGCCGAGGCTGACATTGACATCCGCCTGTTCCATGAATCCGACCTGAGCACCTCGGTGGCATCCTCCACCGGCACGGGCAACACGGAGTCGATCAGCTACTCGATCCCGGCTGACAAGACCGGCACCTACTTCATCCGGATCTACATCTACGCCAGCGCGACTGACCGCGGTCCGGCGGACTACACCTTCGATGCCAGCGTGAACCGCCTGCCGGTGGTCACCTTCAACGTCAGCCCGCTCAGTGGCAACGTGCCCTTCCCGGTCACGCTGGATGCGACGGGCAGCTACGACCCGGACGGCACGATCACCAAGTACGAGTGGGACGTCGATGGCAACGGCAGCTTCGAGCAGGACACCGGCACGACCTCAGTCTTCATGGGCGACATGACGGTTTCCGGCACGGTGGCGGTCAAGGTGCGCGTGACCGACGACCAGGGTGGCAAGGTGACGAAGACCGTAAACGTCAACTCGATCAACGGCAACCCGAATGTGGTCCTGACCGCCAGCCCGCTGAGTGGCGAGGCCCCGCTTGTGGTGGACTTCGATGCCAGCGGCAGCACCGACCCGGACGGGCATGACCTGACGAAGTTCGAGTGGGACTACAACGGAGACGGCACCTGGGACGAGACCACCACCGACCCCTTCGTGACCCATACCTACTACTCGGCCGGCACAGTCAGCGCGATGGTGCGCGTGACGGACCAGTACGGTGCCAGTGGCACCGACTCGGTGGATATCTCGGTCAGCCTGACCTACGACGAGGTTGAGGACAATGACGACTACCTGACCGGCAACATGTTCCCCGGCACGGACTTCACCGGCTGGTTCGGCAACCTCGGGCCGGACGGGCCGCTGGATGGCGACGAGTCGGACTGGATGAAGATCCAGATCGTGACACCGGGCAGCTATGTGATCAACATGTACTTCACCGATGCGCTGTCCGACCTCGACCTGAAGCTGTATGACACCGACGGCACGTCCCAGATCGGCTCATCGACAAGCACCACTGACAACGAGTCGATCACGTACAACTTCACCGCGCCCGGTACCTACTACATCAATGCCTACGTGTGGGCCAGCTCGAACCCGAAGCTCGAGCAGGACTACATGATGGAGGTCCTGCCGGAAGCCTAGGCTGCAGGCCGGACTGCGATGCAACTGCTTGTCCTGGTTTGTCCTGGGTTAGAATCTGTGCGGACGGAACCCGGTAAAGTGCGAGGACAAGCGCATGTTCAGACAGCTCAGTGGCCTGCTGGCCGGAGCGATGCTGCTGCTGGCAGCCTGCTCCAGCGGAAGTGGCGGCCAGGTAAACCAACCGGCAGGCGACGCTGTCCTGCCGCAGCTTGAATCGCAGCTGCCGGCCATTTCTGCCCTGCCTGCCATGCAGCGCAGTACCAGCAATACGCCGGAAGCCTGCATCCGCACGGGAGCCGACATCTACAAGGTATCGGCGAAGATGAATGCCGAGGTGACCGGTGACAAGCTCTCGATGAGCCCGACCTATGATCCGCAGGGCGACCCGCCGATGCATGGACTGAGCTGGGGGATCTACGGTTTCAACATCGCAGACTACCAGCGCGGCACGGAGATCCAGGCAAAGTGGAATGGCACTGCGCCCGCCAGCTCCGGCATCTACATCGGGGTCAGTGATTACTCCAGCGGACACTGGCAGTGGCGCCAGGGTACGGCGGACGGGACCGTGGACTTCCCGGGGCTGGCTGACTATTTCTCTGCCAACGGCGACCTGTATGTGGTGGTGCTGCTGGCAACGGAGGGCCAGTTCACCTTCAGCAGGCTGCGCCTCGGCGGCAACTTCCCGCCCGTGATCGACTACACGATTGACAACGACAGCGGCCAGGGCAAGCTGACGGTCAACATCGATGCCTCAGCCAGCTACGATCCGGATGGCACTCTGACCTTCTTTGAATGGTCCGCCGAGGGTGGGCCGATCTTCGAGCCCGCCGGTCCGTTCCTGTACTGGGAGTATGACCATGTCGGCGAGTACGACTGCATAGGCAGGGCGCATGACCTCGAAGGCGGAATGACGGAATTTGTCATTCCGATCAGCGTCACCGCCGTGCCTGGCAATGACCCGCCTGTGGCCGATATCTACTCTGAATCTGATGTGGTATCCGGCCTGGTTCCGCTTTCCGTCACGCTCAATGCACAGGACAGCACGGATCCGGAGAACGGTTTCATGACATTCCGCTGGGACATTGACGAGGACGGGTACTTCGAGCAGTTCACTTTTGGCAGCCCGGTGTTCAAGGCTCTGTACATCGCAGCCGGCACCTACAACCCCAGCGTGATGGTGATTGATGAGTTCGGTGCCGTCGACACGGCCACGATGCAGATCGAGGTGCTGCCCGTGGAGGGCACGGAGCCTCCGGTGGCAAAGCTGGAGGCCGTCTACTGGTATGACAACACTGCGGGTGCACGGTACTTCACCGCACAGGGATCCTATGACCCTGACAATGACATCGTGAAGTACGAATGGGACTTCGAGGGTGACGGCACGTTCGACGTTGATTCAGGGCTCGATCCCGTGAATAACGTGACCTATTCCCAGGATGGCGGCGTGTTCAACGTCGCCGTGAGGGTCACTGACAGCGGCGGACGCAGTGACACGGCAACCTGTCCAGTGATGGTCACGCCATTCTCCGGCCAGCCGGAGGTAGAACCGAATGACAGCCCGGAGACGGCGATCAGCCTGGGCAGTTTTGGCAACGAGTGTGTGCGGGTGCGCGACTTTCCCGGCCAGCTCAAGTTCGCTGAGGATACCGAGGACTGGTATGTGATCCATGCCGCGCACAACGGCCAGCTGTGGTTCAACCTGATCTTCACGCACAGTTTCATGGACATGGACATTGAGATGTACAGCCCTCTTGACCTGGTGAACCCGCTGTTCTTCAGCTACTCGGATACCGACAACGAGTTTATGTCCGTTCTCATTACGGCGCCGGGGGACTACTTCCTGCGCGTGTTCACGAAGCAGGCAGGCGAGGCCGGGCAGGACAGCGGCTACAAGCTGGACTTCTGGGACCCCTCCAAGCCGGTGGCTTTTGTCACGGCCTCCGCAACGGTAGTGGAGACGGGGACCGAGGTTGTGCTCAACGCGGGCCGCAGCTATGACCGTTACCTGGAGGGCCTGATCTACTTCTTTGACATGGATGGCGACGGGATCTTCGAGAGCGAGCCCGGCGGATGGCTCGGTACTGGCACCGTCAGCTGGGAAGGACCGCAGGAGCTCGGCGTCAAGGTACAGGACATGCTGGGAATGGAGTCAATCGCCACGGTGACAGTGACGGGCATCGCCCCCTGAATGATCGCTGGCGGATTGCTTTACTGGGAAAGTCAATGATTGAGACTGATCGAGTAGAATTTTCCCAGCCTCCTGCACTGCCATAAGGAACCAGGCAGGTTCAAGGAATAAAGATGAAAGCTCTTCTCGCCATCGCGTGCGCAGGCTGCCTGCTGCTCGCGGCTTCATGCAGCAGCCAGCCGGCCCATCCGGAGCAGGCGGCTGACCTGCCCGTTTCCGCGCAGGCTGAGGCTGTACAGCTCAGTCCCTCGCTGGCTGACGGGCTGCCGGGACTGGACAGCCTGCCTCAGCAGCAGCGCAGCGCCAGCAATGTCCCGGAGGACTTCCTGCGGGATGGATATCAGACTTATCAGCCTGATGCATTCGCCAATGCGAGCATTGTCGGGAACATGCTTGTGATGGTTGCTGATTACGAGCCCGTGGCCGAGCCGCCGACACGTGAGCTGAGCTGGGCGATTTAAGGTTTCAACATCACTGATTTCCAGCGCCAGCCGGAACTGCAGGTACTGTGGGAAGGCCCCAGGCCGGACGGAGCGCGCCACTACATCGGTGTCAGCGACTTCAGCAGCAATCGCTGGCAATGGTTCCAGGGCACGGATCAGGACATCATTGATTTCGGTAGCCTTGACGGCTACTTCTCCGGGAATGGCGACATCTATTTCACCATCCTGGTCGCGGACAAGGGCAACTTCAATCTCAGCCGGCTGCGTCTGGGGGAGAACCTGCCGCCCGTGGCCAGCCTGATCCCGAACCAGACCAGTGGAACAGGCTCTCTGGAGGTCCAGTTCGACGCCTCGGGTTGCCACGATCCGGACGGCAGCATTGCAGGCTACGAATGGTCAATGGAGGATCCGGTCTACACGGATTTCCGGTACCCGGCCCCGGTGGTTTTCTGGACTTACGACCACGCGGGCGAGTACACCTGCACACTGCGCCTGACGGACAATGAGGGAGCCACCGCCGAGCTCAGCATCCCGATTTCGGTCGCCCTGGTGGATGGCAACGCTGCACCGCTTGCCTCGATCGTGCCTGACACCAGCGGTGGACCGGTCCCGCAGTGGATCAACTTCGACTGCAGCGGCAGCAGCGACACGGACGGCTCGATAGCCGGCTACCGTTTCGACTTCGACGGAGACGGGCATTTCGAGGTTTTTGGCAGTGCCGTGCAGAAGTGGTTCTTCGCCGTACCCGGCAGCTATGAGGTGTCCGTGATGGCGATTGACAACCAGGGCAGCTTTAGCACCGCCTCAACCACGGTGGTGATTGACCCGGTTGATGGTACTGAGCCGCCGACCATCGTCGTCAAGTCCGACTACAGCTTCAACTCACCGGGTGCCTTCAGGATAGACTGGAGCGAGAGCAGCGACCCCGACAATGACATCGTCTCGTTCGAGACGGACCTGGAGGGTGATGGCATATTCGATTATTCTTTCGCCCCCGGTGAGGAATTCGTTGCGACCTATGCCCAGACAGGGCAGACTTTCAACGCGACATTCCGCGTGACGGACAGCGGCGGCCGGACAGACGTTGCCAGCATACCGCTGCGGATCGGGCCGAATTCCGGCTTGGCTGAAACTGAACCCAACGGTACCCCGGGCGAGGCCGAGGAGTTCACCGGCTTCATGAACTACTCCAAGGGGATCTGCAACTGGAAGGGCTCACTGGATGAGGGCGGCGGCGACAGCGCGGACTGGTACTCCTTCGAATCCGACCGCAGCGGTCCAGTGGCGTTCGTCGCGGATTTCCTCCGCAGCGAGATAGACATGCGCCTGGACCTGTATTCCGCCGGCGACACCGACAACCCATTGGCCAGCGCACACGGCATCTTGGATAGTGAAATCCTCAAGTTCGTGCTGCCCTCCGCCGGCCAGTACCTGATCCGTGTGAGCATAGATCCCTCAGCACTGGCGAAGGGCCCCGGTGACTACACATTCCGCTGCCGCAACTATGACGGCCCGCACGCCGCTTTGTCCGCTGATCCGCTCGTTGGGTCGGTTCCATTTGACATTTCGCTGGATGCATCTGCCAGCACAGTTGAGATGGGCTACATCACTGAATACCAGTTTGATGTCGACGGTGACGGGATCTTTGAAGTGACCGGCCAGTTCCAGCCCACCTATGACACGCAGATCACAGTACCCGGTGCAATCGTCGTCAGCGTGCGCGTAATCGATGAGTGGGGCCTCGCGGATACAGACTTCGTCATAGTAACTGCCTTACCCATTTGAACCGTGCCAGGGGTAGCTGGGACCTGCTTGCCGCGAAGCTCAGTTTGGTGATTCTTTCAGTTAGAATTCTGTGCTGCCCCTCCAGCTTGCTGGAGAGTATCCGGGCGCAGTGAGGAATAAAGATGCGTGCTTCATTTGCCCTTCTGCTGGCAGGCTGCCTATTCTGCCTGGCAGCCTGTTCATCCGGCGCTGCCAACCTGCAGGAAAAGGCTGCCACGCCTGAGCGCCAGTCCGGTCCGGTTGAACTGCCGCAGGACCTGCTTGCCCAGCTTCCAGCCCCGGCCGAGCTGCCCGCCGTTGGGCGCAGCTTCAGTGATACACCGGCGGACTACATCCGCAAGGGTGCGGAGATCATCACGCCCGGCAGCCGCGAGAATGCGATCGTGTTCGGGGACAGCCTGCTGATGGCCCCGGACTGGGACCCCGCCGCCAACCCGCCGAAGCTGGATGTGAGCTGGGGCATCTACGGTTACCACCTGCCGGGATTCGCAAGGGAGGCTCAGGTCGACCTGCAGTGGGGCGTGCGCCCGGACTCCGGCGAGTACTACGTCGGCATCACGGATTACGGCAGCGGCCGCTGGAAATGGCAGCTTGGCAATGACGATGACCACTTCGACTTCGGCTCGCTGGACGGCTATTTCTCGAACTTCGACGCGATCTACTGCTGCGTGTTGCTGACCGGCAGCGGCAGCTTCGAGCTGACCCGTGTGCGGCTCGGTGGCAACTTCGCCCCGACCGCCAGCTTCACCGTGGCCCAGGACAGCGGCCAGTACTTCTTCACCACAGGGTTTGACGGCTCCGCCAGCTCCGACCTGGATGGCACGATCGCCGAGTACCACTGGTCATTCGAGGACCCAATCTACTTCACACCCGGTGACCTCGGGCCGACCCCCAGCCACGACTACGACCATGTCGGCACCTTCACCTGCACCCTGCGCGTGGTTGATAACGAAGGTGGCACCGGCGAAGCCACCGCCACGATCAATGTGACCGGTGAACCGGGCAACCTGCCACCGATCGCGGACATCGTGGCCTTGCCGAACGGCGGTCCGCTGCCCCAGGCCATCAACTTTGACGCCTTCAACAGCATGGACCCGGATGGCGGCATCGTCAATTACCGCTGGGACCTTGACGACGACGGGTTCCATGAGCTGCAGACCCCGGTCCCCTTCGCCTACCGCGAATTCATCGAGGCCGGCACCTTCACCGTCGGGGTGATGGTGATCGATTTCTTCGGGGAAAGTGCCACGGCCACGACGGATGTCACGATCACGCCGATCAGCGGTGAGAACCCGCCCACTGCTGAACTGAGCATCGACTACTACTGCCTGCAGAACGGAATCATCCGTTACATCGACACCAGCGGCCTCGTGGACCCCGACAATGACATCGTCAAGTACGAATGGGACTTCGAGGGTGACGGCACGTTTGACTATGACCTCGGCCTGAACCCCGGTGGTGACATCACCTACACGCTGCCCGGCGAATTCACGCCAACGGTGCGCATCACCGACAGTGGTGAGCGGGAGGCCACCGCCAGCCTGAAGGTGATCGTGTCAAACGGGGTGGACCCGCAGGAGACTGAGCCCAACAATGCCGAGACGGAGGCGGACAGCCTCGGCGGTTTCCTCAACTACGCGAAGCATATCCGCGACTGGAGTGCTAGCGTCGGCGGCAGCGACACCGAGGACTGGTACGCGATCGATGCCGACCGGGCCACCACCGCCAGCTTCTGGGTGGACTTCAGTTCGGCGACGGTCGACCTTTCACTGGCTCTGTACCATGAGTCAGACCTGGTCGTTCCGTTGATTGAATCGATTGACAACGTGGACCGTGAATACATCAACTTCAGCCTGCCGGCCGCCGGGCGCTACTACCTGAAGGTGTTCGTGCCCGGTTCCGCCATCGAGACCGGCCCGGGCGCCTACAAGCTGACCTGTCTGGAGAACCATCCGCCCAACGCCGTGCTGACTGGATCACCGGACACTGGGTTTGCACCGGTGCTGGTAATGCTGGATGCCAGCCTGAGCTCGGACGATGAGGACGGGCTGTCGGTTATCTATGACTATGACCTGGACGGTGACGGCTTCTTCGAAGCCACCTTCGAGAACAGCACGATCAACACTACCCTCAACTCACCCGGATTCTACACACTTGCCGTGCGGGTGACGGATTCGCTCGGGGAAACGGGCATCGCCTACAAGTTCATCACCGTGAACTAGGCCTGCCCGCTCTGGCCTATAATCAGGGAGCGGCCTGCTGCCGCAAGTGAGACATGAACACCGTTGGACAGTACAACTGGGTGGCACTCTTCCTGCTGGGCGGGGCGGTGCTGATCGGGCTGGCATTCGCTTTCCTGAACCTGTGGCGTCCGCGGCGGCCGAACTTCCTCAAGCGCCTGAGCTATGAATCCGGCGCGCAGGCCACCGGCGATGCGCTGGTGCGCTTCAACATCCGCTTCTACATCCTCGCGATCGTGTTCCTCATGTTCGACGTGGACATCATGTTCATCTTCCCCTGGGCCACCGCTTTCCGGCTGCTGGTGTTCGGCAATGACGACATCACCTTCACGCCGATCGGGGCCGCCTCACTGGGCGAGATGTTCGTGTTCCTCGGCATCCTGCTCGTCGGCTGGGCCTATGCCTACCGCAAGGGAGCGCTGGAATGGGTCTGAAGGACCTCATCCGCGAGGCCAGTGCCCATTCCCTGTGGCCGCTGATGCTCGGACTGGACTACGCCACGCTGGAACTGTTCAGCGCGATCTCGCCGCGCTATGACATCGCGCGCTTCGGCTCTGAGGTGATGCGCCCCAGCCCGCGCCAGGTGGACCTTTTGATCGTGGCCGGCGTCGTCAACAACAAGATGGCCCCGGTGATCCGCCGGCTGCATGCCTCGATGGCCGACCCGGCCTTCGTGATGGCGTTTGGCGCGGGGGCGATCAGCGGCGCGCCCTTCGACGGCAGCTATGCGGTGGACGGGGGAGTGGACCGCATCGTACCAGTGGACATCTATGTGCCGGGCGACCCGCCGCGGCCCGAGCAGCTGATCGACGGCATCATCGCGCTCCGGGAGCGCATCCTCTCGGGTGCGCTGGATGAGCGGTTTGCGTGGCGGTAGGATCGCATTACCATGAACCATGAGTATCAAGGCCAGCTGCCCTTGTCAGGTCAGGGAATCACTCCCCTGGGATCCTGATCCTCCTGCAAGTGTCCGGGAGGAAACCCCATACTTCAAACTGCACAAGCTCATCATCCGCAGGGAAAGCTGGCAACGCGGAATCCTGCACATCTGCACCAGATGCAATGCCGACTGGTATCTCGATCATGCATCGGGATTTCTGCTCAGAATTCCGGCAGGCTGCCTGGATAAGGCCAGGTCCTGGGATGCCGGTATGGAGAAACCGGCGAAAGTGCTTGCGGAACTGCTGCTGAACATTGGCAGCGTGGGATTCGCGGCGTTTCAACGGCGGATGAAGTGGCTGATGTTCCCATGCTGTGTCAGGGATCATGCGGGCGTCTGGCAAGAGAAGGCCTTTGTCATCCTGAGTGCCTCGATGCCCCTTCCCGAATGGCAAAAGGGAGAGTCTGCATTGTCGGATGCAGCGCATGTTGAGCAGTCAAGGTTTGCCCTGCCGCTGGATATCCGCAGGGAAAGCTACAATGCCATGGAGATTGCCATGGGCTTCAATCCGACTTCGATCCGGACGTCATCCGGTCGCAGTTTCAATATCTGGCCAAACACGGACTTCATGGACAAAGACGGGATCATCGGATCGGAATGCAGCCTGGCAACAGATGTCGATCCGCTTCACCTCAAGCTGCTTACAAGCAGCGAGCTGGGGCCGCGACCATGGCGGCGCAATGTCCGGAGGGTTGACTACCCTACTTTCCATGGAGAGCTGACGGAGGATTTTGAGGATCTTCTGTATTCATAGACTGGCTCGTCTCGGATTTCCCAGTGAATCAGTCAACCTGAAGAACAAGGGTCAGGGTTACCGGAAGAACCGGCGCGGCCCAGCCGCGATTGGGAGGGGATGCAGCGAAGTCAGGGAAATGCGGGGACTGGAGCTGATCAGAAAACTCTGTGCGCTCGGTGGCTCTGTGTTGACAATTCTCCAGTTTGACTGGGCTGAGGCTAGCCTGCACTTGGTTGGCAATGCGGCTGGGGTGGAGCGATATTGGTGAACGCAGAGCCGCAGAGTCTGGCAATGAGTGTCGTCGGGCTCATTGCTTGCTCCGCATTGCTCATTGCAGAGGGGCTTTCCGCGTGGCTGCGCGCACGCGGCGGAGTGTGGCTCTTGAGAGCCACAGGGCCCTGTTGGTCTGCAGACCAACACACCATCACTCATTGCTTCGCGGCAATCACTCCATGGCGTCGCCAAGCGCGCCCGCTACTGCCGACAAGCGAGCGCCGAAATCCTTCCCGCTACTTCTTCTTCGTGGGCTTCGCCGGCAGTGATGAGACGTAGTCGTAGGACTTCCGGAACCAGCTGCGCAGAGTGCGTGTGTTGCCAAACAGTGCAGGCGGCACGGTGACATACTCCCGCTGCACATATCCGGGGATGGAGTGGTAGAGCCGGGTGTCGTACTTCTCGAGGAAGGCCTCGCGCTCATCCTTCGCCAGCCGCAGGCCGATCTCGTTGAACTTCGAGATACTGGAGTACATATTGCCATTCAGGGAGGTGTACGGCGCGGCGGCCCCCTTGGCCTCGACCCCTTCAACGCCCCCGATCATCTTCATGTAGGCCGCCAGCACCTGCGGGTCCACATCCTCGAACTTCTTCTTCGCCATGCCTGCCTCCTCCCCATGTATATCACAAAGCACTGACGCGCCCGCCCGTCAGGCCTGTGCACGGTTACTGCCAAGTGCCTCGGCGATGCAATCCGCCAGCTGTGGCTTGTCAACCGGTTTCTTAAGCACTGCATGCACACCCAGTTCAGTTGCACTGCCCGGAGGCAGAACATCCGGATTGCCGGAGCACAGCACCACCGGCAGGCCTGGGCGAACGGAGCGTATCCGCTTCACCAGTTCATCGCCGCGCAGGCCCGGCATCGAGATGTCGCACAGCAGCAGGTCGTACTGCTCCGGGTTGGTCTGGAACTCACTGAGCGCGCGGTAGCTGTCGCTATAGGTTGTCACCTTGTAGCCGAGCTGGCCGAGCATCAGCGCCAGCACCCGGTTGACCGCCGGCTCGTCGTCAACCACCAGCAGCCGGCCCCGGCCGCGGCCGGTGGCCTGCCCCGGCCCGGCATCGTCGGCATCAGCGGCCCCGCTGGACAGCGGCAGCCAGACCGTGAAGCTGCTGCCATGGCCCGGTTCGCTGTCAATCTCGATCTGTCCCTGCAGGCGCTTGACGATCCCGCTGACAACGAACAGCCCTAGACCGGTGCCCTCACCGCTTGGCTTGGTCGTGAAGAAGGGCTCGAAGATGTGCGGCAGCGCATCCGGTGGAATACCGCCCCCCGTGTCACTGACCTTGAGCATCAGGTGTGGTTTAGGCTGCAGCATTCCCCGCTCGGCCAGTGTCGGCGGTGGATTGCTGCACTCCAACCGGACCCGCAGCGTCCCGCCCTCCACCGCCATCTCCTGGATCGCATTGGTGCAGAGGTTCATCAGCAGCTGGTGCAGGTCGGTCGGGTCGGCATGGATCCGGCACGTCGATTCGTCATGGCTGAGCTGGATGCTGACCTGCGGCGGCACGGTGGAGCGCAGCAGGCGCAGCACTTCCTTGACAACCGGAAGTGGCAACAGGTCCCGTGTCCGGCTCTTCTCGCTGCGGCTGAAGTTGAGGATCTGCGCCACCAGGTCGGAGGCGCGGCGGCTGGCGGTGTCGATCTCGCGCAGGCTCTCCCGCGCATCGACGGTCAGTCCCTCAGTATCCAGCGCGATCTGGCTGTTGCCGGAAATCGCGAACAGGATGTTGTTGAAGTCATGGGCGATGCCGCTGGCCAGCGTGCCGATCGCCTCCAGCCGCTGGGCCTGTCCGAGCTGGGCCTGGGCCTGCTGCAGGCTGTGCTCGGCCCGGCGCAGCGGGGTCACATCATGCATGAACAGCAGGCGCTGGCGGGGCTGGCCCGGGATCGGCGAGACCTGCAGCAGCAGCACGAGGCTGTCGCCGCTGCCATGGCGGATGCCGCATTCGTAGGCGCTGTAATCCTGGCCCGGGGAATGTGGCAGCATCCGGCAAGTATGCGATTCGGTAGCCAGCCAGAACTCGTCCAGACTGCGGCCGCTAAGGCTGCCGTGGGCAACCCCGAGGATTTCCGCGGCCGCCGGGTTGGCAAAGCGGAACACGCCACCCGGGTCAATAGTGGCAACCCCGTCACGCATCGCGTCCAGCAGGCCGCGCAGCCGCTGTTCAGAGAGCTCGGTGCGGCGCAGGGCGCGGTCCTGCACCAGGCTCATCAGGAGGATGCCCCAGAACACCGGCTGCAGCAGTCCGGGGTAGTCCTCGAAGCGCTCCAGCCAGGGGCTCAGCCCGCTGTTGTCCAGCAGGTTGCTGAGGAAGTTGAGACCCAGCACCACCAGCAGGATGATCAGGCACCACAGGTAGTCACGCCGCAGGCCGGCAATCCGCCTGGCTGCCGCCAGCCACAGTGCAGACAGCACGGCCAGCAGGCTCAGCAGGTCAAACACCGTCAGCAGCATGCTCATTGCTGTGGCGCTTCCCTTCTGAGGAACTTCTGTGTCCACCAGGCGACCAGCGCTGCGCTGGCCAGGTAACAGATATGCTCCAGCAGGTTCATGTAGACCGGCAGCCAGTAATCTTCCGCAATGGTCAGCAGCCAGGCCAGCAGGATCAGGCAGTAGGAGAGGAACAGCCAGCGGTAGTCAGGGATGAGCCGCAGCTGGCGGCGTTGCACGATCATCAGCAACAACACGCCAAGTCCGAGGATTGCAGTAATTAATTCATGCTGCTGTGGCATGCCTTGACCTGGAATCTTGAATTCAACCGGTACAGACTGGGTCTGACGATTTGAATTATAGAAATTATCCAGGCTCGCAAGATAATGAATCAACTAATTGAATCGGGACTTTACTTTGATTTTCCCGCTGTTAACAATTGGGCTGGCAGACCCACACGCCCTTCAACCAATTGCCTGCAGGCGGTGATCAGCGCTGCCCCATCGGCTAGAATTACAAAAGCCTTTGCATTTTGTATGTATAAGGTAACGCTGTGGGGCTTTTGATCGTTTATACCTGTATGCCGATTGCCGTAATCCAGCCAGGATGGGGAGGACTTGGTGCTCCCTGATGAGCTTGCCGGTCAGATCCGTGAGGACTGCGGTGATGTGCTGCTGCTGGACCCCGCCCGCGGCTGGGCGATCCTGACGGACAGCGGCCAGCTGCCGCTGGTCTGCCGCCAGCTGAAGAACATCGGCTTCATCCGTGCGCTGAACATGACCGCCAACCACCTCGGCGGGCCGGACTTCCACCTCTACCTGACGCTCAGGCACGGCAGGCGGCATGACGTCAGCCTCACACTGAAATGGAAATTCACCCTGCTGGAGGGCAATCCCCCGGCAACGGATCCGGGCGGGGAGGACAGCGAGGCCGCGCCGGCCTATGCCGGGCAGAGCGTGCACCCCAGCCTGAGCCTGATCTGGCGGGCCACGGAGCTGATGGAGCGCGAGATCTTCGAGTTCTTCGGCATCCCCTTCGCCGGCAACCCTAACCTCATTGGCCTGATCCTCGACCCGCAGCTGCAGGGCTTCCCGCTCAGGCGGGAGTTCAGGGCTGCCTCACATGAGAACTACGCTGAAAACGTGCTGAAACAGCGCGCGGACGCGGCGATGCGGGAGGTGCTTGATGACGCGCAGCTCTGATCGCCGTGTCGAGATCCGCCGCGACCCGCTGCTGACCGAGAAGCTGGTCTACTCCGTCGGCCCGCAGCATCCGAGCCTGCCGAGCCCGCTGGAACTGCGGGTACAGGCGGACGGCGAGCTGATCGAGCGCATCACGCCGGAGGTCGGCTTCATGCACCGCGGCGTGGAGCAGCTGGTGACCCAGCGCAACTACGCCCAGGCGGCGGGGCTGTTGTCCCGCTGCGAGTGGCTGGCCGGCAGCAATGCGGACTGGCTGGTGGCGGACGCCATCGAGCGCATCGAGGGGATCACGGTTCCGGCCCGTGCGCAGTGGCTGCGCACCCTTGTGCTGGAGCTGAGCCGGATCGGCAACCACCTGTTCTGGTTTGGCAACCTCGGCCTGGAGGCCGGCGCCTACACCCCGATCTTCATCTCGCTGCGCGAGCGCGAGATGCTGCTCGACCTGCTGGAGATGCTCAGCGGGCACCGCCACCACCACGGCTGGATCGTGCCCGGCGGCGTGCGCACTGCCCCGCCGGAGGACTTCAGCGGCCATGTGCGGGCATTCTGCCTGTGGTTCCAGGGCCGGCTGGATGAATACGAGGACTTCTTCTCTGACAACGCGATCTGGGTCAACCGCAGCGAGCTGATCGGCACGCTCGAGCCCGAGTTCGCCTTCGAGCACGGTGCCACCGGGCCCGTGCTGCGCGGCAGCGGGATCGCGCATGACCTGCGCCGCGACCAGCCCTATGCGATGTACGGCGAGCTGGAGCTGCATGTGCCGACCGGCGAGTATGGCGATGTGCTGGACCGCTACCGCGTGCGCTTCGTCGAGATGCGCGAGAGCCTGCGCATCATTGAGCACTGCCTGGCTTACATTGACAACGGCGAGCTGCGGGCGGCGGATGTCAGCCCAGACTTCGCTGCGATGCAGGTCTCACGCGGCGAGGTCTACACGGCGGTCGAGAGCCCGCGCGGCGAGCTCGGCCTGACACTCGTCAGCGACGGCAGCAACCGCCCGAGCCGCATGCACCTGCGTGCGCCGAGCCTGTACCACCTGTTCCTGCTGGACGAGCTGTGCCGCGGCTACCTGCTGGCGGACCTGTTCGTGATCTACGGCAGCCTCGACATCATGATCGGGGAGGTCGACAAGTGATGCTCCCGATGCTGGCAATCCTGCAGCAGCGCTACGACATGGACGAGGCCCGCACCGTCTGGGAGGCGATGCGCGCCTGGCTCAACACCGAGCCGCTGCCCGGCCTGCGCTTCAGCCCGGAGGTTGCCAACGGCATCATGTTGGTGACGGCGCTCCTGCTGATCTTCCTCCTGGAGCTGATGATCACCATCGGCCTGCAGGTCTGGGAACGCCGCCTGATGGCGCGCATGCAGGGCCGCCGCGGCCCGCAGGAGTACGGCGAGGTCACCCCGCAGCGCTTCCGGCGGATCTTCCTGCAGATCGGCGTGCTGATCGGCCTGCCCGCGCTGCTGTACGGCATCAACTACTGGACCGGCGGCACCGCCGGCTGGCAACAGTTCGGCGGCTGGATCATCCTGTTCTTCGCCGTGGGCATGATGGGGCTGATCAACCGCTTGATGATCCTGCCAGCGCTCGGCCGGATGCAGGCCGCGCAGACCTCCGTCTGGCGCTTCCTGGCAACGCTGCTGTCACTGCTGGCCTGGCCATCCCTCGCGTCCTGCGGTGGCATGCTCGTCGCTCTCCTGCTGGGCTTCATCCCGAAGGCGCACATCCCGTTTTTGCCGCAGCTCACCGTGCTGTGCACCGTGGTCGCCTTCGTGCTCTACATGAGCTACATGCTGCGCTACTACTGGCGCCAGGGCTTCTACGACACGATCAAGATCTTCTTCAAGGAAGACACCGTTCCGCTCAGCGCTGACAAGCTGCTGTACCTGATCGCGCCGATCCTCGTCTACCTGCCGGCGCTCCTGAGCTGGGTGGTGATCCCGTTCGGCGTGGCGGCTGTCGACGGGCAGATCATCTACTACATGATCCAGGACCTGAATGTCGGCCTGCTCCTGATCATCGCCGACTTTGCGATGTTCCTCGTGGCCGTGATCATGTCCGGCTACGCCTCCAACAACAAATATGCACTGGTCGGCGCGATGCGCGAGGCCGCGATGCTGCTGACCTACGAAATCCCGATGCTGATGAGCCTGCTGTGCGTTGCCATCTTTGCCGGTTCGCTGAACCTGACGGAGATCGTGCAGCGCCAGACGATGACCTGGGGCATCCTGCCGCTGTTCCCGGCCTTCATCATCTACCTCGTTGTCAGCCTTGCCGAGACCAACCGCCCGCCCTTTGACCTGCCGGAAGCGCAGAACGAGCTCTTGGGCGGCTACCTGGTGGAGTACAGCGGGATGCGCTTCGCGCTGTTCTATGTCGCCGAGTACTCCAACGTGTTCATCGTCAGCGCGATCATGACCGTCTGCTTCTTCGGCGGCTGGAAGGGCCCGATGTTCCTCGGCCCCGACGGATTGTGGCTGACGAGCCTGTTCTGGTTCCTGCTGAAGACCTACGCCGTGTGCTTCTTCTTCATATGGGCGCGCTCCACGATGCCGCGCATCCGCGTGGACCAGATCATGTTCTTCTCCTGGAAGTTCCTGCTGCCGGCCAGCGTGGTCGTGATGGCGGCCACCGCGCTCGGCGTCGTCAACCGCCATCCCTGGTTCAGCGCGAACCAGCTGGCCGTCTCCGATGTCGACGTGACCGCCCTGCAGCGCGTCACCCAGTACCAGACGCTGACAACAGCTGAAGCACTGGCGGTGATGACAGTCCCCGAGAAGGCCTTCTTCTGGGGCTACAACGTGCTGTGCCTGTTCTTCGGCCTGTTCATCCTCCTGATGGCCTGGCGCATCCTGTTCGTGCAGCGCCGACATCCGCAGCCCCGCCGGGAGGTGAGCTGGACCGGATGAGGATGCTGTCAACCAGCCAGAACCTGCTGCATCTCCTCGGAGAGCTGCTGCTCGTGGCCGCCGGGGCCTGGGGCCTGTACCTGCGCATCGTGCTTGGAGTGGCACCCGTGCTGACAACGCAGTGGTTCGGCCCGCTGGCCCTGCTGGCAATCGGCCTGCTGCTGGCGGTGCTGCCGCTGACGCCGGCGCGCAATGCGGCCTGGATCAACCCCTGGTTCAGGCGGCGGCCCGGCATCGCTTCCCTGCTGTGGAGCTTCGCGGCCTGCGGCTGCCTGTATTCGCTGTGGCTGCAGTACGAACTGCAGTTCACACTGCGGCCGGTGCTGCTGTTGCTGCCCGGCTTCCTCTACTGGTTCGTGGTGACGGCGCCCGGGCACCATGCCCAGCTGCGCAACATCGCCGCAGCAGGAGCGGGCGGCAGTGCTGCCAACGAGCCGGAAACGGTGGAGGAGGTGCAGCATGCCTGACGGGCATGACCTGACAATCCACCATCCGCTGCCGAAGCGCTGGTTCGGCTACACCGCGATGGACTGGTTCAAGTTCTATGGCTTCATCGCCGTGTCCTGGTTCACGTTGGTGTTCGTCTACACGAAATACGGCGCGCTGTTTGACGACTATGCCTCCAAGCAGCCCTCCGAGCAGTACTCTCTGATGTGGTTCACTGCTAGCGGCCTGCTGCTGGCCCTGCCGGCGATTCTCGGCTTCTTCTGGTGGGCATCCGGCGCGCTTGTGAAGTACAGCCGCTGGATGGTGCGCGACTTCACGCTCTGGCGTCTGCTGCTGTTCGTGATCATCCTGTTCTTCTTCATCGTGGAATTCGACCCGCTGGACCGCATCCACCCGAAGATGAGCGTGAAGGGCATTGCCGACACGCCGAACCTGACGCTTCTGCTCAGCGGCGAGGGCTTCGCCATCTGGCGCGAGACCGGCAGCCTCCCCGTGTTCAAGTTCCAGCTCGGCTACTTCATGCTCTGGGCGCTGTTCTGGTTCCTGGTGTTCGTGCTCAACCTGAGCTACCTTGCAACCGGCTTCAGCCAATTCTGGTTCTTCAGCAACCGCGTGCACCGCTACGGCACCTCCGTGCTGACCGGCTTCCGCGAGACCGCCCGGATGGCTTCGAGCGAGCCCTTCACCGAGGACTATCCGCGCAGCCGGCCGAAGCTGCCGGCGGCCTACCGCGGCGTGCCGCTCTTGAATGTCGACTCACTGACTGAGGAGGAAGCGCTGCGCATCATCGCCGCCGATGGCAGCGGTGCAATCGCGCAGGCCCCCGGGCAGCCGACGGTGCTGTTCGTTGACCTCGGACGCTATGACCATGATCCCGCGCTGGGCGAACTGAAGCGCGCGGACGGCACCCCGCTCGTCGTGTTCGAGGAGCGCTGGGCGATGCCGGTTGCCAATCGCGAGGCGCTGGTGCTGCCGCTCAGGCGGCCACGCGGGGAGGTGAGTTCCTGATGGAAACCAGCCTGCCCGCCGCCCTTATGCTGCTGCGCAATGTGGCCCTGCTGGCCGCGTTGCTGGCGGCCGCCGGACTGCTCGTCAACCGGCTGGACGGCATCTTCCGCCAGCTGCTGGCAACGGCCGGGATCGCGGTGCTTGTGGCGCTGCTGGCCGCCCCGCTGGCAGCGCTGGGTGGAAAACTGGACTGGTCCGCGGCCTTGCAGCTGGACGCACGCATCCTGGTGGGCGCCAGCATGCTCGCCGGCTTCTACCTGCTGAACCTGATGCTGTTCAACCGCCTGCCGGCGGAGGCCGGACTGCTGCGGGTGGCAGCCAGCGCTGGCCTGGCGGTGTTCGTGATCAGCTCCCTGCTGTTCCAGCCGCTGGTTGTCAACCTTTCAAATATGCTGATCCTCGGGCTGGTCGGCGGCACGATCGCCTGCGTGCAGCTTTCGCTGCACCGCTTCCATGACCACCGGCGCCTGCTGGCAATCCTCACAGTCGTTGGCTTCATCGCCTTCTTCTGGGGCATGCTGGCACTCAGCGTGCCCGCGCTCAGGCTGCTGAACTTCTTCTTCTGGCTGTTCACGGCGGGCGTGGTCGGCGGCGGCATCGGTTGCGTAACGATGCGCAACGTGTTCCACTCCGCGCTGATGCTGATCCTTTCGCTGTTCGGCGTGGCCGGCTACTTCATCCTGCTCAACGCTGAGTTCCTCGCGATGGTGCAGGTGATCATCTACATCGGCGGCATCATGGTGCTGTTCCTGTTCGGCATCATGGTCAGCCAGAACATCATCGGCACCGAGCTCAGGCAGAACACTGACCTGAGCCCCTGGGCCGCGCTTTTGTGCACGATGCTGTTCGGCTTCATGGCGCTCGTCGGGATGTTCATGCAGTTCCCGCAGAACACCGAGTTCCCGCCCAGTGCGGCAGTACTGACAAGCAATACCCAGGCCATCGGCTGGTCGCTGATGGCAACGTACACACTTCCCTTCGAAGTGGCCAGCGTGCTCCTGCTCATGGCGATGCTCGGCGCGATCATCCTGGTGAGGAAGGACTGATGTTACTGCTGCTGCTGCAACAGTCCGAGGGTGGCTCGCTGGCGAGCGAGGGCCTGGCGCCGATCATCCAGGCGATCGAGTTCGCCTCGCGCCAGTGGTTCGCCTCAAGTGGCGACACGCCGATGGTGTGGTTCACCAACGTGGACTACCACCAGTACTTCGTGCTCAGCGCGTTCATCTTCTGCCTCGGGCTGTACGGCGTGATCGCGCGGCGCAATGCGATCGGGATGCTGCTGGCGCTGGAGCTGATGCTCAACGCCGTCAACATCAACATGAGCGCGTTCAACTTCTACTACGGACCGAAATCCACCCTGGCCTCGTTCACCGCGGAGGAATCCGTGATGACGAACATGGGCCAGGTGTTCTCGATATTCGTGATCATCGTTGCTGCGGCTGAGGCTGCGGTCGGGCTGGCGATCATCATCGCCTTCTACCGCATGAAGAAGAGCATCATGCTTGATGATGCCAACCTGATGAAGGATTGACGACTTGCAGATGACGACGACACAGCAGGAGGTGGGTGGTGCCTGAGATGCAGGGACTGCTGCCGCTGATCGCGCTTCTGCCGCTGCTGGCGGCGGGGGCGGGCCTGCTCATGCGCCGTGTGCCGGCCGTCGTCACGGCCCTGCTCGGCGTGCTGTCGCTTGTGGCCAGTGCCGGGATGGCGCTCGCCGTCAATGCGGGACTGGATGCCGAGACCGGCCGCGCGGTATGGATGGTCAACTGGATCAGCGGCTACACCACGGAGATCCGCGCCTTCCCGCCGATCCCGCTGGCCCTGCGCGCGGACTACACGCAGGTGCTGTTCATCCTGACAACCTGCCTGATCGGCGTGGCGGTGTTGCTGTATGCAATCCGCGAGCGGCGCGCTGACCCGAAGGCCGCGCAATTCCATGCGCTGCTGACATTCTTCTGCGGCTCAATGCTGCTGTTCCTCGTCAGTGACACTTTGATCCTGCTGTACATCGCCTGGGAAATGATGGGCCTCGCCGGCTACCTGCTGATCCGCCACAAGGGCACGCCGGAGGCCAACCGGGCAGCGCGCCAGGCCTTCTGGACGACGCGCGCCACGGACTTCGGGCTGCTGTTCGCGATCTTCATCTTCATGTTCGGCTTCGGCCGCTTCGGTGTGCACATGGTGCAGCTCAGCCAGGTCAGCATCGGCTGGGTGGCACAGCATGTACCGGACCAGCTGTCCGCCGTGAACTGGATGATCGTGGCCGGACTATTAGTCCTGCTGGCCGTGCTCGGCAAGGCAGCACTCCTGCCGCTGTCATTCTGGCTGCCGGATGCGATGGTGGCCCCGGCCCCGGTCAGTGCCCTGCTGCACAGTGCAACTCTGGTGGCGGCCGGGCCGCTGTTGGCCAGTGACCTGCTGTTCGGGCGAACTGTCGTGCCGGTGCAGGCGGACAGTGGCAACCCCGGCTGGTACGTGGCCCCGCTGGCCTGGGCGGTGATGCTCGGCGGCCTGACGATGCTCATGGGCTCGATCGTGGCCTGTTGCCAGCAGCAGCCGAAGAAGCTGCTGGCCTGGAGCACGGTCAGCCAGCTTGGGCTGTGCGTGATGGGCAGCGGGGCGCTGGCGATGGAGGCCGCGCGATTCCAGCTGCTGGCACATGCCTGGTTCAAGGCCGCGCTGTTCCTTGCGGTCGGCATTGTGGTGGCGCGCTGGCATGAGGCCCAGGCAACACATAATGACGACGAACCGAGTTTTGACGACCTTAGGCAGTCCCCCGCCAGCGGACAGCTGTTCTGGCTGGCCCTGCTGCCGGCCGGCCTGAGCCTGGCCGGTGTGATCGGGCTGGCGGGCTACTTCGGCAAGGACCAGATCCTCTCCGCGCTGCTGTCCCGCGCCGGACAGGACTACGGTGGCAACGCACTGGCAAGCACAATGCCCGCCATGCCGGGTTACTGGCAGGCCGGAGCGCTGCTGCTGATCGCATCGATTCCCTTTACCGCAGCCTACTGTGCGCGCCTGCTGAGCGGGCTGATGCCTTCCCCCGGCAAGGAGGCTGCCAATGGCCTGGCGGAGCAAGCGTCCGCAGGCAATGGCTGGGCCGGACCGACTGTGATTTCCATCCTGCTGGCGCTCATCGGCAGCATCGGCATCGCCGCCTTCTGGCCATCCTACCGCGCCTATTTCGAGGGCCGGCTGCACGACCTGCAATGGGCAGGCAACTTCGAACCACTGGCCGCCGGCCTCTCGGTCGTGCTGGTGCTGGCCGGCGCAGTGCTTGGATTCGTCTCCGCCTCGGAGCGCGGGCTGGCCAGCCCGACCCCGCTCTTGACAGGCGTGACCGGATTCTTCCGCGAGGGGCTGTACTTGAAGCCCTTCTTCACGGGACTGGTGGGCGGCTTCGGCGAGTTCCTCGCAATTCTTGCAGGCATTTCAGACATCCGCCTGATCGACTGGCTGTCAACGCGCATCGGGCGCGGCGGCCGTGGGCTGGCCAATGCCAGTGCCTGGCTTGACCTGCACTTCGTCGACGGCATCCGCTGGTGGTGCTGCGAGATCTGGTGGATCATCAAGCGGCTGCACGGCCGCTACTGGCAGAACGGGCAGATCCAGAACTACATGTTCGTGCTGCTGTTGGGTGCCGTGCTGATGTGCATTGTCGTCTCCTTCCCGCTCAACGAGACACTGCGGCGCATCATTCAGAGCTTCCTCGGGAGGTACGAGTAGTTGGACCAGACGCAGAGTTTCATAGGCTTCATCTCGTGGATCAGCAACCCCATCACCCAGATGATGCTGGCCCCGCTGGTCGGCTGCCTGCTGGTCTGCCTGATCCCGAAGAAGAAGATCCTGCCAATCAAGATCGTGGCCCTGGTGTTCTCGCTGCTCAGCCTGCTGTTTGCGGTGCTGCTGCTGACCGGGCTGCCCGAAAGTGCAACCAGCTGGCGGCCCTACGCCGGATACACGGACACTTCGCAGAACGTGCAGGACCTGAAGCCGCTCGGGCAGTACACGCCCTTCCAGGCGGAGTTCCCGGGCTTCCAGTACCGCCAGGACATCGAATGGATGGCGATCAAGATCGGCGAGAGCCGCAGCTTCAGCGTGCACTACGACGTCGGCATCGACGGCCTGTCATTGCCACTGGTGCTGATGACCTGTGCGCTGTTGCCACTGATCATCATCTGGGGCTGGTACCGCACGGAGCGGGTGAAGGAATTCCTCGCGCTGACCCTGTTCATGCAGGTCGGCCTGATCGGCTCCTTCGTGGCGCTGGACTTCGTGCTGCTCTACCTGTTCTGGGAATGGATGCTGATCCCGATGTACGTGCTGATCGGCGGCTGGGGCAAGGACCGCGAGAAGGCGGCGCGCGCCGCGATCCGCTTCTTCGTGTACACCATGGCCGGCTCGGTGTTCATGCTGATGTCGCTCATCATCTGCAAGGTGATCAGCGCCGGCGTTTACAGCTTCCAGATCCCGAACCTGGCAACCTTCCTGCTGAACGAGGGCTATACGGATGTCGTGCCCTGGCTGAGGATGTGGATCTTCCTCGGCTTCCTCGTGGCCTTCGCCGTCAAGGCACCGCTGTTCCCGCTGCACACCTGGCTGCCGCCGGCCCATACCCAGGCCCCGGCGGAAATGTCGGTGATCCTCGCGGCGGTGATGCTCAAGAGCGGGACATACGCATTCCTGCGCGTGCTGTACTGGGCGCTGCCGGACCAGGGTTACGCGATCGGCCCGGTGGTTGCCACGCTGGCGGTGATCGGCATCGTCTGGGGCGCGGCTGTCACGCTGGTACAGACCGACATCAAGCGCATGATCGCCTACAGCTCGATCAGCCACATGGGCTTCATCATCCTCGGCTGCAGCGCAATGAACCCGCTGGCAACGACCGGCGCGATCTACCACATGGTGGGCCACGGCGTGATCATCACCACGCTGTTCCTGCTGGCGGACAGCATCGAGCGGCGCTACGGCACACGCAACGTGCATGAGATCGCTGGGCTGGGCAGCGCGGCCCCGCTCCTGGCGGGCATGCTTTCGCTGGCGGCCTTCGCCGGCATGGGCTTCCCGGCGCTGGCCGGCTTCTGGGGCGAGCTGTACAGCTTAATGGGCGCGTTCGAGAACGGGCCGGGCTGGCAGACGGTGCTGGTTGGCAGCATCGACGGCAGCCTGCTTTTGCAGATCCTCTCGGCCCTGGCGGTGATCGGCGTGCTGACGAGCGCGGTGTACATGATCAGCCTGCTGCAGCGCACGCTGCCGGGGGATGCACCGGAGTCGGCGAAGGGCCGTGTGCCGCTGCGTGAGGCCATCGTGCTGTTGCCACTCGGCGCTGCGATCATCTTCCTCGGCATCTATCCGAACTGGCTGATGCATATGTCAGCGGGCTATTCGGCAATGCTGGATTCGATCCACTCCGCCGGGATCTACTGATCCGCCTGGGTTGACTCCGCTGCGGGCTTTTTCTTCCCGCTGCCGACGCGGCTTTCCGTGCCGTCGAGGATGCGGCGGATGTTGCTGCGGTGCGTCCAGATCACGAGCAGAGCCACTGGGATGCCAAACGCCATGTAGGGCCTGAGTGCCGGCACGGCCACCGCAAGGATGCCCACACTCAGTGCGGCGAGGATGCTGCCGACACTCACCATGCGCGTGATTGCCAGCGCCAGCAGGAATACGCCAAGCGGCGCCAACACCCATAACTGGTAGAGCGCGATCAGCACACCGAGGCTGGTGGCGACACCCTTGCCGCCCCTGAACTTCAGCCAGGGCGTGAATGTATGCCCGAGGATCGCGGCCAGCCCGGTGATCAGCAGCAGCCAGGCGCGGCCACTGATCGTCAGCCCCGGTGGGTTGACGGTGTCCATCAGGCGCCCGGCCAGCAGCACGGGCAGCAGGCCCTTGGCCACGTCCAGCAGCAGCACAGTCAGGCCCGCTTTCCAGCCCATCACGCGCCAGACATTGGTCATGCCGATGTTGCCGCTGCCATGCTTGCGGATGTCCATGCCCCCGAGCCGCGCCACAAGCCAGCCGAAGGGCAGGGATCCACTCAGGAACCCGGCGAGCGCCAGCACTGTCAAGTAATATAGGGGCACGCGGGAAGTATACTCCGTGTGGCTGGCCGCTAGCGGCCCGGAGCAGAATGCAGATGTCGTGGAACCCGTTCAGGCGCAGGGAAGATGAGGAGCCGGCCCAGCAGGCCGCTGCACATGATGCCGCGGCTGCCGCTCCGTCCATGCCTGCCGATGACGACCCGACGGACCCGCTGATCAATGTCGCAAGCTACCGCGAGGAGAGCGAGACCATCCAGCGCTGGGACGGCATGCGCCTGGAGCGCGTCAGCATCGGAACCGGGGACGCTGCCGACGGATTCCTCAAGCTGGTGCTGGAGCAGGGCGGTGCAGTCGCTGACGCACTGCCCGGCATCCTGCTGGAGGGCGGTGCAATGTTCGGCCTGCGTGACCTGCTGGCTGACGACACGGCTGTACTCAGTGCCGCGCTCGAGCCGGTGGACCTGGGCTTCCGCGAATTCTCCGCGGGCATCGAGTCCGGCCAGCTGCGCGTGCGCGTACTTGACATCCTGAATGCAATGCATGACCTGGCGACAGGTTTCGCGCGCTGCGAGGCCGGCGGACTTGGCTGGCGGCTGAATGCGGATGCGCTGGGCTTCTGCCGCAGGCTGGACACCGCTCCGGCAGGCTGGCAACTGCGCTTCACGGGCTTTGGCGAACTGCAGCCCGGAGAGCCGACGGACGCCTCGGAGATCGTCACCCTGCTCAGGCCGCTCGTTGACAGCCTGCTGGCGGCACCGAAACTGCTGCCCGCCGCAAACATCGCGACTGAACTGGACAGGCTGCTGGACGGCCTGCAGAATAATGCTGGCCTGAGCCTCGGCATGCTGGCAAGCGAGATCCAGCGCTGCCTGCACCGGATCAGGCTCGAGGGCCATGCCACCACTGACAACGGCATGCGGCGCCAGCACAATGAAGACGCCTGGCTGATGCTGGACATGCGCCAGCACAGTGCAATCGGCAGTTCGCTGAGCATCGCCGCCGTGGCCGACGGGATGGGGGGTCATGAAAGCGGGGAGATCGCCAGTTCGCTTGCGCTGGCCATGCTGCGCCAGCAGCTGCAGGCCGCGCTGACGGCACCCAGCACCAGGACGCAGGACACCGGCGTGCTGCCAATGCAGCTGGCCACGATCATCCCCGGCATCAACCGTGCCCTGATCGAGCGCTCGGCGATCGATGCCGCGCTGGCCGGGATGGGCACCACCTTGTGCGGCTTCGTGATGCTCGGCTCCGGCAGCACGCTCAGCAGTGACACGACCGCCAGCTCGGCGGTGTTCAATGTCGGGGACAGCCGCTGCTACCTGGTCACGGCGCAGTCGCTGAAGCGCATCACCCGTGACCACAGCTTCGTGCAGGAGCTGGTTGACAACGGCAGCGTGAGCGAGGATGAGGCCTTCGACCATCCGCGCAAGAACGTGATCACTCGCTGCCTCGGTGGCGACGGGCTGGAGATCCAGGCCGATGTCTACAGCTTCCGCCCCGGCCCCTGCGAACGCCTGCTCATCTGCAGTGACGGGCTGAGTGATGCGCTGCGCGACTCTGAGATCGCCGCCGTGCTGGCCGCCAATGCGCAGGCCAGCCTGGCTGTCACGGCCCAGGCGCTGGTGGACGCCGCCAATGCAGCCGGCGGGCCAGACAACATCACCGTGCTGCTGCTGGACTGCCGGCTCTAGCTGGCGAACACCGCGATCCGCCCAGCCGAGGGGTCGCTGACATACAGGTAGCCCGTCGCCGGGTCATAGGCCAGCCCCGTCGGACCTGCGGCACCGAACTCCACATTGAGCAGGCCATCGCTGCCGAACTGGAAGCTGTACTCCCCGCTGCTGTCAAACACGCTCACCCGTCCCATCGAAGGTTCGCTGACGAACAGGCGGCCGAATACATCAGCCACCACAGCGCGTGGCGCAGTGAGTGTTCCGTTGCCGGCAGGGCGGGCCAGTTCGGCGGAAGCGGCGAACTCACTGTCGAGCAGCAGCACACGGTCATTGCCAGTATCGGCCAGCACCATGCCGCCATCGGGCATGAGCAGGATGCCGGATGCCCCGGCCAACGCAAGCTGTGCATCCAGCGGATCCAATGGCGCGTCCAGGTAGACGCCAAGCGGGGTGAAAGTCGAAAGCAGGTTGCGTCCGCTGTCCAGAGTCACGATCCGTTCGCCATCGCAGCAGATGCCACTCAGTACATCGAACTCGGCCGGGCTATTGCCACCCGCGCCGAACTTGGAGCGGAAGTCAAGCTGGCTGTTGAGCCGGAACACCTGGCTGTAGCCATTGTCACAGAGGTACACCTCGCCGGTGCCGGGGTCGATTGCCAGCGCTGCCGGCTCACGCATTGCGGCACTGCCCAGTTTGTCTATGCGGCGCAGCAGGTGGCCCTCCTCATCGAAGGCCAACAGGGCCGGATCCGCTTCGTCGCAGACCAGCAGGCGCCGGTTGGCAGCATCAAACAGCAGGCTGCCCGGTGCATCAAGTTGCGGGCTCATGAACTCGCGCAGCAGGTCGAAGTCCACCGCCGGACTGGCCAGCACGGCTGACAACTCACTTTCGATGCCGTTGTCACGCAGCACGCTGAGTGCGTACTCATATCCACCGGCTGTAGGCAGGATGTCCGTATGGCTGCCGGCCTGCAGCAGTTCCTCATTGAGCTTGCTGAAGGATTCCTCTCCGGCCGCACTGCGGTACAGGTTGAAGCCCGCCGCACCAGGCACGCTGTCCCATTCGAGGCCGCGCAGCTGCGTGGATGCGGCAGATAACCGTGGTGCCGGTGGTGCCGCCAGCGGATACTCCACCGGCAGCGGGCCGTACAGTGCATAGCGCCCGAAGTTCGTGATGCTGAAGCTCAGGCTCAGGCCGCCTTCCGCCAGGCTGGCGGACAGGCCGGCCTCCTCGTAGCGCTGGCTGGACTCATTCCACGACTGCACATCGAGCGGCGTTGCCAGCGGCCAGGCGCTGGCCAGCGCCAGTTCGATCTCAATGCTGCCACTCAGCTCGACCGGGATGAAGCGTCCCTGTACCGCGGAAACCGCTGCACTGCCATCATCAGCTGTCTCTACCGGCGGGGCCGGCATGCTGCCGCTGATCTCGAAGGAGATTGCCAGGCTGCGGCCCTCCACTCCGGGCAGTCCGCGGTCGCCCTCGCTGCGGTCACGCAGCGCGATCTCCACGTCGTCAGCCAGGGTGCCCGGCTGGATGATCGCCGTGATCCGCCCACCGTCACTCTGCAGCCTGGTGACGGTCTGCTCCTGCGGACTGAACTGTATGTAGCGTGCACCGCCGCCGCAACCGGCCAGCGCAAGCGCGAGGGCCGCCAGTGCAGCCCACAGGCTCCTTCCCCTCATCGCAGGCCCTCCTATGAACTGACGATGTTGGGCAGCAGCACCTCGGTCACCCGGCCGTACTGCTCGCCGATGATGTCATTGATCTTGATGCGGATGTTGTCCTTGAACAGGTCCTTGCCGCTCGGGCGGATGAAGTCGTCGGACACCGTGCGCGCGATCTCGTCGATGATCATGTCACGGATGCGCGATTCATTCTCCATCAGGCGGATCTCCATGATCGAGCGCGGCTTCTCCGGCAGCTCCGGCATCTCCGGCGGCGGGGCCTCCTTCGGGGCGCCGTGCATCGCCGGCACCACCTCCACCCCGTCCGTGCTGCCCGCCGCTGCAGTGACAACCTCCACCGGGCCATCGGCCGGCGCCGGGTCCAACTGCTGGACATCCTCCGGTGGCAGGGCGGCATGTCCGCCCTTGCCCCCGTCCTTCGGGTTGCCCTCCTCGTCAAGGCCGAGTTGGTAGTTGCGGTAGAGCTGCACGCCGCTGTCGTACTTCTCCATCATCGCCTCGTAGACCTCCCATTCATGGCGGTCGTAGAGGCTGTCAATCTCGAGGATCACGTTCATCTGCACGAACTCGTTGTCAGCGGTGTTGGTCTTGAACTCGCCGAGCTCGTACAGCACGCCCTCCGCCGGGATCACGAAGTTGTCGGGGGAATCCCCGTGCTCTCCATGCCCGTCGTCGGCGTGCATCGCATCCTCCTCGCCGGGCACTGCCAGTGTGCCGCTGTCCTCCAGCTTTGCCTTCAGCCCGTTTAGCTGCATGAACAGCAGTGCGCTGAAGGCGATGGCTGCCACCGCGACCGCCAGTGAGACGATCATCATCAGCGGCGGCTTTGCGCCTCCGCCCGCAGCCTTGCGGACCTTCTTGGCAGGCTTGCTTTCCTGCACCTCATCAACGTCAATTGCCTGATTGTCAGCCATATAAAAATCCCTCTCTTCGGGGGTTCAACTCAACAGTATCTATAACCTGCAGTTTTCGAACTTGTGTCCTATTTCTCTCCCGGCTTGTAGCCGTGGAACTCCTTGAGCGTGTCATAGTCAAGGATGTACACGCGGTCCTCTCTCCTGATCCGGTTGCGGTACTTCGGCGTGTTAGGCCAGTACAGGTGCCGGCTGCTGTCCGCCACGTAGCGGTAGTCGTCAATCGTGCTGTGCCCGGTACTGGCAACGTCCATGAAATTCTGGCCAAACCCGGTGCCTTCCCCGCCTGGGCAGCCCCAGGCCAGCAGCACGACCAGGCAGACCGGCAGCAGCAGGACTACCAGCCTGAACCAGTTCCTGCTGTACCATGCATCCTCCATCTCAGTGTCCCGCCCCCAGGCTGTGCACCGGCATGCCCGGGCTGGGCTGTGGCCCGACTAGCGGCTGGGCCGGTTCCTCCGTGTCATCCGCGGCCGGTTCGTTATAGCCCCGCAGGATCACGATTTCCACCCGGCGGTTGGCGGCCCGCCCATGCACGCTGTCGTTGCCCGCCAGCGGATGGGTGTCGGCATAGCCGGCCACGCTGACCTTGTCCCGCGGGAATCCATTGGCGATCAGTAGCCTGGCAACGCTTGCCGCGCGTGCGGCTGACAGTTCCCAGTTGCTGGGGTAGCGGGCACTGGCAATCGGCCGGTCATCCGTGTGGCCCAGCACCTCGACCGAGTTCGGCAGGCGGTTCAGCTCCGAGCCGAGGGCTGCCAGCACATTACGGAATCCCGGCTTCATGTCGGCGCTGCCGCTGTCGAACATCAGCTGGTCGTCAAGGAAGGTCAGCACGATGCCGCGTTCCGTGAAGCGCATGCTGACGCGTTCGTCGTGCCCGAATTCCTGCATGATCTGCTCGCCTTCCCGGCGGGCTTCGTTGTCAAGGATGTCGCGCAGCTTCTCCAGCAGTCCCTCATCCCCGTTCTCGCCCTCCATGATGCGGCGGAAGCGGAAGATCTGGATCGGGGTCTGGTGCTCGGGGAACAGGATCGAGGGCGACTCGCCGCCACTGATCGTGCCGATGTCAATCGGTGTCGTGCTGGCGTCCTCCCCGATGCTCTGCTCGGGGTCAAGTGTGGTGCTCTTGCGGTTGGCACCCATGCCGTCCGTCATGCTCTCGGCGAGGGCCTTGAACTTCTCCATCTCGATGTTGGACATCGAGAACAGGATGATGAACACGACGGTGAGCAGCGTGATCATGTCAGCATAGCTGATCAGCCAGCGCTCATCGCCGCCTTCATTGCCTTGTGGTGCCTGTGGTATGTACACGTATCACTCCTCGCGGGGCTTCCCCGTCAGCCTTCCTGCTTGACGTGGGAACGCTCCTTGGGCGGCAGGAATGCCGCGAGCTTCTCCTGCACGATGCGCGGGTTGTCACCGGCCTGGATCGAGAGGATGCCCTCCACCATGATCTCGCGCACGAGCACCTCCTCCTTGCTGGCAATCTTCAGCTTGGAGGCCCATGGCAGGAAAAGGGCGTTGGCACTGCCCACCCCATAGAGCGTGGCGATGAATGCCGCCGCCACCATCGGGCCGAGGCTGCCGGGGTCGGAGAGGTTTGACAGCACCAGCACGAGGCCCATCACGGTGCCCACGATCCCGAAGGTCGGCGTGAAGCCCGCCATCGTCTGCAGGTAGGCCTGGCCGACGTGGTGGCGCTCCTCCACGAACTTGATGTCCGTATGCAGGATGTCCTTCACGAGTTCGGTGTCATTGCCATCGATCACCAGCTGCAGGCCGTTGCGCAGGAAGGGGTCGCTTTCGTTGTTGGCATCCTCTTCCAGCACAAGCAGGCCCTCGCGGCGCACCTTCTCGGAGAACTCGACAAACTTCTTGATCACCGGGATCGGGTCGACCTTGGGGCGCATGAAGCACTGCATGATCACCTTCCAGAGGTTGATCGAGGTAGACAGCGGGAAGGCCACCATCGTGGCCCCGCCGGCTCCGCCGAACACGATGCATGCAGCGCTGATAGCCATCAGCTGCGTCGGTGACCCGCCCTCGATCGAGAAGCCTGCAAACACTCCGCCGAAGCAGATCAGCACTCCTACAAGGCTTGCAATATCCATTGCCGTGAGCCATCCCGTGGATTCCACGACACCTTCCGGCAGCCGGCTCGAGCTGCCCGATGGACTATACTGATCGGATGCGGATAGCCAGGGATACCCTGCTCTACATCCTGATCGCGGTCGTGGTTGCTGGGATATTTAACGGCTGCTGGTACGTGTTCTTCAGCAACTGGCGCCACTTGCTCTGATTAGATGCGGATTTGACCGGCGCCGGCCGTGCGCGCATTCCCGTGCCGGATTGCTCCGGCACATTGCTTAACCTGGAATTGACAACGGTCAGTTCTGCTGGCGCAGGATCGCCGCGTGGTCGATCTTGAGGGGCTCAGCCAGCGGAGGCGTCTCCGGCATCTCCGTGCCATCCGGAACCGGCTGGCGCTGCGGCCCATCCTTCCAAAGTGGTCGCACCTGTTCAATGCTTCCGAACAGGTCACGCATCGCGTAATAGATCGGCTTGATGCGTCCGTGGTACCGGATATCCTCCACGCCCCACTCGTCCCAGGTGTAGATCCCGCTCTTGCTGGTCAGGATGCGGTTCCAGCCGTCGAACTGTGAGCTGAGGATGCTGTTTGGGTCGTCCGCGTCATAGACATCCATGCCGGGCCAGACCGCAAGCGCATCACCGCGCGCGCTGGACATCGCCAGTCCCACGCCGATGCCATCAGTCACCACACTTGAATTCTTCGAGGGCTCGTCGATATCGCTTTGCAACACGCGACGCTGGTGCGGGCCGACGAAACCGAGCAGGATCCAGGGCATGCGGATCTCCACTACCTTGCTATCGGGGTCGGAGTTCCAGATTGCCTGCTGGGTGTATCGCGGCTGGCCCTCGATCAGGGTGCCGCGCGGCAGCGGGTTGAGCTTGAAGGACTGGGACGGGAAGAAGGTCCCGTCACGCCCGAGCCGGTAGATGTTGGTTTCCACCCAGGGCTCGAACCAGCTCCAGCGGTTCTCCTCCATCTGCAGGTAGTGCGGCTTGGCCTCACCGAGCGAGATGGACTTGGACACCTCATCATTGAAGGGTCGCCAGAAGCGCCAGGTCTCGGTCTGGTACATGTAGGCCTGGCCGCTCTTGATCTGCACTACGGTCTCCAGGCCGCTGTCACTGAGGAACTTCAGCGGGCCGGGCCAGGCGAAGTTGCCACCCAGCCTGTCGAGGATGTCGTAACCGATGCTCAGCTCCGTCTTGTCGAAGTCCCAGTCATCAAAGTTGTCCAGCCGGATGCGCAGGTGGAACCAGCCTTCATCATGCATCGCCTTGACGCTCGTGATCACCGGGGCGTTGTCAGCGACGGCCACCGAATCGCCGGGCAGGACGCTGACATCCTCCCACTCAGCGTCATTGCCGCTGAGCGTGTTGTTCGGGCCACCCTCGCCGGGCAGCAGGGCGATCATGCCGTAGTTCTCCTCCGGGTCATACTGGTTGTACCAAAGCCGGCGGTCATCCCAGGGGTCATAGAAATCAGCCCAGATCCAGGTCTTCTTGAACCACTCATCGATCCAGGCGAACACGATCGCACCGGCGCAGCCGCTGTCCCAGATGTCATAGGTCAGCCGTTCCATGCCGTCAATCACTTCCTCCTCGGAGTGGCCGCCGTGGTGCAGGCCCTGCTTCTGCTTGTGCGCCGGCATCGGACCATTGGGCAGGCCATACTCGGCAACCAGCAGCGGCATCGTGCCGTAATGCTCCTTCAGGTGGGTCAGGTAACCGTAGTAGTTGCTGACCCCGAAGCGGTCCTTGCACAGGCTGTACTCGACCTCATTGTCGAAGAAGTCGGGCCAGTAAGGATAAATATGGTATGAGGCATACACACCGGCCTTGAAGTCCGGCGAGACGGTGAAGTCCTTCACGGTCATCTGGATCGTGTCACTGCTGAAGATGTCCACGCGGCCCTCATTCTCGGCCGAGTTGACGGACAGCTTGCTCTCGCTGACATGCTCCATCGGGTCAGTCACCGGCCATGAGCTGTAGGTGATCGGGTGCTGCTTGTTGTACTGGTCCATTTCGTAGGAAACGGCGTAATCGCACATCTTGGCCAGCCAGCAGTCAATCGGCTGCTTATCGATCGCGCTGATGTAGCGGCCCTTGTACTCGCGGCGGTTGGTCAGCTCGTGGAAGCGCTCGATGTCATCGGGTTCCCACTCGCGGCCCCACAGCCAGGCCAGCAGCCAGGGGGACACATCCGCGTCATAGCGGCCGCCCGTCCAGCCCGGCCTGTCATCAAAGTTCGCATTTCCATAGACCAGGTCTACTGCATGGCGCGAGTTCAGCTCAACTTCATCGTTGAACTTCTGGCCCCAGAAATCGTAGTCGGGGTCCGTCGGCGGAGTGACCCAGCAGCCCTGGATCAGCCAGATGGTCTGGTCCGGATAGGTGGTGTTGTGGTAGCGCAGGGCGCGATAGACTTCGGGCGGCAGAATTGTATAAAGGCGGATCACATTGCAGTTCATGTCCGCCAGTTTCTTCAGCCAGTCCCGGAAGAGTTGCTCGTCGTGTGGGAATTCACTGGGGTGCTTGCCGGGAAGTGCCGCAGACAGGCTCATACCCTTCACGAAGATCGGTTTGTAGCTTCCATCCGGCTGGCGGATCTCGAGGAAGTTCTCGCCGGCACGTGTTGGCACATCAGGTGCTGCCTGAGATTCAGTCGCAGCAAGCATGCAAATTGTCAACGCAATTGCGACAAGTTTCAAGTTCCGGGTTGTGTGAGACACGTGCTCCTCCGCGCAGCAGAGTATTGCCAGAATGATAAACCATGTATTAACAAGGTGCTTGCACTTAGTGTTGACAGTCAGGGAAAACTGACTGTTCATATTGTCTATTATTAAACTTTAGTTAAACTAAGATTACATTATGTACAATCAAATCGTTTCACATATAAATATGTGTGTGGTAGAATCAGTCGCTCAAATCAGGGCACATACTATCGAAAGGTGATTTTGGGAATGGATTCTACCCCAGTCTCCAACCCGAAGATCCTTGTCGTACTCGAGGATGACAGTCTGTTTGGCATTCTGTCATACAAGCTGGAACGGCAGGGCTTCAGGGTCAGTCGGGCCGTTGACGGCATTGAAGCGCTCGACCAGATGGAGCGGGAAACCTTTGACCTGTTGTTGATAGATATCCTCATCCAGAAATTGGATGGATTTCAGGTGATGAGGGAGATCCAGCAGCGTGAGAAGGTCAACGAACCCGGGGCGATGATCGTGATCAGCGCCCGGGAGGATGAGGATGACATTCTCAATGCGTTCCGGCTGGGATGCGTCGACTACGTCACCATCCCGTTCAGCATCAACGTGCTGATTGCGAGACTGTACAACGCCCTGAAGCATGTCAGAGGTACTGCACAGGCAGGCTGACGTACTAATGTTGGAGTGACGGGCGGGGCATCGCCCGGAAAAAGAAAGGATCGGAGCGGGGTTAACCAATGTTTGCTGACAGCGTGCAATATCTGGTTGCGGGAATTTTCCTCAACTCAGCGCTGCTGTTCCTGATCATCGTCGTTCAGCGGATGATGTCGGCCAGCCACAACACATGGGCCAGCAACCGCCGCGCCGAGCTCCTGCCCGTGTTCGCCCGTTACCTCAGCGGTGACAGCTCCATTGAGGAAATGATCTCCAGCATCGGCAACCACGTCGACCTCGCTGAGGAGATGATCCTCGGGATGCTGCGCCAGCTGACAGGCTCGGAGCGCAAGAAGCTCCTGACCCTCGCTGACCGCCTGAAACTGCTCAACCGCACCGCCCGCCGTCTCAATAACTGGGACTGGCGCATCCGTGACATCGCCGCGATGCAGCTTGGCATCTACGGACTCAAGGAAACGGTGCCGATCCTGTCAAACAACCTGCGCGACAAGCGGATGGAAGTACGCTTCACCGCCGCGCGCAGCATGGGAATGATTGGTACGCCCGAGGCCGGCACCGCTCTATTGAGCATCCTCAACCGGCCCGAACTGATGGAAACCACCCGCCTGGTGGAAATTGTGCAGAAGATGCGCGGCCAGGCCATTGTCCCCCTCAAGCAGATGCTGGAGCACCAGGATTTCGCCCTTGAGTCCAAGCTGATGGCGATTGACCTTGTCGGCGACCTGCAGGAATACCGGCTGGTGGACCAGCTGCATGAGGTGCTGCGCTCTTCCCATAAGGAAAAGGTGATCCGCACCATCAAGTCGATGGGCAAGATCGCCTCCCCGCGCAGCATCCCCGAGTTCCTGCGGCTTTCCAAGGACCGTTCCTGGGAGATCCGGGCCCAGGCCGTCAAGGCACTGGGCACCATGCAGGTCAAGGACGGCCTGCCGATCCTGCGGGATGCGCTGTCCGACCCGAGCTACTGGGTACGCCGCAACGCAGCCCAGTCACTGGCGGCCTATGGACGCAGAGGTGGTGAGATCCTGCACCAGGCCCGGCGTGATGATGATGACTTCGCCAGGGATGTGGCCAATTACCAGCTCGAGCGGTCCAACGGTAACCTCAGCCGCTTCTTCGGGGAAGAGCAGCTTGAATCCGCCGCCACCCCGAGCCGGGAGCGGGAGCTGCCGGGAAGCCGTGACACGGAGGGTGATAACTGATGTTTGGCTATGACCTTGATAACAGCTATGCGATCATCGTTATCCTCTGGCTCTCGGGGTTCTTCATCCTGTACACCCTCGGCCTGATCATTTCGTATATTGCATTCTTCCTGATCGGCATCATGAACCTCGGCCGCTACCGCCACTATGTGAATGTGGTGGACCTGCACGCCCTGTTCAAGACATCGCTGACCAAGCCCGTGAGCATCCTCTGTCCCGCCTACAACGAGGAGAAGGTGATCATGGAGTCGGTGCGCTCGCTCCTGACCCTGCATTACCCGCAGTTCGAGGTGATCGTGGTCAACGACGGCTCGAAGGACAACACCATGCAGGTGCTGATTGAGGCCTTCGACCTCGTGCCGGTGAGCAAGATCTACCAGCGCAAGATCGAGACCGAGCCGGTCAAGGCGATCTACGAAAGCCGCATGCACCCTAACCTCGTGGTGGTGGACAAGCCCAACGGCGGCAAGAGCAGTGCGCTCAACGTGGGCATCAACGTCAGCCAGTACCCCTACTTCTGTACGCTGGACGCGGATTCGATCCTCGACTCCGACGCCCTGCTGAAGACGATGCGTCCCTTCATTGAGCATCCGGACACGATGATCGCCGTCGGCGGTGTGATCCGCGTGGCGAACAACTGCGTGGTGGACTACGGCCGCGTCAAGGAAGTGAACATCGCCACCAACTGGCTGGCACTGGCCCAGACGGTCGAGTACCTGATGACATTCCTCTCCAGCCGCATCGCCTTCGCCCAGATGGGTGTGGTGCTGCTGATCTCCGGTGCCTTCGGGATGTTCCACAAGGAGTCCGTGATCGAGGTCGGCGGCTATCGCGAGGACACCATCGGCGAGGACATGGAGCTGGTGGTGCGCCTCAACCGCATCTTCAAGAAGAAGCGGCAGGAATTCAAGATGTTCTTCAACCCGGACCCGGTCTGCTGGACCGAGGTGCCGGAGGACATGAAGAGCCTCGCCGGCCAGCGCCGCCGCTGGCAGAAGGGCCTGGTGGACAGCCTGCGCTACAACGGCGAAATGATGTTCAACCCGCGCTTCGGCGCACTGGGCATGTTCGGCATGCCCTATTACCTTATATTCGAGATGCTGGGCTGCATCGTCGAGCTGTTCGGCTACGTGCTGATCGTGATCTTCTGGTGGGCCGGTGTGCTCTCGCTGGAATGGATGCTGATGTTCATCCTGCTGAGCATGTCACTGGGCTTCATGTTCACCGTGATCACGGTGCTCGTGGAGGAGCTCAGCTTCCACCGCTACCAGCGGACATCCGACCTGTTCAAGCTGCTCTGGGGCGGCTTCCTGTACAACTTCGGCTTCCGCCAGATCAATGCGATCTGGCGCCTGCAGGCCATGCTTGAGTACCTCGGCGGCTTCCGCAAGCTGTGGGGTGCGATCCGGCGCGGTGGATTCCGTACCGCAGGATCCTGATCCACGGGAGCAAGTGACTGGATATGAGTGACCTGATTAAGGGAGACAACCAGGAGGAGCAGCAGCCGGGTGGAACGGCCACTGCCACGCTCGTGCCGCCGCCGGACCGCAAGGCCCGCCACCGGCGCGAAGCTGAAGGCATCGGCAAGCCGCGCAAGAAGCCCTTTCTTGTGGCCTTCATCACGAGCCGGCGCCTGCACACGATCCTGATCCTGGCGCTGATCATCTACCTTTGCGTGCTGATTCCGCACCTGTTCTGGGAGCGTACGCCGGACATCCCGCTCAAGATGATGATCGTGGACAAGACGGTGCCGTTCCAGGACTACCGCGAACACCGCGGCCTGTTCTGGCTGCTGACCAATAACAAGTTCGTCGACCCGACCAAGCAGACCGACAACCGCTTCTATGCGGAGGACCTGGACTACACCGGCTTCTACCCGCCGCCGGATGACAGGATCCTTGCGCCCCCTGAGCAGGAAAACGCGATGTTCTCGCAGGAATTCAACCCGAACTTCGTCGGGCCGGTGCCAAGCAGCAGCAATCCCGCGGAGGATGCCCGCCTCAAGAATGATGTACATTGGCGATTTGATTACATCGACTCCGCCGATCTTGCGGACCGTGACCTGCTTTACATCTGTGACAGCTATGGCGTCTACAGCGCTGACTACTGGCAGTTCCGCAGCGACTATTGGGGCGATAACATCGCACATACGATCTACTCACCGAAGATCTACGGAGGCATGAAACCTGAGGAGATCACCGCAATCGAGGGCTTCCTCGACCAGGGTGGGCGCACGATCTGTGCTGAATTCAATACCCTGGCATCCCCGACGGATGAGGAACTGCGGGACCGGCTTGAAGAGATCTTCGGGGTGGACTGGACCCACTGGATCGGTCGTTACTTCGTGGACTTCGGCGATGTCACTGATGTGCCCTGGTGGCTGTTTGAGCTGTACAAGCAAAAGCATGGAAAGGACTGGGACCTGACCGGCTCCGGTTACCTGCTGTGCAAGGATGGCGAGGACGAATTCTTCGTGCTGACGGACGCGGATGACGTGGCACCGGGCGGCATGTTGTTCGTGCCCCGTACCGACTACATGGAAATGGACGTGATGCAGGGCAGCCGCCCGAGCACCTTCACCTACTGGTTTGATGTGGTGACCGTTCGTCCGGATCCTTCCGTCCAGATCCTCGCGGACTTCGAATTCAAGCTGACCGACAGTGGCAAGGACAAGATGCGCCGACACGACCTGCCGCTGGTAATCCCGGCCATCGTGCGCAAGGAAACCCACTACAACAGTTACTACATGGCAGGCGAGATGACCGAGTTCGGCAAGGCAATGGGCCCGGCGGACACCAAGCTTACGCTGCAGATCAACCGCAGCTTCTACGGCCGAGAGGTGCAGGGTTCGACCGGTTTCCCGTTCTGGCACAGTTCCTACCCGGTGGTGACGAATATCCTGCGCAAGGAAGCCGACCTGATCTCACCGATCAAGGTGCCTGTTTACCCCTTCCGCTGAACGGAATTAGCTTCGAGTCCATCCATATTTGAAGCGCGGACGGCTGTCCGCGGGTAGAATCTCCAGCCGACAACGCCTATGAGACAGACACTATCCCTTTTACTGCTGATGCTGCTGCTGGGCGGCACTGCGCTGGCCCAGGGAGACATCATCGTGATCCCGCAGAAGGACCAGGTGCCCCAGACTGATGAGCGATGGCGCCCGAAGCCGGAAATCTGCCGCTGGTACAACGGCGCGGAGGGTGCGGTCAGCCTGACCTTCGACGACGGCTCGCTGGACCACTGGGAGCGGGGCATGCCGCTGTGGGACAAGTACGGCTGGAAGGTCACGCTCGGCATCGTCTCCACCACCATCGTCAAGCGCAAGGGCTGGAAGGAACAGCTGCAGCAAGCCTTCGACGATGGGCATGAGATCGCCAACCATTCGAAGACGCACCTCAACATGGCGGAAAGCAGCGAGGAAGTGGTGCGCGATGAGATCGGCACCTGCCACCGGTTCCTGCTCGATAACATCGAGGGCCTGGACCAGGTGGATACCCTGATCTACCCCTATGAGCAGTACCACTACGGCAATTTCCACACCGCTGCTGAGTTCGGATACATGTTCGCCCGCAGTGGCCCGCAGGAGAGGGAGGACATCGCCCAGCGCAACTGCTCCGCCAACCCGCCGCTGATGCACCTCTACAGCTGGGCCAACCAGGACATCCTGCCAATGTGGATGTGGAACAGCACGACGGACCTTGCCATCAGCAAGCAGGGCTGGATGATCGAGCAGTGCCACGGCATCGGTGAGGCGGGCGAGCCCGGTGTGGGCTGGAGTCCGCGCCCCTACAACGACTTCGTCGAACATTACGAGTACCTCGCATCTTTCGGGGACCGTGTCTGGGTGGCCCCGATCAGGAATGTGGCCCGCTACATGCTGGAGAGCCGGCAGTTCACCTTGGAACTGCTTGATTTCGATAAGGACTACATGATTGCGAAGATCAGCCAGCTGCCGGACTACCAGAACTACTGGGACGTGATCTCCGTGCAGTGCGCCGTCCCGGCTGACTGGGAGCAGGCCGAGGTGCTGGCCGACGGCAAGCCGGTCAGCTCTGTGCGCCGCAGCGGCGACATGCTGATTGCCAACATCCCGACCGGCACCACTGAAGTCGTGATGCGCAAGCTCAACCAAAAGCAATGAGGACCCTGATGGCCAGCCTGATCCTGATCGCCTGCCTGAACGGTGGCAGGGCGCTGGCTGCCAACAGCACACCAGACCCCAACCGGCTCGTGGGCTGTTACATCTCGATGGGCTGCTGGAACCTGCTTCAGGTGAACGAGCAGTTCAGCGAGCTGTCCGACAGCGGTGTCAATTTCGTGATTGACTACGCGCTGCAGTGGCCGGAAGGCCCGGCCGACCGTGACAACTTCGATGCCTACATGGCGATTGCCAGGCGCGAGGGGATCAGCATCGGCTACAGCCTGTTCAATGCCCTCGAAGGTGCTACCCCGCGCACATCCTCCGTACAGGTTGCCAGGGCGCTGGCTGAGGTCGAGGCCCTGCGCAACGAGGAGCAGATCGGGGCCTGGTATGTGCATGATGAGATCCTGCCGATGCTCAGCGGGGTGGACGGCACGGAGAAATACAGCCTGTCGCTTGGGCAGATGCGCGACCTGTACCAGAGCATCCGCCGCATCGACCCCGACCGGCCGCAGATCTGCGTCTGGAACCAGCTGCCGGACCGCCATGAGATGAACCGGCGCTTTGATAGCCGCAACTATCCGCACGGCACCCCGGACTACCTCCAGCATGATGAGCAGTTCGAGCAGAGCATGCGCAGCATGATCCGCGACTGCTGCGACTGGGTGATGGTGGACTGCTACCCCGTCGGTGCGCATTGGCTGGATGATGGCCACAGCATCGAGGCGATCAGCTACGAGGTGGACGCACTGGTGCGCCGCGCCAATGAGCTGCGCAAGCCATCGCAGCCGCTGATCCTCGTGTTCCAGAGCTTCGACTGGCGGATGTACGGCAAGGGCAGCAATTCCGCCAGCTTCCCGACGCTCGAGCAGATGCGCGCGATGGTGCAGGCCGGCTTCAATGCCGGGGCTGACAACGTGCTGGCCTACTCGTGGTTTGACCTGGTGCGCAAGGTGGACGGACGCAGCCCGGCGGGGCAGCAGCGTTGCCTGGCGGACCTGAAGCAGATCCTGTCAGAGCTCGGGTCACGCCACTGAAGCTGCGGCTGTCATAATGCTCCAGGGGGGAGTGGAGGAAATGAAGATGATCCACCGGATTGCCATGCTGGCCCTGCTTGCCGCACTGCTGTCACTGTCGGTGGCACACGCGCAGTGGGAATACCTGAGCCCGGATGAGATTGACCCGCTGGCCGGGGATGCGCTCACCGTACTGGACAACGACCGGGCCAGTTATGTGCTGATGGGCCTGCAGCATGAGAACCAGGGCGAACTGGAACAGGCTGCGGCCTGCTACATCGCGGCCCTGCAGTCCGATGCCTCGAATTTCGAGGTGCTGCTGCGCCTGGCTGGCTGCTATGGCCAGCTCGGGCGGGCCAGCCTGGCATCGGATGCACTGCGCCTCGCACAGGAGGCCGGGCTGCGCAACATCAGTGCCCGGATTGACGACCCGCGCTTTGACAACGTGCGCGAGGACTACAGCTTCCGGATGGCGGCCGAGGTGCTGCGCAGCCGTGAGCTGCGCTACCGCGAGCAGATGGGTGAGACGCTGCTAGTGCCGATGGGCAGCATGGGCAGCGTGCGCTACTTCCTGCCGGAAGACTTTGACAGCGAGCGCGAATACACGCTCGTGGTGATGCTGCACGGGGCAACCGGTACGCCGGAGAACATCGCTGCCTGGCGCCAGCAGATGCCGCACAGGGACTACATCATGGCGGCCCCGGCGGCGGCCTACCCGGTGTTCAGCGACCACCAGGACTCGCGCATCTGGTGGCCGGGCAGCCTCAGCGATGAGCTGCGCCTGCAGTACCTCGAACAGAATGCGGAGTACGTCGGCAATGTGGTTGCCAGGATGCGAGAGCATTTCCGCATCGGCCCTGTGGTGCTGGCCGGCTTCAGCCAGGGCGGGATGCTGGCGAGCTACTGCGCCCTGACCCGCAGCGGGCAGTATGACGCGCTGGCCTGCTTCAGCACCACGCTCGCGGTGAATGACGAACTGCCGCGCCGCGAACTCGATTTTCCGGTGTTCTCGGGGCATGGCCTGCGCGACAGCGCCGTGAAGCCGGCTGAAAGCGAGATGCTGGCGGACTTCCTCGAGGAACAGGGCTGCCCCGTGACCCGCTTCAGCTTTGATGGGGGCCATGAGATCAGCGTGCAGGAGCTGGAGGCTTTCTGTGACTGGCTGGATGCGCTTGGACCGGGCGGCGGGAACACCGTGGGCATGGACAATGTCTGAATAGTGTCACGGAATTCAAGCGGATTCCGGGATAGAATCAAACGGGATGCGAAGCCTCTACCTGATAGCTGCGATAGTCTGCACGGCATTCGTGCTGGTCAATGGGCCGCGCCTGCCCTGGATTGACGCCGCCGACACGGTGGTGATCTTCAAGGGCTTCAACCACGGCATCATCGGCTTCAGCTACATGTGCAGCTGGGCGCTGGTGCTCGGCGGAATCTACCAGCTGCTGCTGGGCGTGGTCTACTGGGACATGGATACGAGCGACCATGAACGCTGGCAGTTCACGCTGGAAAGCAGCGGCACGAGCCGCTTCCTCGCAATCGCCGGCGTTGTCTGCCTGATCCTGGGCGGGATGTGGCTGTACTTCACCTTCAGCAATGACTTCCACCGCTGGCCGGCCGGGGTGATGAGCAGCGTCGCTGCCGTATTCACCTGCCTGCTGTACTGGATGGCATTCCCGCTGATGGAGCAGGTCGGCATGGACCGCGAGGAGATCGGGGTCTAGGAAGCGAGGATCGCCTCGGCGCTGCTGGTGCCGATGATGTCCGCACCGGCATCCACCATCCGCAGGGCATCCTCCCTGCTGCGCACTCCGCCGCTGCATTTCACGAGCCTGTCGTCGCCCAGTTCCCGGCGGATCAGCTCCACATGTTCGACTTTCGTGGCATCGCGGCCGTAGCCGGTGCTGGTCTTGACGCAGTCCACCGGGGCATCGCGCAGCACGTGTACCACTTCAGTGATGCGAGCCTCATTGAGGATCGGGGTTTCGATGATCACCTTCAGCATCCGCTGCTGGCGGCGGCAGAGCGTGCCGAGCTTGCCGGCCTCGGCCGCCAGCTTCGCCATGTTGCCATTCACGAGCGCGAACAGGTCCAGCACGACGTCGAACTCGTCAATGCCCTGCTCCATCAGTTCCTCGATCGAGAAGTACTTGCAGCTGGCGCTTTCCAGCCCGAGCGGATAGGCCACCACGGTCGATACCCTGAGCTGCGGGTTGTGCTTCTTCACCGTGCCGGCCAGCAGCGGCGGCACGCACAGGCTGCGCAGCTGCAGGCGTGTTGCCAATTCCACCTGGGCACGCAGGGCCTCCACCGTGGCAGCCGGGTCGGCCTTGAGGAATGCCTGGTCAAGCCTCGTGTGCAATGCAGCATCAGCGGGCGGTCGCATGAACATGTTGACATTGTATGGCCTGCCGCAGCAGCGCTGCCAGAAATACCGACTGTATAATGGCCGCATGCTCCTACTTCTCCAGCAGAGCACTGACAACGCACAGGCGGACTCGCAGGAGGGCCAGGCACAGATACCGCTGCTGGTGCCGGATTCGGACAGCGCTCGCCAGGAAACCCGCCAGAAGACCAACGAACTGATAGAACGCGTGCTGGGCGCCAACGTGACCAGCACCTACAGGCAGCTCAACAACACCACCGTCTTCGGCCTCAACGCCTTCGGGCTGCTGGCCGCGGCATTCTTCCTGCTGCTGGCACTGTTCATCAGCCAGATCGCGAAGAAGGTGATGGACCGCTACCTGAAGCCGATCGTTGAACGTACCGAGACGAAGTATGACGACCGGGTCCTGGCCGCACTGCGCAAGCAGATCGGCACCTTCGTGATGATCTGGGGCCTGTTCCTGGCCTTCGCCTTCATCGACCTGCCCGGCCGCGCGAATGCGATCGTGTGGTCGCTGCTGACAACCTGGCTGATCGTCAACGTCGGCATGATCCTGTTCCGCGTCGTCGAGGTCGCGCTGAGCTGGCTGAGCCAGAAGGAGCGGCCGGACAGCACGAGCGTACTGGACGGGCAGTTCATCCCGATGATCCGCGACACCGCCAAGGTGCTGATCATCCTGCTGGTGATCCTGACCTGCGTGCAGAGCTGGGGCGGGGACATCACCGCAGTGCTGGCCGGTGTCGGCATCGGCGGCCTGGCGCTGGCCTTCGCCGCGCAGGACACCGTTGCCAACATCTTCGGCAGCTTCATGATCTTCATGGACCGCCCGTTCAAGCGCGGGGACTGGATCAAGATGGCCGGCGTGGAGGGCGACGTGGAGGAGATCGGCATCCGCTCCACGCGCATCCGCTGCTTTGACAAGACCGTTGTCAGCGTGCCGAACAAGATCGTCACCAACGAGAACATCCAGAACTTCAGCGTGCGCGACATGCGCCGCATCAACCTGACGATCGGCATCACCTATGACGCGGATGCCACCAGGCTGCGCAAGGCCGTGGATGGCATTCGCGACATCATCGAAAAGCACAGCGGCATCGACCAGCGCTTCCATCTGGTGCACTTCACCGACTTCGGTGCCAGCTCGCTGGATATCCTCGTGTACTGCTTTGCCAATACGGCTGTCTGGGCGGACTACCTGATCATCCGCGAGGACCTGATGCTGCGCATCATGGACCTGTTTGCCGAGATCGGCGTTGACTTCGCCTTCCCGAGCCAGTCGCTGTACCTGCACAAGATGGACGGACCGTCCGACATCCCGCAGGAGCTACGCCGTGGTGGATCCTCCGACCTGCCCCAGCCGCTCAGGCGGCCCAGTGCGCCGGAGCAGGCCAGCCGCGGAGAGAATGAGGCGGGAATGGACAGCGGGGACGGCTAGGCAAGCAGGGTGGTATTCAGCGGCTGCTGCGCAGGGCCTCGATCGGGTCGAGGCGTGAGGCCTGCCAGGCCGGGTAGTAGCCGAAGAACACGCCGGTGCCGACTGTCACCGCAAAGGCGATGAAGATGATCAGCGGTGAGATCACCGGGTCCGGCACCTGGGCATCCTCCGGCATGTTGGCAAGGATCTTCGCGCCCATCCAGGCGGCCCCGAGCCCGATCAGCCCGCCGCTGAAGCTGATCAGCACCGCTTCAGCGAGGAACTGGCGCAGGATGTCCTCGCGCTTGGCCCCGAGCGCCTTGCGCAGGCCGATCTCCGCGGTGCGCTGGTGCACCGTCACGAGCATGATGTTCATCACACCGACGCCGCCGATCAGCAGCGAGAGGAAGCCGATCACCGCGAGGAACTGGCCGAAACTGTCGGCGGTGGCCTCTCGCTGGCTGCGCAGCTCCTCGGAGTACATCACGCGGATCGGCTTGTCCCACCAGCCACGGATCTCGCTTTCATCCGGCTTCTCGATGCGCGGGTGGCGCAGGTACATCAGCTCCTCGATCTGCTGGGCCGCCAGCTTCACATGCTTGCTGCTGACGGCGCTGGCAACGATCTCACCGAGCCCGCGCTGGTTGATGAAGGTGCGGTCCGTGAAGGTCAGGTAGGGCATGAAGGCCGTCGGCTCAGCGCGGCGGCCCTCCTCGTAGTCAATCGTGCCGACGATGCGGAAGCGCCGGCCGGCAATGTCAATGAACTGCCCGAGCGCCGGGGCGCCGAAGAACAGCTCCTTCTGCATCGTGGTGTTGATGATGCAGACCCTCTCGCGCAGCACGTTCTCCTCGGCGCCGAAGGCTTCGCCGGTGACCAGTTCCTCGCCAAGGATGTCGAAGTAGTCAGGGCCGACACCGAGCACCTCGACCTCCTCCAGCTCATATGAGCCAAGGCGGACGGTGGTTTCGGTGTCAACGGAGGGCTCGGCGCGCGAGACCGCACCGCAGTCCTTCAGGATGGCGTCCAGGTCGCCGGGTGTCAGGCGTTCGCGCTCGGACATCCAGTTGCCACGGCCCCAGCGCCCGCGGATGTTGACGCGGATCTCATTGGCGCCCCAGTCCTCATAGCGTGCCAGCAGCTCGGCCTTCTGCCCGGCACCGTATGCCAGCAGCAGCACCACGGTGCCGACCCCGACCACCACGCCGAGCACGGTCAGCAGGCTGCGGTTCCACCTCGCGGAGATGGACTTGACGCAGGCCAGCATGATCTCGATGGTGGACATGGCTTACTCGTAGGACAGGGACTCGATCGGGTCCGTGGAGGATGCGAGCACGGCGGGCCAGGTGCCGGCCGCCAGTGCGATCACCAGTGAAACGAGGATCGAGCCGATCATCAGGTTCTGCGTGAGCAGCGGATCGGGTACGTTGGCATCCTCGGGCATCGCCGCCATCTTGGCGCAGGCCACGATGGCAACGCCGAGCCCGATCGCCCCGCCGCTGAGGCAGACGATCAGCGCCTCACTCAGGAACTGGCCGATGATCCCCGCCCGGGTGGCACCGAGCGCCTTGCGCAGGCCGATCTCCAGCGTGCGCTCCTCGACCGCCACGAGCATGATGTTCATCACACCGACGGCGCCGATGGTCAGGCACAGCAGGCCGATCACCAGCAGGAAGCGCGACATCGAGTTGGCAGCGGCTGTGCGGCGCTTCAGCCAGTCGTTGAACATCCAGACGTTGAGCGGGCTCCAGCGCTCGTTCTTGGCGAGCACGATTTCCGGGTGGCGGCCCTCGAGCACTTCGGTCACGCGGGTCTTCGCGAACTCAAGGTACTTCTCGTCCTTGACCTCGATGTCAATGTTGACCATCGGGTCCATCGTCGGGAACTCGACGATTGCGGTATGGGGCGGGATCAGCACCTCGTCATTGCTGCCGCCGTGGCGGCCCTCGTCACGCCGTGCCATCACGCCGATCACGGTGAAGGGCTTGCCCTGGATCAGCAGCTGCTGTCCGACCGGGTCGAGGTTCATGAACAGCTCGTCCTTCACGTTGGCACCGATCACCGCCAGCGGAGCCAGTGAGAGGTTGTCATTCTGGTTGAAGTAGTGCCCGCTGGAGAGCTCGAAGGTGCGGGCCTTGAAATACTGCGGTTCGACGGCGGTGAGGGTGACGCCGGTCTTGACCGCGCCGTTGAGGTCGAGGTCGACATTGCTGAAGAACATCACCGCAGCCGCCACTTCGAGCACCGGGATCTCCCGGCGCAGGGCCGCGGCATCTTCGAGGTCAAGCCGCATGGCGGTGCTGCCGTTGAAGTTGTCCAGCGAGACGGTCATCGACTTGGTGCCGAAGCCGCTGAACTGGTCAAGCAGCTGCTTGGTGTTGCCAGCGCTGTAGGCGATCAGCGTCACGACGCAGCCCACGCCGACGGCGATGCCGAGTGTGGTGAGCATTGAACGCAGCAGATTGGCGCGCACACCGCGCAGTGCCATGCGAATGACTTCGAAGATGATCATGCCTACCCAGACCGGCCCGCCGGCAGGGGATCTGCGGTCCGTCCCTGCCTCTCATTAATCATATCCCAGTCAGGCATGATTGTTTCAAAGCACGCTGGGCTGTGGGAAATCAGCGGGACATGTCCAGCTGGTCCTGGGTCCGCTCCAGCAGCGCTTCTAGCTCGGGGGTCATCAACTGCTGGCGCTCGATCTCAGGCAGCAGCAGCGAGCGCACCTCGCGCGCATTCGCCGAGGTGCGGATGCTCAGCAGCAGCTTTTCAATGTGCCGCGGCTGGACCTCCTGCCTGAGCAGGCGGTACATCACGCTCAGGCGCACCCACTGGAACAGCTCATTGTCGTGCTCGTCGCGATACAGCAGGAACTGTTCGTAGGCCCGCGAGATGGTTTCGAGGTCCTTGTGCCGGAAGGCGAAATTCGATGCGAAATACCATTGCTCGGTATGCATCTCATGGAAGTCCAGGTCTGAGAACAGGCTGCGGAACTCATTGATCTGCAGCGGCTCGAGCTTCATGTTGTCCGCGATGATGCGCAACTGCAGGTAATAGCGCCGGCGGGTCAGGTCGCTTTCCGGGCCGTGGGTCCGGCGCAGCAGCCTTTCACGAGCCTGCGGGTAATCCCGTTCAGCCTCACCATTCTCACGGAACGCCACATGGCGCAGGAAACCCAGGTAGGAAACGACAATGTCGATGGCATCGGCCATGTCACGGTCCATTTCCTCAGTGGAGATGATTGCAAGTGCACGGGCGCGCAATTCATTGAATCGATCCACATCAAGCTGGTTGAGGGCTTCCGCCATTGGATCCATCAGATCCACGTACCATTGGGCCCTGGAATAGCTAAGCATTTTCATTCAAGCCTGACGAGCAGGTTGCATCAGCACCACGGCATATTGCATGCCTGTTAGCGATAAAGCTCCGGAAGGGAGTTACACGGTCCAATAGACCATACCAGCGCTCGACACATTACATTCTCATCAGACCGGTTAATTCCGGGTTTGCGATGGGGCAGAAGTTAAATGTTGGGAAAATCAACATCCATGGCGGGTGTAAATGCGCATTAGGTTTCATCCCTAGAATTTCCGGTAATAATGCTGATGTGATGCAAAGACATGCGATTTTGCGCATGTTACTGCTTTCCTGCGTCATGGTAATTATTGCTGCCGGCAATTCCCTGGCAGCGCAGTACAGCGAGTCCCAGTCCGAAGTGGCCCATATCGGCCAGCTCGACCTCGCGGACAGGGGCAATGGACTCTCATACGTACTGCAGGCGCAAATAGGCAGTGCCGGAAGCCTGGATCTGGACGCATCTGAGCGCAGCATGCTCGATGGTTTCCTTGCCTGGTCGCCGGCATTCCGTGAGGACTGCCTGAATGGAACGGTAACTGCGGATACTGAACTGCTCGGGGCCGACCTGCTTAGCCTCGCCGTCGTCCTGGACAATGCGGACGCGGTGGAGACGCTGCTTGATTCCTATCCCCGCACCCTCGAACAGCTGCGGCTGGACCGCTTGCTGGTCAGTGCTCTGCACAGCGGGAACGACGGCATGGCTGCACTGCTGGCCGGGCGTGGAGCGCTACTCGGCAGTGGCGTGGCCGGCGAAATGCTGCAGCGGCCGGGAGGAATTGACCCTGAGCTGCTCGGCCGCCTGCTCGAAGTGGGCAAGCCCAGCACGGACCCGGCGGAATGGACTGCATTCATAAGCCGGATCGTGCCGGTCGCCAGTACGGAGCAGCTCAGTCGCCTGCTGGAAGCGGGCACACACTGGGACTACAGCTCCGCCGGAGATGAACTGCTCGGGGCCTGCCTGTCGGACGCGGCGAAGCTCAAGCTGCTCAGCAGCAATGGCTTCGATGTGGCACGTTATGCCGCGGCCGGATCGCGCCAGCCACTGGTCTCCATCTGCCGGGCCTACCGTGGCCAGCGCCGCAGCCTGGAGATGCGAGCCCCGCTGCTCGGGGCCGCCCGGCTGGAACTGTCGCGCCGTGCACTTGCGATGACCACAACTGAATTGCTGGAGAAGCTGCAACGCGAAGGCGCGCTGAAGGGCCTGCTGGATGAGCGCCTGAAGGAACTGGACCAGCTGACCGGCGAGGAATACGCGGTCTGCACCGCAATTGACGACCTGCGCTACTTCCAGATGCTGAGGCGCATGGGTCTCGACCTGAATGCCACTGACGGCGATGGCAACAATGCACTGAACCTGCTGCTGCTCAACGGCCTGCTCAGTGACAAGGAACTGCAGGAGCTCAGCCAGCTCGGGATTGACCCGCTGCATGAGAACTTCCTGTCCCGCAGTGCGCTGCACATCGCGATCCTCAACGGCCGTGATGAACTGGCAACGGCCTGGCTGGCGAAGGCGCAGTCCCCGCAGCCGGTGGCACTCGTGGCCCTCGGCCGAGTCGCCGAATTCAATGATGCGGTGGCGAAGCTCGGACTGACTGAAGAGCAGGCCAACCGCGAACTGGAGAAGGGCATGCTGCTGGCCGGGCAGGCTGGCAACAAGGCTGCGCTCAAGGCGGTGATTGCCAGCGGGCGGGCCCCGCTGATGCAGGCACTTGTAATGCTTGGAATGGACAGCGAGCTAGGCAAGGCATTCTTTGACCAGGAACTGCTGATCAGTGAGAACCTGACCGTTGACAGTTCGCTGACGGTGGCCGTCAAGCGCCAGAACCTCGACCTGCTGGAATTCCTGTTCAGCGTGCTGCCCCATGACCAGCACTGGCTGGAGGAGGCCCAGGACCAGGCGCTGATGGAAGCCGCCAAGCTGGAGGACCGCCGCTTCCTGCAGGCCCTGCTGGATTACGGCACGCCGGTCGAGCGCCGCAGCTCCGCCGGGATGACGGCGCTTGTGAGCGCCTGCAGTGCCGGCCGGATTGACAACGTACGCTACCTGCTGCAGCTCGGGGCCGACCCCGGCCGCGGGCTGGACTACTTCGCCACCCAGGGACGGGCTGCCGGCACGGAGCTCATGCCGGATGCCGAGCGCTCCCGCCAGAACCAGGCGGTGCTGAAGGTGCTGCTGGCGATCTACAACCCGGAGCATCCGGGGCTGTCGGACGCCTGGACCGGCCGGGACGACATGCTGCCGGACCTGCTGGGCACGATCGTGTGCTGGCCCGGGGTTGAGCGCGAGCTGGTCGCGCAGGTGGCTGAATTGTCAACGCCGGATGCGCTGCTGGGCGCGATGGCCTGCTGCATCGACCTTGACCGCAGTGACCTGCTGGCCGCACTGGCCGGGCAGGAAGGAACGGAGCTTTCGCCGGAGCGGCAGCAGGAGCTGCTGGCCCGGGCGTTGCGCGGGGGCAGTGTTGACTGCATCGCCGTGCTGCTGGAAACAGGGCTCAATGTGCCCGGCCCGCGGGAGACCGTGAAGCTGCTGGGCATGGATGACTAGGATGGCCCGCCGGCAGGCGGAATAGATCGGAAGGCTGGACGAGCGGAATGGAAGCAAACAAATACAGACTTGGCCTGCTGGCCACGGGACTGCTGTGCCTGGCAACTGCCTCCTGCGGTGGCGGCAGCGCTGCCCCCGTTGGCAACACGCCTGACCCGACACCCCCCGATGTCCGCCGCGAGCTTGAGTCGCGGCTGGATGCGGAGTTCTCGAGGCTGGGGCTGGAGCCCTTGTCCGTGGAGCATGCCGCGCCGACGGCCCCGCATGCGAGTGTGTTTGACATGGTGGCGGAGCAGACCCGCGCTGACGGTTCGGGCTATACGCTGCTGCTGTCCTGGACGGAGGTGCTGGCCGGTGACGCCGACCTGAGCGGCACCGTTGACAAGGCGGACCTGGACGCGCTCGAGGCGCACCACTCGAAGTCCGTCGACTACCGTGACCCGCGGGTATACCACGGCGAGCAGGGCTGGCCGCAGGGCTACTGGTGGGATGACCAGGGCCGTGACATCCCGCCGGCGGACAGTGGAGCTGCCAACTGGCGGATGGCGCGGGTTGATGCCAACCGGGACGGGACCATCTCCGAAGCTGACGTGCAGGTGATTGCGGAGAACTGGCATTCCCGCATCAGCGCATATGTCATTGAATGGCAGCAGCCCGGCGAGTCCGGCTTCAGCCAGTTGCCAAACCCGGTTGACGACAGCATGCCGTTCACGGTCTGGCGCAGCGCCGCCTTCCCCGAGGGCAGCCAGGTGGCGGACCCCTACCGGCCGGTGCGCTATTACTTCGAGCTGCAGGTGCCACAGGCCGGGCAGTACAGCTTCCGCGTCCGGCCCTTTGACGAACTGAGCGGGACAGCGGGGGATGCTGGCAATCCTGCCAGTGTCTCCGCCGGTGGGCCGGGTGTGATGCTGGACGGGAGCGAGCTGCCGTCTGAACTGAGCCTCGCGGCACCCGGTGAGTGGCGCTTCGATGCATCCGGCAGCAGTGCGGAGGCCGGGATCGCGGCCTACGACTGGGACCTGGATGGCAACGGCAGTTTTGAGACTGCCACCGGAGCAACGCCGACGGTGGACCACAGTTTCGGCGGCAGTGGGGCCTGGCGGGTCAGCGTGCGCGTGACTGACGGCAATGGGCTTGCCAATGTGGCGAGCCGCGTGGTCTATGTGGAACCGGTGCAGCAGATGCGCCCTGCGGCCTACAAGGTGCGGATGTCGGATGGAGTCCGCCTGTCAACGCATGTCTACCTGCCGCAGTCCGGCAGCGGGCCCTGGCCGGTGATGCTGGTCCGCACACCCTATGGCAAGGACCCCTCGGTCTACCTGCCGCTGGCGGAGGAGATGAACAATGCCGGCTACGCACTGGTGACACAGGACATGCGTGGCCGCTATGAAAGCGAGGGCAACCTGTCCATCCCGCTGGAAGGGGAGGACATGCTTGAGCCGCGCGACGGCGTTGACACATTTGACTGGCTCAACACGCAGGAATGGTGCAATGGCAGCATCGGCAGCACCGGCGGCAGCATGCTAGGCATGACCCAGCTCTACTCAGCCCCGCACCATCCGCAGGGCCTGAAGGGCCAGTTCATCGGCGTGGCCCCGGCCTCGATGTACCACCAGTTCGTCTATGTCGGTGGAGCATTCCGCCAGATGCAGATGGAGCAGTGGGTTGACATCGCGGGCTTTGACCCGCAGAGCCTGGAGATCTGGCGCGCACACCCGGAGTATGATGAATACTGGGAGCAGTTCAACATTGCCAACACCGCGGCGGACGTGCAGGTGCCCGGCATGCATTACGGCGGCTGGTTCGACACATTCAGCCAGGGTACGATTGACAGCTGGAGCATCCGCCAGAAGCAGGGCGGGCAGGGCGCGCGCGGCCGGCAGTGGCTGGTGATGGGGCCCTGGGGCCACGGTACCGAATACAACAGGAAGCAGGGTGAGATCGAGTTCCCGGAGAATGCGATCAAGCCGCCGGACTACCCCTACCCGATGTTCATGGACCACTTCGTGCTCGGCACCGACACCGGGCTGCTGGAACGGCCCTTCGTGACCTACTACCGCATGGGGGCCATCGCTGAGGAAGGAGCTCCCGGCAATGACTGGCAGTTCGCTGACGACTGGCCGGTGCCCCACAGTGTTGCCAGCTACTACCTGCATGCTGACGGCAGCCTGTCAACGCAGGCACCGCTGGAGCCGGAGACGATGCAGTGGAGCTTTGACCCGTCCGATCCGACCCCGACCGTCGGCGGACGCAACCTGTATGAACCGAAGGGCATGTTCGACCAGCGCAGCATCGAAGGGCGCAGTGACAACCTGCTGTTCACGACTGATCCGCTGGCACAGCCGCTGGAGGTCACGGGGCGCGTACTGGCTAACCTGTTCATTGCCAGCGATGCGGTGGACACGGATGTGGCCGTGCGCCTGAGCGATGTGTACCCGGACGGCCGCAGCATCCTTGTGCTGGATGGCATCCTGCGCCTGCGTTACCGCAATGGCTTCAGTGAGGCGGTGCTGCTGGTGCCGGATGAGCGCACGGAGGTGGAGGTCGACCTGTGGAGCACGAGCTATGTGTTCAACAGCGGGCACCGTATCCGCCTCGCGCTGACATCGAGCAACCATGCGCGCTGGGACCTGAACCCCGGCACGGGAGAGGTCTGGGTGGATGGTGGCGAGTACGTGGTGCAGGAAAACACTGTCTATTTCGGCCCGCAGCAGGCATCCGCGCTGCTGCTGCCGGTGGTGCAGTAGCCATTTCCAGCACCGGCCGCTGATTGGCAAACCGTCCGCAATTGAAGGGTGTACGCGCCGGTATTGCATAATATGTACATGCTTCCAATGGCGGCCATGCTGCTCAAATCCACGCAGATGCAGGAGATTGCTAAGTCGATCGGAGAACTCGGTGATGACTTCCACCGCACGATCAACAAGACAATCCCGCTGGCCACCACGGAAACGGAATTCGTCGGTGTGAACCTGGCCGAACTGCTGTACGGCATCGGTGGCATCATCCTGGCCCTTGCCCTGCGCTGGTTCCTCGTCTGGGTCGTGGGCAGGGTCCTGCATCGCATCAGTCCGAACTCCTCCGCCGACTGGCAGAACAGCATCTGGGTGCTGCTGATGCGCTATCTCAGCTCCGCGATAGTGCTGTTTGCGCTGTTCTATGCCTTCGCCGTGATCGAACTGCCGCGGCGCCCGGTCAACTGGGAGCTGTGGCTGTGGCAGGTCTACCTGAGCTGCGCTCTGGCCTACGCCGGCTGGCTGCTGGTCAAGACTGTTGAGTTCATCATCCGCAGCCTGGCACATCGGGCCGGTGCCAGCGGGCGCAATGACCAGCTGCAACTGCTGGCGCTGGTACGTGACCTGATGCGGGTCGCGGTGATCATCATCGCCGTGATCTTCGGCGTGCAGGTCTGGGGCTACAACGCCACCACCCTGCTGGCAGGCGTCGGTATCGGTGGTCTGGCCGTGGCCTTTGCTGCGCAGGACTTCATCGCCAACATCCTCGGCACGATGGTAGTCTGGAGCGACCGGCCGTACAAGGTCGGCGACCACGTGATCATCGATGGCGTGGAGGGCATGGTGGAGGACATCGGTGTGCGTTCCACGCGCATCCGGATGTTCGACCGCACCCTGGTCAGCGTGCCGAACAAGGCCGCTGCCAACGAGAAGGTCTACAACCTGGCGGCGATGAACAAGCGCCGCATCCGCTTCACGATCGGGCTGGTGTACGACACTACGCCGGAGGAAATCCAGCAGGCGATCGACGCCGTGCTGGAGATCATCTCCGCCAATGAGGAGATCGAGGCCGAGACATTCTGGGCCTGGTTCACGGAGTTCAATGCCTATAGCCAGGACATCCTGATCCAGTGCTTCACGAAGAGCAATGACTTCCAGGACTTCATGCGCATCCGCCATGGGCTGCTGCTGGACATCAAGCGTACCTTCAACCGGATGGGCCTCGAGTTCGCCTTCCCGACGCAGGTCGAGTACCAGCTTGAACCGCGGCCGGCCGCACCTCCTCCAGCTCCGCCGAAGAAGGGTGGCGGCAAGAAGGAGGAAGCCAAACCGAAGGAGGATGACTGATGCTGCAGCAGGAATCAACGAGCGCCACGCCTGATGTGGCTGCCGACTCGATCAATGCCGTCAGCGAGGCGATCAGCCAGTACGGAGAGGCCCTGCGGTCCTGGATGGGGAACTGGCTGCCGCTCAGTGACCCGGCCGCCGGTGGGATCAGCCTGACGAACGTTGCCATCGTGATCGGCCTGCTGCTGCTGATGCTGCTGGTGCGGCTCGTGCTGCTGAAGGGTGCGGCGCGGGTGCTGGATGTTGACGACGAGGGCGAGATGGAGCAGCGGCCCTTCGCAGCGATCGTGTTCAAGCTGATCGGCGACGTGCTGCTGCTGCTGGCGATCTTCGTCGGCGTGACCCTGCTCAACCTGCCGCAGAAGCCGCTGGACTGGAACATCTTCGCCCTGCGCGGCTGGATGACCGTCGCACTGGTGTTCGCCTCCCAGCTGGTCTACACGCTGCTGTCACTGCAGATCCGCCTGATCGGGCGCACGCGCTTCGCGAAGGAGCACAATGAGCTGTACAAGCAGCTCAGGCCGCTCCTGAATGATGCGCTGAAGATCACGATCGGTGTGTTCGCCGCGGTGCTGCTGATCCAGATTTGGGGCTACAACGCCGGCGCCTTGCTGGCCGGGCTCGGGATCGGCGGCCTGGCCTTCGCGTTCGCCGCCCAGAACAGCATTGCCAACATCTTCGGCACAGTGGTGATCTTCGCCGACCGGCCATACAAGGTGGGCGACTTCATCCGCATCGGTGACACCGAGGGCTTCGTGGAGAAGATCGGCGTGCGCTCCACGCGCATCCGCCAGCTGGACTCGAACATCGTCACCGTGCCGAATGCGACGATCGCCGACACGGAGATCATCAACATCACCGAAAGCCCGATGCGCAACATCCGCTTCGCCGTCGGACTGCTCTACAGCCACGACGCTGAGATGCTGGAACGGGCGCTGGCCGAGATCCGAGAGATCTGCCGGACGCATGAGGGCCTCGTGCGTGACATGGGCTGGGTGCACTTCGACCAGTTCGGCGCATCATCGCAGGACATCCTGATCAATGTGTTCGCGGATACAACAGACATGCCCCGCTACATGGCGATCAAGGAGGGCCTGCTGCTGAAGGTGCGCCGTGCGATGGACAGCATCGGTGCCGGCTTCGCCTTCCCGAGCCGCAGCATCTACCTTGAGGACAGCCCGGGGCTGGACCGCATCACCATGGCTGAGCGGACTCGCGCAGGGGGCTGAGGAAGCGTTCTGGCCAGGGTCCGGGAAACTGAGCGGGACTTGTAATTTCCCCTGCGTCTGGTTAAGCTGGACTGGGGAGTTTGATGTCCAGACTGAAACGGACCTTGCTGCTTTGGCTGGCAGGCTTTGCAACCTGCCTGTTTGTGCTTTCCTGCGGCAGCCGGGCGAACGTCAATCCAGATCCCGGTGACGGACCGCAAGCAGTTGCCGCGATGGACCTGCCGGCACCTTCAGCAATCAGGCTGCCCTCCGAAACCCAGAGCGCCTACCTCAAGCTGGCCACTGATTTCGAGCAGGACCTGCCGTTTCGCAATGTCGGCATGATCGGCGACAGGCTGGGATTCATCCCGGCCAAGTTCGACCCGATCTCATATGCGCTGTACTGGCTGAACGTGCCGCCCTCCAGCGCAGAGCCGACGGTGCAGTTCGACCCGGGCTTCGACCGGGAGCTGGCCTACCTCGGGATTGCCAACTTCTCGACCAACCGCTGGGATTTCGGCCATGGCGAGCAGCTTCAGTACGGCCCACAGCACAGGCAGGCGGGAATGATCCTCGTGGCGGTGGTCTGCACGAGCTATGACGAACTGGAATGGCTGGTGGCCGGCGGCAGCGCGCCGCCCTTCGTGAAGAGCGTCAGCCCGCGGGCCATGTCAGCCGGAACTGTCAACGACTTCCGCGTCAGCTTCACCGATGACCCGGCCCAGAGCTACAGCTGGCAGTTCGGCGGCGGGCTGTCCATCACGCAGTCCAGCCTGGCCAACCCGAAGTTCAGCGTGCTGATACCCGGAGAGTACAGCGGCACGCTGACCGTTGCCAACTCTGCCGGCACGGTGGTCCACGACTTCAGCTACAGTGTGCTGCCAGGTACGCAGTATGAGCCGCTGCACCTGTACGCCGTCCCCTCGAAGAGCACGGTGTTCGCCGGCGAGGAAATCACGGTCTCGATCCGCACCGGGCTGATCCCGCAGTCCGAGGCGGCCGTGACAGCGCGCGTGGCGCTGCAGTTCCCGACCGGCCTGCAGTATGTTTCCGACAGCTTCAACACCGGCGCACCGGGTGGGGAGAAATGGGCAATCGACGGCTTCTGGGCACTGCAGCCGGATGACGACGCCTTCTTCCTGAGCTACCCGGACAGCTGGCTGGCGGAAGTGCCGGGGCCGGGCAGCGGCATGCAGCACATGGAGATCTCGCTGGCCGCAGCCAAGCTCACGCCGCAGTTCGGCAGTGGCGTGCTGTGCAACCTGAAGCTGAAATGCAGCGAGCCGGGGACCTATGCACTGTCTTTCCTGGAGGCGACGGATGTGGTTGTCACATCCTTCACGACGATGGAAGGCGAGGTGATCTGGCATGACATCTCAAACGAAAGCCAGCCGAGCATCACGGTGCTGCCTTAGGAGGGTTACAGCT
>JAGRNR010000099.1:0-4848 GCA_020440645.1 bacterium | reverse complement strand
AGCCGCGTTCCTCAGTGCAGGAAATCTGTCTGCACCACCAGTCTGTCGAGACCTTCATCGAAGAACTCGCATGACAGCAGACCCGTTTCATGCCCTCGAATGCGCATCAGGTTGCGGCTGGGCTCAGTGCCACGAGTATCGAGCACGACGGCATTCTCCCAGCCTATCCCTGATGTGTCCTGCGACTGGTACACAAGGCCCATGATGAACACGGCCGGTTTGCCTGTTACGTTGAACACCTGTGGTCGGATCCAGCTGTCCAGTTGTCCGTTGTAATTGCCGACGAAATGATGATCGATGGACTCACCGTCAATGCCATCAAACCAGTACATTTCATTGCCAAAACGCACCACGAGGCCTGCATTGCCGTTGAAGCTGCCGATATCACCGGATATCTGCTCTCCCGCATTCCACAGGATCCCATCCAGCGGAAGTGGGTCGGGTGTGCCGAAACTGGTCATGCCGGTGTTCCACTGGAACAGCTTGACGGCAGAACCGATCGCACCGGCCAGCGGGTCGAACATCACGAGGAACAGGCCGTCAGCATTGTCAATGCTTGCAAGCGCGGGGGCATGTCCCTTGCCGATTTCCTGTGGTGCCGCCCAGGTGTAGGCTGTGAAGTCGTTGCTGCGCGAGAAATAGACGCTGTTGCCATCCACTCCATTGCCCTTGCTCCAGACGATGAAATTCTGTTCGCCACCATGCTGCAGGAAGCCAAGCTGGGCGAAGTCGAAGTCAGCCCCGGTATCTATCGTGCGGTCATGGCTGTCCCAGTCATTCCCGTCAACTGTTGTCTTGAAGAGCAGTTGCCCATCTGAGTTGCTGAAGACAATGGCCGGGAAGCCATACAGGTCAGCACCGGCCATCATCACCAGCCCGTCCGCATTTGCCACCACCTTTGGATCTGACCAGAGGCCATCGGTGGACTGCATCATGCTGTAGTTGATGTCGAAGTTGTCATTGCCCTTGTCCTCGGCAAAGATCGTGTGCAGGCGGTAGCCTTCTCCGGCCCCGAGATACCGGTACCACAGTACCGGCTCGAGGCGTGGCGTGGCGGTAGTCCACTGCTTGGTGATGCCGGGCACCTGATAGAAGCTGTTGATGCGATAGGGCACATCACTGCCAAGCTTCACGTTGAGGTCAGTGTTGCTGCTGAAGCCTCCGTTGCTGTTCCAGTCGATGTTGATGGTGTTGCTCCAGATCGGTACGGTCAGAACGAATTTCCAGGGATCGCTGGGTTTGAAGGTGGCGGTGCGGACAAATGGGTCCACCACGCCGTCGATTTCGCTTGTGACGGTGATCTCCACACTGTTGCTGCCACCAAGCAGCAGGTAGCTCCAGTCCAGGTTGAAATGGATGTCACAGGACTGCAGGTAATCGGGGGTGTCCTTGTATAGCTGGTCCACGGCTGCTGATGCATCCCGGTTTTCCAGCAGGTAGCGTTTCGGTGACCAGTGTTGGCTGGTGATCATTCCCTCGTCTGCAGGAAGGATGGAGATGTTCTCGAAGTATTCGGGATCACCATTCTGCTCGTAGAGAATGTCCCGTGATTGCCAGTTTCCGGCGGACAGCATCACATCAAGGTCGCGTACCATGCCGGGCACCTGGTTGACTGCGGAAGTCGGATTGCTGCCGGCTGCCGTCGTACAGGCGATGCGATAAGGCGCAGTTGCCGACCAGTCTGCCAGCTGCCCGTCACCGTTGAAGTCGTAGCGGCTGAAGCGGTCCTCAAATATCACATCATTCAATACAGTTGCCGTTGGAATATCAAGCGGGTGGGGTGGAGCTGCAGCGCGTCCGTTTCGGCTCATGTACTGCACCGCACCGTCAAAGTTGAAGTCTTTCTTGAATTGCTCGAAGTTGCCGTCGAGGTCAACCTCTGCGCTGAAATGGTCATAGGCCGCATACAGCCAGGCATCCCTGAAGGCACGGAAATCCTTCATGGTGGTTTCGCCGTCCCCGCGCCGCTGGTCAGCGGTTTCGATGCCATCCGGGTCCGGGTCCATCGGGTTGGTGTACCCTGCATCGTCGCATACCCTGGTGCGCAGGTTGCCATCGCGTGTGCCATCGTCAACATCCACCAGTGCACGCTGGATCTCGCGGTTGCCCCGCTCATCATCGATCGAGGTCACTGCGGCGAAGGCATCCACCTGGCGCGCTGGGGCATCAATGCCCGCCGGCAGGGTGGCACCCTGTTCGAGTGCCACAGGACGGGTGTTGCCGGCATCGGTAAGCAGGCTGCGGATCTGGCCCGCATCCAGGTCAGGTGCGAGGCTCGCAATGTAGCTGACGAGACCGGTTACGAGTGGCGTGGCCATTGAGGTTCCGCTGAAGGTCTCATAGTCCTGGTAGGGGTTGCCGTTGCGGTCATTGAGGTTATTGCCGACCACGCTGAGGATGTCGCTTCCGGGGGCGGACACATGGCCCCCGACATTGCTGAAGTCACTCTTGGTGTATTGCCAGCTGTTCTCACTGAGGGTGTTGTCCGCCACGATGGCCTGGCTGGACTCAACCACGATGATGTTGGCTGAGGGGCCCAGGTCGAGATAGTCAGGCCAGGCAATCTCCGGATCGAGCGCAGCCCAGCACATCGGACTGGCCCAGACAGCATCCTGCTCGGTGGGCCAGCCATTTGAGCCTGTGCTGTCATTGCCGGCCGCTGTACACAGCAGCTTGGCATTTTCCACGAATGCGATGTAGCGCATGATCATGCCCTGGTCCCGTGCCAGCTCGCGCGCACGTTCAGTGGCGGCGGTGTCTATCCCCGCGTTGGCCCAGTTGTACCCGAGGCTGGTGTTGACCACTGCCACATCATTCCATTCATCCCAGGCGAAGAAGATGTCAAACACCGTGCTGTCAAAGCAGGTCTCCCGGCCCTGGTAGGTGCCGCCGTTGAAACTGGAGATGCGGCAGGTCATGCCGACCCACAGTTCGTCATCAACGTCTACGAACTGGAACAACGGGTTCATCCCGGCGACCCCTGCATTGTTGTAATGCGGGGCTCCGACCGTCCCGGCCACATGAGAGCCATGGGCTCCCAGTGTGAAGCCGTCAATCACGTCATTGCCATCAACTGTCTTCAGTGAAAGGTTGTCCAGTTCATCATCGTTGTGGGCATTGTTGAATCCGGTGTCCAGCACGATGGTGCGGGCCGGGTCTCCCTGGCGCCGGCCATAATCAAACAGATTCCAGGCGAAGGGCGCGCGCACCGCTTCAATTCCCCAGTTGCCATTCACGCTGACACCGTTTTCGGATGGCGGCCAGTCCCAGCGCCAGGGGTTCGGTACGGCCTGGTTCGCCAGTCCAAAGACGCTGGAGTCACTGTCATTGCTGGGATTGTTTACGTTTAGCGTTGACATCAGGCAGTCCTCGACGGCAAGCAGCACATGCGGGCTGGCATCGAAGGTGTCAATTGCGTTGTGCACCCGGCTCAGGTCGCCGGGGTCGTCCACCTCAATCACCAGCATGTTGATGCCTGTCATCGCGCCAATCACCCGCCCGCCAACCTGGCTGAGCAGCAGGTTGGTTTCGCCAACGCTGACATCTGGCTGCATGCAGACCACGAAGCGGGTGCGAGATATAAACAGTCCGCTGCGTGCAGTGTCCTGGGTAAAGTCACTGGCAGGGGGAGCCGGAGGTGAATATGTGCTGATGTGGTTGGCAAGCGGATCACTGCTGGATCCAGGTATGCTGTCAATCGATGATCCACCGCCGACAGGGATACCCTTGCTCAGTTCACCCGTCCCGCCTGCGGAATCGTAGGGCATTACAAACAGCATCCCGGTTAGTGCGGCGGTGTCGATACCAACTTCAAAGATCAGTGGATCACTGTCCACAACTGCCTCTTCCAGTTTCACATCAGCCAGTTCCACAAGTGATGAAGTCTCAGAGTCTCCATTGAGCACCTTGTAACCAGCCACATCCGACAGGTAGTTCTGGCCCATCGGCGTGATGTCACCGATGTTGATTTCCCCGTCGCCATTGCCATCTGCACTGCGGGCCCTGGCCCAGTCCTCTGAGAGTGGGGTCTTCTGGTAATGCAGGCCGATGTTGGTCAGGTCATTGATTGTCACCTGCCCGTCGCCGTTGTAATCACCGGCATTCCGGTAGGTCCAGCGAAGTGTTCCATCAGCCAGTGAAATTTCCGTTACCCTGCCGGCCACTCCAGTAGGTGCCGCACTGCCTATCCTGCCAGGATAATTTGCTTCGATGTATTCAGCGAGAGCTTGCTTCAACTGGCGGTGGAGGTCGGGATCAACTCCCTCTGGAACGGGCGTGGATTCGATCTCCGCCAGTACATCTGAAACAGGTTTGAAGTTAGCAGCTTTCTCGGCAGCCGGTTGGTCTATGGAACCATTGCTGCCACCACCGCAGGCTGATGTTAAAGCAATACAGAACAGAAGTACTGCAAGCTGGATTTGCCTCGTTGAGTAAGAATGCATAGTAACTCCCTGGTCCAGGCAGGTTGAGTAACCATTTACTGGTTAAAACCAGATTAACATCTGTCGCTGCAAGCTGTGGCAGAGTAGGTCGTGATCCTGGGAGACATTTGCTGTTGAAGTAGCAATCGGATGGCCTGCAGCTGTGAGCGGTCAGTCTCCCTGCGCTGCAATCTTATGGGTTGCCAGCAAAGAAATGGCGCGGGTGATACCTGGTATCAGCCATGTCCGCATGCTGGCAGTATAGCAATCCCATATGTGCAAACCGTGTGTGCCACGATCAGCAGGTTATGAATGAATCCAGCCTGTTGGTCGGTATTCCAGCGTGATTCCCAACCAGGACCGGGAGAAGAGAATGTCAATCAGGCCAGTCAAGCACATAAGCGAAGCCCAGCACACCCTTGAAGGG
>JAGRNR010000098.1:0-4999 GCA_020440645.1 bacterium | reverse complement strand
TCGCTGTCAATCTCGAGTTCCTGTACCATGCTTTCCAGCTCATCCAGCTCCGCCGGTTCGCTCCCGTCCGAACCGAAGTCGCTGGACACGCCCATCACCGCGACGGGCTGCCGGTCCTCAGTGTCCGCCGAACCGGCCGTGGTGTCATCCACCGCGGTCGGATCGAGCACACCTTCATCGACATGCTCCTCGTCTTCCTGCGCCTCGTCACGCGGGATGAAGAAGCTGCCACCGCTGGTATTGCTTGACGCAAATGGTTCATGCAGGCTGTTGCCCGCAGCCGGCTGGTCCATCCCCAGCGCGGGAATGACAAGAACGGTCATGTCATCCTCGCGGCGGATGGTGATTGCGCTGGCATCCACATTGTCGCCAAGGTAGAAACGCAGCTCACCATGATGCCTGCCGGAAACCTGGGTAGCTCTCGTCACCAGGTCCGTCATGTCGGACAGTTCAAGCTCAAGCTCGTGCTCCTGGTCGTCACCGAAACCCAGTGCCAACCTGGAGGACCAGACGGTCACCCAGTTACCCATGGTGAACCTGTCAAGCCTGAAGTCCGCGGAACCTGATGTGTTGAGTTGTATTATTGCGCTGTCGCCTTCGCGCACGGTTTCGATACCGGTTAAGGTAACGGAATCCTGCGCGTGCGATGCGCAGATAAGCAGCAGTGCCAGAAGCACGGTGCTTATCAAAGCACGACCACCAATTTTCATCTCAACCCTCAAACAATCAGATTTGCCCAGAGTCAGGGCAGAAAATCCAACTGCGCGCGAAACGACTATAGCACCGATTTGTCCAGCATGTCAATAATAGGGAAATTCTTTCCCCATTCCATCAACATACCCTTGCGGCACCTGTTGATAACCCCCCGCCCGCCGTCAAGGCCGGGGGCCGGTTTACAAGGTTCAGACCGAACTGCTGAGCGGCACTAGTACCTGCTCCGCCGTACGGATATCGCGGATCTCCACACCAAGCTCTGAGATCTTCACGACCTTCAGGTTGCCCGGCATCAGCACATCACCCTCGCGGACGAGGCGGCTGCCATCTGGCATCTGCAGCAGGGCGCTGCGATTGTCGCCCTTGATGCTCACTCCGCTGCAGGTGATGAGCGGCTGGTCAGCCTCACCGTTGCGCGGGGCCCGGATAGTATTCGGTGAGGGGCCGGCAGTGCTCTGCTCCGTGCCAAATGGCGTGGTGCCGAAGGGCAGATAGTCCTCACTATTGGCATCTGCGGCTTCCCGTTGAGCGATTTCCTCAACCTCAGTGCCCGACTTTTCGGAGTACTCCACGCGGATGGTCGGTTCGGACTTCACGCTGGCCGTGATGTTCGTTTCAATCCGCCCATCTTCGCTGAATCCATCAAAGGTGAAGTTCTCCGGTGCCATGCGCTTTTCCATTGAATAGGCCACGAATTCCTGGTCCGTATTGAAAAGCTTATTCAGATCAGGCACTGACTCCGACATCTCATTGAGGAAGTTGTCCGGCAGTGAGCTGCCTGGAATGTTCTCGAGCTCATCACTGAACCAGCTTGACTCCGGCTGGAATGGATTGCGCTGGGCATTGATGTCATACACGCGGAACACGTTGGTATTCAGCGAACCGACGAAGCCCTGCTCCGTGAACTCCGAGTCATCCACGGTTCCACCGGTCACGAGGGCGCCCATCGGGGTCACGCGGGAAGTCGGACCGGTCGGCGCAGCGGCTGCCTGGGCATCAGCATCCGCATTCCCGGCCGCCTGGCCCTGTGGACGGGAACCACTCATGGACTTGACCATGACTGAAATGCTGATGCCGAGTCCGACGAGCAGCACCGTCAGGATGATGATCTGGTTTAACTGTTTCTTCTTGTCGTCCATGTCAGCCCCTGCCTCCGAATGCAGCTACCCCAGCCGGAATCCCTGACTGGATCGAATTGTCAACTTCGACTGCCTCTTCCTGGCCTGCTTCCCCATCCCCACCGGCAGCGGAATCTTCCATCGTCTCGCCGGGGTGCAGGATCTCGCGGCCACCGCCCTTAACCATGTTGCTGATCTCCTGCGCATTGCGGATCACTGCAACTTCCATATAACGCTTGTCCAGGCCTTCGGCATCACGATAGCTTTCCGGGATGCCGTAGTAGAGCGAGCCTGTGATCTCCATCTGGGCCTGTGTCCTGTTATCGTTGACCAGCACCGTGCCTCTACCGCCACCGGCGGGGCTGATGATCTGGTCAATGGTGTAGAGCCGGCCCGAACTCTTGAGGTTCTCGAACACCGTCAGTACGTTGTCAAATCCGCCGATGACCCTGATCTTGAATGTGCTGGTGCGGATCTGCTGGATCGCGTTGATGTCCAGTCCCTGTTCCTCGTAGCGTTCCTCGTCAGACTTTGAAAGCTGGCCGAGCCAGACACGATTGCCAGACTGCACGATTTCCAGCAGCTCCACATCGTGGACGGACAGTTCCCTGGCAATATGCCCAAAGAACTGCTCATCACTGATCTGGGTCGGAATGCTCTGCTTGTAGTAGTTGATCCGTTTCTTGAGGTCCGGCAGGCGGCCCTCATACTCGGTGATCTGGCTGCCCATCCAGTTGATGCTGCGCTCCTCCTCGACAAGCCGGGCCAGCTCAGCAGCCATTACCGCATTGTTGCGGTTGAGCGCAGCCTGGCCGACGAAGAAATAAAGCAGCAGGAGCACGGCACAGATCACGAACACGATTGCGATGCTGGTTGCGTCCTTCATTTCCTAGTTGCCTCCCCTGTTGTCCGAGCCGGTCACGCCCTCAGGCCCACCGACCACTCCATGCTCTTCAGGCGTACCTGTGGGGCTTGCACCGCCCTGCGATGTACTGCCGCCCTGCGCTGCACTGCCGCCCTGTCCCGGAGCCATATCCGGCAGGGGATTCGTGTCCTTGAACAGCGCAAGCTGGTCATTGAGCACGCGGCTGCCTTCAATCGGCAGGGGCCGCTGTACTTCGGCGCGGATGATGAATTCGTAGTATTCGTGGTTCTGGTTACCGTCAAATGTTGTCGGCAACTCGAAGGTTCCGGCGATGCCAAGCAACTCGGAAAGGTTGCTGAGTTCCTGGCTGTCCAGCGAAGCGTTTGTCAACACGCAGTTGGCGAACACCGGATCCGTCTTCAGCCTGTTCAGTGTGTTCTGGATCTGTCCGAGGTCCTTGTTTGCAGTGCGGAATGTCATCGTGACGAAGGTCGGGCGCTTGGCATCAAGCACACTGACCGCGTTCACATTCCCAGCGCGGACGTTGGAGATATCCGTCAGGTAAACCCTGTCCGGCAGGATCCCGGAAAGGTGGCTGAGCAGGACGGGAAGGTCTATGTAGTTGGTCGAGGCGATACCGATGATCTTCCCGTAGTTACCGACTGCGGCATCAATGCGCTGGAGCTGCTGGTAACCATCCTTGACGGACTGCAGGCTCTTGATGCTTCTCTCACGGTGATCGATGTCCTCCTTGTACTGCGCCAGCTGGTAGATGGACAGCGCAGCGGAGAGCAGGATCGTGAACATCGTGACAAGGATCAGCGCGATGTTGATGATCAGCGCTGAACGAACTGCCGGCCCGGGCTGCAGCTCGGGTGGCAGGAGGTTGATTTCTATTCGTCTGTAGCTCATTTATCCGATCCCCCTCAGCACGGATCCCAGTACCGGGGCGTAGACTCCACAGGCCGGGAATTCACGGCTGAAGCTTGTTTCGCAGATCACGTCCGGCATCCGCTCGAACTTGAGGTCAATCATCGGCAGGTGCAGCTGCATCCCGAGGATCGCCGGCAGGTTGGTCGGCCAGTAGCCGCTGCCAGCCAGGATCACCTTCGAGACATTGCCCTCCTGGCGCTTGATGTCGGTCAGGTAGAACTCAATTGAACGGCGGATCTCTCCGAGCATGCTGGTGACGTATTCGCCGGCCAGCGATAGGTGCTCGGTCGGCACGGTGAAGTCCGTGTTTCCGAGGTCACGCCGTGCCATGTCATCGGGTGGCATGGTGCGGTTGAGGATCTCCCGCAGCTGCTGCTTACCCTGGCCAACCTTACGCACGAGCTGGAGCTTGTTGTTCTCCATCAGCATCAGGTCGGTGGATGTGGTGTTGAAGTTCAGGATCAGCGTGATGCCGTCATTGAAGTCCACGCCCTGCAGCGCGGCCATCTTCAGCACGTTGACCTCCACGAGGTCGATTCCGATCAGCTCAAGCTTGGCTGATTCAAGCAGGTCGATGTAGGGGGCGACGGAGTTCTTCGGGATGGCGCAGCTGAGCACCGGCATCGTACCGCCGGGGCCCTTGTCCTTGCTGTCATCCAGCGGGAAGAAGTCGATCAGCTTCTCCACCGTGGAATCAAGGTACAGGCGCTCCACCTCGAGGCGCACGATGCGCGACATCTCACGCTGGCTCATCACCGGCACGTCGATCACCCTGATCCAGGGGAACTTGACCGGGAAACTGATGATGGCCTTGCGGGTCTTGATGCGATGGCTGCGGATGGCCTCCTCGATCACGGGGCCAAGCGTCAGCGTGTTGTACTCGCCACCTTCCAGCATGTGCTGGGTGATGTCGATGACATCCATTGAACCGACATGGAATGTCTGGCCGGTGCGCTGGCCGTGGGCAAGGAACAGCTCTTCCTGCGTGAAGTGCAGGCCGATGATCCCTGAACCTACGTAGCGTTTCAAGCTAGCTTGTGACAATTTGAACCCCGTTTGCGCGCAAAGGACGCGCCCTTTGATCTGTGTGGCATCACCGCCACACTCCTCCGCCTCGTTTTCTTATCGAAAGTATAAGGTAGTTATCAACGTCCTGTCAACAAATTCCCACAAAAAAAAATCCCCAGGTGGCAATGCCACCCGGGGAAATTCTTCAGATCTGATAGTTCAGACCACCAGTTTACGGAATCTCGACGATTTCACCGGTCTCAGTCGCGGTGTAGTCGGGGATGTTCGTATCCAGGGTGGTGCAGAACGCAGTGAAGACCGGGCCAGCGCCGGTGGTGCCGATGGTGATTTCCGGCCCAAG
>JAGRNR010000097.1:0-5095 GCA_020440645.1 bacterium | reverse complement strand
TAGCGCCTGGTTGTGCTTCACGCCGTGCTCGGACTTCATCCAGTCCACGATTTCCTTGTGCTTCGACAGCCCGGCCTTCTTCGCGGCCTTGACCCAGTATTCGAGCGGCTTGCCGCTCTGTTCCTCCAGCATACGGATCTGTGACTTGATCATTTCCCCCGGTGATTCGGGCATGGCTATTCCTCCAGTTATCTGTTCCCTCCAGTATACAGAACAGTGCAAGGCTGCTGCCAGCCCGGTATAGTCTGGGGGGCCGAAAACTGACCAGGAGTACAGGGAACATGCACAGACTGACTGCAGGCGTGCTGCTGCTGATCGCCATGCTGGCATCCGGTTGCGGCGGAGGACTGGCGGGGCCGCAGGCCAGCCAACCGACGGATGCCAATGGCCTACCGGCAGTACCGGCGGAACTGGAGCGCTCGGCGAGCTACGACACGGTGTTCCTGCTCAGCTATGGTGATGAGTACCGGGCTTCTCTGCCCAGCAACCGCGTGACCATCGCCGGCGACAGCCTGCTGTTCAGCCCCGACTGGGATCCCGCCGGAAAGCCGGCGGATGCATCGCAGCTGGCCTTCGCCCTGTACAGCTTCCCGATCTCTGACTATCCAGGGGAAGCTTACATCGACCTCAATTGGAACGGGGCGGCCCCGGTGCAGGACTACTTTATCGGCATTGCTGATCCGAATGCACTGCGCTGGCAGTGGTACAGCGGCACGGCGCGTTTCTCACCTCCGGGTGGCTTCGAGCCCTGGCTGTATCCCTCAGGCGAAGTCCTGATCGCAGTAATGCTCAGTGGCACACAGGCCCATACGCTGGACAGCCTGCAGGTCGGTGAACCGCTTGAGCAGCTGAGCCTGCCGGTGGATGAGATCATCGTGCCGGATGGCTTCCGGGTCAGCCTGTTCGCTTATCCCGTCAACAGCGCACGCGCCATCTGCCATGGCCCGGATGACATCATCTTCGTCGGCACCCGCAATGGCGGCACCAGTGGCCTGTTCGCGCTGCAGGGTGCTGACAACAACACGCTGGTCTCGCCGGGAGAGACTTTCTCCATCTACCAGGGCTACACCCAGCCCTGCGGGGTGGACTACCGCGACGGCTACCTCTACTGGTCGGACATCAGCCGCATCTGGCGAGCGCCGTTCACGGACCAGTTCCTTGCACCGCCGGCGGCTGAGCTGGTCAGCGACCAGTTCCCGACCGAGACGCACCACGGCTGGAAGTTCATCCGCTTCGGGCCTGACGGCAAGCTCTACGTGCCGGTCGGCGCACCCTGCAACATCTGTGATGATGGCGACCCCTACGCCACGATCATGCGGATGGATGCCAACGGTGACAACCTTGAAATCGTGGCCCGCGGCATCCGCAACACGGTCGGCTTCGACTGGCATCCCGCCACCGGCGAACTGTGGTTCACTGACAACGGACGCGACAGCCTCGGTGACGGCATCCCGCCGGATGAGCTGAACCGCATCCCGGCCGGCTTCGAGGGCATCCCGCACTTTGGCTACCCCCACTGGCACGGCAATGACATCGCTGACCCGACCTACGGCGGCGGGCACACGGCCGACGAGTTTGAGCTGCCTGAGCAGGAACTGGTGGCGCACTGCGCGGCACTCGGGATGCGCTTCTACACCGGCGAGATGTTCCCGGAGGAGTACCACAACCAGATCTTCATCGCCGAACACGGCGACTGGAACAACTTCTCTGACAACGTGGGTTGCCTGGTCAGTCTCGTGAGGCTGAATGAAGCCGGCACTGCCGCTGTCTCATACGAACCCTTCGCCACCGGCTGGCAGCGGGAGGATGGCACACGCTGGGACCGGCCGGCGGATGTGCAGGTGCTGCCGGATGGTTCGCTGCTGGTCAGTGGCGACCAGGCCGGTGCGCTCTACCGGATCACCTACCATGGGAGTGGGCAGTAGTCAGTAGGCAGTGGTGATGGAGGTCAGGCTCCATAGCCTGACCAGGGGAGGTCAATCCCGCCGCAGGCAGGATTGACTACTCCGTTACTTGTGACCCACTGCATCCTGCTGCGCGGGATGCAGCACCCCTGGTCATTCCTGCTTTGCGGGAATGACCTCCTAGCGGAAGCGGTAGATACCCGCTTCCGGGTCCAGTTCAAGTTCCACTTCCAGCGGCTGGCTGCCACCGTTGTACTTCAGCGTATAGGTGAAGGTGTCCGTGCCGAAGAAGTTCAGCGGGATTGTCAGCTGACCGGCCTTGCCAGTCTTGATACTGATTTCCTCGCCCGCCACCTGCTTGCTCAGTTCGGCATCCGGAATCGGACCTGTAATGCCGATCAGGATCGCGATGATGCCGAGGCTCTGGCTGCCGGGCAGCTGCATGAAGGGGGCGGCATTCAGGGCATTATTGGTCTCGATCCCACCACCGGCACGCAGCATGCTGAAGGGGTGCTGCCAGCCGTTCAGCTCACCGGGATTGAAGAAGCCATTGCGCCAGACGGTGTAGTCTGATGCATTGACAAGGTTGAGTGCGGTGGTCGGTTCCCCCGGCTCGCCGTCGGGCAGCAGGTTGACGGGCAGGGCGAACAGCAGCCGTTCACTGCCGGATGTGTCATCAAACGAGAAGTCCTGCCTGTAGACATTGCCCTGCTCGACGTAGCTCATCGTTCCCACGCTGTCATTCCACAGCCCGCCACCTTCCGCGCCGGCGGAGTTCCACTGGATGCTGCCATTCTCGCCTGAGCCAAAGCCGTCGCTGGCACTGTTCCGGAACTTGCGCCAGTCCCACAGCTCCGTATTGTTGATGTAGCCGCTGACACTGCTTGTGCCGGGGTGGGCCGCGATCAGCAGGAAACGCACGCTGCCGTCAGCCATGCAGTAATCCTGGCTCTGGCTGAAGCTGCGGCGGAAGTTGTACTGCGCGGAGGGGTTGTGCGTGCCGTCCGCGTTGTACTGCCCGGACTCGAAGCCGTCTGTGAATATCCGGCCGCCGACCTCCCAGCGTCCGTTGCCGGGGTTGGCAATCGCGAAGAACCAGCGTGCATTGCCGCCGCTTTCCAGCCCGGCCTGCACCCATGCCAGGTGGCCGTCATCGCCGAAGTCCACCCTGTACATCGCCCAGCCGACGATGCGCTTCTCCAGTTCGCTGTCCGGCACCTGCAGCAGCAGGTCGCTGCCATCCTGGCCAAGCACGATGTTCTTCGTGGTGACGATGTCGCTGATGCCGTCGCCGTTGACATCAGCGCTGGCGACACTGATGCTTGCATTGCGCGCAGCTGAGCTGCTCGCGAGACTGGCAACGGAGGGGATGCCGGCAGTGCTGAGGTCAGCATCGCTGACTGCCTCCACCGGGTCCGGCAGGTTGGGCTGCGGGCTGGGCTGGCCGCTGCCACCGCCACCGCCGCAGGATGCCAGCAGCAGTGCCGCCAGCAGCAGCGCAAGTGTTGTTGTCATTGTTTTCATGCCTGTCATGTTCCTGTTCCTCACTTCTGCACCGCCGGCAGCAGCAGCCCGATGTAGCGTTCGCCGGCTTTCTGCACCTGCAGCTCAAACTGCAGCAGCGGATTGGCATCATCACCCACGCCCAGTGAGTAACTGCCCTCCTCGAGTCCATCGATGCTGAAACGCCCGCGATTGTCAGTCACGCCGGTCACAAACACCTCTTCAAATTCATATTTGATGTAACTGTAGGGTACATTCGGCATCGGACCCTGCAGGCCGATCAGGATCGCGATGATGCCGTTGGGCTCACCGTTGCCAGTGATGTCGAGCAAAGGGGCTCCGCTGACATACTTCTCAACGCCATCCACGGGCTGCGTGTAAACGTACTCATGTGCCGCGCCATTCACTGCGTTGACATCAAAGAAGTGCATTCCGGGATCGCTGTCATTGTGGTCGGTCCACTGGGAAGCCATTCCGAGCTGCTTCTCCGTGTCCGTGCCGAGCACGAGCCGTGCGCTGAAGGTCGGCGGCATGCCGATGTTGAACCCAAGCGTGTTGGATGTGCCGTCCTTGATCAGCGAGAAGCTGTCCTGCGCCCACTGCATGCTGTATTCCTCGTCAGGATAGTTCTCACTGGCGGAGTCCAGCCCCGGATAGCAGAAGCACTGCCCGAATTGGCATGACATGTTGCTGAAGTTGCCATTTCCGGGATGGCCGACCAGGATCGCGAGGTATGAACCGCTCGGGAAGACATAGTCCTCAGACTGGCTGAAGTTGAGGGTGCCGCCGTTGTTGAAGATCCCGCCGCCACCCTGGCTGCTGTTGAACTGGCCGCCGAGCTCCCAGCCGCCACTTGTCTGGTTGGCAACCGCATAGAACAGGCGCATGCCGGTGCGGGACTTCTGCATCTCGTACTCCAGCTTCCAGAGGTGCAGGCCGCCACCGTTGCCCGGGTCTGTGCCCGGTGCGATCCGGTAGACCGCCCAGGCCAGCACGCGACCGGTCTCGCTGGTTTCGGCATTGACCTCCCAGCCCTTGCCGCCGCTGAGCTCGTCAAGGTTGCGGCTGGCGATCACGCTCTCCCAGCCGAGGCTGAGGTTCAGCACCAGCTGCTTGTCCTCCGGGAAGTCCAGCATCGAGGACGACTTCGAACTGATCGAGGCCAGGCTGGCCGGGTCAGGCAGGCCGGCGCCGGCGATGTCTGTCGCGCTCATTTCCTCCACCGGGTCCGGGTAGTTGGGCGTCGGGTCAGGCTGGCCGCTACCGCTGCCGCCTCCACCACAGGCGGAGATCAGTACGCTGATCAGCAGACCAAGGGCCAGTGCAGCTGCACGGGGGGACTGGGAAAGACAGTAACGAATCCTGAGAATAGACATCGGATCCTCCTGGAACCATTTGATTTGGTAAGGAGGCCTGGCGGAATGCGTGCCCGCCGGTCCTGCTGTACCGGTATCTGAGTGCCTCGTTTTGGGTTAAGTTTCAGTTTAACCAAAAACTCTGTGGAATTCCAGCAGGGCTGTTCAGCAGCCACTCATTGCAGTTATCACGGGATCCGGCAAGTTCAGACCACGTATTCGTTGAATTCGCCCACCGGGTAGTATTCGCCGTCGATCTCGATGAACCAGGTCTCATGCCCGCTCCACAGCTCGTCATACTGCATCACATACGGTCCATGGCCGCTGTCGAAC
>JAGRNR010000096.1:0-5290 GCA_020440645.1 bacterium | reverse complement strand
GCCGATGCTGATCACGCGCACCTCGTTGCCATACTTCTCATCGAACACGGCGGTGACGCCCATCTCCTTGGCCTGGGTCAGCGGCATGCTGTCCTGGCGTACGGGATGGTCCTCGATGATCCAGCGGTTGACAATCTCCTCGATGCGCTGGATCTCCTCGCGGGAGGTGGCCTGGAAGTGGCTGAAGTCGAAGCGGATCTCGTCCTCGCTGAGCTGGGAGCCGGCCTGGGTGACATGCCCGCCGAGCACTTCCTTGAGCGCTTCCAGCATCAGGTGGTTCGTCGTATGCGGGCGGCGCAGGGCGTCACGGCGCACGGTGTTGACGGCGAGGATTACCCGGCTGCCTTCCTCCACGCCCGGTTCACCGCGCACGATGTGCACGCCACGCGTGTTGCCGGACTGCACCGGGTAGTTCTGGCCGTCAAGTGGCATCCAGCCACTGTCATCAGGCTGGCCGCCTGCATTGCTGTAGAACGGAGTGGAGTCGGTCACCATCCGTACACCCTCCACCGGGGGCCCTGTCTTCGGGTCCTCCGGTGCGATCAGCGGGGCGATGCCACGGATATCCGCCAGCGCTTCCACGCTGCGCACGGTCACTTCGGCGCTGGTGTCGGTGTAGCCCAGGAAGCGCACGTCAAGCGCCTTTTCCTCCTGGCGTCCCATGTCGCCCTCGAACTTGCCGGCAGCGCGGGCGCGTTCACGCTGCGCCTCCATCTCCTCATTGAAGGCGGCCTCGTCGAGCTCCACGCCTTCCAGTTCGCACAGGTCGCGCGTCACTTCAAAGGGGAAGCCATAGGTGTCATACATCTCAAAGGCAAAGCTGCCGCTCAGGCTGCCGCCGCTGTCCTTCGTCGAGCGGATCTGCTCCATCACGTCGTCGAAGCTGCGGTTCATCACGGCGAAGAACTGCTCCTCCTCCTTGGTGATCCAGGGCAGGATCAGGCGCTCACGGTTGCGCCGCAGGTCGCCATAGTGGCCACCCAACTTGTCAATCACCAGGTCGCTCAGGTGCATGATAAATGGGTCTCGCACACCCATGATAAAGGCACGCGAGATGATGCGGCGGATCAGCTTGCGCAGCACGTAGTTGCGCCCGTTGTTGCCAGGATTGATGCCGTCACCGAGCATGATCGTGGCCGTGCGGATATGATCCGCGACAAGCCAGAAGGCGTTGAATCCCGTCTGCGGATTCAGCGCGAACAAGTCATCATCGTCAAAACTCTGAACCAGACCCCGTTTGGCACATCTGGCCTCAGCGAGTTCTGCGAAGCCGCGGATCAGGTAGTCCATGCAGTCAGTCCGGTAGACCGTACGTACATCCTGCTTGACCATGCTGAAGCGCTCCAGCCCGCCGCCGTAGTCCACGTTCTTGCTCGGCAGCTCACTGTCTGAGCCGCCTTCAGCGCGCTGGAACTGCATGAACACGTCGTTGCCGATCTCTACAATCCGGCCGGAGTTGCTCAGTTCAATGAAGCGCTCGCGGTCCACCGGCTGGCCGTCAGGTGCGAAGTCCCAGAAATACTCCGTGTCGTAGCCCCAGGGCCCGGTGTCACCGGCTGCCCAGCGGTTGTCAGCATCTCCGAGCCCGAACAGGCGTTCCGCCGGCCAGCCCATCTCATCGAGCCACAGCCTGCGGGTTTCCTCATCCTTCTCGTGGTGCGTGATGTACAGCCGCGAAGTGTCGAGGTTCAGCCAGTCCCTGCTGGTCATCCATTCGATTGTGTAGCGCATCGCATCGGCCTTGAAGTAGGCACCGAAGCTGAACTTGCCGAGCATCTCAAAGAAGGTGTTATGGCGGTTGGTCTTGCCCACCTGCTCGATGTCGATGGTGCGGATGCACTTCTGCGCATTGGTCGCCGTGCTGGCGGGCGGCTTCTCCTGGCCCATGAAGTAGCGCTTCAGCGGGGCCATGCCTGCGTTGATCAGCAGCAGCGTGGGGTCGGCCACGGGCACGACGGAGGCACTGGGCAGTTCCGTGTGGCCCTTCTGGCGGTAGAACTCAAGGAAGCTTTCGCGTATCTCGTTGGACAGCATAAGGCCGATATTATACGGTGCACAGGCTCAGGCTGCAGTAGCCGGGCAGGCTGGCAGCACGTGTACGCTGGCCCATGCGGCTCTGCCATATAATCGCTGCGTGCCGGATCCCACTTCCAGCAGCCAGCCGCGCATCTTCTTCTCCACCGGGGAACTGTCCGGGGAGATGCATGCCGCGCAACTGCTGCTGCATATTCAGCAGGTCAGGCAGCAAGCTGGCCTGTCGCCTGTGCTTGCAGAAGCTAATGGATCCGCCAAGCTGGAAGCCGCCGGCGCACGGATCGTGAATGACGTGGCAACCTGGAGCGAACTCGGCATCATCCGCAACCTGTTCAAGGCTGCCTTCTTCTCTCAAGTGGTGCAGCGCACCTTGCAGCACATCCTGGCCGGCGGTTTCGACATGGTTGTGCTGGTTGACAACCGCTTCCTGAACCTGAACCTTGCCAGGCTGCTGCGCCAGCGCGGCTACAGCGGGAAGATCGTCTATTACGTATCGCCGGTGCGCTGGGAAAGCTGCTATGACCCGGCGGAGCTGCAGCGCAGCCTGCAGAACCCGCGTTTCGCGATGATCCGGCAGTACTGCGACCTGGCGATCCCGATCTACCCAGTCAGCCTCGATGCCTACCAGCAACTCGGCATCCAGCATGTCTATCCCGGCCATCCGATCTGCCAGCTGGCCCGCCCGGTGCTGGACGATGCATCCTTCCAGCAGCTGATCGGGGAAGACACTGAGAGCCTGGCCAATTCCCTGATCGTCGGGGTGATGCCCGGCAGCCGCCGCGGGGAGATTGCCGACATTGCACCGGAGGTATTCCGAGCGGTGGCCCTGCTGCAGGAGGCCTGCCGTGAGGCCCCGGATCTGCCACGCATCATCGCGATCGCTCCCGTGGCGCATCCCGAGCTGCGCCAGGCGATGCTGGATGCCGCCCGTCAGGGTGGCCTGGAAGAGCTGACGCTCGTTGACAGCGAGTACCGCTACGACATGATGACGCGCTCTGCGCTGATGATCGTCAAGAGCGGCACGGGGCTGCATGAATGCATGATCCTCGGCATCCCGGCGGTGATGTGCTACCGCGTGCATCCTGCGCTGGCCTGGATCGGACGCCACCTGATGAAGTTCTCGATGCCGTTCTACGGCTTCCCGAACCTGCTTGCCAACCGGGCAGTCGTGCCGGAGCTGATCCAGGAGGACTGCAACCACAGGAAGATCGTGGAAGTTGCCAGCAGCCTGCTGTTCGAGCCGGGCGAGCGCGAAACGATGCTCAGGGAGTTTGATGCGCTGCGGGAACTGGTCTGCAAGCCCGACCCACTGGGCACGGCAGCCCGGGCAGTGAATGAGCTGCTGGACTGATCCGGCCTAGATCGGCGGCGCTTCCTTCTTCTGCTCAGCCATTGACTCGCCCAGCGCCTTGCCGGTCTGGATCGCGATCGAATTGCAGATGGACACGCCGCTTTCCTCGTCAAGATTGAACACAGCGGTGATCCGCAAGCGCCTGCCTTCCAGCGACTGCTCCTCCCAGATCAGGGTGTCAGTCCGCTCCGTATCGGCAGGCCCGAGCTTCTGCACGAAGTCGGACTTGAGTGAACCAATGCTGCAACCCGTCGCCGGCTTCACCATGAATGGCGGATCGTAAATCACTTCATCCTTGGTCTCCGGCACCCGGCGGATGCAGAGGATGCGGGTCAGCTGGTCATCGGTGAAGGTCAGGCGCAGTTGGCTGTCATCGAGGTCATGGTCGTCCGTCGCCTCAGGGGTCCAGATCAGGTCGGTGGACAGCTTGTTGCGTGCCGCAAGCTCGAAGTTGGCTGTTCCCAGCGTGGCCTCCACGTTTTCCCGGCTGGAGTCCAGCACGACGCCGATGCCCCAGTTGCTGCCCATCAGGTCAAGGTATTCACTGGACTCCTCGGCTTCCTTCTTGCAGGAAGCGAGCAGGAGCAACAGTGCGATTGCGAAGCTGCTGATTGTCAGGAATCTGCTCATCTCAGGGCGGCCCGCAGGCCTTCCTCCTCGCGAAAAGTATAGCCTAGCAGCCCAGCCACCTGAATCCGCGCGGGACGGTGCTAAGATTTAGTCCCTTCAAACATCCGTTAGAGGTGAAAGAAATGAGTCGTGTAGCAATCGTGGGTGGAGCCGGACGCGTGGGCGTGAGCTTTGCCTTTGACCTGCTCAAGGAAGGCATCTGCCACGAACTTGTCCTGATCGATATCCTCGAGGATCCGGTCCAGGGCGAACGGCTTGACCTGATGCATTCCACATCATGCCTGAGCAACACCCGCATCATCGCGGGCACAGACCCCAAGCTGCTTGCCGGCGCGGACATCGTGGTGATTCCGGCCGGTGCGCGCCGCAAGGCAGACCAGTCCCGCCTGGACCTGGTCCGCACAAACTTCAGCATCGTTGACAAGTGGATGCAGACCCTCAACGAGGTCAATCCCGATGCCATCGTGCTCATCGTCGTCAACCCGGTTGACGTGCTGACCTACCGCGCCTACCTGATGGGTTCCAAGAACCGCCAGAAGGTGTTCGGCCTCGGTAACGTGATGGACACCGTCCGCTTCCGCAGCATCATCGCTGAGAAGTACGGCTGGGACCCGCGCCAGATGAACGCCTACCTGCTCGGCGAGCACGGCGACAGCATGGTGCCGGTCTGGAGCCAGGCCAACTACGCCGGCATGCTGCTTGACGACATCAACTGCACCGACCGTGAGACCCTCGAAGCCTGCTACGCGGAAACCCGCAAGGCCGGCGCTGAGGTGATCCGCCTGAAGGGCGGCGCGGGCTGGGCCGTCGGTGTGAGCTGCACCGAAGTCGTGCGCAGCATCATCCTGGACGAGAAGCGCGTGCTCTGCGTGAGCAGCGTGCCCGACGGTTCTTACGGCATTGAAGGCAACGTGGCCCTTTCCCTGCCGACCATCATCGGCCGCAACGGCATCGAGGGCTACCTCGATGTGAAGCTGTCCGATGAGGAGCTCGAGGGAGTGAAGAAGAGCGCGGATGTTCTCCGTGCAACCTACGCGGAAATCGGTTAGGCGAATTGCCTGTCCTTTTTATGGACACGACTGCAGATTGCAGGACCGGGCTGCCCACGGGTGGCCCGGTTTTTTTTTCAAGCAATGAGTAATGAAGAGTGAGCAATGATTGTTTCATGGCCGGGAGTTCACTTCGATATCTCATTGGCTCGGTACAGGTTCAATACATAGGTAATGGTTTAGGTTCAGAACATAGGTAACGGTTTCCGTGAGAATCACCCTTCGA
>JAGRNR010000095.1:0-5583 GCA_020440645.1 bacterium | reverse complement strand
AGTTCAATTGAAACGTTACCCATGTATTGAGCCTAAACCGTTACCTATGTTCTGAACCGTACGCTTCTGCCTTCTGCCCACCTACCACCGACCACTGACCACCGACCACTGACCACTGACCACCGACCACTGACCACTGACCACTGACCACTGAAGGCTGTTGTCAGACTCTCGTCTGACCTCCGGCCTCCTGCCTACTGCCCGCTGCCTTCCTGCCTCTGGTCGATCCGGTCCCGCAGGCGTTCGCGCGGACGCTGCCTGCCCTGCCCTGGTGGTGGGCCATCACCCTGCCCCATCCCGGGGCCTTCCTCGCCGTTGCGCCGGCCCGGACCACCGCCGGGTCCGCCCTCGCCCATCCCCGGGCGGAAATCCGGGAACATCGGGTTGTCACTGACGCGCTGGAAGTGCACCTCGTCAATCTCGATCACGCGCGGCCCATCCTCGGCGGTGGTGCCCTGCTTCGTGTCGAGGTAGCCGATCAGCACGCTCTCCAGCTGGTCGACGTCCAGCTGGCCGTTCTCATCCTCACTGTCATCAGACAGCGTCATCAACACCAGCGGGAATTCGTAATGCGTCCATTCCCGCTCCAGCCGTTCAGGAAAAACCGTGTAAGAGCTGCCGTCGCGCTCCATCACACCGACCACCACCTGGCCGTCATAGCTGGCGCGCATGTCCATCGCCAGCGCATTCGCGTCCGGCGGGCCGGGCCTCAGCATCAGGCCGAGCAGGTCGATCGGCGCAGTCTCGCGGTCCGGTGTCCATTCCAGCCAGCCCTCCTGCCCGTCATCCATCAGTTCGGTCGTGGCCTTGCCACTGATTGCGACCAGCGGGTCATGCCCGTCGAAGCGGGCCACCGGCGGCGCTTCGATCCCGTCCGCCTGCATGCGCTCCTTAAGCGCGGCATAGTTCTGCTGCCAGCTGGAGAACATCTGCGCCAGGCCCTGCTTCTTATCGCCGGCATCAACCACCGCCGCCGTCACCAGCAGGCCGTAAAGCAGCATCAGCCAGGCAATTCCCTTCCACATTTGAATTCGCTCCCTGCAACTTGGAGTAGCGCGGCAAGTACTGAGTTGCAAAACCTATAATAGTTCCACACCGGGCCGCTTGCCCGGCAGGCTGATATGGACACCAGCAATCCAGATAACGGCAGCATCCTCATCCAGCCGGCGACGGGGCCGATCCGCGGCAGCTATGACCCGCCCGGCGATCGCAGCATCACGCATCGCGCGCTGATCCTCGGCTCGCTCACGGATGAGGACAGCGAGGTCTGCGGCTCGCTCGAATGCGAGGACACCGTCTGCACCCGCCGCGTGCTGGCCCAGCTCGGCCAGACCTTCACCAGCAGCGAGGAGGAGGACTGCGTCACGATCAGCCTCGGTGGCCTGCAGGCCCCGAGTGTGCCGCTGGACTGCGGCCGCTCCTTCACGACGCTGAAGCTGATGCTCGGCCTGCTGGCCACACAGGAATTCGACAGCGTGCTGACCGGCTCACCCGAGCTGCTGCAGCGCCGGGTGACACACCTCGTCGAGCCATTGCGTGCGATGGGCGCGGAGATCAGCTGTGAAGGCATCGGCGACAGTGCGCCGCTGCGCATCAGCGGCCGCAAGCTGAAGGCCGGCAAGGTGGAGATCGCCGTGCGCGATGCCGAGCTGAAGAGCACGCTGCTGCTGGCCAGCCCCTACATGCAGGGCCAGCTGCGCATCGTGGAGAAGGCCCCGAGCCGCGACCACAGCGAGCGCCTGATGAAGCACATGGGCATCGCCTTTGGCCGTGACAGCGGGGCGATCACACTGGAGTGCGGCCAGCTGCCCAAGGCACGGCGCATCAAGATCGCCGGTGACATGTCCTCCGCAGCGCCCTTCATTGCGGCGACGGTGCTGATCCCGGGCAGTGAGCTGACGATCAACCAGGTCGGCTTCAACCCGGGCCGCTGCGGGATGGTGAAGGTACTTTCCCGCGTGGAGGACTGCGTGGAGCGCACCAAGGACTGGCAACTCGGCAGCGAGCCGGTGACCAGCCTGCATGTGCGGCACTGCGTGGAGCTGCCGGCCTTCAACATCGCCCCGAACCTGAGCCCGAGCATGGCCGATGAGCTGCCGCTGCTGGCCCTGATGGCAACGCAGGCCACGGGCACCAGCTACCTGCGCGGCATCAACCGGCTGGCGACGCGCATGCCGGACCGCTTCCTGCTGACGGCGCAGATCCTGCGCAGCTTCGGGGCGGACATCGAGCTGGAGGAGGACGGCTTCACGATCCACGGCCCGACCCAGCTGCATGGCGGGCCGGTGCAGTGCGCCGGCGACCACCGGCTGGTGATGATGGCAACGGTGGCGGCGCTGATCGCCAATGGGGAGAGCACGCTGTACGGCGCGGACTCGATCCGCCACAGCTACCCGGGCTTCTTCGCTGACCTGAAAGAGTTGTTGGTTGTCAGTGCTTAGTTCCTGGGTGTCAGTTCTTTGTTGTTAGTTTTTAGTTCTTAGTAGCGGCGGCACCTTGCCGCCGGGAGGCCAGACGAGAGTCTGGCAACAGCAGGAACAGTGCGAATAGTATTGATAGTGGAAGCAGTTCTTCGTTGTTAGTTTTTAGTTCTTAGTAGCGGCGCACTGCACAGATTTGACAAGATTTCAGACGGCATTCCCATAATGATTCGTGCGCCAGCGAGTCGCGTGGGATGCTGCATGCTCGCCGGCATGGTTTTACTGACGCAGAGGCACAGGGATTGAAGAGAGGCGTGGAGCTAGCTAATGTTTGCCAGGCTCATTGCTCAATCTTCATTGCTCATTGCTTCGCAGCATGCGCTCCCAGTCGCGGCAGGGCCGCGCCGGTACGATCCCATTGGAATCTCTTCTCCTGGATTTCCTTCGTGTCTTCGTGCCTTTGTGGTAAAAAACAATCAGGATCAACCACCAAGCCACCAAGTGAATGAAGCTCATTGCCAATCCCATATGTCTTGCGAACCCCGTAGCATCGACTCCCAGGCGCGGCACGGCCGCGCCGGTACTACATTTGTTTGATGAGTCTCACATGCAATGTACCGGCGCATCTCTGATGCGCCAGCATGCGAGGGGATGGTTCGTGCGCAACGCGTTTCGCGAGAGAGGAAATGTTGACAAACCCGTTTGCCGTGCGCACATCATTTCATTCCCTCTTCATGAATTTCTCCGCGTTGACAAGACCGTCGCATCATTAGCTGCTATCAACCCGAGCACATGCGAGCCGCGCAGTCGCGCGTGGAGCCTCGTGCTCGCCAGTCTGGTTTTCTTCAACGCGGAGTCGCGGAGATTGAAGAGAGGCGCGGAGATCAGAAAGGACGTTGCCAAGCCCGTTTGCCGTGCGCACATCATTTCATTCCCTCATTGGCGCAGTGGGACTGCGCCGCTACGGCCTCTTTGGGAATACCTCTCCATGAGTCCCTTCGCGTTTCAGCGGCGAGTGTGCCGCCGCTACCAAGGACTGATGTCCGGCTGCTTGAAGCAGCCGCTACTGGCCACTGACCACTGATGCCAGCGGCGAGGGCGCTGCTGCCACCAAGAACTAACAACTAAGAACTGTTAAGCAGTCTGCCGGCGGCGAAAAGCCGCCGCCCCTGCGAGCTCAATGCTCGCGCTCCCTTTGACCTTTGGTCCACTGTTAACAATCACTTCCGCCGCGGTTAAATGGCGCACAATCCATCCTGACAACTTCCCTTTGAAGTTATATTCCCTGCAGATGGATACCAGTGTGACAAACGTGGTTGCCGAGTTCGACGAGGACGTGTTCGTCCCGGTCGAGCGGCTCAGTGCCGGACTGGTCGTTGACAGCGACCTGTTTGCCGACAACCAGAAGCTGATCAGCAAGGGCACGGTGCTCAGCCAGTCGATCATCAGCAACCTGACGAGCCGCGGCATCGAGCAGCTCAAGGTGCGCAGGGGATCCAGCCTGGCACGGCTCGGCATCATGCCGGAGAGTGCCGAGGACCGCTTCGCCGCGCTGCTGGTTGACACCGGCCGGATCTACGAGAAGCACGACCTGTCGATGGTGATCCCGCAGGAGAAGCTTGAAAGCGCCAGCCACCAGATCGAGACCTTCTTCTGCGACCTCGAGCTCGGCCAGAGCGTGGACCTGACGAAGATGCGCGGCACGGTGGACGGCCTGATCCGCGAGTTCACGAAGAACCCGAACGGCGCCGTCAAGCTGCTCGACCTGGAGCACTTCGACCGCTACACATACCGTCACTCGATCAACGTCGGCCTGCTGTTCCTGCTGAACGTGGCGGACTGGGTTGACGACGAGGACGAGCTGGCCGAGATGGTCTACGGCGCGGTGATGCATGACATCGGCAAGAGCCGCGTGGACCTCTCGATCCTCAACAAGCCGGGCCCGCTGGACCGCGAGGAATGGGAGATCATGAAGATGCACCCGGTCTGGTCCAGTGAGCTGCTGGAGGACACGGCAATCTCGGATACAGGCATGCGCATCGCGCGTGCCCACCACGAGAAGCTGGACGGCAGCGGCTACCCCGACGGCCGCAATGCCAGCCAGATTGACAGGTTCGTCAGGCTGTCAACGATCTGCGACGTGTACGACGCGATCACCACCAAGCGCAGCTACAAGAACAAGATGAACTTCGCCAAGGCGATCGAGATCATCATCCAGGGCTGCGGTCCGCAGTTCGACCCGAAGATTGCCAACATGTTCATCCGCAAGGTCGGGCAGTACCCAATCGGCACCTTCGTCAGGCTCAGTGACGGTCGCGTGGGCGTCGTCACCTCCGTGAACGAGGCCGCGATCACGCGCCCTGTGGTCAGCATCGTGCTGGACCAGCAGCTCAAGGAGACGGACTCCCCGGAGGAGCTGGATCTGTCAGAGCTGCCGGGCATCCGCATCGTGGGCGTGGTGGCCGGCAAGAGTGAGGAAACCTCGGACCGCCCGCGCGCCAATTCATAGTGGCCAATTGTCATTTGTCGGTGGTCAGTGGTCGGTGGTCAGCGTGTAGGAGGTGCGGCGCAAGTCGCACAGCGGTGATGCCGCGAAGCAATGAGCAATGAGCCTGGCAATCTTCATCTTCTCAGTGTCTCCGTGGCTCAGTGGTAAATCTCCAGACATGAATCATCCAATGAAATCCGTAGCGGCGCACGCTCCGTGCGACTGGGAGTGCATGCCGCGAAGCAATGAGCAATGATGAATGAGCAATGAGCCGAGCCGACTTCATCTTCTCAGTGTCTCCGTGGCTCAGTGGTAAAAAATAACGCCGGATACACCACTGAAGCACTGAGTCACTGAGAATCACGGCTGCAATTCCTCTCTCTCGTGTTTATCTGCCCTGTTGCCAGATCGCGCGTGCTGGCGCAGTGGGACTGCGCCGCTACGGACTATTTTCTATTAATCCGCTCGCTGTATTCCTCCGCGTCTTCGCTCCTTCGCGTTGACAAAAAAGTCGCATCCTTGCCTCGAAATGCTCGACCACATGCGAGCCGCGCAGCCGCGCGAGTTACAACATGCTCGCCAGACTGGTTCTCTTTAACGCAGAGATACTGTGTCAGAAGTCAAGCGGCTTTCGGTTGAGATACATACATTTCCTGCTTCCTGATCAGGGCATGT
>JAGRNR010000094.1:0-5788 GCA_020440645.1 bacterium | reverse complement strand
CTCATCTCTGCGGCAGTGTTCTTGCACTCAGGCGCGGAACAGAGTCACCCGGCTCGCTCGTTTTCTAACATACAAGGTGCTCTGTTCCAGCTCCGGCACGAAACCTGTCAGCCACTCACAGCTCTGCAGGTCAAGCACCAGGATGGACTCGTCCGCCGAGAGTACGAAGTCCGCCGGCAGTGAATCCTCCACCTGGTTGACAGTGATGCGCGGCACGCTGTCGTCACCGTCATATACCTGCAGGCTGATCTTCGTCTCGTAGCTGTGACCTGCCTGGCTGGTCAGCACCAGCCTGACCTGGTAGAAGCCGGTGAATACCGGTTCAAACAGGAATGTGTCCAGCTCCGTGCTGCTCTGGGACGGCAGCTCATCGTCATTCACGAACCACTCCACCGTTGCCAGCGGTACGCTTATGTCAGACTGCCTGCTGTCCAGCAGGAAGATCGCCGGCAGCATGTCGGCCTGCTTGTTGCTGGTGATCAGCGGGATGATCTCATCGCCGACGTTGATGGTTAGGTCGATGCTGTCGGTGGCGCCGCCGTCATCAGTCACCCGCAGCCTGACGGTATGGCTGCCGGAGCCGAAGCTGGCGGTCGCGTCAGGGTCAATGCCGGCCTGGTCGTACTTGCCATCGCCGTCGAGGTCGAATTCATAGCTGACGATCCGCCCATCGGGGTCGCTTGAGGCTGAGGCATCCAGGCTGACCTGCAGCGGTGCGGCACCCCCGGGCGGGTCGACTGACAGGGTGGCCAACGGCGGGATGTTCAGGGAGGGGCGCACCGGGCGGCTGGGCGGGCCCTCGCCCTCGCTGTCCGCGTCGTAGGCTGCCACGTAGTAGAGGTACTCCCCCGCATCCGTCAGGGTATCGCTGAAACTGTAGCTTACCGGCCGGTTGTTGTCATCCGGGGCACTGCGCTCCACGCTGAACAGGCCGAGTGTCTCCTCAGGGCCTACCAGCAGCTCGGCTGATTCCTGGTCGCCATGCTGGCGGTAGACCCGGTAGCCACTCAGCGACTGCTGCCAGTGCTGGGCGATCGGGGTCACATCCCCGGCATTGATCTCCCCGTCCATGTTGCCATCGATGCGCGCCAGCCTCCAGTTCGCCGCATCGCCAGGGTCATAGGCCAGGCCCGTCGGCCAGCCCTCGATGCCATCCGTTTCCAGCGTGCTGCGGTAGCTGACTGTCGCCCCGAAATGCCGGGCCAGTGGCACAAGGTCGGCTGCGTTGACAAGTCCGTTCTGGTCATAGTCGCCGACCAGTCTCTCAGTCCAGCGCAGGGTCACGTCCGCCTGCTCGCCCGGCACGACCGTCGTCACAGTGGCCTGCAGGTCGAATACCGCATTGCCAGCGGATGGGGCGATGCTCACTTCGCGGGAGGTGTCGACGCCCAGGCGTAGAAGCTCTGACTCCAGCAGCACCTGCAGGGAGTCGAGCTGTGCTGATTGTTCGCTGTTTCCGGTCAGCATTTCCTGCTGTCCGCCCTTGCCACCTGCGCACGCGTGCAGCAGCAGCGTGCAAGCGATAACCCCCAACATTACCGCTGTGGCCCGCAGCGGATGGATGGATCTGTTCCTGCCCATAATTCCCTCACATTTAGCCGGTTAAGGGAGTTTAACAGAATGTTATTCCGGGGAAAAGCCGTCAGCGACAGACCTGATTCCTCCTCCCGCTTGCCCGAAGGCTCGCGGGTCTGCAATGCAGCTCGAAGTCACGCCAAAGGCGTGACTGATTGCACAAGCGGGTACCGTTTCGATTGGGAGATGTATCTTCCACTCGACCCGGACACGCGAATGCGTGGCCGCAGGGTCAGACCCGATTCCCATGCCCGCTCATGCAAGCATTCGCGGGTCTGCAATACAGCTCAAAGCGTAGCTTCTCGCTGATTGCACAACCAGGAACCGTTTCGATTGGGAGATGCATCTTCCACCCGACCCGGACACGCGAATGCGTGGCCGCAGGGTCAGACCCGAGAGGCTTCAGCCGAACGGGCAACAAAAAAAGGGAGACCCCGCAGGGCCTCCCAACAAGGCAGTCAAATTCTTCTGCCACCTTGCGCAAGCGCTCGGTGGTCTGCAAACCGGAGCGAAACAAGTTTCACTCCTCTTGCACGAGGCATCTTCCATCCTCCTGCACCATAAGCGCGACCCGGCGAAACTTGTTTTCGCCGCAGCGCCAGACCGTCGAGCCCTCGGGCGAGACGGCAGGGCAATCAGACGCCGATGCTCGGTCCGCTGCCGTCCAGCATCGGGCCGCCACGGTCGGCACCCGGACGGCTGCCGCCCCGGCCCTCGCTCGCGGCGTGGCTGATCAGGCGCTGCAGGTTGCCGACGTTGCCGGCGTGAGCCATTGCCACTTCCAGCGTGATCTGGCGATCCAGGTAACGGTCGCGCAGGCACTGGTCCATCGTCATCATGCCCAGCTTGGCGTGCGTCATCATCACCGAGTGGATCTGGAATTCCTTCTTCTCTCGGATCAGGTTACGGATTGCCGGGATGTTGAGCATCACCTCATGCGCCGCCACTCGTCCGCCGCCGTCGGTGACGGGCAGCAGCTGCTGTGACATGATGCACTGCAGGGAGTTGGCAAGCTGGGCGCGGATCTGGTCCTGCTGCTCGGAGGGGAACACGTCGACGATACGGTCGATCGTCAATGGTGCGTTGTTCGTGTGCAGGGTGGCGAACACGAGGTGGCCCGTTTCGGCGGCGGTGATCGCCGTCGAGATCGTTTCCAGGTCTCGCATCTCACCAACGAGGATCACGTCCGGATCCTGTCGCAGCACTCGCTTCAGCGCGCCTGCGAATGACAGGGTGTCGGAACCGATCTCACGCTGGTTGACGTTGCAGCGCTTGTGCTGGTGCACGTATTCGATCGGGTCCTCCATCGTCACGATGTGCAGGTCCTTCGTCTCATTGATCACGTTGAGCATTGCCGCAAGGGAGGTGGACTTTCCCGAACCGGTCGGTCCGGTGACCAGCACCAGGCCGCGCGGCAGCATGATCACTTCCTTCATGATGTTTGGCAGCAAAAGCTCGTCCATCGAGGGGATCTTCTCGGAGATCGCTCGCATCACCATGTAGGTGGACTCGCGCTGGAAGCCGACGTTGCAGCGGAAGCGGCCGATACCCTTCTGGCTGTAGCCGAAGTCCAGCTCGCGCTCGAGCTCGTACTTCTTTCGCTGGTCCTCACGGATCATCGAGTAGGCGAGGGTCTTCACATCCTCCGGGGACAGCGGCTTGTAATCAAGTCGCATCAGCTTGCCGTGCACGCGCAGCGTGGGCGGCACCCCTGCCGTCAGGTGGATGTCCGAGGCGCCATGCTCCACGAGCTGCACCAGCAGATCAAGGATCGTATAATCCATAAATACTTCACCATGCATCCGGGAGGATGCTTATTGGCCGCCTGAACCCAGGCGGGACACAGATAAATATTGTATCACTCGCGGCCCCGCATTGACAGGTTGTCAATGCCGGTTCCGAGCTTGGCGGTCCGCCTCCCCTGTATCAGAATGAACCGGGCAGGGCAAACAGATTAGCAGGAATTCAGCCTGCTTGCAAATGATTTATGCCCTCCATGACCGATCGGTCATGCATAGCAGCTGGCTAAAAAAAATCCCCGCCCGCAATGCGGACGGGGACAGTCGTTCCGGTTGGCTTACAGGGAGGAGAAGGACTCCACTTCTGCAAGGGTCGGGGCAGCCTCCGCGAGCAGGCCGCGGGTGGCGGTGCCGCCGGTCTCCTGTGCGAGCTCGGCATCCTCTTCGTAGTCCGGGCGGGCCACACGCAGCAACTCCTCAAGGGAGGTCGTGCCGTGCAGCACCTTCTTCACGCCGGACTCCCAGAGGGTCAGCATGCCCTGGGTACGGGCCAGCTTCTTCACTTCGTGGATCGCCGAGGAGCGCATCACGAGGTTGCGCATCTCGTTGGTCATCGGCATGATCTCGAAGATGCCGTTACGGCCGCGGTAGCCGAGGTGGTTGCAGAACTTGCAGCCACGGCCGCGGTACATCAGGATCCTGTCCGGGTAGTCCGCCGGGTTGTAGGCGCCGCGGATCAGATCCTTCTCCATCTCATTGGGTTCGTAGCTCTCCTTGCAGTGCTGGCAGAGCTTGCGCACCAGGCGCTGCGCCATTACGCCGATCAGCGAGGCGTTGATCAGGAATGGCGGCACACCCATGTTGGTCAGTCGCGGAATCGAACCCGCGGCATCGTTGGTGTGCAGCGTGGAGAACACGAGGTGACCGGTCAGTGCGGCGTTCACCGCAAGGTCGGCGGTTTCGAAGTCTCGGATCTCACCAACCATGATGATGTCCGGATCCTGTCGCATGAAGGTACGCAGGGCGGTGGCGAAGTTCAGGCCGACCTTGTTGTTCACGTGCACCTGGTTGATCTTGTCGAGCTGGTACTCGACCGGGTCCTCCACCGTCATCACGTTCACGGTCTCGTTTGCCATCTTGCCCAGCGAGGCGATCAGCGTGGTGGACTTGCCGGAACCGGTCGGGCCGGTGATCAGCATGATGCCGTGGGGCTTGGCGAGGATCTCGTTGAAGCCCGCCAGCTCGTCCTCGTCGAAACCGAGGTCAGTCAGCTTGAAGTCCGCACTGCTCTTGTTCAGCAGTCGCATCACGATCTTCTCGCCATTGATCGTCGGGCAGACGCTGAATCGGATGTCGAACATCGCATCGCGGATGTCCAGCTCGATTCGGCCGTCCTGCGGCTTGCGGCGCTCGGAAGTGTCGCAGCGCGCCATGATCTTCAGGCGGGCGGTCGCCGCAGCCACGGCGTGGCGCGGGATCGTGAGGATCTTGTGCAGCATGCCGTCCACGCGGTAACGCACGACGGCATGATCCTCCTTGGGCTCAATGTGGATATCGGAAGCTCCGTGGTCCACGGCGCCCGTGAGCACGGTGTCCACCAGCTTCACGATCGGGGCCTGTTCCACCTCGGCCATGGTGGCCTTGTCGGCGAGTGTATCGTCGATCACGTAGCCCTTCTTGATCTGCTCCTGGCGGAAGTCCTCCATGTGCTTCTCAGCCTCGGCGGTCACACCGAACAGCTGGTCATAGGCGAACTTCATGCCGTGCGGGCTGCAGATGCGCGGCACCACGTCGAGGCCGGTGCTCAGGCGGATGTCGTCGATGGCCAGCAGGTTGAGCGGGTCAACCATCGCCACGATCACGTTGTTGCCTTCCTGGCGGACGGGCATCGCCTGGTGGCGAGTGATCATGTCGGCGCTGATCAGGCGGGCGACATCCGTATCTATCTTTTCCTCATAGAGGTCGATCTGCTGGATGCCGAGCTGTTCGGCCAGCACGCTCTGGACCTCATCCTCGGTGGTCATCTGCATCTCGATGACGACCTCACCGAGTCGCTTGCCGGATTCGCGCTGGGCCTCCAGCGCCTCCTGCAGTTGCTCGAGGGTGATCACCTTCGAGTCTACAAGCATCTCTCCCAGTTTCTTCTGCATTGGAGATTTCGTCTCCTGTGAAGGGTTTGGAGCGAACGCAACCGGCCATGAGCCAGCCTGCGCGGTATGCCCCTTCGGTAACTATACAGCACGCCCCGGGTTAAGCACCCTCTAACACCGAAAGCAAGGGGAAAAACCCACCACCGCGCACAGCGCTCCTTTACCAATAGACCAGCCGCCCACGATTTGGTTCTGGCTGCAGCCGAAATCTCCGGGAAGAATTCCGGGGTGACGCTATAATCAGGCTTTAATACGGAACCAGGGAGGTAGCCATGTCACATCCGACCACACCGCAAGAGATCATTGTGGATGCTGACCACCGTA
>JAGRNR010000093.1:0-6561 GCA_020440645.1 bacterium | reverse complement strand
CACGAGGTTGAAGAACATCAGCGCGATGTTGATCACGATGAAGATCTGGAAGGCGAGGTGTCCCCAGGATCCGAGCAGCACTCCGCTGATGTAGAGCACGTTCGCGATACCGACGGCCAGCATCAGCTGGCAAAGGTTCATCGCCGGGCCAGCGATGGCGACGAGGATGGTGTCGCGGCGCAGGTCCTTGTAGTAGGTCGGGTTGGTCTGCACCGGCTTGCCCCAGCCGAAGCCGAAGCCCATGAACGAGGTCATGATGATCATGAAGGTGCCGGCCGGGTCAAGGTGCTTGATCGGGTTCAGGGTCACGCGGCCCTGCAGGCGCGGCGTGGGGTCGCCGAGCGCATTGGCCATCGCCGCATGGCCGTACTCATGCAGGGCCAGCGAGAGCAGGATCAGCGGGATCGCCGTAAGGAAGTACAGTGGGTCAAAGTTACTCATTGTTCAGCCATCATCTCCGGATGCTTGATCGGCACCCGGCTCCCCGAGGTTTACCATCCTGAGCACAACATTCCTTTCATCCTCCTCCGAATCGATGTGCCCGTCGAGGCGCATCGCACGCAGGCGGCGGTGGCATTCGCCGACGGCCGGCCCGGCGGGGATCCCGAGCCTGATCAGTTCATGCCCGCTGAGCATTGGCCGCACCTGGCTGTATTCCAGCAGGTAGTTCAGCAGCGCGCGGCGGGTGGACACGCCGCGGTCGTCCACCGGCATGTGCACGAGGAAGGCCAGCGCCACGCTGTCGCGCGGGAAATGCTCCAGCAGGTCCACCACCTCACTCGGACGCATGCTGCTGGACAGGCGTTCGGGCACGCTCACCAGCAGGTGGCGGGCGGTCACCATTGCGCGGATATGACGCGGAAAGATCCCGATGCGGTTCATCGCCGCCTCGAAATATGTGTCGCGCATGGAAAGCGTTGTCCAGGCCACACGCACCAGCCAGGGTTCGATGTCCGTTCCCTCAAGCACCTCCTTCTGGTTGCGCAGCACGATGTCCAGCGAGCTGCCCTGTTCGAGGGTCCACCAGGAGCTGATCCCGCCGAGTGCCTCATGCAGGCCGGGCAGGATCATCGCGAGGTCCATCACGGCCCAGATCTCATGCCAGCGCTCCTCGCGGCTGATGCAATGGAGCTCATAGCGCACGCGCTCCGGCGTGAGCGTGGCTAGCATGTCCTCCTCGATCGCGCGGCCGAAGGCGGCCATGCTGACCGGCTCGAGTTCGGCGTTCAGGCGGATGCTGTAGCGCAGGGCGCGGAACAGGCGGGTCGGGTCGTCGTGGAATGACGCTGAATGCAGGATGCGCAGCTGGCGGTTGCGCAGGTCGGCCTCCCCGCCGAGCGGGTCAAGCATTGCACCGTAGTCCGGGTTGAGTTCCAGCGCCACGGCGTTTACCGTGAAGTCTCGCCGGCCGAGGTCCGCCTCGATGCGCACGCCGCTGGTGTCAACTTCAGGCAGCTGGCCCGGGGCGGCGTAGCTTTCGCGGCGGCTGCTGGTCAGGTCGATTTCAACCCCTTCGGTTGTCAGCGTGGCGGTGCCGAAGTCCTCGTTGACAACGAGTTCACCGGGCAGGTTGCGGTAGAGCTCACGGGCGAAGCGGATCGCGTCACCCTCCACCACGATGTCGATGTCACGCAGTTCGTCGTAGAGGTTCTCGCGCTCGCGCTGGCTGAACTGGCAGCGCAGGATCTCACGCGGCAGGCCGCCGACGAGTGCGATGCGCAGCGAGCTGCGCTGGGCCGCTGCACGCAGGCGGTCGAAGATGTGACGCCGCTCAACGGGGAATGCGAGGCTGAGTTCCTCCAGCAGCTGTTGTCCGCGGTTTGCCAAACGCAGCTAGTATCCCATGCGGGGATCAGCTCAGTGAGTGCGCGTCGGTCTCGCCGACGACCTCGCCGTCAGCGGAGATCACCTCGGCGGTGATGCCCTTGCGGCTGCGGCGCATGATGCGCCGGCCGAGCAGGAACAGCCCGCCGATCACGAGAACCCCGACGAGGGCTGGCAGCAGGATACCGAGCGTGGTGCCAAGCACGGAGATGCCGTCCTCGACCACGGAGATCACGGGATTGCCGAAACCGGCGGTCAGCACGGTTGAACCGGCGCGCAGCTGGGCCTTGCCGAAGTGCACGGTACCGGCCACGGTGCCGCCGATGATCAGGCCGAGCACCATCGCCAGCAGCGGGTCCATGCCCGTGATCAGGCTGGAGCTGAGCAGCGCGGCGGCCAGCGGCTTGACCACCAGTCCGGTGGCATCAAGCGCGTTGTCAAGCCCGGGGATCTTGTCGGCTGCGACCTCCAGCACGACCGCCAGGCCGAACACGACCACGGCTTCGGTGCTGGTCAGCCAGCTGAAGCCGCTGGCGAGGGTTATGTAGCCTGTGCTGGAAAGCAGGGAAATTGCGAACAGCGGCAGGAAGGCACGCAGTCCGGCGGCCGCGCTCAGTGAGACGGCCATCAGGATCATTACGAGAACATGGGCAAAGTCCATACCCGCTGCTCCTTTCGGTGATTAGCACCCATTATGACGCAGGGACGGGCAGGCGGGTTTCAGTCAGGCCGCACGGGCCTAGCCGGGCCTGCGTCAACAGCCCATCGGCGCGGAGGCCGAGGTGGAGTCGCTGCTGCAGCATGAGAAGGTGGATGCGATGCGCTCGGTATGCTTGCCGTGGCATTTTTCGCACTCCACCGGCTCAGTGTCGCCGCGCGAGACCAGGGCCTCGAACTCGGCCCCGCAGTCGCTGCATCGGTATTCGAAAAGTGGCATCAGGTTCCTCCGTGGAGCTGATGGTCAATCATATCGGAAATCCGCAGGCAATATTGTATTCCGGGTACTGTAGCTGGCATGACTGTCATTGGCCTCGTTGATCTTTGCGGCGCAAAGTAGAATGTCTGACACATGACAGATAGGCCGGATGACAGGCGCGACGAGGAACTGAGTGGGGGGCAGCCGCTGCCCGGTGATGCAGGCCAGCCCAGCACGCCCGGACAGGGCACGGAGGAAGCTTCCCAGCCGGGCCCGGCCGCGGGGCAGCCTTCCAGCAGTGGATACGACCCGAAGTATGACAAGCCCGACTACCGCCTGCGGCTGATGGCGCTGCGGGACAAGGTGCTGAGGCTGCATGGCCAGCTTGTGGTGATCATCCAGATCATCGTGGCGATGATCGTTATGTATGTGGTTTATTACGTGGCGAACTTCATGATGATGTTCGGCATCCTCGGGAGCAGCTTCGCCACCGGCAATTTCAATTCCTCCTCCGGCGGGCCGTACGAATACCTGATGGCATTCCTGCCCTTCGCCGGCATGGCGCTTGGGCTGATAGTGGGAGCCGTGGTCGCTTTCTCGATCGCCGGCAGCATCCGGCGCTGGGTCGAGAGCATGCATGTAACCCGCTACAAGCTGTCGGAGAGCTACCTCTACCACACTGACTTCCTGCGAGTGGTGGCCGAGGAGGACTTCACCCACATCATCATCGATGCGGTGAATGAGATCCCCTCGCTGAAGTGGATCAGCCCGGCGCGACCGAAGACCCTCGAGAACCAGCTGGAGTTCAGCGCCTGCTACTGGAACAGCGTGCTGCAGCTGAGTTACGGTCCTGGCCGGCTTGACAACGCATCGCTGTTCAACGGCAGCTGGAACTTCCAGGTCAGCCGGATCTCCCTGTACACCTGCTGCGTATGCTGCTGCCTGAGCAATTCGTTGTCAGTATTCACGCTGCCGATCCTGCTGATCACGGCGAACTACCACATGTACCGCGTTGCCAGGACAGTGTGCATCATCGACTACCTGGTTGACGACAAGTTCGCGACGTCCGCAGCACAGGAAATACCGCAGGCCGGCTGAGCAGCTTGCCGTGGATGGGCAATCCCCCTGACTGATGCCACAACTTGCCATGAATGCCATATAATGTCAGTGTGCTGGTGACCCTTTCCGCATATCCCTACCTCGGGATGTGCCTGATCATGCTGCTCCTCTGTGCAGTGGCCGTGCTCACTGCGCGGCGCAATGCGCGCCTGCTGCTGCTCTCCGGCGTACTGTGCATCCCCTACGGCCTGTTCAGCTTTGAATACATCCCGCAATACTGGGATCCCCGCGTGACCTTCCATTACATCTCAAGCCCGGAGGACCTGCTGTTCTCGTTCTGCGCCGGGATCTTGGCAACACGCATGCTGCTGTTCTTCCAGCCGGGCACTTATTCCGTCACCAGGGAGAAGGGGCTGGTCTGGAAACGCTACCTGCTCTACTCCGTTATCGGGATTGCGATCGGCTACGGGGTGCGCTTCGGTGTGACCGGAACGCCGGTGATGGTCAGCACGCTGAGCGGGGTGGCGGTGACCGGACTGATCCTTGCATACAAGCGCAGCCGCTTCGTGGCGGGTTCCGTGCTTGGCACACTGGGATTCAGCCTGTTATACGCATTGCTGGTGCGATCCAGCTTCGCGATCTGGCCACACTTCGAAAATGCCTGGCGCAATGCGGAGGTGCATACCGGCTGGCTTCTGGGTGTGCCGTTGTTTGAGATCTACTGGGCGCTGGGATACGGGCTGGTCTGGCCGCTGCTGGCGGTGCACTGCCTGCTGGATGAGGAGGCTGCCAGGCGGATAGCCGGGGTGCTTCCGCATGAGCTGCCCCGTGGTTCACAATCTCTGCATGGCGGATGAGCCAGAATCCAGCGTAGGTGACATGTTTGCCGGCATCGCCAGTGAGGCGGGCAAGCGCCAGGATGAGAGCGCGCGCATGCTTGGCATCACGGTCGGTTTCGTGCTCATGTGCCTGTCGCCGCTCGCATTCACATACCTGCTTCAATTTCTGGGCATACCGTTGGAAGACGGCTTCCTGCAGACGACCGGAATGCTGGCAACGATTGGCGGGATCACCTGGTACGGCAGCAGCCTCTGCATGGGGACGACCCAGCGGGCCCGTGAACGCCTGGAAGCCCGGTTGGCAACGGACTTCCGTGAAAGCGACGTGCAGATGCTGGCCATGGAGGAGGAAGTCTGGCTGCGCCTGAAGGAGCTGATGCACGGCAGCTGGGCCTGGCGAGCTGTGATTCTTGACTTGCCGATGACGCCACAGCAGCAGCTGCGGGCTGCGGCCACCGTGCACCCAGCGCTGATGTGCATTGCCAGGAGCGAGCACGGAAAGCTGCGGGCGACTGCCGTGCGCTGCCTGCTGGGCGGGATGCTGGCCCGGTTCTGGAACAACGACTGCCTGGGCTGCGTGATATTCCCGCTGCTGCCGGTGATCATGATCGGCTCGCCGGTGGTGCTGCCGGTGATGTGGCTGACCTACAGCTGCCAGGCGCGCATCAACCTGACTCTGATGGCCTACTGCCGGCAGTACGACTGATCAGAACGGTCCGGCGATTGCGAAGCCCGCACTGCTCTCCGCCACGAAGCGCGGATTGACGGTGCTGATGCTCCAGCCATCCGGGGAACCGCTGAGGTCCAGCCGGATCACACCGTAGCGCTCACGCCGGCTGGGCGGGCCTGAGCTGTACTGCGGGGCATCGTCGTCAACCAGCTTCTCAGCGTCCACCTCGTCGGCGGCGAGGGTTTCGTCCCCGCGGGCCTTGCGCACCAGGGCCACCAGCTCATCACGGGAGCCGTAGGCCAGCAGGTAGCTGCCGTCGCCATTGAGCAGCATGTGCTCGGCGTAGAAGCCGGTGCGGTCCGTCACACTGGCGAGCTGGAACACTCCGCCCATGTCGTAGCGGCCGAGGATGATGTCGCGGCGCTCGCCCATCTCGCTGGCGAATGCGATGCTGTCACCGTCACCGCTGGCGGCCAGCCCGCTCTTGCGGTCGCTGCCGGTGGCGAGGAACTCCACGTCGCCACTCGGGACATGGCGGCGCACGATGCGGCTCTGGTCGTCAATATGGAACAGGTAGCGGCCGTCGCGGCTGAGTTTCGCCTCGCTGGCCTTGCCGATCAGCAGCGGTTCGCCGACCTGGCCGTATGCGGGGTCGACACTGACAACACGCAGCTGACGGAAGTTCTTCTCAAGCTTGTCACCGATGGCGAGCACGGTGCCGATGCCACTGGCATCAAACAGGAAGCCGTCGCAGACCTTCAGCGGGTCGCAGGCCGGGCGGATCAGCCAGGTGGCCAGGCCACCGGCGGTCTCCAGCGTGATGTAGGCGTTGCCATCCTCCACAGCCTGCAGTGAGACGATCTCACCGGCTGCCGGCAGGAATGAGGCCACCGGGTCGCCGCTGGCAATCTCCTTCACCAGCAGGCCGAACTCGCTGACCATTGCCAGGAAGCGGCCGTCGGCACTTACATCCACCATGTCGATGCCGCCCTCATTTGTCGGACTGGAGAGTGGCAGGGCGTTGGAGGCGGTGTAGTCCATCACCACCGCGCGTGTACTGCCGGTCAGCGGCTCGATCACAGCGACGGGCTGCGCATAGCTGAGCGGGCCAGGGCGCACACGCACCTTGATTGACGGGGCGTGGATCACCTGGTCGAACTTGTCAGTCACATCGAGGCGCACCTCGTACTCTCCCGGCTTCTGGAAGGCGAACCAGGTGCTTGGGTCGCTGCGCCGGTCATCACCGATGAACC
>JAGRNR010000092.1:0-7492 GCA_020440645.1 bacterium | reverse complement strand
TCGAAGGGTGATTCTCACGGAAACCGTTACCTATGTTCTGAACCTAAACCATTACCTATGTATTGAACCTGTACCAGAAGTGGAAGAAGTTATTAGTTCTTAGTGGCAGCGGCGCCCTCGTCGCTGGAGAGATCCGGGTTAAGCCTGGCTGGGGCAGGGGGCAAGGGAGGGGAAGCAGAATGAGAAACAGAAGCAGGGGAGGTTCAAACTCCACCAGTAGCGGCTGCATCTTGCAGCCGGGCAACGGTGAAAGGGGCATGGGGCAATGGAGCCGCGAAGCGCAGCTTCGCTGGCTTATTCGCTTGAGCTTGCGCAGCTTCGCCTCCGCAACGCAGCTCAGCCTGCCCGATCCGTGCTAGCCTGAAATAATGATCAAGCTGTACAGATTCCTGCTGGATGTATTGCTCGTTGCCGGCCTCACGGTGCTGGTCTCCGGCTGCCCTGCGGGCACAGTCAAGACTGCAACATCCGGTTCTGCTCCGCAGCTGCCTGCGTCATGGCCGCTGGCGAATCTCACCTTGCCTCCCGGCGCAGTTGAGAATCCGCTGGGAGTGTCAATGGGCGTCAGCGGGATGGAAAGCACGATCGAAAAAGCCGGTGTCGGGGATGACGAAGGCCTGCTCTGGGCGGTCGGCTTCAGGACGGACGGGACATTTGCAGATGTGAAACAGCATGTTGAATCATGTCTGGATAAGACTCAGTTCAGCCAGATCCGCGAATCTGATTCCGAGGGCAGGCATGTGGTTGACTGGGAATCCGCCGATGGAAAAACCCGTGTCCAGCTTTTCCACTCAGAGAAGAACATGGTCAATAGTGGCAAGGGTGTCATAGGGATGACCAGCTACCCTGGCTACAAGCTTGAAGTTACCGTGATGAAGTAAACGGTGGAGCCGCGAAGTAAGGCTTTGCAGGTTAAGCTGGCGCAACTGCGGCTGGAGGCCAGGCTGTAAGCCTGACACTCGCCAAGCCAACGGCTTGGCCTCCGCAACGCTGCTCCGGCTGCATCCTGCTTCGCGGGATGCAGCACCCCTGGTCAGTCCTGCCTCCAGCGGGACAGACCTCCTTGCCAAGCCAACGGCTTGGGCCTCCGGCGAGCTGAATGCTCGCGCTCCGCTACACCCTACAACCGAGGTCCTAGTACCTCAGGATGATTTCCGTGCGCTGGTTCTTCATCGGCAGCTTGCGCTTGCGGCCGCCCTGCTCATTGCTGCGCGGGGTGCGGTAGAACACGATCTCGCTCTTGGGGGTGATCCCGTCGCTGGCCAGCTCGTCCGTCTCCTGGATGCGGGCCTCCAGCAGGTCGCCCTCGTGGATCAGGCCGTAGGCATGCAGCTCGGCCACCTTGGTGTCGATGTACTTCTCCACGGCGCGTACCAGCGGGCGCACACCGAGCTCGCGGTCCATCCCACGGTCCACCAGCCAGTCACGTACCTCGTCATTGAGCTGCAGCGTGAAGCCGAGGCTCGCGAAGCGCTCAGCCGAGATGTTGAGCAGCTTCTGCAGGATCTTGTACAGGCTCGGGCGGTCCAGCGCGCGGAACACGATGAACTCCGTCAGGCGGTTGCGGAACTCCGGCGTGAAGATGTTCTTCATCGCCTCCTTGGCGGCCATGTAGATCTGCTGGTCGCTGCGGATCTCAGCCGTGCTGTCCGCATTGCGGAACCCGATGCGGTTTTGGTGCAGGATCTTCTCGATGTCGCCGGCACCGACGTTGGAGGTCATGATCACGATGCAGTCCTCGAAGCTGACCTCGCCGGGGTCGTCCTTCGTGCGGCGCGCCAGCGTGATACGGCCCTCGTCCATGATCTGCAGCAGCAGGTTGTGCAGGCGGAAGTGCGCCTTCTCAATCTCATCGAACAGGATCAGGCGGTTCGTCGTGCCCTCCACGTTCTCCTTGGAGAGGATGGCGGGCAGGTCGGAGCCGATGTATCCGGGAGGGGCACCGATCAGGCGCGCGATCGCATGCGGCTCGCTGTATTCGGAGCAGTCCACCTTGAGCACTGCGCGCCAGTCATTGTGCAGCGCCTTGGCCAGCGCGCGTACGGTCTCGGTCTTGCCGACACCGGTCGGGCCGGCGAAGAACATCGTGGAAATCGGGCGGCCGGAGGTGCGGAAGCCCTCGCGGGAACGCAGCAGCGCCCGCGCGATGGCGTCGATCGCGCGCTCCTGGCCGATCACCTCGCGGTGCAGCACCTCGATGATGTCGTCAACCGGGCTGCGCGCCCCGGGCGGGATGATGATCGGGATGGTGGCCTCGTAGTCGGTGATGATCCCGCCGCCGTTCTTCAGGCCGGGGTTGCCGGCATCCGCTCCTGCACCGGATTCCGCACTGGCGGCGAGCAGCTCCTGCTGCTCCTCCGGGGCGGCCTCTTCCTCGAGCAGCTCATCATTGCCGGACTCACCCAGGCCCTTGTCATCCTTGAGCGGCTTCTTCGGCGCGCCCTTCTTACTGTCACTGTTTTTCTTTCCCGGCATACCTTATAGATACCCGATGCCCGGGAAATTCGACCTGAAGTACAGGTGGAATCACGGTGAAGGGGATGGGGAAGGTGACAGTGGTCAATAGGCAGTGGACAGACATCAGAAACAGATTCAGAATGAGAAGCAGTAGCGGTGCGGCCCTGCCGCGACCGGGAGGGGATGCATGGAAGCAATGAGCAATGAAGAGTGAGCAATGAGCCAGACGGACATTTTCTTCCACTGCGGAACTCTGCGGATCTCTGTGTCATGCAATGCCCTGGCAACCATATTGCCAAAGCAGTAGCGGTGTCGCCTTGCGACAACCGGGAGGGGATGCATGGAAGTACGAGTGCCAGACGGGTTTGGCAATACTGGACATGCCTGGAGTCCTGACGACTTTGTGGGTGATGTTCCGATCTGGTATGACCACAGAGCCACAGAGTTCACAGGGAAGATTGGCAACAATCACTCACTCGCGAAATGCGCAGCAAACGAAAAAGCAGCTCGCGTGCTGGCCTTGCGGGGCAAGGCCGGTACAGTGGTCGCCTGGGAATTTCCTTTACTTCGTGTCCTTAGCGCCTTAGCGTTGAAGAAATCCATTCATGTTTGCTTGATGCTTCCTGAGCGCAGCGAGCCTCTGCCGCTGAAGCGGGCACCTCCCTTGGCACAGCTGCGCAGTGCCTCCACTACCGCTGAAGCGGGTGGCTCCGTTGTCAGCTTTACGGCTGACCTCCATTGTGCGACTTGCGCCGCACCTCCCCTACAGCGGGTCGGTGTCGGATAGCAGGATTGACAACAGGCGTTCGAGGTCCTCGTCGCCGTGGTAGCTGATGTTGATGCTGCCGTTGCCAGCCTGCTCGCTTAAGCGCACGCGCGTGCCGAGGTGCTCCATCAGGCGGCTCTCGGCCTGCTTCAGGCGGGTCGGCTCGACAGGTTTGACAACGAGCTTCTTGCGCGGACGGCGGATCGGCTGGCGGTTGGCGGCCTCCGCGGCACGGCGTTCCAGCTCGCGCACGCTCCAGCCCTCACGGGCGCAGGTCTCGGCGATCTCCTCACGCTGCTCACCCGGGAAGCTGAGGATCGAGCGGCCGTGCCCGGCACTGATGCGGCTGTCGCGCACCAGCTGCTTGACCTTGTCGCTGAGCTCCAGCAGGCGCAGGGTGTTGCTCACCGCGGGGCGGCTCTTGCCGATCACCTCGGCGAGCTGGCTTGTCGTATAGGCGTAGCGGTTCTGCAGGTTCTCCAGCGCTTCCGCCACTTCGATCTCGTTCAAGTCAGCGCGGATCAGGTTCTCGACAAGTGACAGCTCCTGCAGCTGGCGGTCTGAGAAATCGCGCACGATGGCCTGGATCGAGGTATGGCCGAGGTCGCGGCAGGCGCGCAGGCGCCGCTCACCGGTCACCAGCTGGTAGCGGCCGTTGTCGCCTTCGCGGACCGTCACCGGCTGCAGCAGGCCCTGGCTGCGGATGCTGGCCCGCAGTTCGTTCAGTTCCTCCTGGTCGAACTCGCGCCGGGGCTGGAAGGGGTTGGCGTCAATCTGCGCGATGCGCAGGTCGAGGATCTTCTCGCCGTCCTTCAGCGGTCCCGCCGCCGGTATCAGTTCCGCCAGGCCCTTGCCCAGTCCGCGTTTCCTGCTCATTGCGTGCCTTCCATTCTGTCTATCAGTTCCCGTGCCGCAGCCCGGTAGGCCTGCGCCCCGCTGCCTTCCGGATCGTGCACCGTGATCGGGGCGGCGTGGCTCGGGGCCTCCGCCAGCCTGACCGACCGGGGCACCAGTGTCTCGAAGACATGGCCCGGGAAGTTGCTGCGGACCTCCTCCACCACATCGCGGCTGAGGTTGGTCCGTGAGTCATACATTGTAAGCAATGCCCCGGCCACGTCCAGCTGCTGGTTCAGCGCTGAGCGGATCCGGCCGATGGTGTCGGTCAGCTTGGCCAGGCCGGCCAGGGCGTAGAACTCGCACTGCACCGGGATCACCACATGGCTGGAGGCCACGAGGGCGTTCAGGGTCAGCAGGCCGAGGCTTGGGGGGCAGTCGATGATCACGTAGTCATGCGGCAGCTCGGCGCGGTCCAGCGCACGCCTGAGCGCATACTCGCGCGCTAAGGCACTGACGAGTTCGAGCTCCGCCGCGGAAAGGTCAATATGTGAAGGGGCCACGTCCAGGCGTTCGAAGCTGGAGGCGCGCATCACCTCAGCCAGCGGCACGCCGTCCATCAGCACGTTGTAGATGGATTCACCGCTGCCGACTTCCACCCCGACACCGGCCGAGGCATTGGCCTGCGGGTCGAGGTCAATCAGCAGCACGCGCCGCCCCTCGGCCGCAAGCGCAGCCGCGAGGTTGATTGAAGTCGTGGTTTTCCCTACTCCGCCTTTCTGGTTGGCCACGGAGATCACATGTGGCATCACGCGATTATAGCGCCGGTTTCACGCGGCCATTCCAGCCTGAATCGGCCAGCATGTAAAATCAGGACAGGTCCGCATGACCGAGGTGGAGAAACGAGAAATGAGCACGGAGCAGTACTTCCGGCAGGAACTGGACAGCGATACCGGCGTGATGACGCTCACGATGGAGCGGCCGGACAACAACCGCAACCAGATCAATACCATCCTGCTCGAGCAGCTGCGCGACATCATCGTGCCTGAGCTGAGCTACCCGCGCCTGCGTGGAATGGTGATCATCAGCGGCTATGAGAAGGTGTTCTCCACCGGCGCCGACATTGACGGCGACCTCGGGCTGGTCGGCGACGCCGGCGCGCACCGTTTCGTCAAGCTCGGCAGCGATGTGTTCCAGATGCTCAATTCATTGCGCTGCATGACGGTCAGCTGCATCGCCGGCTTCGCTCTGGGCGGCGGGCTGGAGCTGGCGCAGGCCACGGACTTCCGCATTTCGACGGCCAATGCACGGCTCGGCCAGCCGGAGATCAACCTCGGGATGATCCCGGGCTGGGGTGGCACGCAGCGCCTGCCGCGCCTGATCGGGCCGCAGCGCGCACGCTGGATGATGTACAGCGGCGAACCGATCACCGGCAAGACTGGCCAGGAATGGGGCCTGATCGACGAGGTGGTGGAAAGCTACGGCGAGCTTTTGCCAGCGGCGCAGAAGATGCTTGCCAAGCTGCTGACCAAGAGCAGCCGTGCACTGGCCGCCGCCAAGCGTGCGATGAACGTCGGCACTGAGATGTCCCTGCGCGACGGGCTGGACTACGAGGTGGAGGTGTTCAGCAACTGCTGGAGCACCCCGGACCGCAAGGAAGGCTTCGCGGCGCACTTCGAGAAGCGCAAGCCGGTCTGGCCGGGCTATCCCGACTAGGCGATGCCGGTCCAGCTGTTCGCGGCGCGCGACCCGCTGATCCTCGACGAGGCCGTCAGTGCCGTGTTGCCAAAAGGGGTCGAGCCGGAGCGCCACTACGCAGCCGAGCTGAATGCGGACACGGTGTTCAACCAGCTCGGCAGCGGCGACCTGTTCGCTTCCGAGAAGTGCTTCATCTACGTTGACATCCTCGACATGAAGCCGGGCAAGCGCGACAGCGAGCGCATCACGGAGATCCTCGCCAAGCTGCCAGCGGAGACCACGCTTATCTGCACGCAGCTGTTCAGCGACCCGGAGAAGCGCAGTGATGAGGACCGGCGGCTGAAGACCCAGGCCTTCACGCTCTGGCAGAAGGCGGGAAAGTACCACGACCTGCGCCGCCAGGGCGAGGGTGACAACGGGGTGCGCTGGCTGGCGGCACGGGCCCGGCAGCACTACAACCTTGAACTTGGCAACGCCCAGGCGATGCAGCTGCTGCACCTGGCAACTGACCAGCTGGCGCTGGCGGACGCGGAACTGGCCAAGCTGGCACTCGCACTGGACGGCGGCGGCCGGGTGACGGATGAACTGCTGCGCGAGACCGTGCAGGGCAGCCCGGCGGCGAAGTTCTATGAGATGGCGGACGCCGTCACCCTGTGCCGTGGGGATGCCCAGCGCCTGCTGTCCGACTGGTTCCGCAGCAGCGGCGACACCTTCCGGCTCGTCAACGAACTGAAGCGTCGCTTCAGCGGGATGCGCACACTCAGGCGCGGTGGCAATGTCTACCCACCCTTCTTCGCACGCTCACTGCAGCAGCTCCAGCGGCATTACCCGGACCGGCGTTTCAATGCGGCGGTCGGGCTGCTGGCCCAGCTGGAGCAGGACCTCAAGGGGGGGATGTACGCCGGGGCCAGCTCGAAGGATGCGGAGTTCACGGCCTTGCAGGTGTTCACGGCCGACCTTGCGGCACTGCCGCGCTGATCAGACCGGCTCGTCGGCATCCATGTCCGGCATCATCATGCAGAAGTCGCCGGCCTCCACGTCGCTCTTCGCCGTCTCGATGCTCAGGTTGCGGCGGCCCTTTGTCTCCGGCAGCAGGTTGCCGCGGATCCACTGCTCGCTCATGAACAGGTGGCGGTAGCTGCGGCGCAGGTGCACGATCACCATCACGTAGATCCCGGTGACTGCGATCACGGCGAGTGCGGTCATCACGCCGCTCTGGAAGTCGTCCATCGTGCCACCGTTGCGGTAGGCACTGAACTTCTGGTCGATGCGGGAGAACTTGTCGATCAGTACCTGCACCCAGGGGATCAGCGGCGTGATGCCGGAGAGCCAGATCGCCCAGCGCTTGACGTAGAGGATGCCGAGCCCGCCGAGGAAGCAGGCCATCGGCACGAACACCAGGTTCAGCAGCACCATGAAGGCGCCGAGCCCGGTCTTGGTCTGGTTGTAGAGCGCGCCCTGGTCGAACTCGAAGAATGAGTTGAGCATCCAGACGAAGCCCGTGATGAACAGGATGGTGGCCGGGAACTTGGCCCAGCGCAGCGCTTCTCGCTTGTGGTCTCGCACCAGCATGCGAAGTAGATTGTAACGCTGGATGGGGGGAGGTTGGAGTTTGGAGTGGGGAGGTAGGAGGTTGGAGGTTGGAGAAGCAATGAGCAATGCGTACGGTTCAGAACATAGGTAACGGTTTAGGCTCAATACATGGGTAACGTTTCAATTGAACTATTGTACGTCATC
>JAGRNR010000091.1:0-7698 GCA_020440645.1 bacterium | reverse complement strand
GCCGTTAACGGCCGCAGGGCTCTGGCGTACAAGGCCGCTGGGCTCTGGGAACAGGCCTGCATATGCTGCATCTAGATCAAAAAGTTACCGGAGTAGGCCCCAGACCAGCGGCCAGATCCCTAAACAAAGGCCGCTGGGCGCAGGGCTCGGGCCTATCCATGTAGCCTAGAGATCTGAACAGATGGCTGGGCAGGCTTGAATCTCTGTCCGCTTCAGCAAGCATGTTTCAGTACTTACTTATATGTCCCCCGAGGATCAACATTCAATCTTTTTTGAGTAATGGCCTGGCTTGCACCTGGCCTCCGAGCCCGGTTTGCACCGGGCCACCGTGCCGAGCTTGCGCTCGACCTCCGAGCCTGGCTTGCGCCAGACCTCCAAAGAAATCCGGAGTGTGGCCCGAAAGCCACATGGCCATGCCGGTTGAACCGGCACTCCGTAGAGCAATGAGTTGTGAAGGTGAGCAATGAGAGTCCTGGAGGTCGAAGTCTTCTCCGATTCTTCTCAGGCTCATTGCTCATTCGTCATTGCTCATTGCTTGCCCAGATTGCTCTGAGCAGAAATGCTGGGCTGCATCCTGCTTCGCGGGATGCAGCACCCCTGGTGGAGGCCAGGCAGTTCTGCCTGGCAATTGCCAAGCTTACAGCTTGGCCTGCGGCGGGACTGACCTCCACCGTGGGACTGGGCATCCCTGGCCGGGCGTCGTAGTCCATCCGGCCTGCGTTGCCTGTTGCCAGGCAGCGCACCAAATCAAGCGCTTGATGTTAGGTATTATCCTTTGCAGGGAAAATCAGTCAAATAAATTAACAATAAGGCCACTGGGCTCTGGGCTGGGGCCTACCCAAGTAGTTTTTTTAATCTCAATGCTGCATATGCAGGCCTGATCCGAGCGCCCAGTGGCCTTGCTTAAAGAAAGGGGAGCCCCGCAGGACTCCCCATTGCAATCCGGATTCCTATTTCTGCCCTAGGGCAGCGGCACATTGCGACCAAAGGACACGCCGACACCTTCACCATCATTGAGGTGCTCACTGCCGGGGTAGGTCACACTGGCCATCACGTACACCGCGTCGGCCTCACCGATGTTGTCAATCACGAAGCTGTGCTCCGCATCGGCGAACCACTTGAAGTCCTGCGTGAAGGAGAAGTCATGGCCTTCCTCCGCCAGGTCGATGTATTCACGGTCCAGCGGGCGGCCTTCGTGGTTCGGGTCATTCTCCTCGTCCCACTTGTAGACCACGCGGTAGGCCTCGACCTTCACGTCGAGAGCGCGGTGCAGGCTGGAGTACATCTCGAGGTCAACCTTCACGGAACCGTCATCCTGGGTCACGGCATTGCCGCTGATGTCAACCACGCCGAGATCCTCGCCATGCTCGATGAAGTACTCCAGCACCTGCTGGAAGTCCTCACCGGCGCGCAGGTCGGCCACGATGGTGCCCTGCGGATTGATCAGCACCGTGGTCGGGATGCCGCGGATGTTCCAGTCCTCCGTGTTGCCACGGTTGCTGTCCTGGTTCTGCCAGATCACGGGGTAGGTGATGTCCCGCTCATCGATAACATTGAGCAGGGCCTGCTTGTCACGGTCGTAGCTGGCGGTGATCATCCCCAGCCTGCCGTTGTCAATCAGTTCGCGGGTACCGGAGACGACCTGAGGCAACTGCCTCATGCAGGGTCCTCACCAGGTGGCCCAGAACTCCGCCAGCACCCACTTGCCGTTGAAATCGGCCATGTCCACCCAGTCGCCGGTCACCGCGTCCGTGCCGAACAGCTCCGGTGCACGGTTGCCGGCCTTTGCCTCGAACTGGGCATGTGCCGCGGCCGGCAGCAGCATGGCCGCCAGTGCCGCGATTGCCAGGATCTTATTCCTCATAGCTTTCTCCTGTTTCTGATTCTGCTTCTGTTTCTGATTCTGCTTCTGTTTCTGATTCTGCTTCTGTTTCTGGATTACTTGTCCAGTTCCATGCGTACGCGGCCGCTGTCACTGACCCACAGGCCTTCGCCGTCGTTGAGGGCATCCGTGCCGGGCAGCTTCACGCGGATGCTGTAGCCAACGAGCTCAGCGCCTTCGACGGCGGGAATGGTGAAGCTCATGCTCCTGTCACCGAAGTCGCCGAAGCTGGCGGTCTCACTGAACTCGGCGTTCTCCTCATCAGGCTCGATGAACTCACTGCCGCTGCGCTTGCGCTCACCGGACTCGGTCTCGGTGTACTCATACTTGACATGGTAGTAGTCCACCTCAACCTGCATCGGCTGGTGGTCCGGGCTGAACAGCTCCACGTTCAGGCTGACGCTGCCGTCATCGTTGGCTGCCGAGCTGCTGCTCAGGCCGATCGGGGCGTAGGTGCCTTCATGGCCGACGAAGAAGTCCAGCGCCGGGCCAAGCGCCTCGCCGCGCAGGTTGGTGGCGACGATCACACCCTGCGGGTTGATCAGAAAGGTGGCCGGGATGGAGTGGATGTCCCATTCCACGCTCTGCACGGTGGACCAGCCGTTGCCATCGTAGGTCACCGGGTAGTCGACATTGTTTTCCTTGATGTACTTGTGCAGCAGGTTGGTGGTGCTGTCGGCATCGAGGCTGACACCGAACACCTGGAAGTTGCCAAACTGCTCCTTAACGCGGCTGGTTTCACGCACCATGTTCGGCATCTCACCGATGCAGGGCCCGCACCAGCCGGCCCAGAAATCGAGGAACACCCACTTGCCGAGGTAGTCGGAAAGCTGGGCCACGCCCCCGTTCACCACGTCGCGGCCGCTGATGTCATTTGCTCGGTCGCCGACGTTCGGGGTGTAGGCCTGCGCCGGGATGGCGGCAAGCAGCATGATCAGTGTCAGGATTGCAATTCTCATCTTCATCTCCACATCGGTGCCGGATTCCTTATACCTATCCCGGCAGCCTGGATAGAAACGCGATTATCCCAGAAAACGAAAACGGCGGCAAACCGCCGCCGTCTCATTTTCAAATTCAATGCCGCATGGCCCGAAGGCCACGGATCAGTTCACCCTCACGATCACCACGCTGTCATCGTCCAGCGCCAGTGGATTGGTGCTCTGGATCAGCGCCGTCGCCTGCTGGTCGTTCTCGATGCGCAGCAGCTGCATGTAGTAGTTCGCGCCGCGGATGAATTCGCTGGTCTCGGCATAGCCTTCATTGTCCGTGGACTGCACCGTGATGGTGACGGTCTCCGGATGCTGGTCGCTTGGATCGCCCACCAGGCCAGGGAACAGGTCATTGCTCGTGACCACCTGGTCGATCGTGGCGGACAGGTTCCAGGGCTCATACAGGCGCAGGCGGAAGCGTCGGTCGGGGTCCAGCACCTGCAGCACGATCGGGTCATCATTGCCGTCGCGCACCTGCACCTTCACCTCATGGTTGCCGCTCCTGCCCATCTTCAGGCTCAGTGCGATGCTGCCATTGGCGTCGTGGTCCTCATCGTAGTCGTATGCGAAACCGTAGTCCGGATGGAAGGCGCAGACCATGCCGTACTTGGCAATTGCACCCTCGATCTGGAAGATGCCGGAGTCGCCGGTCACGACGTACTTCGGCGTGCTCAGGTCATTGAGGAAGGGGCTCGGCACGCCGCCCAGGCTCTGGGCGGAGGCTGCCACCACCACCACGCCGGACAGCGGGTTGCCGTCGGCATCCGTCACCACGCCGCTGACCTCGCTTGTGAGCGTGGCCTGCAGCACGAAGTCAGTCTCCTGGTCCTTCAGCTCGATCTTGCCTTCGAAGCTCTCGGCAAGGGTCTGGCCCTCATAGACCACGCGGATCGTGTAGTTCACATCCTTGTGCCAGCGGTAGCCGATTTCATACTCACCGGAGTTGTCCGTCTCATCGCTGAAGGTCAGCAGGTCGTTATCGCCATTCACCTCGGCCCGCACCTGCACCAGCACACCACCGACGGCCTCACCCTTGGTGTCCACCACACGTCCGTTCCACTTGCGCTTCGGTGCCTCGTCATTGAGCAGCTCACGCACCAGGAGGCCGGCCACGACGGTCTCGCAGCTGGTGGCCAGTGCGGCCGCACAGAAAAGTGAAACGAGCATCAGGCTGATTGCTCTCATATACCCTCCAGCGCCGGGCCCTCGAATTTGCCCCGTACCCGACACCGTTGAACTAGATTCTAGCCTAGTTCAGTTCCGGCTGCAGTGAAGCGCCGCCCCATCAGGTACTGGGCAGGGCCACCACCATGTCCTTCTGCTGGTCGCCGAGCTCAATCTTGCCGACCTGCTCCTCGAACAGCACCTGCTCCTCGAATACCACGCGGATCGAGTAGTCCACCTTCTCATTCCAGCGGTAGCCGATCTGATAGGCACCGGTGAAGTCAGTCTCGTCGCTGTAGCTGACGGTGTCATCATCGCCGCTGACATTGGCGCGCACCTGCACCAGCACTCCGCCCACGCCGTTGCCCTCCGCATCACGCACCGTGCCGGTCCATGTCCGCTTCGGGGCCTCATCGTTGAGCAGTTCGCGCACCAACAGGACGGCCAGAGCCGCTCCACAGCTGGTGGCAAAGCACAGCAGGCCCGCGAGGAACAGGATCCTGATTCGGCTGGTCATCATGGAAATCTCCTTTTCGGTCACTTTCACTACCGCATTAGGACTGTGATTAAGTCCGGCGGTTCATATACCGATATCGAATCGGCGGGGCTGATTGCAAAGAGCCTGCCGCGGGATAGCTGAAATAGCTCCCCGCTTAACGAGGTAAAAGCTCCCGGGAAGTTTGCCATCGGCGTGTTTCCCGCGATTGATAAAACCAAACCGCCCTTTGCTTCGTCTAAGGAAGCGGGTGGCCAGCCGGCCGGGACGGCAGCGTCCTGGCATCAAGGGTACAATCTCAGGATGTGTTAAGATTTTCCCCCTAGCGGAAACTCTCACACATTTAAATATATTTATGCAGACAAATCGTTTCTCACAAATTCTCCTGACCTTCGGGGTGATCATCATCGTGGTGATGATGCTGCAGTACCTCAAGTCCGCCAACACGGTCTCCATCGGGTTCAGTGAACTCGTGGACCGGATCAACAACGGCGAGGTGATGGAGCTCAACATCGAGAAGAACTCTGGCCGTGTGATCGGCAAGTTCAAGCCGGGCGCCGAGGCGATCAAGAGCCATGACAACAAGGACGCCTTCACCGCCGTGATCGAGACCGAGTTCACGGATGAACTGATCGGCATGATGCGTGAGAACAACGTCAAGTTCGACATCGTGCCCGTCAGCTTCTGGGACACATTGCTCAGTCCGAACACGCTGCTCCTGGTGGCGGTGTTCACGATCCCGATCGTGTTCCTTTTCTGGCTGATGAACCGCCAGATGCAGTCCGGTGGCAACAACCAGGCGATCAACTTTGGCAAGAGCCGCGCGCGCCTGGCGAGCGATGGCAAGAAAAAGATCACCTTTGCCGATGTCGCCGGCGTGGACGAGGCGGTAGAGGAGCTGCGGGAGGTCGTGGACTTCCTGCGCGATCCGAAGAAATATGAAGCGCTCGGGGCGGAGATCCCGAAGGGCGTGCTGCTCATCGGCCCTCCGGGCTGCGGCAAGACGCACCTCGCCAAGGCCGTGGCCGGTGAGGCCAATGTGCCGTTCTTCTACATCAGCGGTTCCGACTTCGTCGAGATGTTCGTCGGCGTCGGTGCCAGCCGCGTGCGCGACCTGTTCGACCAGGCCAAGCGCCGCGCCCCATGCCTGATCTTCATTGACGAACTGGATGCCGTGGGACGCCACCGCGGCACCGGCATCGGCGGCACTCATGACGAGCGTGAGCAGACCCTGAACCAGATGCTCGTCGAGATGGATGGCTTCGAGGCCAACAGCGGCATCATCGTGCTGGCGGCCACCAACCGTCCCGACGTGCTGGACCCGGCGCTCCTGCGTCCCGGCCGCTTCGACCGCCGCGTGGTCGTCGACGCCCCGGACCTCGGCGGCCGCATCCGCATCCTCGAGATCTACACCAAGAACAAGCCGATGTCCGCTGACATTGACTTAAAAGCGCTGGCCCAGCGTACGCCGGGCTTCAGCGGCGCCGACCTGAAGAACAGTGTCAACGAGGCCGCGCTGCTGGCAGCGCGCCGTGGCGAGACCCGCATTTCCAGCGAGGACCTGTTCGAGGCCGTCGACCGCGTGGTGGCCGGCCCGGAGCGCAAGAGCCGCATCATCAACGAGCATGAGAAGCAGGTGATCGCCTACCACGAGCTGGGGCATGCGATCGTCAGCCACGAGCTGGAGAACACCGACCCGGTGCACAAGATCAGCATCCTGCCGCGCGGCCAGGCATTGGGCTACACGCTCAACTTCCCGGCGGAGGACCGCTTCCTGGTCAGCAAGAAGCAGATCCTCGACCGCGTCAGCATGGCGCTCGGCGGCCGGGCTGCGGAGGAGATCGTGTTTGGCGACATCACCACCGGTGCCTCCAACGACCTCGAGCGTTCGACGCAGATGATCCGCGACATGATCACCAAGTACGGCATGAGCGAGGAGCTGGGCCCGATCCAGTTCGGCCGTGCCAACGAGAACCCCTTCCTTGGCAAGAGCTTCGGTGAGGACCGCAACTACTCGGACGAGGTGGCCTTCCGCATCGACGAGGAAGTGCGCAAGCTCGTAATGGGCTGCTACGCGCGCGCGCTGGAAGTGCTCAGGGAGAACCGTCGCAAGATGGACTACCTGGCGAGCATCCTGATCCGTGAGGAGCAGCTGGACCGTGACGACTTCGTGCGCCTGATGGACGAGGAGCCGCCGGCGGACTTCACACCATTCCCGATCAAGCGCAGCGGTGCCACCACGGCGGCCCTGCGTGAGCGCGAGAGGGCGGAGAAGTCACGCTCGGAGAGCAATGGCAAGCAGCCGGACCAGCCCTGGCGCCCCGGCCCGGCGCCGGCGGGCTAGGAGCTGCGGCTTCAGCCGCAGATTGATCAGACTGCAGACATCAGACTCAGATTGCCATTCTGAAACGTTTTGCATGTCCGGACGGGTATTACACTCTAAGCAGCGGCAGGTTTCTCTGACGTCAGAAGTCTGAAGTCTGGCCACTGCTCCAGTACATTGACAATGGGGGTGATCCGGTTTCGACGGTACGGTCGAAGCGCTTGTTGCATTCCGCGGCGGAGCTAACCGCGTTACAAACTGGCCAAAACAACTAGTTGGCAACACCAACTTTGAACTGGCTGCTGCTTAATCCAGCAACCCGTGAAACTGCCGCCCGGTCCCGAGGCGTCAGCGTAGCGTAAACTTTTCGGGCTGGTCCGCAGACTGCCCGACCTGCGGATGAGATAAGGGCTGCTGGCCTTACTCCGAGTGTCAACGGATGCGGGGTTAGGCCCTAAGACAATCCCGCTGACTATGAATGTAGACGCAGGCAGGGACATCGTATCGGACGGGGGTTCGACTCCCCCCACCTCCACCATTTAGAAAAGACAAACCCGTCTCTCTGGGGTCATTCTCCGGGGTGACGGGTTTTCTTTTTCCCCTTGTATTCAAAGGGTTTCGGCCGTTTTGACATCTTTCCGGAACCTCTCTCCAGCCACCAGATTCTCTCCATTCTCCCGACGTTCATTCTCTGTTTGGGGCGGTATTCTCTGTTTTCTTCGGACAGGGTCCGACACGCGTCCGGTTGCAGATATCCTTTCAGATTAAGCATTTAGCCGAATGACGGTATTTTGCGGTTGTGTTAAGACCTCAAATGGTCGGGTTAAACCACCTGTCTTCACAA
>JAGRNR010000090.1:0-7817 GCA_020440645.1 bacterium | reverse complement strand
TCTCGAAGGGTGATTCTCACGGAAACCGTTACCTATGTTCTGAACCTAAACCATTACCTATGTATTGAACCTGTACCCGGAGGTGTAGTCTGCTCTCGGCTTTCTGCTTTCTGCGCACGCTATCCTAGTCCCATGTCCGATTCCCCGCGCAGGCTGTATTTCGCCTATGGTTCCAACCTCTCGCGCGAGCAGATGGCTGAGCGCTGTCCCGCCGCCCTGCCGCTTGCACCTTACGCACTGGGCGGGCACCGGCTGGAGTTCGTCGGTGAGGGCAATTCCCGCTGGGGCCGGGGCGGCGTGGCAACTGTCGTGCCGCAGTCCGGCAGCTCGGTGCCCGGAGCACTGTGGCTGCTGACGCCCGAATGCGAGGCTGCGCTGGACCGCTTCGAGGGCGTGGACAACGGGCGTTACTTCCGCGATGTGCAGCTGATGCAGCACGATGGCAACCCGGTGCTGATCTACATCGCGACGGATGAGCGCGGCGCAGCCAACAAGCCGAACCGCAAGTACCTGGATGTGATCACCCGCGGCTACGCCAACTGGCAACTGGACCCATCCGGGCTGCTGGGGATTGAGTGCTACCGCGAGGATGAGGGCTGGCCGCCGGCCTGAGCCTGTCGCTTACTTCGCCGGGCCGATTTCCAGTTCCGTCGCCGTTTCCGTGATCACCTTGCCTTCATCCTCCGTGCCGACCGGCAGCCAGTCGATTCGCAGCGCGGTGACTGTTGCCAGCGCCTGCTGTTCGGTCACGCTGCCGAGCGGCACCCAGCTTGAACCGCTGCCGAAGCGCAGGCGGATCACCGGCAGCGGCAGTTTGGCCGGCGGGTCCAGCGGGTTGAAGGGAAAGAGGTAGCCCATGAACAGCGGCGGCTGCCAGGGCAGGGCCAGCTCCGTGCTGCTCACGAGCTGCATCCCGGCCGCCGTGCCGTAGCCCTGCGCATTCACTCCGAAGTATTCCCGCCCGTCGCCACCCGGTACGCCGATGGAGAATGACGTGCTGTCGGTCGCTGCAATGCCGGCAGGCGGGTAAGGTCCTGGCAGCGAGCCGGGCCGCACATCGCCCTGCGGCACAATGCAGCCTGCGAGGTTAATGGTCTGTCCGGCGAGGTTGAACTCCACTGCGCCACCCTCGCTGTTGGATATGCGCAGGTCATCCGGCCAGTCCGCCGGGACGTACACGCCGACCACGATGCGGTCGCCGACCTCAATGTCGGGGTAGAGCGGGGAGAAGTCGAGGATGTTCTGCCCGCGGTAGACATTCACCGGGTTGCCGACGATCAGCGGGTAGGCGCCGCCGAAGATGGACTGCCCGGCGGGGATGTCCGTCAGCAGGGCATTGCCCGGCAGGCTGTCCCACTGCGCGGCAGCCTCTTCCGACAGGTAGCGCTCGTTGTCGGAGGGCATGATGCTGAACACGGCGGAGCTTTCGTAGGACTCGTTGTTCCAGCCCTTGATGTGGATCGCGTCACTGCCGCTGTAGCAGACCACGTTCGGCGGGGCGGGCAGGCTGGCCGCCGGGATGTCCGTGCGCAGGCGGCGCACCGGCTGCACGACGGTGCCGAGGTCCACCCCGGGCCGGTTGAAGAGGAAGGTGGCCGGCGGGTCCACGATGCGGATGATGCCCCCGCGGCGGTTGTCGATCACCAGGCTGTAGGCCAGCTTCGACTGCGCCCGCGGAACGTCCAGCAGCGGGTCCTGCTCCAGCACCACCGGCCTGCTGTCCTTCGCCGGTGCGGTTACGGCCGGGGCCGCCTCAGGCGTGGCCGCTTCCTGCGCATGTCCAATGGCCAGCCCGATAAGCAGGGCGGGCAGGGTCAGCAGGCTGTGCTTCAGCATCCGCATACCTTATTAATATAGCCTGCCTCGCATTTTGTTAATACATTGCGAACAGCTCTGTCCTGCTACACTTTTAGGCATGGACAGCAATCAACGGGACAGTAAGAAGAAGAGCGGGCTGAGTGCGGCAGTGGTCGAGGTGCTTGTAATTGCAATCCTGGCCGGGCTGGTGCTTGGATTCATGGCCTGGAAGCGCATCCAGGACAGTAAACCGATCCCGATCGGGGATATCCTCGGCGACCTGCGGACCTACGACGGGCAGGTCGTACATGTCGAAGGCGAAGTTACTAGCACTATGAACCTCGTGGTGAAGTGGTTCGAGATAAACGACGGCACCGGCAGCATAACGGTGGTGACGGATCGCGGCCTGCCCACCCAGGGTACGAAGGTCAAGGTGGATGGACAGGTGAATGAGCTGTTCAACCTCGGCGGGATCTCCAAGACCGTGATCATGGAAATGCCAGAACAGCAATAAAAGGCGCATGGGGACTTGATTTTCCGCGTATTCCCGGTAAAATACCTGATCCCCCGCAAGGGGGCTCGGCGGATTCCTTCCGGGGCCTGCAAGCCGTATACGGCCGCTTCCATGCGCCGTTTGCGTGCCTGCCTTTGTGATATAATCTCGCGAGCTAAGTAAAAAGGTAGAAGAAATTAGGCGCCAGGTGGCGTCCTGGAGAATACGACAATGGCAATGGATGCAGACGTAAGAGCCGGAATATTTTCGAAGTTCCAGCACCATGACAAGGATACCGGTTCCGCAGAGGTTCAGATCGCCCTGCTGACCCAGCGCATCGAGGACCTGAACGCACACCTGAAGGTCCACAAGAAGGACAAGCATTCCCGCCGCGGCCTGCTGCAGATGGTCGGCCGCCGCCGCAAATTCCTCGCATACCTGCAGAAGAAGAGTTTTTCCAAGTATCAGGCAGTGATCAAGGAACTGGGACTGCGTAAGTAGGCCGGTTCCCTTTTCATTTTCTGACGCCCAGCCTTTCTTCTTCCTGCAACACTACCGCAACCTTTTTACCTGGCCGTGTGTGCGCGCAAGTGGCGCGCAAATGAACTCACAAGAGGCTAGAAGTGAAGAAATTCAAGCTGGACCTTACACAGGGGTCCGATTCGTTTACGATTGAATCCGGCGTAATTGCCAAGCAGGCCGGAGGAGCGGTGCTCCTCAGGCACGGGGATTTCGTACTGCTGTGCTGCGCGACCGCCAGCCGCCAGCCGCGGGAGGGCATCGACTTCTTCCCGCTGATGGTGGACTACGAGGAGAAGTTCTACGCGGCGGGCAAGTTCCCCGGCGGCTTCATCAAGCGTGAGGCCCGTCCCTCGGAGCAGGCCGTGCTGATCTCCCGCAAGATCGACCGCACGATCCGCCCGATGTTCCCGGACGACTACCACAACGACGTGCAGATCATCGTCACCGCCCTGTCCCAGGACAACGAGGCGATCCCGGATGTCTATGCGATCAACGGTGCCTCGCTGGCGCTGGCGATCAGCAACATCCCCTACGAGAACCCCATCGCCGCCTGCCGCATCGGCCGCATCGACGGTGAGTACATCCTCAACCCGACGTTCGAGCAGATGGAGCAGAGCGACCTCGACCTGCTGGTCAGCGGCACGAAGAACCGTGTGAACATGATCGAGGACGAGAGCAAGGAAGTGGCGGTCGAGGATGTCTACAAGGGCATCGAGCTGGCCTTCGGCTACATCAGCGAGCTGGCCACGAAGATCGCCGAGATCAGCAAGGAGTACAGCCGCGAGAAGGCGGCTTATACCCCGAAGCCCGAGATGGATGCCGCGCTGGCTGAGAAGATCCGCGCCTTCGCCGAGCCGAAGATCCGTGAGCTGATCCCGGCCGATGGCAAGGAGGACCTGTTTGGTAAGCTCGATGCGCTGAAGAGCGAGACTGCCCAGCACATCATCGAGTCCGATCCGGATGCTGACAGTGGCCAGGTCAAGGGCTATGTCGGCAAGCTTGTGAAGAAGGAAGCCCGCGCGATGACCATGAACGGCACGCGCATCGACCGCCGTGCACCGAGTGACATCCGCCCGATCGAGTGCATGGTGGACCTACTGCCCCGTGTGCATGGCTCCGCGCTGTTCACCCGTGGCCAGACCCAGGCGCTGAGCTGCCTGACGCTTGGCAGCGGCGGCGACCGCCAGCGGATTGACACCGTCAACTTCGATGCCTCCAAGCGCTACATGCACCACTACAACTTCCCGCCCTACAGCGTCGGCGAGACCCGTCCGAGCCGCGGCCCCGGCCGTCGCGAGATCGGTCACGGCGTACTGGCGGAGAAGGCAGTGGTGCCCGTGCTGCCGGATGAGGATGTGTTCCCGTACACCATTCGCGTCGTGAGCGAGACCACCGAAAGCAACGCCTCATCCTCGATGGCGAGCACCTGTGGTTCGATCCTGGCGTTGATGGCGGCTGGCGTTCCGATCAAGCGTCCCGTGGGCGGCATCTCGATCGGCCTCGTCACCAGTGGTGACGACTACCGCCTGCTGATGGACCTGTCCGGTTTCGAGGACTTCAACGGCGACATGGACTTCAAGGTGACCGGTTCCCGCGAGGGCATCACCGCGATCCAGCTCGACGTGAAGATCGAGGGCCTGACGATGGCAATGGTCAAGGAGACCCTCGAGCTGGCCTACAAGGGCTACGTCACCGTGATCGAGCAGATGGAGGAAGTGATCCCCGCGCCGCGCGAGACGATCAGCCAGTACGCTCCGATGCTGGAGATGCTGCAGATCGAGGTGGACCAGATCGGCCTCGTGATCGGGCCCAGCGGCAAGAACATCAAGAAGATCGTCAGCGAGACCGGTGCCGAGGTCGACATCGACGACGAGGGCCGCGTGTTCGTGACCGGCACCGACCACGAGGGTGTGCAGCGTGCGTTGTCAATCATCCGCGCGATGACCACCACCGTCAAGCAGGGCGACGAGTTCAAGGGCGCCGTTGTCAGGCTGATGCCGTTTGCGGCATTCGTCGAGCTGGTGCCTGGCCGTGACGGATTCCTGCACGTCTCCAAGGTGGCTGACCACCGCGTGGAGAACATCGAGGATGAGCTGAAGATCGGCGACATCATCCCGGTCAAGATCGAGGAGATCGACGAGGCCGGCAAGATCAGCCTGATCCGCACCGACATCGAGTACACCCAGCGCGACCGCGGTGGTCGTGGAGGCGGTGGTGGTGACCGGGGCGGACGCGGCGGCGGCGACCGTGGTGGCCGCGGCGGTGGCGGCTACGGTGGAGACCGTGGTGGTCGCGGCGGCGGTGACCGTGGCGGACGAGGCGGCGGTGGCTACGGCGGCGGTGACCGTGGTGGCCGCGGCGGTGGCGATCGTGGTGGCCGTGACGGCGGTGGACGCAGCGGAGGGCGGCCCGGCGGCTTCGGCGGCGGGGACCGTCCGCAGAGCGGCGACTGGAACAACCGTGGTGGCAACCGTGAGGAAGGCGGCGGCGAGCGCAAGGAAGGCGGCGATGACAAGTACGGCTACGCCGACTGATCGCCAACGCTGACAACTGAGAAGGAACAAGGAAGCCCGGGGTACATGCCCCGGGCTTTTTGTTTGAAATGTGGCAAAATGCCATTGAATTACATACTAAACATATGTTAATATTTCCGTATGTACATCTACTCAGAGACACAACTGATGCAGGGCATCCTGGCCCAGCTGGCGCGGGGCAACATGCTGATGGAGGAAGTGCTTCGGCGGCAGGAGCAGCTTGAGCAGCGCATGCAGGCGCTGGAGGAAAACACCGAGGAACAGCTGCGCCGCCAGGCGGTGGAGATCCGCAGCCGAATCGACGACATGCTATTGAGGGTGTAGGGGAGGCACTGCGTAGCTGTGCCATTGGAGGCGCAGTGGAACTGCGGGATGCGGCGATGCGGAATGCGGGATGCGGAATGCACTTGCGCCGGGACGTAGGGATGGGGTAACACCCCATCCTGGGTGGCGGTATTACCGCCACCCTACTTCCATGGAAATGGCAAGCTGAAGGAATGAATGGAATTCCTTAACGCTAAGGCGCGAAAACGCGAAGGAAACCATGGAGAAGGATGGCCCTTCGATAGACAGGGACCGGCGTCGTCCTGCGACGCCTGCACGCGAGATGTGGCAATGGGGCTCAATGACACGCTTGTGAGATCCCGCTGATCTGCTGAATCTCATTCTGCTTCTGCCATCTTCTGCTCTGTGTACTCTGTGGCTCTGTGGTCCTTCCGATATAAATATTGACCACTAAGCCACCAAGCGTGGCAACTTTGGCAATCCCGGCTGCCATGCGAACTTCGCGGCATGCACTCCCAGTCGCACGCAGCGTGCGCCGCTACTTCATTGGCAATATGGAGACCAGAACTTTGACCAACACGGAGATCCACAGAGTTCCACAGAGGTATTCAATGTCCGTCAGGCTCATTGCTCAATCTTCATTGCTCATTGCCTGTTGGCCCTTTGGCAATTGCCAAGCTTACAGCTTGGCCTCCGGGCCGAGCTGGCGCTCGACCTCCAAGCCCGGCTTGCGCCGGACCTCCGATGGTGCAGCTTCGCAGCACCTCCGATGGCACAGCTTCGCAGTGCCTCCCCGCCGGGCCTCCTATCCCGCGGCGCGCACGTCCTCCGCAACCTGCAGCTGCTGGCGGCGCAGCTCGTTGTCACGGCGGTCCAGCCAGTACTGCATTTCGCGGCTCATCAGCCCGGCCTCGTCGCAGTCGCTCAGCAGCACCTCGCGGAAACGCTCCAGCTGCGCCGGGTGGTCGAAGCAGTGGATCAGGCATTCCACGTCCTGGCTGATCGCGCGGCCGCTGTGCAGGCGATACATCAGGTTGGTCATCCGCCAGGCCTGCTCGTCCACCGCGCCGGGATAGCCCATCACGCAGAACTCAAGCGCCTGCTCCAGCACGTCGCTGTGCGCATTGCGGTAGGCCCACTGCGCCGCCGCGTGCCACATCTCGAGGTTCGAGCGGCCGCTGGGCACCTGCTGCATCAGGCGCTGGAACTCGCCATGCGTGATGTTGTACTGTTCCACATCGCCGAGCATGCCGGCCAGCACGACCCTGACATAGGACTGCATCAGGGCTGACTGCTCGCCCAGTGTTTCACTGTCGATGCAGTCCAGCAGCTCCTGCTGCAGTTCGCCGTGCGGGTCCACCGGCAGCAGCGTCAGCTCGAGGAAGCACAGGAAGCGCTGTGCGGCATTGCGCTCGTCGGCTCCGGCCAGCCAGAGGTTGAGCTGCTCACGCAGCCAGGCCAGCCGGTTGGCCGTTGCCAGCGGATCGCGCAGCAGGTTTTCGCCGAGCAGCGGGTCAACCGCCAGCTCGTACCAGCCCATCAGCCGCCCCATGCTGCGGATGCATTCGTCCCGCCGCGACAGCCGTGAGAGCCAGAATGACAACTGTGATGAAGACAATCCAGCGTGTTGCATATTCCATTCCCCATTGCTCATTCGCATCAGGCCCCCGCCGGTACATGTTCAGCGCCGCGCCGGCCGCACAGGTAGTCCCACAGCCGCCGCAGCATCTCTCCCGACAGGTCCAGCAGGTTCCGTGTGTGTTGAATTCCCATATGCTGGATATTAACGCGCCAATATTGTCCGGGAGTACCAATACGGGTTAATTGAGGATGAAAACTTGCGCGGCCTGCAACTGGCGGGTTGTACCGCAGGTCAGTCCAGCCCTGGGCTGGCATGTGCCTGCTAATTCTGGCAACGCCGATCCATCACTGTTGATTTGGCGACACGGCATCAGATCTATGTCCAGCACGGGTCGGGAAACCATGATTTGTTGCCACAATTCTGACTTTTCCCCACAGTATGTTATAATTCCCTTCGATGTGGCAGGGCCCTTGGCCCATTGCCGCAGATGAAGCCTGACCAGTGCTGCGCTCAGCACGCCCAGGCAGCCGTTGGCCTGACCAGCGGCTTTCCGGTTTTTCTGCCGGAACACGCTTCGGATACTGACCACCGCGTCGTTGCGTGT
>JAGRNR010000008.1:0-95093 GCA_020440645.1 bacterium | reverse complement strand
CTGGCGCTGGGCATCAGCCTGGACCGCATAGATCCCGGCAGGCCCGACCAGAACGGCAGCCATGAGCGGATGCATCGTGAGATCGCCTGCGAGGTGGAGAGCCGGGTGGATGGCGACTTGCCAACACAGCAGGCCGCGCTGGACATCTGGCGCGAGGAGTACAACACGCAACGGCCGCATGAAGCCATTGGCATGTGCTGCCCGGCCGAGCTGTATGTGAAGTCACAGCGCAGGTTCAGGTCGGAGGAATTCGAGCTGCACTACCCGGCGGGATACCTGCGACGCAAGGTGACGGGCAATGGCTGCTTCAAGCTGGACAGGCGTCTGATCAACCTGACAACGGCACTGCGGGGCTGGCATGTTGGACTACAGCCGCAGGGATCACAGGAGTACAGGGTATGGTTCGCGCAGCTCTGCCTCGGCAGGCTCAACCTGAGGGACGAAGTGGTGCTGCCACTGGAAGGGGAACTGGTCAGGGGCAATACCCGATGACGTACAATAGTTCAATTGAAACGTTACCCATGTATTGAGCCTAAACCGTTACCTATGTTCTGAACCGTACGCTCCTGCCTTCTGCCTACTGCCTTCTGCCTCCTGCCTCCTGCCTTCTGCCTTCTGCCTTCTGCCTTCTGCCTACTGAAGCGGTCCATGGGACCGCATACCTGTCAGGCCATGGGCCTGACCTCCCCCTACTCCCACTCCGGGTATTCGATCAGCACGTCGCGCAGCTTCCTGTACTCCATGCCGTTGCGCGGCCAGTTGACCAGCGCTGCCCAGCGCGTGTCCTGCGGCGGGGCCAGCAGGTTGTCACCCTTCGCGCTGTCAAAGGCCGGGTTGATCCAGCAGTGCCACCAGGGGAAGTCCGCCGTCTCCTCCGGGCCCAGCTCGCCGGCCGCCACGCTGTCCCTGAGCGCAATCAGCCCGCGCGAGGCATCCGTCGTGCCGCCCTCGCTGCAGTGCGCACTCGTCGCCCGGCGGTACAGCAGCCAGGCCAGCGGGTAGTTGCCTTTCTGCCCGTTCGTGGCCTGCACCACCCAGCTGAGCACCGCCTCCGCCTGGTCCAGCGACCCATGCTCTAGCAGCGCAATCCCCTCATGCAGGCGGTGCAGCCAGTGCTCCGGCTCCAGCAGCGCAGCCCGCGAGAATGCCAGCGCGGCCTCCTCATACTGCCGGTTGGCAGCGAAGGCGCTGCCCAGCTTGAACCAGGCCACGGCGAACTCGATCGCACCGGAGGCGATGCACTGCTGGTAGCACTGCACGGCGTCGAGGATGCGCCGCTGGTCGAAGAAGGCATCGCCGCGCAGCATGTAGACCACGTCGTCACTGCTGTGAGTACCGAGCCCGATCAGCTCATCTGTCAGGCCGATCAACCCAGCGCTGTCACCCTGCTCCATCAGCTCGCGCGCCTTCTCGAACAGGGCCTGCACCGCGGGGGACTCATCAGCGAAGGGCTGCTCGTCTCCCAGCGGCTGCGCGTTGCCAGTTTCGGGATCGTTTGTGCTCACGGGGAAAGTATAGGGGAAGTGCTCAGTGGTCGGTAGTCAGTGGTCAGAATCAGAATGAGAATGAGAATCAGAATGAGGGGCAGGTTGGGAACCTTATGACTGACAACTAAGTTCTGCTGCTTCTGTTTCTGCTTCTGTTTCTGCTTCTGTTTCTGCTTCTGTTTCTGCTTCTGTTTCTCTCCCTGACCACTGACCACTGGCTACTGACCACTGAAAAAAAACGCCCCACCGAAGCGGGGCGCAAGGAATTTACGATTTATCGACTGATTAGTCTCCACTTCCGCCGCCTCCGGAACATTCCCTCAGCGGTGAATCGTTACACACGCTTGTACCCTCCTTGAAACTGCATCCTCCCTGATTCGAAGACGAATCTTCCGTGTCCGATGTCTTGGAGCGCTTCTTGCTGCACTTCTTCACATCATCCGCGAACAATGCACAGAAGCACATGTAGTGCCAGGCCAGTGTGTCTGTCCCACCGAGTGCTTCCAGCTGAGTGGAGACAACCATGCTTTTGTGCCTGTAGCCGTCGAATGAGTAACTGACCACGACTTCGGAGGCCAGATCGCATACCAACATGCCACTTGCGCCTCCCTTTCACTGAGCGATGGCAGGCTGAGTCAGAGCTGCAATGGCAAGCAGCATGATCAGTGCTGTTCTGATTGTTCCTATGAAATTTGTTCGCATTTTGTTCTCCCTCTCTACCTAAGTTGCACTGCCCACCGCCGGTTCAGTCCAGGCGGAGAGTGAATACACTGAACCGCTGGGAACCGAGGCCCATGCGGAGTTTTCCGTGATCACCTCATTGTCAGCGTAGGTGGATGCGAAGGTGGTATCCGGTCCGAACACGGATAACTGGTAGGAAAGGGGAACCAGATCTCCATTTCCATCAAGTCGATAGCTGTAGTGGGTAGAAGGACAGAGTTGCCAATAGAAGTCGCCCGGGGAAAACGTGGAAATGCTTGTCTCTAGAATCATGTCTTCCCATTCATTGAAGGGATTGTCAGGCCACTTCACCAGATACCCGGCACTGACCAGTGTCCCTGCATCCGCTGGAAGATATCCATTCTTGAGCGAATATGCCTCAATTGCGCTGTATACAGCCCAAAGAGCATTGGAGAGGTAGTATTGAATATCCTCATCAGACCACTCGGACTCCTCCATGCTCTTCAGAGTTGCCTCAGCAGTCATGAATCGGGTAGTGTGCTTATTCGCCTGCAGCACATAGCGTGGTTCCCATGCATCGGTAGGTGTCTGGGCTTCTGCTATCCCGGACAGCCCCAGCAGTCCCAGTGCGATGATCAAGGAGCTTATTTTCCTTATCATTACAATCTCCAAAAATAGTGTCAAGGAGATTTTACCCCACCTTCATTGTTTTGTCAAGGCAAAGGCAAAAAAAACGCCCCACCGAAGCGGGGCGTCATTGATTCCTTCAATTCAGAACCGGAACAGTGATCTGCATCCCTGATCCCCGGTCCCTGGTCCCAGGTCCCTGAAGGCTTACTCGTCTTCCTTCTCGTGGGCCTCGTACTTCTCCTGGGTCTCCTCGGCCTGGGCGGCGCCGTCGGCCTCGGCATTGACAGCGGGCTCTTCCTCTTCTTCATGGGCCTCGCTGCCCTCGACATACTCGCCATCGCCGTAGTCGGTCTCACGCTTGCGGGCCTTGCGGCGCTCATCGCGCTCGGCCTGGTCACGGGCTTCCTGCTCCTCGCGGATCTTGTCCAGGAGCTCCTGCTCGAAGTCACTGGACTTGCGCAGGGGCTCGATCACGACCTTGATTTTGCCGGTCACGTCAGCGCCGGCGCGCAGCTCGACCTCGAATTCACCGAGCTGCTTGATCGGCTCATCCAGGTGGATGTGGCGGCGCTCGACATCCACGTCATGCTGGATCTTGATCTCATCGGCGATCATCGCGCTGGTCACGGCACCGAACAGACGGTTCTCCGTGCCGCTCTTCATCGCGATCACGATCTGCTTCTCGCCGAGGAAGTCGAACTTGTCGCTGGCTTCCTTCATGCGGCGGGCACGCTTGGTCTCCGCCGCACGCTTGATCAGCTTGATGCGGTTGACCGCGTCCTTGGTTGCCAGCTCCGCGTAGCGCTTCGGGATCAGCCAGTTGCGCGCGTAGCCGTTCTTCACTTCAACTATGTCTCCGGCGACGCCGACATTGACGACATCGTCCAACAGAACAACCTTCATGCCGGTGCCTCCTTATCGCCTGTAGTACGGCAGGAGCGCCATGTAGCGTGCGTGCTTGATCGCACGCGCCAGCGGACGCTGGTACTTGGCGCTGGTGCCGGTGCGGCGGCGGGGCAGGATTTTGCCACGCTCGCTGATGAACTTCCTGAGCAGTGCAACCGCCTTGTAGTCGATTGGCAGCTCGGGATCGACGGTGAAAGCGCAGACCTTGCGCTGTCTGAACCTATGAGGTTTGAACTTTGCCAAGACGCTTCCTCCTCTTGCGCTCCTTCTCCGTGTAGTCCAGCACCAGGTAGCGCAGGAGATTGTCGTCGTAACGGAGGTGGTACTGCAGGTCCTGCAGCAGTTCGGTCGTGCTGAACCAGCGGTAGATCACGTAGAAGCCTTCCCGGTATTCCTTGATCGGATATGCCAGGAAGCGCTTGTTCCAGCGATCCACGCGGCTCATTTCACCGCCTCGGTCCTCGATGAGCTTCTGGATCGTCGCGACTTCAGAGTCGAGCGCCTCCTGCTCAAGGTCCGGGCGGAAAAGCGCGCACAGTTCGTAGTCCTTGATGACTTCCGCCATGGTTACCCCTTATGAGATAAAGAGTGTTGTACCCCGCGGATCAGATGCCACGGGGGACGGATGATAAGCGCCCTGTTACAGGCGGACGGGAATTATAACACAGGTTGCAGGGGGCTGGGAACAGGGAACAGGAGGAGGCCAGGCCGTTGGCCTGGCGGGGATGGGGAATGTGGGATGTGGGATGGGCACTCCATAGCGGCGGCTGCCAGCCGCCGGGGAAGTTTGGAGGTTGGAGTGGGTAGTTTGGAAGGGAGCGCGAGCATTCAGCTCGTAGTAGCGGCGCCCTCGCCGCCGGGGAGGCCCGATGTCAGTCGAGCAAAAGGCAGAAGGCAAAGGGCAGGGTTCGGAGGTGCGCAATCACGCCTTGGGCGTGACGCAAAATGCAGCGCTGGACGGGAGCCGTAGGGCAAGGCCACCCTGCCTTGCTCAGGAGGTCATTATCCACGCACTGCATCCGGCGGCTGGGAGCCGCCGCTACGGTCAAACACCTTAACTATCAATACTATTCCAACTATTCAAACTGTTCTGGACGGCTGGCACCAGCCAGCCTGGGCAATGCCCGGTGTGTGGCTCTTAGAGCCACAAGACCCTGTAGCTCTAAGAGCTACACTCCCTCAAACCTGAACCCACCCCGCCCCAGCGCAGTCCCTATCCGCATGCAAGTCAGCATCAGGCCGCAGCGACGATTGCGAGCAGGCAAAGTACGCGCCTCCGCTCCCCGCAAGCGATACAATAACTGTCCGATGACGAGCAAGCCGCAGCAGGCCGCGCGAATCCAGCACTGGACTGGACTCAGGCGGGTGAGGAGCAATCAGCAATGAGCAATGAGCCCATGCAGCATGCCCTTTCCTCACTGAAACATCGTGCGCAGATGAATGGGATGATTTCACATCATGCTGAAGAGCTGGCAGGTATGAAGCCTGGCAATGCAGCTGGCAGCCCTCATTGCTCATTCTTCATTGCTCATTGCTTTTTGTGCGACTTGCGCCGCAGCTCCCTCCTGCTGCTGCTTCTGCTTCTGCTGCCTGCCAGCTCATTCGCCCAGACCTACACCTTCGGCTCCGACGCGCTGGAGAACCCGCCGCTGCACAAGCCCGGCTTCGTGCACGACTCCACCTTCGAGTTCGGCATCTTCGACAAGGGCGGCGCGCGCATCGCCACCGCCTACTACCGCATCCTCAAGGAGGAGACGGAGGGCCGCAAGGTCTGGCGCTTCAAGTACGTCGGGCGCAATGCCGGTTCCTCCGAGAGCAGCGAATGCGTGGTGGACGTTGACAACCTGCAGCCGATCCGCTCCACGCGCAAGGTGGTCTACAACAACCAGACCTACTACTCCGACGTGGCCTACCAGGCGGACCAGATCGTGGTGCGCGAGAAGCGTGACGAGACCCAGCCGATGGAGCGCAGCTTCCCGAAGGCCGGCGGCACCTATGACTATGAGGAGCTGATGTGGCTCGTGCCGCTGCTTGACTTCGGCGATGGCACGGCGGTGAAGATCAATGTGTTCGACAGCCTCAACCTGCTGCCGCTGACCGTGAGCATCAATGATGAGGGCATCGCCCCGGTGGACATCCAGGGCAAGTCCTTCAGCGGGCACAAGTTCAGCTTCCGCATCCAGCAGAGCCCCTACACCCTGTGGAGCGTGATGCAGGACGGGCGCGAGGTGCCGGCCAAGATCAACATGGGCGACCGCGAGTTCATCAACCTCGAGCTGAGCTCCAAGAAGGAAGGCAAGCGTCCAGCCGCGGGTGGCAGCTGAGATGCGCACCCTGCTGCGAGCGAGCATCCTGCTGACCTGTATTGCGGCCTGCTGGCTGGCGGGCACTGTGCGTGCGAGCGCGGCACCAAGCAACCTCTACTTCATCGACGACTTCAGCGGTGAAAGCGGCACCTACTTCTACAGCGGCCAGCTTGATGAACGCCGCTTCGGCTATGACAAGGGCCAGTACCGCATCGACACGACCAAGAGCGAGGCCTACGGCCAGAGCGTGCTGCTGGAGGACCTCGAGGAATACAGCGTGGAGGTCAGCGCGCAGCTGCTGGATTCCAGCGACAAGGACGGCGGCGGCTTCGGCATCAGCTTCAACTACAACGAGCGCCAGGGCGGCTCGGACTTCATGCTGTTCCTGATCTACAACCGCGGGGCCTTCGCCGTGCTGCGCTACAAGGATGACAAGACGAGCGTGGTCACGAGCCCGCAGCTGACGGACCTCGTCAAGTCCGGCAAGCCGGTGCAGCTCGGGGTTGACAACACCCGTGGCCAGCTGACCTTCTACATCAACGGCGTCGAGGTGCATTCACTGAAGGAGACGCAGCTCACGCGCGGCGGCTTCGGGATGTTCGCCACCCGGCGCAGCCTGGTGCAGTATGACGACTTCAAGGTGTTCGCCGACCGCCCGACACCGAAGATCTTCAAGGACGATTTCTCCACCGATGCCAGCTTCTACAAGGGCAGCTACGGCGAAGTGGAGTATTACTACCGCGACAACCGTTACTACATCAACACGCTGGACACGCAGTACATCGGGCTCTCACCCTTCCCGGAGAAGGCGATGAACTTCGACCTCAGCGTGGACGTGGAGCTGGTGCAGGGTGAGCCGCAGGGCGGCTACGGGATCTACCTGCGCGACTGGGAAACCGGCGGCGGGGGCTTCAACCAGTTCCGCTTCCTCGTGGCCGACGGCTGGTATGCGATCGAGCAGAGCGTGGAGGACCGCCCGCTGGCGTTGTCACAATGGACGCAGCACAGCGCGGTGCGCCTGACGGGGGTGAACCGCCTGCGCGTGGTGGCCCAGGATGGGAAGCTGAGCTTCTTTATCAACGGGGTGGAAGTCTACAAGCACAGCGACGACATGCCGCACATGGGCGACTTCGGCCTGTATGCGGCGGGGGGCGTCGAGGTGGCGTTTGACAATCTCGAATTCCTTCCTTTGCAGTGATTTGGTGAACTTCCTGTCTGCTCGCTGTTAACCAACTGAATCCTCCAGCAATGAGCAATGAAGAGTGAGCAATGAGTCTGACCTGCATTGCCTTTATTCAGTCCTTTCAGACTGTATCCACCACCAACTCGTCAAGTATCGGTATATTGACATGTTTTGTATTTATGTTACAATCATTTCATGGGAAGACAAGTTACTCGTGTTCAGGATCTGACTGTCTGGAAGCGGGGATTCCAGCTGGTAAAGGAGATCTACCTTCTCACAGCGAGATTCCCGAGCGATGAGAAGTTTGGCCTTACCAGCCAGATGCGCAGGGCCGCGGTGTCCATTCCAGCAAACATCGCCGAAGGCTTCGGCAGGAATTCCCGTAAGGACTTTGCCAGGTTCTCCTCAATTGCACTGGGATCCGCCAGGGAGGTGGAAACCCTGCTCATGCTGGCAGTGGAAATCAACCTGGTCAGCCGCGATGCTTCAGGAAAATGCATGGCCCTGAACGACGAGTGCTGCAGGATGCTGAATGCAATGCGAAGCAACCTGAATGCACAATCCTGATTCAAATGGAAGAGTGTTTGGAAGTGATCAGAAGTGTAGTCAGGCTCATTGCTCATTCTTCATTGCTCATTGCTGGCCCGTTACATTCCAAACATCCAACCAAACCATTACGTCATCCAATCTGTCCATTGGGTAGAATTAAAACAGCCAGGTAACCAAGGCGGAGACTGAATGACCAAGCGAATTTTCCTGACGGCCATCACCGGCATCCTGATGCTGTTCGCGCTCGCATCCTGCGGGGGCGGCGGTGGCAGCTCAAGCCAGGTCAGCGTGACCGCGATCAACACCGGCGGCGGTTCGATCTCCGCCGGCAGCGTGGTGCCGCTCAGCGCCACCATCAGCGGCGGCAACGGCCAGGTGATGCTCAAGAACTGGACCGTCAGCGCCGGCAGCCTGATGCTCAACCCGCCCGATTTCAGCCTGACCCTGCGTGCGACGGCCAAGTCCACCTCCGAGACCTCCGTCAGCACCACCGGCCCGACCGTTTACTGGGTCGTGCCTGCCACCGCCGGCACCGCGCAGATCAGCGTGACCGTCGAGGGTGCCTCACGCACGCTGGACGTTACCTACGGCGCCAGCCCGGTGACGCTTGCAGTGAACAGCGGCTCCAATGGGCAGCGCATCGTGACCGTCAGTGCCAGCAACATCTCCGACCTGTTCGGCGCGGCCTTCCGCGTGAACTACAGCGACGGCTATACCCCAGTCAGCGTCGAGGCCGGCGACTTCCTCGGCCCCGCCAATGAGATCCTGTTCCTCGGGCTGGCCAACCAGGCGGACTTCGTCCCGGTGGCGATCACCCGCAAGAACGGTGCCAGCGGCAAGGACGGCAGCGGCGTGCTGGCGACGATCACCTTCCAGCCGGCCGCCAGTGCCAGCTCCGCGAAGGGTGCCAGCCAGGCCGATGGTTTCGACCTGAGCTCGCTGTTCTTCATCGATTCGACCTACGCCCGCATCCAGCTCGACAACTGAGCCAGCGGCCCGATGCCAGTCATCCTGATCCGCCACGGCCAGAGCGAAGGCAACTTAAAGCGCATCTTCCAGGGCAGCTTGGACTACCCGCTGACGGACCTCGGCCGCGACCAGGCGCGCAGCGTCGGCAAGTGGCTGGAGCAGCGTGGCCTGCACTTCGACGCCGTCTACAGCTCCCCGCTCAGCCGCGCCCATGAAACCGCGCGCATCCTCGGCGGCCAGACCGGCAACACGGAGATCCATGCGCACGACATGCTGCGCGAGATCCACGGCGGCGAGCTCGAGGGCCTGACGCACGAGCAGTGCATTGCGAAGTTCCCGGCCTACGCCGAGCGCAAGCTGCCGGAGGGTGCGGACTTCAGCAACTACGGCGGCGAAAGCTACGGGCAGGTGAATGTACGCATCATGCAGTTCATTGAATTCATCCAGCAGCGGCACAGCGAACCGGACAGCATCCTCATCGTGGCGCACGGCGGTACGCTGTACCAGCTGTTCAAGCGCTGGTGCGGCTGGCCGGTGCCGACGCATTTCTTCGTCGGCATGAGCAACTGCGTGATGATCTGCCTCGAGCAACGAGAAGTGCTCGGGCACCTCGGGGCGCAGCTGAAGTGGATGCTGCCGATGGAGCTGCTGGACAATTCGCTTACCACCGAATGGCGCCTGGCCGATTCCCCCGCCGAGGAATAGACCGCGGGTTAGAATCAGGGTATGGATCACACACAGGCCCAGCCGGCGGACAACTGGAGCGAGCAGGACTTCCCTGTGCTTGGCTACCGCACCAGCCCGGTGTTTTTCGTTGCCGACGTGGAGGCAAGCATCGCCTTCTACCGTGACCGGCTGGGATTCGCCCTGCAGTCCAGCTATGGCAATCCGACCTGCTTCGCGATCGTCAGGCTGTGGGCCGCCGCCCTGATGCTGTCAATGCCTGAGAAGCTCAGCGGGCACAGGCCGGCCTTCTCGCTGGACAACTTCAGCTGGGATGCGCATATCCTCGTGTCTGATGCCCGCGGCTACCACGAGTTCTGCGTTGCCAACGGAGCGGAGATCGCAAGCGGGCTGGTGGAAGCGCCTTACGGCATGCTGGAGTTCGTCGTGCGCGATCCGGACGGCTTTGGCATCTGCTTCGGGCAGAACCTCTGATCCTCCACAGCTGTTAGCGGGCGCTGGCAGCGGGTATAAAGCACGGACCCCGCGTGGTCCGGGGAGCTGACATGAGATACGGCAGACAGAAGATCGCCATGCTGCTTTGCGCAGTGCTGGCACTGGCATCCTGCGGCAGCAATGCGCGCCCCGGCGATGCCGCGCTGGACGCAACAGTGTCCCCGCATGCCACGCTCAGGCTGGATGGGCTGGAGCTGCTGGACGGCAGCATGCTGGATACGGTGGATTCCCGCGGTATCAGCGTGCAATGGTCCGATGTCGATGGCCAGCCCGTGGCCAGCATCATCGCGGACGGCGTGCAGGACCTGCGCGCGCTTTACTTCTCACTCGAACATGACGATTCCCTGCAGGCCGGCGCATTCACGGCCGGCGACTGGGCGGCTGGCAACAGCCTCAGCCTGGCCCTCACGCCCGAGGCAGGGCACAGCGAGGCCGGCATCGTGCTTGTCAATCCTGAGGATGGCAGTGGCTTCAGTGGCAGCGGTGTACTGGCAAGGCTGGAGTTCCAGCCGGCGGACAGTGGCGAGCGCAGCAGCAGTGCCGCGCCGAGCACGGAAGCCTCGCGCATGCAGCTCTACTTCGCGCCCGACTTCGGCCTGCTGTACTGGTACTACCGCAACCAGGGTGACTATGACCAGAACGGCGAGGTCAACATCTCCGACCTGACCCCGCTGGCAATCCACTTCGGCAAGGCCGCTGCCGGCGGAAGCTTTGACTTCACGAAGGTCGAATCCGTCGTGGACGGCGATGGCAACGGGGAGATCAACATTTCCGACATCTCGCCGATCGGTGCCAACTTCGGCAACTCAGTGCAGGACTTCAAGCTCTACTTCGGCACGATGGCCGACTACCCCGCCAACCCCGGTGACACGCCGGGCGGGCTGGAGATCGAAAGCTGGCCGCTGGCCGATGCATCGGGGGAGGCAGCCTCCAAGCGGCTGTACTTCACTAAGCAGCTGCCGATCATGGTCCCGGCCGCCAGCGGGCTGTGGCTGCATCCGGTCAGCGGCAGCTCGATCGGCATCGCCAGTACCTCAGTCGGCTTCGGCAACCAGTCGCCACAGGTTAGCCTGCAGGCTGCTCCGCTCACCGGCGTGGCCCCGTTCAGTGTCAGTGCGGATGGCAGCGCATCAAGCGACCCCGATGGCGACCCGCTGTCCTACACCTGGGTGTTCGGCGACCTGACGGCGCTGTACACCAGTGACGCCCTGTACAACCCGGCTGACATGGGGGCGCAGTTCAGCGTGGACGTGGAGACGGGTGGCGAGTACGTGCTGATCCTGATGGTACGTGACCCGCAGGGTGCCGTGGCCTTCCAGGTGCAGGACGTTGTGGCGGTTGACAACGCCGGCTGGCAGATCCGCGAGTTCGACATGACCGGGAACCACCCCACGCTGGAGACGATCTTCGACGTGGACGTCTGCGAGGTGGCCGGCCGGCCGACGATCGCCTACGCCTACAAGCAGGGCACCACCGGCGGGCATGTCTACCTGCTGCAGGGGGATTCCCTGTTCGATGGCGACTGGGATATTGACAACTTAGTGTACGGCCAGAGCGGCACCAACTTCTGCGAGGTGGCGGTGGCCGAGATAGACGGCACGGCTGCCGTGGCGGCGTCCTATGACCGTGGTGGCAACGGCGAGGCGGTGTTCGCGCGCCAGGTCGAGAGCGGCGGGACTGACATGTACAACACGCTTGTGTTCGAGCAGTCCACCGGCGCGCTCAGCGGCGTCGACCTGGCGAACATCAACGGGCAGGCGATGGTCGCCTACCGCAACAATGCCAGTGGCGAGCTGCGCTTCTGCGTGGCGATTGACAGCAGCGCACAGAACTTCGTCGGGCCGTTCAATGTCGGCATCACCGGCGCCCCCAGCTCACAGATATGCCTGGCGGAGGTGCAGGGCGCGCCGGCCTTCAGCTACTGGGCGGGACCGTCCAGTAACCGCCTGCGCTACCACACCGCGGTGATGAACGGCCCGCTGCCGGTGTTCAACAGCGGCACCACGCTCGCCGTGCTGACCAGCTGCTACCTGTCTGATGCACTGATCGTCAGGGAGGATGGCAGCCCCTCGGTGCTGTTTGACATCCCGGTGAACACTGCGATCTACGGGCTGCGCGCCGCCGACCCGCAGGCCTCGATGTGGACCGCCGATGGCGAGATCTCACAGGCCGGCGCGGCGATCGGCGAGTACTGCGCCGGGATGCATGGCGGTCGGCCGGCGATCCTGTGGTACGACTTCCTCACGGCCGAGCTGTACTACCAGCGCGCTGCGGATGCCGATGGCACCAGCTGGGAAGCGGCCGTGCTGGTTGACGACAGCCTCGCGCTGGGCACCCGGCCCTGCATGGCGGAGGTACTCGGCGTGCCCGTGATCGCCTACATCGACAAGGGCCGCAACATGATCTGCTACGGGATATACGTGGAATAGGGAGCAGGGAGCTGAAAGCAGGGAGCAGGTTGCTGGTTGCTGGTTGCAGGTGCGTCACGCCACGGCGTGACTTGCGCACAATGCAATGCAGGATTGAAGTAGGGATGGGGTAACACTCCATCCCGGCGGCGGTGTTACCGCCGCCCTACGTCAAATCGCATTGTCAATCCCCTCAGCGCCTTTCTTCAATCTCTGCGCCTCCGCGCCAATAAAACCGGACTGGCGAGCACGATGTAACTCACGCGGCTGCGTGCCACGCATCGGCTCGCTACACTCGGGCACTATGAGGAATCCATGCGAAGGTTTTGTCAACGCGGAGTCGCGGAGGAAGTCGGAGGTGCGCAACTTGTTTGCGCACAATGGAACGCCTCACATAAGCTCGGGTGACAGCGAGGAAGCATTCCCGGTTTTCTTTAACACAGAGACTCACAGAGTTCCACAGAGGAATTCAATGTTCGTCAGGCTCATTGCTCACTCTTCATTGCTCATTGCTTCGCGGCATGCATACCCAATCGCGACATGGGACGTTCCGTCGGTGTCTGTGTTTTCTTCGTGTCTTCGTGACTTCGTGGTCAGTCCAGCGCTGGCATGGTCACGAAGGCGCGAAGGCGCGAAGCGCAATCAGCAGCTTGCCAAGCTCGTCTGCCACGCGGACTTCCTGGCATGCACTCCCAATTGCGCCGGGGGCGCACCGCTACACCCCGGCTGGCTGAAGTGCCTTCCCGTTGCCAACTCCATTCAGGCTGGCAATCCCTTTCTCGGCCAGTTTTGTCAGCTCCGTCCGCTCCCATTCCGGGAACAGCCAGTCCGGCAGGCCCTTCAGGCAGCGCAGGATGCTCGCCAGTTCGCTGGCCTTCTTCACATTGCCAAGCTGCTCATTGAGCTTGTGGCGGATCAGCGAGGCCATTTCCTTCACACCCATGCGCTGGGCCAGCTGGATGTGCTGCTTCATGCGGCGCAGCAGGTTATGCTGGTCCTTGAGGATGGCGTGGGTCTCCGTATCGGAAAAGCCGGCGGCCTTCAGCCCGGCCTGGTCCATGTCGCCTGTGCTGATCAGGCACCACAGAAGCGCGCGTACACAGGGGTCGTCATGCAGTTTCTGGCAAAGATCCATTCTGTCCTCTCCTGTCGGGTTGGCTTGAATGTGAATGCGCAACCCAATAGTTTTACTACACAAAATTTACCATAAATATTAATTCTGTCAAGTTTTTGCAATGTTAATTGATTGCTTTGTCACTCTTGCTGATCATGCTGAGCTCACCCGATTGTTTGACATCAGGTAAACATAAAGGGTATACATCGGGCACCTCCTGAAAGGAATATCCGATGACTGCTTACGTTCTTAGACTGCTGCCTGCCAGTTTGCTCGCCCTGATTCTTGCATCGTGTGGAGGATCCACAGCCGTCCAAAACCCTGCTTCCCTGCCGCCTGAGATACCGGAACAGCCTGGGATCACCGGCATGGAGTGGCCCGCGGATCTGCCTGCGGATGCAGTGCAGCCCTGGGAACGCGATGCCTCGGGCATCTCGGCCGAGTCCGAATTCCTGCCGGGGCGGGATCTGTTCAGCAGCAGCATGACCGGCGCCAGCGAGAACGGTGAGGCCACCCGCTTGGAAAGCAGTTCCGGCCAGACTGCCTGGGCAACATACAGGATCCCCACGGGCGGTGAGTCACCGGGCGTGCTCTCGCTGGACGTGAACCTGCTGGCCCACTCGGATGCCGGCCTGTCGGAATACTACGTGGGAGTTGCCAACTACGGCACGGGCCGCTGGCAGTGGCAGGGCCCCTTCTCTGACAGCCATGTGCGCCTGGCCCTGCCTGAAAGCGGTGCGCTCAGCCCCGTGAACAGCTTCTTCGCCACCCTGCTCTGCCACGGTGGCAGCAATGTGGACATCGTGGGAGTTGGCCTCGGGATGCGCATTGCAGATGACAGTACGCCCCCGCCTGTGCCGATCGCCCTGACCGCCACTGCTGTCGCGGGCGGCGCGGAGCTGCAGTGGTTCCCGGTGCTTTCCGGCGACCTGGCGGGCTACGAGATCTTCTGGTCAGCCCAGTCATTCGTGAACCCTGATGCCGCCGGCGTGCGCAGCCGGGGCTGGATCGAGGGCAGCACCCATACAGTACTGACTGGACTGGCAGGCGAGACATTCGTACGGCTGCGTTCTGTTGACCACAATGGCAATGCCAGTGAGCTCTCCGATGAAGTGGCAGTCACTCCGCTGTCCGGAGCAGCCCTGCCCCTGCTTGTCAGCACAGACAGTGTCAGCGGCGGAGTCGGCGATCCCATCAACATCCTGGTGAGCGGCGCTGACAGCTATGACTATGACACGGATGGCAACGGCGTGTTCGACATCACCGGTGATGCAGGCGGCAGCTTCTCGGTTGACACAACACTCCCCGGCATCATCCGCCCGCGCGTGCGGGCCAGCGGCAGCGGTGGCGAACGGGTGGCACTCGGCTCAGTCAGCCTGATCGTCAGCAGCAACTCGCGGCCCGTTGCCAGCGCCACAGCGGACCCACAGAGTGGCCTGGCTCCGCTGGACGTGACATTCACAGGCGAGGCCGAGGATGCAGAGGACGAGCCCGGTGCGCTTGAATTCGCCTGGGACTTCGATGGAGACGGCATCTTCGAAGCTGGAACCGACACCCTCACACCTCCATTGCAGAGCTACGCGGCAGCTGGAATCATAAATGCCAAGCTGCGGGTGACCGACAGCGAGGGCGCCTGGGACGTTGACACGATCTCCATCCTGGCAACGGATGGCGGTGTCCATGCCGAACTGGCAATGGCACAGAGCCTGATCGGCAAGGGCGAGTACGCCATCTTCAGCGCGGAATCCAGCACATCCTCGTCGACGATCACCAAGTATGAATGGGACCTGGACGGCGACCTGGTTTTCGAGCTGGACATGGGCACGGACCCGCTGCTGAAGCGGAGCTTTGACACGGTCGGCTTCCAGCAGCTGGCCCTGCGTGTCACGGATGACCTGGGCCGCTTCGACATTGACATTGACACGCTGGTGGTGGAGGGCTGGTCGGACCCGGCGGAGATCCCCGGGACTGCCGGCAGCTTCATCAGCTACAGCCTGGAGGTGGATGGCTTCCCGGGGATTTGCTTCGGCAGCTCCGGCACTTCCCAGCTGACCTACATACGGGCCAGCGACTGGCAGGGGACCGGCTGGGGTACACCGGTGGGCATCGGGGAACCGGCACTGAATACCTTCTATCCGAGGATGGCCATAGTCAATGGCAATCCTGCCGTGGCCTACAGCGGCCTTTCCGACGACCAGCTGCATTACGTGCGCGCCCTGGATGCCCATGGCAGCAGCTGGGCCGCGCCAATGGTGGTGACGACGGACGTGAGCGAATCTGAAATCAGGGGACTGGTGGTTGCTGACGGAAATCCGGCAATCAGCTACAAGCGCAAGAGCGATGGCGCGCTGATGTATGTGCGGGCTGCGAATCCACAGGGCAGTGCCTGGAGTGCACCGGCGGTGGTGAACGACAGTACGATGTACGCGGGCAACGATATGGAGATCGTCAACGGCCGGCCATGCATTGCCGTCAGGCAGCAGAGTTCCTCGGAGCTGCACTGGTTCAGGGCGGCGAATCCGCAGGGCAGCTCCTGGGGAGCACCCGTGGTGGTTGACGATGTCAATGTGGCGGGGCTGTTTGCCGACATAGTGGTCACGGGCGGGCGGCCGGGGATATTCTACCTTGACAATGACACCATCAAGTGGGTCATGTTCTGCATTGCTTCCGACATTAATGGATCTTCCTGGGAGACGCCGGTGCAGCTTGACAACGCCAGCAACTCGAACTCACACATGGGAGCTGCGGTGATAGACGGACGGCCGGCCATCGGCTACAAGAACCCCGCCTTCGGCACGATGTTCATCCAGGCCAGGGATTCCCTGGGCACTGAGTGGGAAGCGCCACAGGTCGTGATCCCGGCAGAACACGGCTTCTCCCACATGTGCTCCGTGACTGACAGACCCTTCGTGGTGATCACGGGCAACAGCGGCAGCCTGAAATTCACGAACTTCAGACCCTAGCAAGGCCTGCAGCCATTTGACAGGGGCCAAGCAGAAAGGTATACATCGGGCATCTCCTGAAAGGAATATCCGATGACTGCTTACTGCCTGAGACTGCTGCCTGCCGTCCTGCTTGCCCTGCTTCTTGCATCGTGTGCAGGTTCCACACCGTCCCAGAACCCTGCTCCCCTGCAGGCTGCGGCGCTGGAGGAGCCTGAAATCAACGGCATGCAATGGCCCGCGGAACTGCCTGCGGATGCAGTGCAGCCCTGGGAGCGAAAGGGCTCAGGTATCTCGGCCGAGTCCGAATTCCTGCCGGGGCGCGAAGCCTTCAGCACGAGCACTGAAGGTGCCAGCGAGAACGGTGAGGCCACCCGGCTGGAGAGCGGTTCCGGGCAGACTGCCTGGGCAACATACAGGATCCCCACGGGCGGTGAGTCACCGGGCGTGCTCTCGCTGGACGTGAACCTGCTGGCCCACTCGGATGCCGGCCTGTCGGAATACTACGTGGGAGTTGCCAACTACGGCACGGGCCGCTGGCAGTGGCAGGGCCCCTTCTCTGACAGCCATGTGCGACTGGCCCTGCCGGAGAACGGTGCGCTCAGCCCCGTGAACAGCTTCTTAGCCACCCTGCTCTGCCACGGTGGCAGCAATGTGGACATCGTGGGAGTTGGCCTCGGGATGCGCAATGCGGATGACAGTACGCCCCCGCCTGTGCCGATCGCCCTGACCGCCACTGCTGTCGCGGGCGGCGCGGAGCTGCAGTGGTTCCCGGTGCTTTCCGGCGACCTGGCGGGCTACGAGATCTTCTGGTCAGCCCAGTCATTCGTGAACCCTGATGCCGCCGGCGTGCGCAGCCGGGGCTGGATCGAGGGCAGCACCCATACAGTACTGACTGGACTGGCAGGCGAGACATTCGTACGGCTGCGTTCTGTTGACCACAATGGCAATGCCAGTGAGCTCTCCGATGAGGTGGCAGTCACCCCGCTGGCTGGGGAACCGCTGGTCCTGCTTGTCAGCGCGGGCAATGTCAGCGCGGGACTGGGTGAGCCGCTCAGCATCAGCGTGAGCGGCGCGGACAGCTACGACTATGACACTGATGGCAATGGCGTGTTCGACATCACCGCTGATACTAATGGCAGCTTCTCCGTTGACACATCGCAGCCCGGCATCATCCGCCCGCGGGTGCGGGCCAGCGGCAGCGGCGGTGAGCGATTAGCGCTAGGCTCAGTCAGCCTGATCGTCAGCAGCAACTCGCGTCCCGTTGCCAGCGCCACATCTGACAAGTCCGTGGATTACCTGGACTATGGCGGTTTCCAGGATGCGGCAATCAACTACACGGGCATTGCCGAGGACCAGGAGGACAGTGAGGAGCAGCTGAGTTTTGCCTGGGACTTCGATGGCGACGGAATATACGAAGCGGATACGGACACGCTTGCACCTGGCACGGTGCAGTACGACACTCCGGGCTCCTACAACGTGAAGTTCAGGGTCACGGACACCGCCGGTGCCTGGGACGTGGACACCCTCAACATAGACATCAGGATCAACCAACCGCCGGTGGTGTATATCTCGGGTCCCGAGCGGCTGTACCTCAAGCCGGATGGATTGACGATCTTCAACAACTTCTCCGTCACGGCCATGAATCCTGAAGGTGAGGAGGAGCTGACCTTCTTCTTCGATGAAGATGGCGATGGCAACCATGAGCAGACTGACACGGATGAGGAGAGTGCCAGCTTCGGTGTCACTTACGAGCGAACCGGGCTCTATCCGGTGAGGGTCGAGGTGTACGACAGCAGGGGCGCTGTGGGAGTTGCCGAGATGATGGTGGAGGTCTATAACCATTCCCCGACACGCGTGGAGACGGGGGCGCTTGACGGCATCTCCAGTTCGCTGGTCGGCTTCCGGAGCGGCATCGCCATCGCCTACCGCGACGGCCTCGATGATGAGCTGGAGTTCATGTTCAGCCATGACAGCAGCGGCACGAACTGGACGGAACCCCTGGTGATCTCGGGAGCTGATTTCTGCAGCGGCCAGGTCAGCATCATGACGGATGCCAGCGAGAATTCCCTGCTGATCACCTACATCGATGAAGCAACCGGAGACCTGCGCTTTGTGGTGAAGGATACCTTGAACGGCGGCGGTGCCTGGACTGCCCCAGCCTCAATTGACAGTGGATCGCAGTATGGCCTCTACAACTCGCTGGTATTCAACGAGGACCTGTTCCGCTTCGGCTGCTTCTACTATGACGAGGACAATGGCGACCTGCTGTACGTGCAGTCCACGAATGCCCAGGGTACGTCCTGGGGCACACCCGTGAACGTGGTGTCCAATGCAGATGACACGGGGCGGTACTGCTCTGGGCAGATAGTGGATGGCAACCCGGCGGTGTGTTACTACAACGTCTCCGACCAGGACCTGGAGTACATCCGCGCGGATGATGCCAACGGAACCAGCTGGGGCGCGATCGTCGATGCCCACAGCGTCAACGGCGAGGATGTCGGCGTGAACTGCCGCATGACGCTGGGCCGCAACGGCTTTCCGATCATCGCCTTCAACAACCTGACCAGCAACCGCATCCTCTACATCCGTTCCAACAACAAGACGGGATCAAGCTGGGACTACGATGACGGCGACCCACTGGCGAACCTGAGCGGCGGAGACGGCTCACTGTGCATCGGATACGATGGCACCCGTGCGTTTGCCGCCATGCATGTGAACGGGAAGTTTCTGGTCTCGCTGGCAAACTCCTCCAACAATACCAACTGGGTTCCGGCACGCCTGATTGACGATGACGACAGTGAAAATGTCGGCCTCAACCCGGCGGTGGCCCTTGTGAACGGCCGCTATGTCGTGAGCTACTTCGACGAGGACAGCGGTGACCTGAAGGTGCTGCTGCCCCGTTACTGATCGGGATTGACTGAAGCGGCAAGCAATGTGACTTGTCGATGCCCGGATGGCGGAGCCGCTGCCGGCCACTGATGAAGTAACCAGCGATTTGACATAAGCCAACCAGAAGCGGTATACATCGGGCATCCCAGCTACGAGGAATTCGAATGCCCCGGTCTTCCGTGTACCTCCTTTCGTTTGCAATATGCATCCTGCTTGCAGCATCCTGCGGTTCCGGCCAGTCAACACCGCTTTTCGCCGCGGATCAACCAGTTGCACAAGCGCCGGCACCGGCCAATATGCACTGGCCACTTCAGCTGCCCGCGGACGCCGTACAGCCCTGGGAGCGCGATGCTGCCAACGCACTGCAGGAGGACCACTTCGTCAGCGGGCGGGAGACTTTCCTCGAGGGACCAATCGGCGTCAGTGAGAACGGTGAAGCCAGCCGGCTGGAGAGCCTTTCCGGCAGGACCGCTTATGCGATCTACCGGATCCCCTGTGGTTCCCTGCAGCCTGGCATCCTGACTGTGGATGTGAACCTGCTGGACCGCTTCCCCGGCGATCCAGGCTCTGATTTCAAGCTTGCGTATGCTGACTACGGAACCGGCCGCTGGAACTGGAGCGGACCACATACTGACAGCCACCTGCACATTCTGCTGCCTGAATCGCTGGGGCTCAGCAGTGCCGGGAACTTCCTCGTAATGGTATTAGTGGACAAGGGAAGCAGTGTGGACGTGATGGGGCTCGGACTGGACATGCGCCGGCCCGGTGACCTGGCAGTCCCCGCGGCACCCAGCGGACTCAGCCCGAGCCCTGTTTCCGGCGGAGTCGAGCTGCAGTGGAATGACGTGCTGGCTGACGACCTGGCCGGTTACCGGATCTACCATGCCAACCACAGCTTCATCAACCCGCACAGCGCCGGTGTAGTCCAAGCGCCACTGCTGGAAGGTGGCAACCGCGCCATCATCCACGGGTATTACAGCAGGCGCTACTTCCGGATAACGGCGGTGGATTTCAACGGCAATGAAAGTGCCCCTTCCGAACTGGCCTGGGCCGACCCGCTGACCGGAGCCGGCCTGCAGCTCTCCGTGAGTACTCCTGAAACAGGCGTGAAGACCGGGGAGCAGGTGATCGTGACAGCCAGTGGCGCTGAGCTCTACAGCTTCGACAACGATGGAGACGGACTGTTTGAGCTGACCGGCGAAAGCAGCGGGCAGTTCAGCGTGGACACCAGCCGGCCGGGCATCATCCGCCCACTGGTGCGCGGCACGGATGCGGATGGCAATGCGGTGGCACTGGGCAGTGTCAGCCTGTTCGTGGACGGGAACTCACGGCCGGCTGCCAGCGCGCTGGCGGATCCGCAAAGCGGTCCGGCACCACTGCAGGTGCAGTTCACTGGCATGGCTGACGACGATGAGGATGATGAATTCTCCCTCAGATTCGCATGGGACTTCAATGGCGACGGCATCTATGAAACCGGCACTGACAGCCTTGAGCCGGATCCGCAGACTTACTCGCAGGCGGGGACGTACAACGTGAAGTTCCGCGTGACGGACAGCGAGGGCCTGTGGGACGTGGACACACTGGCAGTCAATGTGCTGCCGGCGGAGAACATCGCACCGTCCGCGGAATTCAGTGCAAGTGCCACGAGCGGGCTGACGCCGCTGACGGTGGATTTCAACGCCTCCGCCAGCACTGATGACAATGCCGTCGTGGAGTATGCCTGGGACTGGGATGAGCAGGGAGGGTTCACAGTGTTCAACGACAGTCCCCTGATCAGCCACACCTTCAATGAACCCGGCTTGCATACCGTGCGGCTGCGCACCAGGGATGCCCAGGGCGCGAGCGACATTGACAGCCTGCTGGTCTCGGTGTTCTCAATTGACAACGAGGTGCCCGTGGCCGACCTGCAGGCCAGCACTGAATTCGGGATTGCCCCGCTGTCCGTCAACTTCGATGCTTCACTGAGCACGGACGCAGACGGTGCGATTGTTGAGTATGCCTGGGACTGGGATGGCAACGGTGCCTATGATTCCTTCTCGGATGACCCGCTGGTTTCATATACATTCCAGCTTCCCGGGATCCGCAACGTCAGGCTGCGTGTCACTGACAATGAGGGTGCCCAGGCGACTGATTTCCTCCAGATCAATGCGGAGGCGGAGACGGACTACTCACCGAATGCACAGCTCGACCTGAGTGTCCTGTCAGGTGACGCGCCGCTCGTCGTGACGCTTGACGCCTCTGACAGTTCCGACGACGGAACCATCACCGGTTATTCCTGGGACTGGGACGGGGACGGACTGTACGATTCATTCAGTGATGTCCCGATGGTGCAGCACACCTATGTGCAGCCCGGCGCATACGTGGCAATCGTCAAGGTGACCGACGACAGCGGCCAGGAGGACACGGACAGCCTCGGCCTGACCGTCAACGTGGCCGGCAATGACCTGCCGGTGGCGATTGTCACCGCCAGCCCGGACGGCGGCGAGAACGAACTGTGGGTGACGATGGACGCCTCGGGCAGCTTTGATCCAGACGGCAGCATCGTGCTCTACGAATGGGACTTCGAAGGGGACGGCAGCTATGAGTCCTATGGCATATCCACCACGGTGACACATTACTACGGCCAGATCGGCAATTACCGGGCCTCCGTCAGGGTGACTGATGACAAGGGGGCCCAGACGGTCGGCGGTGACTGGATTGCAGTGAATGAGGAGATCAATCCCGTCCACACCTGGGGCAATGACGGACATGACCTGCGCGGCACGAGGCGCAGCAAGTCAGCCGGTCCCCAGGATGACAACCTGCGCTGGACATTCACAAGCGGTGGATTCATTGGCTGCACGCCGGCAGTTGCCAGTGACGGAACGGTCTACTTCGGCAGCTATGACAACAAGCTGTACGCCCTCAACCCGGACGGCAGCGAGAAGTGGAACTATGCCACCGCAGGGGAGATATCATCCTCCCCGGCGCTGGATGACTCCGGCAACATCTACTTCGGCTCGTTTGACAACAGCATCTATGCGCTGGACAGCAGCGGCGGCCTGCTGTGGAGCCATCCCACGGCGGATGAGATACGATCCCCGGCACTGGTCGGCAGCGACGGCAAGATCTACATCGGCAGCTTTGACGGGAAGCTCTACGCGATGACGCCGGCAGGCTCGGAAGCCTGGACCTACGACACCGGCGGCTCGATCTGGTGCGGGATCTCGGAGGGGGCGGATGGCAACATCTACTTCGGAGAGGGCACAGACCTCTTTTGCCTGGACCAGGACGGCAACCTGCAGTGGACCTACGCGGGCAGTGACGGAATCTACACGACTCCGTCCATCGGCGCTGACGGGAGCATCCATGTGAGCGACCTGGACGAGAACTTCTATGCCGTCCGGCCGGACGGGACACTGAAGTGGTCGGTGATCAACAACCTGAGTGGCGGAAGCGGATGCAGCGTGGGCATCGGCCTGGATGGCACGTTGTTCTACACCATCACTTCCAACAAGCTGCTGGCCCGAAACCCGGATGGCAGCCTGGACTGGGAACTGCAGCTCGGGGATACCGGCAGCCAGTCCGTGGCGATCGGGAATGACGGCACGATGTACCTTGCAACCTTCGATAACAAGGTGCATGCCATCAACCGGAATGGCAGCATCGCCTGGACCTACAACTCCCCGACATCGATGATCAGCTCCACGAGCATTGGCGCAGACGGGGTGATCTATGTTGGAGGGTTTGACGGAAAGCTGTACGCACTCGGCCCGGCCCTGCCATGAGCAGTATTGTCGCGCGGCCAGCCGGGTGGCGTGAGGGGCGATTGCCAGGCTGACAGCCTCGGCCTCAAGCGCATGCGCAGCTTTGCAGTGCCTGCAAAGCAAAAAGCAGACGGGCCGCTCATGGGCAGCCCGTCCGCTCCTTGGTATCCGTAGTAGCTGCCGGTTCCGGCTTGCACCGGAACCGGTTTTGCTTGCCGCCTCCCCAGGCAGGCAGTGTTTCCTTAGTTGTAGTAGTCCTTCTGGGCCTTCGCGATCAGCTCCACCACCTCGTCCACGTAGCTCGGGCCGTTGGTGTCGCAGGTGCCGATCAGCTTGCCGCCCTTGCCCAGCACCACGGTGGTGGGCCAGCCGTCGCGCTTGAACAGCTCGCTGAACTGGCCGTTGCCGTCCACGACGACAGGCATGCTCAGGCTGCGGCTGTCCATGAAGCGCTGGGTCTCACGCTCAGAGCTGTCGACCGAGTACATCAGGAAGTTGACCGCCTTGCCGTCCAGCTTGCCGTACAGGTTCTTGACGTAGGGCATGTGGCGCTGGCAGTGCGGGCACTCCGGGCTGAAGATGTGGAACACCAGCGGAGCTTCCGCGGTGAGGGCCTCGAGGTCCATCGTCTCGCCACTGAACATCTCAGTGGCGGAGAAGGAGTAGTCGCTGCCGCGGGCGGCATCAGCACGGTTGATCCCAAGTGCCATGACCATCGCCAGGGCCATCAGGCTCATCATCACTTTCAGAATGTTCGTCGATCGCATATCACGCCTTCCTTTTTCCAAACCAGATGTGTTACCCGGCTGGTGGCACTGCGAAACAGTACCGCGCCAGATTCTGGCTTTCGATATGGATATTCCGAACTACACCTATATGTCACCTTAGACCTGTGGGGCTAAAGTCTTGTTCCAGAGCGGGGTGCGGCGCTGGGAGATGGAATGAGGCGGATATGGGCCAGGGCTGCGCGCAAACGCGATCAAGCCAAAGCAATCTCAGTGGAGATGATCAATGAGAAGAAATGGGGAAAATCAGTCCTCGAACCAGTTGGTTCCGTCTGATTCCTTGCTGGCCTCTTCCTCGGCCTGGGCCTCTTCCTCGGCACGCAGTTCGTCGAACTGCTCCTCCGCCTTCTCCACCAGCTTTTCCATCGTCTCGACGTAGCTGGGGCCGTTGATGTCGCAGGAGCCGACCAGCTTGCCGTCCACGCCGAACACCATCGTGTTCGGCCAGCCGCCGTCCTTCAGGTCCTTGGAGAAGCTGCCGTTGGAGAGGCAGATGGTGGGGAACTCGAGGTTGCGCTTCTTGAGGAAGCTCTGGGCGTCATTGGTCTTGCCGGTGACGCTGTAGGTGACGAAATTGACCTTCTCGTGGTCCAGCTTCTTGTAGAGGCTGGAGAGGTAGGGCATGTGACGCTGGCAGTGCGGGCAGTCCGGCGCCCAGACATGCAGCACGAGCGGCTTGTCGGCGGTCAGCTCGCTGAACTCCAGCATCTTGCCGCTTTCAATCTCACGCGCCTTGAAGGTGTAGTCCTTCTCGGTCGTGCGGCGGTTGCCCTGTGCATATGCGTTGCTGCACAGTGCGAACACCGCGAATAGCACCATCAGTTTGCCGAAATGCTTGATCAACATGTTCCTGTCACCAGACTGCACATGATACCCGCGCAGGCCATGCGCATCGCCGGGAAGGGCTTGCCCGCCTTTCACCGGATAGCTAATCGGGAGCCGGGGCTGCGTGGTAAAACCGCGCCACCGGCTTTTGGCGCGCTAATTATAGTGGAACTGCAGGCCGGTTCTGCGCTACTGCTGGTCTCATTTCGCAGATCGGATGAGCACTGGGCCGGTGATAAAATCAGGATCTATGTTCAAGCGCATCCTGGTTGCTAACCGAGGCGAAATCGCGGTGAGGATCATCCGCACCTGCCGTGAGATGGGCATTGAAAGCGTGGCGCTGTTCAGCGACGCGGATGCCAATGCACTGCACATCGTGCTGGCGGACTATGCGGAGAACCTGCCGGGCACATCCCCGGCGGAGACCTACCTCAACATCGACAGGATCATCGAGATCTGCCGCAAGTACAAGGTCGATGCGCTGCATCCGGGATACGGCTTCCTCTCGGAGAACCCGCTGCTGGCCGAGGCCTGCGACAGGGCCAAGGTGAAGTTCATCGGCCCCGGCGCGCAGGCGATCCGTGACCTCGGCAACAAGGTCAAGGCCAAGGAGCTGGCGAAGAAGGCCGGCACGCCGATCAGCCCCGGCACGGAAGGTGCGGTGGCCGGCGTGGAGGAGGCGATCGAGTTCGCGAAGCAGGCCGGCTTCCCGCTGATGCTGAAGGCTGCCGCCGGCGGCGGCGGGCGCGGCATCCGCGTGGTGAAGAAGATGGAGGAGATGGAGAAGGCCTTCAGCTCCTGCCAGAACGAGGCGCGCGGCGCCTTCGGTGACGACTCGATCTTCATCGAGCGCTACATCGAGAACCCCAAGCACATCGAGTTCCAGATCATCGCCGACGAGCATGGCAACGTGGTGCACCTCGGCGAGCGCGACTGCTCCGTGCAGCGCCGCCACCAGAAGCTGATCGAGGAGGCCCCCTCCCCGGCGCTCACGCCTGAGCTGCGGGAGAAGATGGGCGCCGCCAGCGTGGCGCTCGCGAAGGAAGCGGGCTATGCCAACGCCGGCACGGTGGAGTACCTGCTGGACAGCAAGGGCGACTTCTACTTCATGGAGATGAACACCCGCCTGCAGGTGGAGCACCCGGTGACGGAGATGATCACCGGCATCGACCTCGTACGCCAGCAGATCCGCGTGGCGGCCGGCGAGAAGCTCGAGTTCCGCCAGGAGGATGTGGAGATCAAGGGCTGGGCCTTCGAGGCACGCATCAATGCCGAGGACCCCTACCGCGGCTTCATGCCGGCGCTAGGTCTGCTGAACCGCTACATCCCGCCGCAGGGCCCCGGCGTGCGGCTGGACTCCTGCGCCTACGAGGGCTTCGACATCCCCTCGCAGTACGACAGCATGGTTGCCAAGCTGATCACCTACGGGCCGGACCGCGAGACGGCGGCGATCCGCATGCTGCGCGCGCTGCATGAGTTCATCGTGACCGGCGTGCGCACCACGATCCCGTTCCACGACTTCGTGTTCAGCCACCCGGTGTTCCGCAGCGGCGACTTCACCACCGCCTTCGTTGACAACCACTTCAGCGAGGAGCAGGTCAAGAAGCTGGTCAGCGGCCCGCAGGAGGGCATCAGCAGCGAGCAGATCGCGCTGGCGGCGGCGCTGAAGTACTACCTGGACCGCAGCGAGGTGATCGTCAGCAACCAGGCCGACGACCGTGAGGCGGGGCGCCGCTGGGCGCTCGTCAACAGGCTGGCCAGCACCAGCTATCTCCCGAACTAGGCAAGCCAATGAAGATCATCACCGACATCAACGACGAGCACTTCGACATCGACATCCACGTCGACACCGCCACCGAGGAGGGATTCCTCGCGACGGTGAACGGGCGGCAGGTGCGCATGCGCATCATCGAGCACAAGCCGACCTCGCTGACGCTGTCCATCGACGGGCATGTCGGCTTCTATGAGTTCCGCAAGGACAAGGGCCGGCTCGTGGAGGTGATCCACGCCAACCGCTCCTTCCGCAGCGAGATGAAGAACCCGCAGCAGGACTCACTGGAGAAGCTGCTGGAGGCGATGGGTGCCGGCATGGGCGGCGGCAGCGCTGAGACCAACGTGGTGGCGCCGATGCCGGGCAAGGTGCTTGGCGTATCCTGCAAGGTCGGCGAGAAGGTCGAGCTCGGGCAGATCGTGCTGGTGCTTGAGGCGATGAAGATGGAAAACGAGATCGGCAGCGTCTGCGAGGGCACCGTGCGCAAGGTGAACATCAAGCCGGGGGACACGGTGGCGGTTGGCGACGTGCTGATCGAGGTGGACCCGCAGTAGCGGGAGGCCAGACGAGAGTCTGGCAATGGGTTTCGGGTTTCCGGTTTCGGGTTTCGGGGGAATAGGCTCGCCTGCGCTCGGGCGGCTAGTGGGCCGGAGCCCAGTCAATCAGTCAAGAAGTCAAACAGTCAACCACATGCATCGAGAATTCCCTCAATGGCGGTTGTTGACTATGTGACTGATTGACTATGTGACTTTTTCGCGGCTCGCATGCGCTCGGGTGGCAACGAGGCATTCGGAGCGGTTCTGGTTAACGCTGGGTCGCTGGGACGCTGAGGAATCCAAGGATACAATTTCCCTTTGCTCGCCAAGTACCGGCGTCGCCCTGCGAAGCCAACACGCGAGATGTGACAGCGGTGCAAGGCGTGGCGCGAGTGAGGGTATGTTGCCAACATCTTCTTTGTGTACTCTGTGGCTCTGTGGTCATACGAACGGGACCATCTGCCACGAAAGCATCATGACATAAGGCATATCCAGTATTGCCACTCTCTCTGACAAGCGAACTTCCAGGCACTCACTCCCAGTCGCGGCCAGGCCGCGCCGGTACAACCTTCCTTTGGGAATTCCTCTCCTTATGTTTCTCCGCGCCTCTCTTCAATCTCAGCGCCTCCGCGTCAATAAAACCAGACTGGCGAGCAAGTTGTCACTCGCGCGACTGCGCGGCTCGCATGCGCTCGGGCAGCAACGAGGCATTCGGAGCGGTTCTGGTTAACCCTGGGTCGCTGGGACGCTGAGGAATCCAAGGAAACAATTTCCCTATGCTCGCCAAGTACCGGCGTCGCCCTGCGAAGCCAACACGCGAGATGTGACAGCGGTGCAAGGCGTGGCGCGAGTTAGGGTATCGAGATGGAAGTAGGGATGGGGTAACACCCCATCCCGGCGGCGGTGTTACCGCCGCCCTACTTCATGTGTTACCGCCGCCCTACTTCGTGTGGAATTGGCAACGTGCGGTATTTATTGAGATTCCATAACGATAAGTCGCTAAGGAATGGAATATTTGTCGGGCTCATTGCTCATTCTTCATTGCTCATTACTTCGCGGCATCCACTCCCAGTCGCACGAAGCGTGCGCCGCTACTTCTTGGCAATATGGAGGACAGGGCTTTGATCAACACAGAGATCCACAGAGTTTCACAGAGGAGTTAACTGACCGTCAGGCTCAGTGTTCATTCTTCATTGCTCATTGCTTCGCGGTGTGCACTCGGAGTGTAGCTCTTAGAGCTACAGGGCCTTGTTGCTCTCAGAGCAACACTCCATTCCGCCTGGCTTGCGCCAGGCCTCCTAGCCGGCGGCGGCTGCAGCGCTGGCTTCGTTGTTGCCGCTGTTGCGGTGCTGCTCCATCCACCAGGCGCCGTAGTCCACCATCGCACTCACGCGCACCAGGCGGCTGTCAGCGCTGCCGACCTTGCCATACAGCGTGTGCTCGGTGTCGCGCTCGAACTCATCCTTGATGGCGATGAAGTCGCTGTCATCGCTGGCGAGGTCCTCGAACTCCACCCAGCGGCGCTGGCCGTCGATCAGCATGCTGCAGCCCTCACGCTGCATGCGCTTGCCTTGCCAGCGGCCGATGTGCTCGGAGAGGTGCAAAGTCGAATTGGTGCGCACGCCGAGTGACAGCACCTGGCCGTCAAGCTCGTACAGCCGGCCGAGCGGGGAGCGCTCGCCGAACTGGCAGTCCAGCGGATGCTCACGGGTGATTTCATGGGCCAGGCGGCCCCAGGCACAGACGCTGACGATCGGATGCATGCTGCGCTTCACGCCGGGCAGGCTGCGGAACAGCTCCGCCACGCGGCCGACGCCACGGCTCGGGGAGATCTGCGGGATGTAGGGGGCCATTTCCTCACGGATGCTCTGGTGCCACTCCGCCGGGACCGGCGGGTTCTGCCAGTTGGCGGGGTCCGTGTTCCAGGTGGTGAAGGCCGGCATCACGATCGTGCCATCGGGGGTGACGACATTCACCAGCGCGCTGATCACTGTCTGGGCTCCGCCGCAGACCCAGCCGAGGCTGGACATCGAGCAGTGCACCAGCACGTCCATGCCGGGCCCGAGGCCGAGCTTGCGCAGGTCACGCTCCAGCGCCTGCTGGGTGACGGGAACCTGGCTGCGCCCGACGACGCTGTGTTCCGAGATGACATCACCGTTGCTTCCGTTTGTGGACGGCGCGAACGGAGTGCGTTCGATCTGCTGGATTGTGTGCCCCGGTCTCATGTGGAGATTATACGAATTTTCAATTAACAGTTAAAATCGAGTATGCGGCCGGTAAAGTCCCGGCAAGGCTTGTTCCAATCGGGAGAGCCCATGAATAAAGGGCGCAGCAAGTGTCAGAACCTTGCGGGGACCCTTAATTAAATCTTCCTAAAATCGACAAAAGACGCAAATCGGGGCAGTTTTCGCGTCTCATTTGGGCAAAACCTGGCCGCTGTCCGCTGGTTTCGGGCCTTTTATGTTGTAGCGAGACAGGAATTGTCACGGGAGAATGCCCCAGCCCTGTGACCGGTGGCCTTGCTGGCCGCGGTCCGCAGGTTTCGGGCCTGCATATGTTCCTGCAAGACAGGAAATGTCACGGAAGTATGCCCCAGCCCAGTGCCCAGTGGCCTTGCCGGCCGCTGGCCGCAGATTTCGGGCCTTGATAAGTTCCAGCGAGACAGGAATTGTCACGGAAGTATGCCCCAGCCCAGTGCCCAGTGGCCTATCACCAGTCGTTGTCGTGCCACTCCAGCTGGGCCTCGTCGTAGCTGCCATCGGGCAGCCGGGTGAGGAAGCGGCTCGGGCGGTTGATGATGCGCTGGAAGTCATGCGTCTCGCTGATCATCGGGTAGCTCATGAACAGCAGCTGCTCGGCGCGGGTGACCGCCACGTAGAACAGGCGGCGCTCCTCGTCCTCGCCCTCCGGATCCGTGCGGCTCATGCGGTGCGGGATCACGTCGTCCTGCACATGCACGAGGAACACGGTGTGCCACTCCAGCCCCTTGGCCTGGTGGATCGTTGACAATGTGACCGCGCCCTCCTCAGGGTCATCCGCGCCCTCGACCTCCTTGCCCTGCAGCTCGCTGCCGCTGAAGCTGCCGTTGAGGCCGATCTCGGCGAGGAAGGCGGTGACCGTGTCGAACTGGTTGGCGAAGATCTCCAGCTGCTCGAGGTCGTCCAGCCGCTGGCGCCAGTTCTCCCACTTCATCTGCAGGTAGTCGCTGTAGCGCTCGTCGATCACGCGGCGGATCAGCTCGGCGGGCGGCGTTGTCAGCGCTTCCGGCTCGAGCTTCTCGAGGAAGCTCTTCAGTTCGCCGAGCGTCTCCTTGGCCTTGCCGCGCACGCTTTCCACCACGCCGTTGTAGATGAACTTCTGCAGCGGGTTCTCCACACGCAGCTTGCCGACCACGCCGGCCACGGTCTTCGGGCCGACACGATCGCACATCTCGAGCATCCGTTGCCAGGCCAGCTCGTCATGCGAGTTGGCAAGCACCAAGAGGTAGCTCAGCACGTCCTTTAAGTGCGCCTGTTCGAAGAAGCGCAGCCCGCCGCGCACCACGAAGGGGATACCGCGGCGCGTGAACTCCAGCTCGACCTCGAGCCGGTTGGCATGCGCGCGGTACAGCACGGCGATCTGCTTGTAGTCCAGCTGGTGCTCCTCGCGCAGGGAGAGGATCTGCTCGCAGACGAACTCGGCCTGCTCCTCGCGGGAGTTGCAGGCAACCAGCAGCGGGCGGTCCTCGGAGTTGGGCTTGACGCTTACCAATTGTTTCTTGAACTCCGGCGGCCCCTCGCCGAGGATGGCGTTGGCAAGGTCCAGCACCTGCGGGGTGGAGCGGTAGTTCGTCTCCAGCTTGCAGATCTCGGCATTGCCAAAGCTGTGCGGGAACTCGAGGATGTTGCGGAAGTCCGCGCCACGGAAGGAGAAGATGCTCTGGGCGTCGTCACCGACCACGAACAGGCTGCGTCCGTCGGGCGCATCCGGGCTGTCCTCGACGGGATCCTCCAGGTCGTCATTCGGCTCCGGCACCTCAGCGCGCACGGTGGCCGCCATGATGTCAATCTGCTGCCCGGCGAAGCGCGCGGCGTTGAAGGGGTCGGACAGGTTCGGCGCGGTGCCCATCACCGGCGGGACCAGGTCGGAAGCAGAAACAGAAGGAGAATGAGAAGCAGATTCTTCGCTTGTATCAGCTTGCCCCCGAGAATGACCTTTCACATCGTGATCACCACGGGTGTATCCACTAACTGGAGTTCCATCTTTCCTCGTGTATGGACTAACCTCGGAACCCTTCCTATGATGCTCACCTATATCACTCTTTGCATCAGAATCAGCAGGCAGCGGGGCCGGGACATCGTTCTCGTCAGCGCTGACCGGCACCGGCGGCTTGGCCTCGCCGCGCGGGTCGCCGAACTCCTCCTCCCTGAGCCACTTGTCCGGCACGCCGAGGTACATCTGGCGCACGATCTCGGCCTGGATGTGGTTCACGTCCTGGTACTCGTCAACGAGGATCTGCGTGAAGCGGCCGCACAGCCGGCGGCGCACCGAGGGGTGCTCGCGCAGCAGTTTCAGCCAGTTGATCAGCAGGTCGTCAAAGTCCATCTGGTTGCTCTGGAACTTGCGCTCCGTGTAGAGGATAAGCACGCGCTGGATCTCGGCGTACTGGTCGAACAGGTGCGGGTAGCGCGCGGACAGCAGGCTTTCGAGGTCGGTGTTGGTGTTGACCATCGCGGAGCCGATGTCAACCAGCACGCGGTCGCTCGGGAAGCTCTTGCCGCTGCCCTCGATGCCGGCCTCCGTGCGGCACAGCTTCATCACCTGGCGCTGGTCGGCTGAGTCGAGGATCGTGAAGCTGGAGTTGAAGCCGATGTGGCGCGAGTAGCGCCGCAGCACCAGGTTGGCAATCGAGTGGAAGGTGCCGCCGGTCACATCGCGGGCCGGGCGGCCGATCAGGGCCTCGGCGCGGTCGAGCATGCTGCGCGCGGCCTTGTTGGTGAAGGTCGTCATCATGATGCGGCGCGGGTTGATGCGCAGCTCGCCGATGAGGTACGCGATGCGGTAGGTGATCACCCGCGTCTTGCCGGAGCCGGCACCGGCCAGCACGAGCGTCGGCCCGAGCCCGGCGGTGACTGCGGCATGCTGCTGCTCATTGAGCTCGGCCTGCCAGTCGATGTTGAAGGGGGAACGGCGCTCCTCAGCCGTGCGGCTGAGCCTGATCCTCCTGATGTCGCGGTTCTCCGTCACATATCCATTTTACAGGCAGGAAACGGGTGTATAGGGGAAGTTGTGGATACTTAAGACTTTTAGTCTTTATGGCGCTACTTTGCTTATCCTATCTAGGAAAGTAATTTGACTATTAATAAAATCTTTTAATGAAGGAAGATCATCGAGTTCAAAAATAAACACAGGCCAATTGGACCTCTCCTTTCCCTTACTTGGCCTGAAATTTTCAAATACTCCAATAGCACACACAGTTTTATCAAAAGTAACAATGTTGTAGTTTAGCCGTTGTGGCACAAATTTTACCTTAACCTTATTTATAGGAATGTTATGTTCAACACATAGGCCTCTAAGTAATTTTTTTGTTTTTCTTATTTTGTTTTTGAGTTCATCAAGGGATAACTTGAGATAATAGACTTGCTGTGTATGCAATAAAGCATCAGAATCGTCAGGATCAATGATGTAAATATCCAAAGTTGTACCGTCTTTTTTCAAAAAATTTGTAATAGCAGTTTGATGGTGTGCTAGCCAACTTTCACCAAGGTAGTAACTGATCATAACAATTTTACTGTTCGAATTTTCAATCAACTCTGACCAATTTGCCTCATTGCCAACATTATAAAAAACTGTCTTAACCCCTGACTTCAAAAACTTAGCAACGAATCTCGGCGCTTCCACTGAAAATATATTTTTTAACTCTGCACTGAATCGCTGCTCTGGTGTTAACCCAACATGATAGAAAAGAATATGAATTACCACGCTTGCCGCTAATACAACAACTGTTTCTGGAATAATATCTTTAACTAATTGCCATACAGGAAGTTCTAAAAGGCTGGAATCGCACAGAATTGTATATACCCATACGAGTAAGCCTATAATTGCCACTGCCAAACAGTTTAGTAAAAAATTTACTTGATTAGAATGTCCCAATGTATCTATCCCTTATATTGCATTGACGGAAAATAGAGAATTTTCATTCTCTACAAATTGACACCACCATCAAATCTATCACAAATAGCTCTAAACAAGGAGGAAGCTCTATCAAGAACTTCAATTGGCAAATCATCAAGATTTGCATGAGACCAGTTAATAGATAATCGTCTTGCGATCTCAGCTTTCCACCCTTCCGGGAGTTGTCTTTCCAAACGTTCACATGCTGATTGGATTTGATCAACAAGACCTCCTGAAGCTCGATCCGATTTGGTCAAACTTATCTTCTTTCCCAATAAGTCACTAACATAGTGGACGAACACTTCTTCTCCGAGAATATCCTCAACTTCGCATTCATCACTGCCAAGTACCTCGCTCAGCATTAGGATTGCTTGCTCTTGATTGGAATAAAGTTCCTTCAATAAAGCATCTCTTCTTGCACGACCAGCGTCGTCACTGTCTAGTAACACCAGTGGTCTGACCTCTTGTCCGAGGAACAATGATGCTATATGACCAACAAACTTGGTTCCACCACATGGAGTTATGTAAATATCATCAGGAAGGGCTATGCGACCGGTTGCTCTGCATAGAAGGTTAAAAGTGTGGAGAAAAAGGTAATCGGCCATGCCTTCAACCAAAACATTCTTTTTGTGTTGGAATAGGCCACGAACCATTGCATAACCAGCAGCAGCTTGAAGAGGGAAAATGGTTTCTCTATCTCTTGGCCATCCATCTATAGAAATATGAGAATGCCCCGATTCGTCTTCGGTAACAGGTCTAACTCTTTGAATGTGGTTTCCATCTATTAAAAATGGCGAATGTGTACTGTACAATATCATATTACTGTGGGACAACTCTTCGAAAAATTCAATCAACTCTTGCTGTGCAGTTGGATGCAGGTTTAGACCTGGTTCGTCGAGAAGAAGTACTGCATCTCTGTGTCCTTCATTGGATTCGACAAGAAATACTAAGTAAAACGAGAAAAACCATTGAAACCCTCTGCTGCGTGATTCCAATTCAATATCAACACCAGGTCTTCTGTCATCTGCTACCCAGATACGGAAATAATTTCCATCAGCATCATATCGAATAGTGTGACGGCGTTGCTTATACCAACTGGAAAAGCGCTTGGTGATATCCAGTGATGCGGAATTCAATTTTACAGCTCTTAGCTCCTTACTTTCCTGATCTTGCTTGATCATTGCGTCAGTGACTGGTTTGCTTTGATTCTTTGCTGATTCAGTTGTTTCTCTACCAAGATCAGCTAATTCTTGTGCATCTAGTTGAACATGCGAAAACATGGCATTAATTGTTCGCACTCTTGGAGAGTCAGGCGTTCTGGCAGAATCAGAAAGGAAATTTGGCAAATACACAGAACTGTCTAGGATTCCATAGTTTTCGAAATAAATGAATACAGGAATCTCTTCTTCAATTGCATTCCAAAGTAGTGTAGATATTGGTTCCGATTCTGCACGTTTTTGAATTTCATGTACTTCTCTCAGTACTTTTTCTACTGCATCAGCTGTTTCGGGTCGAGAATGTTTATTAGCTTGAGCTTGAAATTCCTTGATTATTCCAAGGCCTTTTTCAGTATTAAGATCACTGTAATCTACGAGACGATCAATGTACGCAGTGGCCCACTCCAGTATTCCGCTTCGTAATGCTTGAACTTCTTCTTCAGCCATATCTTTATCAAAAATAACTCTTCGAATGTCTGAGCAAAATGATCTAATAACTTCACTAAGTTCGTTTGAGGTAATGACATCATCAATTATCTGAATATCATATTCATATATTAGAGATCCATCGTAAAATCTCTCGATTGTAACAGTATTGGGGATGTTTGTATTAATACTGCTGCGCAATGTTTCAATAAAATCATCTGATAAAGAGAATTGCACTGCACATACAGGCCAATCGCCACCATTCTTATAGTCACGTGTGAATCTATCTCTTGGAAACTCCCGCTGAGCATTATAGGGTTCAGGTGTAGCAGGATTAAACTTATGTAGTGCTTTAAGTAAAGTAGTTTTTCCTGATTCATTGCGACCGACAAGCGCAGTTACCCTATCAAGAGGTATCCAACCACTGTCGTCAATATTTCTGTAATTGGTAACTTTAAACTGCTTTGGGATTAGTTTGCTTTGCATCGAGACACTCCAGATTTATGTCAACCCATCGAAAAATTATACTATTCAATCAGATCTTTAGCCATCCTACAACCCAAACCCGCCACTCAACGTAAGCACCGAGCCCGTGGTCTGGCGGGCGGTTTCGCCCGTCAGGTACCAGATCGCGCCGGCCACCTCGCGCTGGCTGACCAGCACGCCGGAGGGCACATGCTCTGCGTCGAATTGCGGCACGCCCTCGGCCGCCAGTTCCGTGATCCCGAGTGCGATGCAGTTCACCGTCACCTGGTCCGGAGCCAGCTCGCGCGCCAGGCTGCGGCTGTAGCTGGCGAGCGCCGTCTTGGCAGCGCCGTAGACCGCCACCGCCTTGTAGCTGCGGATGCTGTCATTGCCGGTGCTGAGGAAATTGACAATGCTCCCCCCGCCGATGCGCAGGTAGCGGTTGCAGGCGCGCACGGCATTGTGCACGGCCAGCACGTTGTCATCGAACACGCGGCTGAGCGTGGCGGAGTCGGTGCCGATGATGGTGCCGTCGGAGGCGGAGCCGGAGGCGTTGATCAGGATGTCGATGCCGCCCTCCTCCACCGCGACCTGCTCGGCGAGTTTGCACATCGCGTCATAGTCCAGCGCATCACAGCGGTGGGTGTGGAGCCTGTAGCCGGCGGCCTGCATTTCATCGGCGAAGGCGTCCGCGCTGGCGCCGTCGCTCTTGAACACGGCATGCACACGCTGGCCTTCCACCAGGAGCGCTTCGCTCACCCAGCGGCCGACGCGGCGCGTGCCACCGACCACGATGGCAGTGCGGGGCGTGCCTGGCACGGGGAGCTAGTGTCCCCCCGCGGACTGCCAGCCGCGGATCTTCGCCTCACAGCGCTCGTCGCAGAGATCGGCGATCTCGGAGAGCGAGCCGACGGCAGCCTCCGGGTTGGCGATCTCAGAGCGCGAGCCGACGATGGCCTGGAAGCAGGGCAGGTCGTCCACGTTGCCCGGGTCGGACAGCGAGGGATAGGACACCAGCAGCTTGACGAGGCCGTCCACGTCCTCGAACAGGGTGACGAGGCGGCGGTGCCCGGCGACGCGGCCCGGCTCGAACTCCTGTTCGGCGATGCGCTTCATCACGCCGAAGTTGAGCGGATGCACCGGGGTGAAGTAGAGCTTCTCAGCGATCATGATGGATAGATTTTACAGCAGACTATAGACTTCAGACTCCAGATGTCAGAGAGGCAGGATGTAGCGTAGGTAGATCTGTAATCTGATGTCTGCAGTCTGGCGTCTGCTGCTCAGGCAAACAGCCTGAGCAGCAGCTCCACGTGCTGCCGTTCGCAAACTTCTCCGCAGGCGCGGAACAGTTCCTTTAAGTCGATCCAGTCGTCCAGTTCCTCGTCCGTCGCCACATGCGCGATGAACCACTCCGGGTAGGCTGCAGCGTCATGGCGGCGCTGGACCAGCACGCCGAACAGGTAGTCCCCCGCCGGGTTGCGCATCACGAGCATGCGTCGAGTGAGTTGCGGGTGCAGCGTGCAGTCCTCCGCGAACTGCTGGTAGACGAGCTCAGTTGTCAGCTCGAAATCCGGGCGGTGCTCGAAGCGCAGCTCGAACTCAGGCATCGCCGTCCTCGCGGCGCACGCGCAGCTCACCGGCAGCCGGCTGCACGCGCAGCACTTCACCGGGGGCCACGTTCGCGGCATCACGCAGGAGGCTGCCATCCTCGCGCCAGACGAGCGAGAAGCCCAGCCCGAGCGGGGCGCGCGGGTCGAGCGCCTTCAGGTGCTTGTCCATGTTGCCAACGCGCTGCCGGGCATCCTCGCTGGCATTGCGCGTAAGCCTGAGGAATTCGGCGGACAGGCGCGGCAGGCGGTAGGCATCCTCCTCCATGCGGCGCATCATGAGCGTTGCCATCCTGTCCAGGAGCTCGCCGTGGCGGCCCTCGCTGCCGAGCCCGCTGTATTCGACGGCCAGCTCCGCCAGCTCATTGCCAAGCTCATCCAGGCGCTGGCTGCGCTCCTCCACGCTGCCCGCCACATCACGCAGCAGGCGGTGGTCGAACAGGCGCTTCAGGCGCTCGTTCGCATTGCCGAGGTTGTTGCGCAGCTCACGCACCAGCCGGCCGGTGCGGTCGCCGATCGCGCCGCGCAGCTCATTGACATCGGGGGTCACGACCTCGGCCGCGGCACTGGGGGTCGGGGCGCGGAAGTCTGCGACGAAGTCCACGATGGTGAAGTCGATCTCATGCCCGACGCCGGTGATCACGGGCGTCTCGATCTCCGCCAGCACGCGCGCCAGCTTCTCGTCATTGAAGCACCAGAGGTCCTCGAGGCTGCCGCCGCCACGCACGAGCAGGATGCTGTCGAGGCTGGGGAAGCGGTCGGCGGCCTGCAGGGAGGCGATGATCTCGGGCGCGGCCTTGTCACCCTGCACGCTGCAGGGGAAGAGCACGACCTCCATGTAGGGGGCGCGGCGCCTGAGCACGTTCAGCACATCCTGCAGGGCGGCGGTGGCGATGCCTGTCACGATGCCGATGCGGCCGGCCACGGCCGGCGGGCGCAGCTTGCGTTCCGGGGAGAACAGGCCCTCGCCGTCGAGCTTGCGCTTGAGCGCCTCGAACTGGGCGGCGAGGTCGCCCTGCCCGCTCTTGATGATGTCGTCACAGATGATCTGGTAGTTGCCGCCCTTCGGGTAGACGCGCACGTCGCCATGCACCATCACGGCGTCGCCGTCGGCGGGCGGGCGGGCCTTGCGGCGGCCGAAACCGAACCAGGCGCAGGTGATCTGGCTGTCGGCGTCCTTCAGCGTGAAGTAGAGGTGGCCGCTGCCGGCGAGTCGCACGTTGGAGGCCTCGCCCTTGACCCAGACGCTGCGCAGCTCGGAGTCGCTCTCGAGCAGCTGCTTGATGCGCGCGGTCAGGCGCGAGACGGTGATTTCGGAGTGGGCCGTGCTTCCTTCCACAGACTGATTATAGAGGGGAGGCGACTCGCTGCCCTCGAATGGAGGAGAGGCAGGATGCAGTCACGAAGTCAATGAGTCAATGACTGGCGGCGTGATTCTCTCAAACGGATGTTGTTGACTGATTGACTATGTGACTAAGTGACTTATGAATTGGCTCGCACGCGCTCGAGTGGCAGCGAGGAATTGCGTTGCGGTTTTGTCAACGCTAAGGCGCGGAGACGCGAAGGAATTCAAGGAAAAGAAACTTCACAATGAATATCCGTACCGGCGCGGCCTAACCGCGACCGAATCAGAACTGCGGGTCATAATCCACCTTCAGCCAGGCGATGATGTTCTGCAGCATGTCGGCGCGGGTCATCCCCGGCGGCTCGGACTGCGTGATGCCAACAGCGGCCCAGGGGTAGCCCACCACCCAGTGGCGCGTGTTGCCGTGGTCGTTGCTGTTGTAGCCGGGAAAGAAGCCGACATTCCTGTAGGGCGCAGCTTCCGTGCCCCAGCTGAGGTGGCCCAGCGTCAGGCCTTCGCCGGTTTCATTCGGTGCAATCCCCAGATCAGGCACCGGACTCGATGACAGGGATCCATCAAACCAGCCGATGCCCATGAACTGGCAGCCGTTTCCAATGCTCAGCTGCATTGGACGGGCAGCACTGGAACCGACAGCAATGTAGTTCTCACCACGTGTATCCCATGTGGTGGACGGCCTCAGGTAGTCGAAATCGGCATTGAAACTTGTGGGGGTTGACTGGAAGAAGAATCCGAATCCGATCCCTGTTCCATCGTCCGTCCTCAATGCTGAGGCCCATGGATGCCGGTACTCCAGCTCAGGCACCGTGAAATCGAGAATATCCGCTCCGTAGTGAAACTCCCATCCTCCGAATGCCGCCGGATTGGCAAAATCAGTCAGCTTGGAGTTGTTCTGGCTCATCATCAGCATCGGCCGGCCCTGTTCGAGGACAGCTATGTAGTTGTCAATCTCCGCCGTGGTCCACATCGTCTCCTGCCGTGGTTCCAGGTCGTCAGCAGGTCCGCCGCGGTACCACAGCACCACGAAGTTACCATGGCTGAGTAGGTCAGTGGCGATGCTGTCTGTATAGGGGATTTCCTGCCAGCTCAGGGCAAGTGCGTCAAGGTCGTCCTTGATTGCGTCAAGGTTCGTGCTGTAGGTCCCGCCGTCGTTGCGGATGATGGCGACATCCGTCTCAACCGGCCAGACCTGCATGGTATGGCTGAAGGAACGGAGAGCATCGAGGGAGTTCGTCGCGTCCAGCCTGATCTCATGGATGCCGGGTTCAAGCCAGTCCGTTGTAAAGGAAAAATCATTCCAGTTGGAACCGCCGCCCCCGTCCACGAACCACTCATGCAAGTAAATCTCGGGGTATCCGCTGTAATCGGTGATGTCAACTTCGGCACGCACTCCGTTGCCCATGTATGAGCTAGGCGTGATTTCGAAGTCCGCCCGGATGAACCCGATTTCCAGTTCGTAGTCCTCGCTGAGGTCCGGATAGTTGAGCATCTCGAGCGTCACGTTGAAGTACTCCAGGGAATACTTGCCGGAACCATCGCCCGTGTTGTAAGTGCCGTTCTTCAGGGAAACACTGGTGTCCGCAACCGTGCCACCCTTTGGCAGCTTCACACGGATCTTCTGCAGCAGGTTGTCAGGATCGTCTATCGCGGAGATGCTCCAGTTTGCATCGAAGGGAGCCGTGCCGAACTTGGGTCCGTAGCCAAAAGTGACAACAGGCAGCACCTGGGCATTGACTGTGAAGGACTCGCTCAGTGCGGTATTGCCGAACTTGTCAACCGCTTCTACCTGCAGCTCCGCGCTGCCGCGCTCCTCGATGATGTGTTGCCACTTGATCCGGTCGCTGAAGTCGTCCTGTGGCACTCCATCAACCAGCATGCGGAACAGGGGATCCGCTCCTGTGAAGCCCGTGACATTGAGCCTGAACTCCGCGGGGGCAATTCCATGGTCTGTATCCACCGACGCGCCCACTCCCACGCTGTCATAGCTTTTCAGCAGCAGGCTGGCTTCGCGGTAGATGCCGTCCTCGCCCTTCACCTTGAGGCGCGCGGTGGTTGATCCCGGGGAATTGAGAGTGAACTGCTTCGGCTCCGGTGTGAATTCCAGTGCGACCGGCGTCTCATCCGCACCTTCATACCATTCATACTGCACAGCCGGCATGCTGCCGCTGACAACAGGATTGACGGTGAAGGTATGCGGGGTAATGGCCTCGGATTCGTCCACCTGCAGCTGCACATTCAGCAGGGAGGGCAGCAGGATGTTGCGGCTCAGCACGGTCTGCCCGCCCTGGTCATCGGTCACCCGCAGCTGGATGAGCGGGAAGCCCGCCGGCAGCACCGCCTCGATCTCGGCTGAGTCCGCCGCATCGGCAAACTCGCCGTCGCCATCGAGGTCCCATGCGTAACTGACGATCTCACCGTCAGGATCATTGCTGCCCAGCGCGCTGAAGGAGAGCGTATAGGGTTCGTCCTCCACGAGGATCTCGTAGTCAAACTCCGCGATCGGCTGCATGTTGACGAGGTAGGGGGCGATGTTGCCTTCCGGTGCTTCCGTGTCTGTGAACTCGTCCCAGGCGCGCACCGTGTACTGATAGCTGCCGGGGATGCCGACACTGTCAATGTAGGCATACTCCCGCAGGACCGGGTCGTCCGCCTCGCGGCTGACACTGATCGGGCTGTTCTCCACGTCCGGCATCGGCAGCAGCACCCCGTTGCCAAGCTCCAGGTTGCGGCGGTAGATGCGGTAGCCGGTGTAGCGCTGCTTCCAGTGCTGCGCGATCACCGTCACGTCGGCCATGCCGACCACGCCGTCATGGTTGCCATCAACATAGCTCGCCAGCCAGTTCAGCCGGCCAAGCGAATTGTCATGCCGGTCACCCGCTGGGTAGTGCTCAATGCCGCTTTCAGCCTCAGGCAGGTAGGAAACCTGCTGGCCCCAGCGCTGGCCGAGCGGCACGAGGTCGCCGAAGTTCACTTCGCCGTTGCCGTCGTAGTCACCAGGCAGGTGCTTGGTCCAGCGCAGTTCCACCCGGTTGAGCTGTTCATCGGGGCCGGAAACACGGGTGGCCGACAGGTTGAACACGGCGCTGTCGGCACCAGGGGCTTCGCTGGCCGTGCGCTGCTTCTCCAGGCGCTCCAGTTCAGCAAACAGGAAGTTCTCGATTCGCTCAATGTCGCATTCGCCGCCGGAATTGGCTGTCGGGTCCACCGCTGCCGTATCCGAGTCGTCCTGCGCATTATCCGCAGCAGCGTTCGTGATCACTTCCCCGTGTACGGTCAGCAGCTGGGAACTCTGGTTATTGGCATCAAGTGAGCTGGACTTACTGCCGCCGCAGGAGGCAAGCAGTAAAAGCAGCAGGCAGGCAGCAGCCAGCATAACGTAGGTGTGCATTCGTGCAGCAGAACTCGCCGTGTGCATCTTTTCAGCACTGATTTCAGCCATTGATTCCCCCAGGAATTAGCCGGTGGTTAAACCCAGTGTAAATATACTTACCTGCCGTGGGGCGGATGTCAAGCGAGAAGGGATGCCGCGCTTGTGAAACTATGGCCTGCGCGGGCCAGTCCTACAGCGGGGAGGTTATGCGGCATGGATGAGGACATCGCACGCTTTGAAGCACGCCGGACACGCGGCTGCCGCTGCTGCGGCTGGTTGCTGCTGGCAGGCCTGCTCGGGCTGGGCCTGATCATGTGGGGTGACTACAGCAGGTCGAAGCGGATGGCGGAGACCATGAACACGGATGAGCTGATGAGCACCGAACAGGTGGAGCAGTTCATCGCCGAGAACAACATCAAGGTCAAGCATGAGGATGGCGAGTGGAAGGCCGAGCCCCCCTGGAAGCAGCCGATTGTGGACCAGCTGCGCGACCGCTTCGAGGACCTCGCCAGTGAGGAGCGCATAGCCGAGATGAAGCAGCGCGCGGAGGACAGCCGGCTGTACATCCGCAGCCTGCTGGACAAGTCGCCGGAGGAACTGCGGCCGAAGCTGGATGAACTGAAGGAGCAGATCGCCAACCTGACGGACCGCGAGACGGTGCGCGAGGCGATCGAGAAGGTGTCCGAACTGGACAGCGAATGGGTGGAGGAAGAGGCGCAGCGCCTGCTGGACAGTAAACCAGGGGAGAACATCGAGCTGTATGTGTCGAAGCTGCAGGCGATGCTGGAGAACGTGAAGGATGAGGACCTGCGGCAGAAGCTGCGTGATGCAATTGACGAGCAGCTGGGCCAGCAGCAGCAGCAGGCCGAGCGCGGTGAGCTGCCGGACATCAACCCGGAGACGGGTGAAGTGCCCCTTGTGCTGGCATACCTGAAGGAACACAAGGATCCGCGCAAACCCGTGGACTGGAGCTTCGTGAAAGAAGTGGAGCTGGACGACGGCCCGGCCTACAGCGTGGATGTGATCTTCGGGGATGGCACGGAGACGACCTACTACATCCGCGGTGGCGAGGTGGTGCTGGCGGCGACGCGGGACAAGGCTGCAGATGACGCCTGAGCCGATGCCCGCGCTCATTCATATATGATTGTGGCCTGCCGGACCCACTGAACAACTGCCCGAACTGCGGCGCCGCTCTTGCGAGTGAGGCCCTGCGCTGTGCCAACTGTGGCGCATCCACCCCGCTGGGGCGGGAGACTGAACCCGAGGACCGGATCACGCAGGAGCTTTCCCGGCCTGCTGATGACGAGCATCCAGACGTGCGCGAAATGCTGCAGAGCGGGATTGACGATGCACCGCAGGATGCGCCTGAGCCGGAAGTGATCGTGGTGCGCGAGCCGGTGGTGATCGATGGCGGCGGCCGGCAGTATTCACACCGCGAGCGGGCCAGCTCCTGCTACATCAACCGCTCCTGCCCGACCTGCGCACCCTGCTGCCTGGCAATGTTCCTGGCGCCGATGATCTTCCTGTTGTGGACGCTGTACCCCGGCTGGAAGCAGTCGCGTGAGATCGCACGCTACAGCAGCCGTGATGCCAGCCAGCAGGCCGAGAGCCAGCCCGACCCGGCCAGCGACCGCCTGTTGTCAGAGGTGCGCGAACTGGAGTTTGACAGTCGCACGGCGGTCGAGGCCTTCATCGAGGAACGTGGCATTGCCTATTCGCGACGCGAGGACGGATACTGGATCGCATCAGACCGTACGCAGCAAGCTGCGCTTGTGGTGCTGCAGCAGCGCTGGATGGAACTGCCGGAGGATCCGTACGGGGATGAGGAAGTCCCGGAAGCAGCAGCGGACGAATAGCTGCCTGGATTTTCCGGAAATTCAGCGGCAGGACTGTAACGCTTTTTTGCGGGCCACGTCTTAGATAGTGCATACACACCTGTGACAGGTTCGCAGGAGAGGATCGGGCTTCCCGGGCTGCAAAGCAGCCGTTCGGATTAGCCTCCTGGCGATTTCGCCCGGGCCCGTCCAATCCGGAGCCGTCCGGCCATGGGGTGGTTATTTCTACGATCCATCACCCCACCTTGCATTCATGTACAATCACGCCATGGCCGGATGGCTCCGAACCTTCCTCCTGATATTCGTGGCAGCGCACCTGCTCGTGATTTCCCTCAACCACTTCCTCGGCCCGTTTGACCCGTTCAGGGGCGAGGGTGAACTGACCCGTGACCAGATCACGCTCGGCACCGGCTTCTACGGCGTGCTGGCGGGCCTGCTGATCTTCGCCTGGGTGATCATCTGGCTGATTGTGTTCTTCCTGCTGCGCGACCGCGCGAAGCAGGCTGAGAAGAAACAGAAGCAGAATGAGAAGCAGGGTCAGCAACAGAAGCAGAATCAGAAGCAGGGTCAGTAGCGGCTACTTCCTGTCGTCGGATCCGCGAAGCTTTGCACGATCCCCCCTCCCCTGTCTGGACAGCGCGGCGTAGAATGGTCGCATGTTCTATGTGCTCTATGCCCTGATCGGGATTGCGGCTGGCATGCTCGGCGGATTCGTCGGCGTGGGCGGCGGCATCATCATTGTCCCCGCGCTCGTGTTCCTGGCCGGCTATTCGCAGATCAAGGCCCAGGGTACCAGCCTCGCGATCCTGCTGCCGCCGATCGGCCTGCTGGGCTTCATGCAGTACATGAAGAACCCTGACACGAAGATCGACCTGGTGGCGGCCGGCATCATCGCTCTGTTCTTCGCGGTCGGGGCGCACTTCGGCGGCAAGCTGGCCAACAGCATCGAGCCGGCGATCGTGCGCAAGAGCTTTGCAATCCTGATGTTCGTCACATCCTTCATGCTGTTCTTCAAGAAGTAGCCCGCGGGCTGCAACTCGACTTCTGGTCTATAATCAGCCGATGGAAGCCACCGACGACGAGGCCTCGCGGATACGCCCAGGGGGGGTGATCGCGCGCTGACGCGGCCGGCTTGGAAGTCCTGATAGCCATCCTGATCATCGCCGTGCTGATAATGCTCAGCGCATTCTTCAGTGGCGGCGAACTGGCGCTGATGTCGCTGGACCTGGTCTCACTCGAGGACCGGGCCAACTCCGGCGACCGCATCGCGCAGATGCAGCTCACGATGCGCCGCCGCCCGCAGCGCACGCTGGGCACGATCCTGATCGGCAACAACATCGTCAACATCATCGCGCCGACCTTCGCCACCCTGACTGCGCAGAAGCACCTCGCCCCGCTGCAGGGGATCGGGGAACATGCCACGCTGATCAGCACGGTGGCGATGATTGTGCTGGTGACGATCTTCGGCGAACTGGTGCCGAAGACCTTCGCCGCGGTGCGCGGGCAGCGCGTTGCCAAGCTGGTGACGCCGCCGCTGTACATCCTGGACATGCTGCTTCTGCCGGCGAACTGGCTGCTTGAGGCGCTGCTCTCGCCATTGATCCGCTGGCTGACCGGCGGGCGCACCAACGTCGAGCAGCGCATCGGCCCCGGCGAGCTGCGTGCCGTGCTGACGGCGGCGATGGCCGGCGGGCATGTCAACAAGCAGGATGTGGCGATCGCACGCGAGGCGATCCAGATGTCGCACCGCGACCTGGAGGACGTGATGACGCCGCGCGTGGAAATCGAGGCCCTGCCGGTGACGGCGACGGTCGGCGAGGCGATGCACCTGATGGACTCCACCGGGCACTCGCGCATCCCGCTGTACGAGGAGAGCGTTGACAACATCACCGGCGTGCTGATCCTGAAGGACCTGGTGCACGTCAGCCTGCGGGCCGCGGTCGGCGGGCTGGACCCGGGGGACCGCTGGGCCTCGGAGCCGGCGGTGACATATCGCCGCGAGGTGCTGCACTACCCGGGCACAAAGGGCATCCTCGAGACGATGAGCGAGATGAACCGCAACCGCGTGCACCTGGTGGTCGTCGTCGACGAACATGGCGGCACGGACGGAATCGCCACACTGGAGGACATCATCGAGGAGCTGATCGGCGACATCCGCGATGAGACGGACACCGAGCACCACGCGGACATCGTGCGCATCGGCGAGGGCTTCATGCTGATCACGGGGCGCGCGCGGATCGACTCGATTGACATGCTGGACGGGGTGGACGCGAGCGAGCTGGACAGCAACAGCGTGGGCGGGCTGATGATGGAGAAGCTGGACCGCGCGGTGGTGGCCGGCGACGTGCTGGAACTGCCGGGCCTGAAGCTGACGGCGCTGAAGGTGATCGGCAACACGGTGAAGCTGATCAGGGTGGAGGAAGTGCCTGAGGAAGTGGGGAGTGGGGAGTGAGGAGTGGGGAGTGGGAGGCCAGACGAGAGTCTGGCAACTGTCTGAAATAGTTTAGATAGTCTGAATAGTGGAAGAAGTAGTTAGTTGTTAGTAGCAGCACCGTCCGCCGAGGGAAAAGTACTCAGTTGTCAGCGAGAGCAATTGCCCACTCGGGAAGAGAGCAAATGCAGGAGACGTAGGGTGGCGGCAAAACCGCCACCGGGATGGGGTGTTACCCCACCCCTGTCAACACTGTACCCCTGTCCCCTATCACTATTGACACTATTCGAACTATTCCTACTGCGAGCAAAGCGGCTCCTCCGGAGTGTCGGTCTCAAGACCGACAGGGCCCTGTGGCTCCCAGAGCCACACTCCGGTCCGTTGTCAGACTCTCGTCTGAGCTCTTTGCCGAGCTCGCGCTCGACCTCCCCGCCTGACTAGCGTCAGGCCTCCGAGCCTGGCTTGCGCCAGACCTCCGTTGCCAGGCAAACAGCCTGGCCTCCATTCCCCGCTCCAACCTCCAAACTCCAAACGCCAACCTCGTTGCCAGGCTGACAGCCTGGCCTCCTACACCTTCTCGAGGGCCTGCTCCAGGTCGGCGATGATGTCCACGGTGGTCTCGCAGCCGATGCTGAAGCGCACCATCCCGTCCGGGATGCCGGCCTCCTGGCGCTCCTCCGAAGTCATGCCGACATGCGTCATGCTGGCCGGGTGCTGGATCAGGGTGTCAACGCCGCCGAGGCTGACCGCCAGTGAGCAGAGCCGCACGGCATCCATCATGGCCTTGCCGGCCTCCAGCCCGCCCTTCAGCTCGAAGCTCATCAGGCTGCCCGGCCCGCTGGCCTGCTTCTCGTTCAGTTCACGCTGCGGATGGGACTTCAGCCCGAGGTAGTGCACGCGCTTGACTTTCGGGTGCTTCTCGAGCCATTTGGCAATTTTCTTCGCGCTCTTCTGCATCTGCTTCACGCGCAGCTCCAGCGTCTTCAGTCCGCGGATCACCAGCCAGGCCTGGTGCGGGTCCATCGTGGCCCCGAGGTGGTACCAGGCATGGTGCACCTCCTTGTAGTGCTCCTTATGCGCGAACACGATGATGCCGCCCACCACGTCGGAGTGGCCGTTGAGGGACTTCGTGATGCTGTGCACCACGATGTCCGCGCCATGCTCGATCGGGCGCTGCAGCACCGGGCTGAGCACGGTGTTGTCAACCGCCAGCAGGCAGCCGTTGCCATGCGCGATGGCGGCCGCAGCCGCGATGTCAGTCACGGCGATCGCCGGGTTGGCTGGGGTCTCGATGAACACCATGCGCGTGTTGGGCTTCATCGCCGCGCGGATGTTGTCAGCATCGGTGCTGTCAACGAAGCTGAACTCGACGCCGAAGCGGCTCCAGTGCCGCTCGATGTTGATGCGGGTCGGGGCGTAGATGCTTTCGCTCATCACGATGTGGTCGCCGGCGTTCAGCAGCGCGAAGAACAGCGTGTTAACCGCGCCGATGCCCGTCGAGCAGGCCAGTGCATCGGCGCCGCCCTCCAGCGAGGCCACGTTGCGCTCGAGCACGTCGATCGTCGGGTTGGCCAGCCGGGTGTAGATGTAGCCCTGGGTATGGTCCTTGAAGCACTGCGCCCCGTGGTCGGTGTTGCGGAACTTGTAGGTGGAGGACTGCACGATCGGCGGGATCACCGACCCGTACTCATCCCCGTCGAATCCACCGTGGATGCTGCGGGTCGCAAAACCCTCGAATTCATGTTCATGCTTGTCTGACATTGCTGCTCCTCCAGTCCGCGTGCCTGATGGCCTGCAATTATAATCCCGCCATGCTCGATCAGTTCGTACAGCAGGCCCTTGAACGGGCGAGAATCCGCCCCAGCCGCGCCAAGGGCCAGCATTTCCTGATAGATGACCGGGTGCTGGCGGAGGTTATACGGGCCGCGGAGCTTACTCCGGATGACTACATAGTCGAGATCGGGCCGGGGCTCGGCACGCTGACCATATCGCTTGCCCGCCGTGTGAAGAAGGTGTTCGCCTTCGAGCTGGACGAGGGCCTGGTGCGCTACCTGCGCAACTGGGTGCTGCACGACAACCCGAACATCGAGCTGGAGGACATCGCCTTCAACAAGTACGTGCTGGAGAAGGTGATCGAGCGCGCAAAGGCTGACGGGGCACCGCTGAAGATCGTGACCAACCTGCCCTACCAGATCAGCTCGGCCTTCCTGCATACCCTGGTGGAATATGCGGAGGACATCCAGCTGAGCGTGGTGATGCTGCAGAAGGAGGTCGCCCAGCGCGTGACGGCGCGGCCCGGCGACCCGGGCTACAACTCCTTCTCGATCTACCTGCAGACCTGGCTGTCGGCGCGGATGGTCTGCGACGTGCCGGAAGCGAGCTTCATGCCGGCGCCGAAGGTCAGGAGTGCGGTGATCCGCATCCGCCCGCTGGCTGACAGCGAAAAACCCAAACCGCTCAACCGCGACATCTACTTCCACCTGGTGGAGAACGTGTTCCGCCAGCGGCGCAAGCAGATCAGCAATTCGCTGAACTTCGCCTTCGGGCACCTCTCCCAGGAGCAGGTGCAGCAGGCGCTGGCGACAGCGGCGATAGACCCTGTAATGCGCGCGCAGGACCTCTCGATGGATGACTACGTGCGCCTCAGCGATGCACTGGACGGGATGGGCGTGATGGCGAAACGGAATTCTTAGAGATTGAGCTACAAATTACTTTTCTTCAATATATTCGCTTCTTTTTTCATCCCATAGTACTTTGTAATTCAATTTAAGTGAATGAGATCCAAATTGAATTTTAGAAAGTGGTGAAGATGTAACAATGTAAACACTATTTCCTCGAACGAGTTCTCCATAAGTTAGCTCAATATATTCCTTATTGGGAGCCTCTCGCTGTGAATTGATTCCATAGACCATTCCGCTCTTATGATATCCACCTTTTGCACGTACTACTACTTCGCGTACTTTTGAAGCTTCTGATTTTGGAATCCAAACGTAGCATTGTTCCCAGTCCGCTTGAGTTGGACCAATCTCTATCGCTCGATATTCAATATTAGGAGTGTCATTCCATTTGATTGGCCCAGAATTATCAATTCTGCAATAAAACTGAGATGATAGCGCATCCGTTAGTGATTTTATCTTCATTTCTTGATCAGCAACAACAGCCATGGTTTCTCTTTGAAGGATTGAGTTGCTTTTTGCCGAATAAAAAACAAAGACTACAGCTCCAATAATGCACCAGGTTGCTATCCTAACAATTAGTTCTACTCTTGATTGAAGTGGTTGTGATAGTTGATCTTGAATAACTCGCTTAACAACCCAATTTGCACCAAATGGAGCCAGCCAAGCTAATATTCCAGCAAATCCTAATACACCAAACGTCTGAAAAAGGTTATCTGTAACAACCTTCCAAAATGAAACGTTCATATCTTTCCCCCGAAACCTAACACTTCAAGTTTTATCTTGTTGTCAACGGTCCTCAGCGTCCACCATCAGCCAGCCTTCCATCGCTTCGCGGATGTTGGCAATGGCCTGCTCGCGTGTTTCACCCTGTGAGACGCAGCCTGGCAGTGACGGGCATTCCGCGACGAACCAGCCTGCTTCGTCCTCAGTGAGGATTACCTGATACTTCATGGAGAGATACTACCAGAGTAGCGGCGCATTCTCATTGCACAAGCGACTGTTGGCTATTCGATTTTGGTGAGTTCGATGAGCCATCCTATGCCAAGAAAACTAACGGATGAAACGTGTTTGGTATTCGGGTCATGTGGCATTGCGATATTGACAACAAGTTCCTTTAGTGCCGCATCTTCAATCGTATCCCCTACATATCTTGGTGCAAGCAATGCAGTTGACCAACGATTTTCGGCATCCGGCAGTCTAGGGTAGAGCGGCGGATTCAATTTTACTTTCAGGATCTTCGTACCGTTATCGTCAATCAGGACCTCTATTTCCGTAGCAAGGTAGTCGTCTTCTTCCAGACCGCATTCATCAGGAATCAATCTATATTGGCGCACTGCAAGATTCTATACAGTTTCAGATAGTTTTCCTGCGTCCTTAGCGTCCCATTATTCAAAACCTACGTGCGCACTCCGACGAAGTGACCCGAGCGCAGCGAGATGAACTGTACATTTCGAAGACCTGATGTCAGAGGTCTGGAGTCTGCTTTCTCGTTTCCGTTGCCAGCTTTACAGCTGGCCTCCTGGCCGAGCTGGCGCTCGACCTCCCCGCCCGGCTCGCGCCGGACCTCCGTTGCCAGGCTCGCGCCGGACCTCCTACAGCTGTCCGAGCAGGCGCAGGCCGCGGGCGTACTTGCCCTCGGCGGCGATGCGGCCGCCATACTCCTGCCTGACCCAGTCCGCCGCCTTCAAGAGCACGTCGTCAGCCACGCCGTGGCTCTCCAGCTCGATCACATACTCGCCGGCGGTCTCTTCACTGCCCGGCAGCGAATAGGTGCACTCATCGATTGACACGTTCAGCACCTTGCCGGGGTCACCGAGGTTGGCCTCGCGGGCCAGCTCGCTGATCTCGAGGATGGTCTCCATCTTCTGGTTGACGAGGCTCTCGGTCAGGCCGCCGAGAAACTCGATCACGCTGCCGAAGTCCGGCTCCGTCAGCTTGAGCTTGTGCTCGTCACGGATGAACAGCGTGTCATGCTCCTGCAGCGGGCGCTTGTAGGTCAGGCGGAACTCGTTGCCGGAGAACACGTTGCCGAGCTTCTGGCGCACACGCAGGCTGTGGTCAATCGCCAGAAGCGCCATGTCCGGTGTATCCACCATCCGGTCGTAGGTGGTGCTCATCCCGAGCGTCTGCAGCGGCAGGTCCAGATGATGCGCGAGGCCCTCCAGCAACTTGTGCGGGTCGGGGTCCTGCTCCATCACGATCTCGATTTCTCTCTCTTCCATATGCACCACCTGTACTTGCGGGCAGGGATTATAACAGACCACAGGCCGGAACAAGGCCCCCCGGATGGCAGTCTGGTAGCATGTACCGGGAATATCCCGGAAGCACAACAATGACACACATCATCCGCACAGTAAAGGCTCGCAGCAGGGTACTGCTGCCGATCGCGGCACTGGCCGCCGGCATGTCCTGCCTGCTCACCCAGAGCGCCGAGGCGGAGATCCGTCACAAGGAACGCTGCAATATCACCCAGCTCGTGCTGGAGGATTGCCCGAACGGCATCCGCGCGGACTTTGACAACGGACGGCACCTGTGGAGCTTCGCCGTGGCCGGGCCGATCGCCTTCGCCGAGAAGATGGAGACCTATCTCGAGGAGCCGGTGGCGGTCTACATCGTGGACTACCCGACGCGCAACGAGGAGAACATGCGCATGGTGGACGTGGAGAAGGCCTGGTTCCTGTATGACGCGGAGGGCGATGAATCGCTCAGCCAGGCGCCGCATATCTACGGCTTCCGCGAGAAGGACGCTGCCCTTGAGGCGCAGAAGGAAGTCGGCGGTGAGCTGAAGCGCTGGGACTACGTGTTTGAGCAGGTGACGCAGATCGCGGAGGACTGGGACCCCTCGGCGAGATACCGCCGCGGCAGCCTGCGTGAGGGACGGAAGTAGGCTGGCGAGGTTGGAGTGGGGAGTGGGGAGTTTGGATGGTCCGAATAGTAGAAGAAGTGGGAGAAGTGGGATAGTAGGGCAAGGCCACCGTGCCTTGCCGAGGATGGCAACTGCTATCCGTTTGGTGGACAGTAAGCAGTAATCAGTGGCCAGTGGTCAATTCCTGTCGGAGTTGCGTTGCGGAGGCGAAGCCGCAGCTGCGCAATCTTGATCCCATGAAACAATGCCGGCGAGTCTGAGCTTCGCGGCTCCGGAGTGTCGCTCTGAAAGCGACAGGGCCATGTAGCTCTGAGAGCTACACTCCGAACTCCAACCGCCAAACTCCAATCCTGTTGCCAGACTTTCGTGTGGCCTCCGGTTTTATTCCAAACTCCAACCGCCTAACTTGTTGCCAGGCTAACAGCCTGGCCTCCGGCTAGTAGATCAGCACCTCGACTTCCTCGCCGTCGGAGTACTGGCGGCCACCCTCGATCGGCAGCAGGGCCTGTCCACGGATGTAGTCCAGCCAGGGGTCGCCCTCCTGCCCGGCATAACGCGTTGCCAGCCGGCCGCTCTCGCGGTCGCGGCGGTAGCGGATGGCACGCAGGCTGTCACGCTCGGTCTGGATGCGCGAGCCGTTCTCCAGCACCACGATCTCCGTGCTCTGGAAGTTGCGCGGGCGCAGGTACTTGTGTGACAAGGGACGCACGAAGGCCACGAAGGCGCTGATCGCCTCCGGCAGGGAACCGGGCATGGATACCACCGGGCGGCCGTTGACCTTGCCGGCGGTGATGTGGCGGCAGGGATCGACATCAATGCCCGCCATGTAGACGGTGCCCAGCGAGGCGATCACGTCATGCGCCAGTGAGCGGTGCCGGTGGTGTGAGCCGCCGACGATGTACAGCACATCAACCTGGCTGGTCCAGACCTTCATAGCATTGCGCAGCTCACGGAAGCCGTCCGGTGCATAGCCCATCAAAAGCGATGCCACCTGCGCACTCTGGGAGAGGTGGTAGCAGGCCGTGGCGATCGGGCATTCCTCCTCGCGCTTCTCCTGGCCTCCGGCCCGGCCGGCCACCGGGAAGGGCAGTCCGAGGCTGGCGATGCCGACCACGGGCTTGCGGAACACCTCGACCTCGTCAACACGCAGGGCCTTGAGCATTGCTAGGTCCAGCGGGCCGAGCACGGCCTTCTCCGGGATCATCGCTTCCTTGTTGCGGGCCCAGGAGCCGATCGGCAGCAGGTTGCGCTCCGGCTTCTCAAACACGCGCGGCAGTTCCACCTTGCCATTCTGGTACTGGTTCACCAGCTCCCAGTCACGCGGCGGCTCCTCAACGGGGGCGGCCTCCTCCGGCTCGGGTTCGTCACGGCGCCTGCGGCGGCGGCGGTCCGGCTCGGGCTTGGGCGGTTCCTTGTAGTCGAACTCGTACTCACCGGGCAGCGGCACGAGGTCATCCAGTGGGTAGACCATGTCCGCCCCGCGCGGCACCTCCTGGCCGATGGCGACCGGGATCGCCTGGCCGTGGCGCAGCGCCTCATCCTTGCGGTTGCTCTGGGGCGGGCGGCGCAGCTGGAACTCGGCGGGCGGGACCTCCACATCACTGTGGCGCTCCTCACGGCGCTCAACGGCCGGGCCGCTGTCCTCGTAGTCATCCTCAAACTCAGCCTCGGCGGCGTTGATCTGGAGGGACTCGAAGCTGGCCTCCTCCTCGTCCTCCTCGGCCTCGCCGTCAGCGCTCTTGCGCTTGACCTTCTCGTCACGGCCGATCATGGACATGTCGATCGCGGCATCGGCGGTGATCGCCTCTTCCTCGATGATGTCCTCCTCCTCGACCTCGATCACTTCCTCGGCCTCGTCCTCGGCCATGTCCATGACGGACTGGCCGAGTTCGGCGGCGTGCTCCTTGAGCCAGGCACTGGCCTTCAGGTCACGGGACATGATCGCGAGGCCATCCACGAGGGACAGCGGACGGGAGGGCTGGTTGCCGCGTGCGGTGACGGGCTTGGCCAGGCGGTAGCCCAGCGCCTTTGATGATTTGATGGAAAGCGTGCGCGGGGGATAGGTCAGATCCATGATCCGCGCCAGCGCTTCCGCAAGATTTGGCTTGTCAGACATTGAACTGAGTATTTTAGCGCTAAAGAAGGGATCAGGTTGCAGGGAGCTGGGAACAGGGGCAGGGAAGAGGCAGAAGGCAAAAGGCAGGAGGAGAAATAGAATGAGAATGAGAATGAGAAACAGAATGAGAATCAGCAGAGCCGAGGTGTAGCGGCGTCACCTCGCGACGACTACACGCGAGCGGATACATCAGGGTGTAAACCTCCGGGAGTGAGATTCGCTTCCCTGTACAATTTCCTTTAGGAGCACTCTCTTGGGAAGTATCTTCTTCAATCGCAAACGAGATCTCGGCATTCCTGACATCGAGCGCATCGTCCTGCACGATGCGGAGATTCATTCCTTTGATGAACTGGATGGAGGCATTGTCAGGATAAAGGTGAATGACGGAACAGGTCAGCTTCAGTTACTGAATTTCACTGGCGTTTCCAGGATAAACAGTCTATTGCAGTTTAGCGACAAAGGAATATCCGTGAAGCAAGCCGCTACAGGTAGTGGGCTGGCTGGCGCAGAATGTGAAAGAATTGATCTGGGATTCAGGACTTATTTCTTGAACTTCAGTGGCAGGCCAATTCTCCTGATTGAGCACACCGGATTTGAGGTTGAGTTACTTGGAGAAATAGCGGGCTGAAGTTCGCTGTTTCAATTAGCTAACTTTGGTGCATTCTCTCCCAGTCGCGGCCAGGCCGCGCCGCTACTCATTCTCCTTCTGCTTCTCATTCTTTATCTGACCACTGCCTACTGACCACTGATTACTGGTTCAGTTCGTCCCGTTTCGTGCGGTAGCCGGCGGCCTCATCCGCCTCGCCAAGCGTCTCGCAGATCATCACCAGCTCGTCCAGCAGGGCCACGCGGCGGTCGCGCACATCCACCTCGCCCTGGCCATCGATGGTGTCAAAGATCGCCAGCGCTTCCCTGATGAAGGCCCTGGCTTCCGGCAGCTTCTCCATGTGGAAGTTCGCCACCCCGGCGTGGTAGATGATCTCGGCCGCATCCATGCTGGCCCCCAGCCTGTCGCTGGCGCTGCTGTCCGGGTCGTCCGCCAGCCGCGAGCTGAGCGCCTTGTTCTCCTGCAGTGCCTCCCCGAGCACCATCAGCGAGCCCTGGTAGTCGCCGGTGTTGATCATCAGCGCGGCCTCGTCGAACAGTGCGCCGTGCAGCTCATCGGGCTGGTCCTTGCGTACGCGGCTGACGCGCTCCTTGAAGGTGGCCAGCGCTTCGTCGTACTTGCCGAGTTCGTACTGGCTCTCGCCGATCACCTTCAGCGGATAGGGGCTCATCTGGTCCGGGAAGTAGCGGTATCCGAGGTCAGCAGCCTCGCGCATGTAACTGATCGCCTTCTCGTACTCGCGGAAGAAGTAGTAGCAGTCCCCGAGCAGGAACACGCAGTCCACCAGGTGGTCGTAGTCCCCGGCATCGCGGAACACCTGTTCCAGCGGCAGCGCAGCCTCCATCGCCTCCTTCTCGCGGTCGTCCATCCGGAACAGTTCCTGGGCGCGCTCCAGCTCGGCGATGGCCTGGGTGTTGGTGATTGGCTTGGTGGGCACGCCGTTGGACTTGCCATCAACAGGTCCGCTGCCCTGGCCGTAGGCCAGCGAAAGGTTGCCAACTGCGATAAGTGTCGTGAACATGATGCGCATTCCCGTGGAGGACATGGAATCTCCTTGATAAGGCCAATTGTACTGTGCAATCCGGGATGCAGGCCGCCCGTGGCTGCGGCAGGCTAGAATCAGGGGATGCACGCACTGAAGCGAACCACCCTGCTGGCGGCCCTGCTGCTCGCCCTGCTGCCGGCCGCGGCCCGGCACAGCTCAGCAGAGGACACCGCGGGCGGCAGGCTGCCTGCACTGGACATGCTGCGCTCCGTCTCCAACACCGGAGACGCTGAGCAGGACGGCAGCGCGGCCTGGATGACGGGTGGCAATGCGCTTGCCAACGGAACGGAAATGGAATACGGCACGGTCAATGGCACAGTGGCCGGCTGGAGCATCCACTGCTTCGACCTGGCGGACCCGTTCAGCAAAGCCACGGTCAACCTGACGGCGGCACTCGGCGGGGTCTACATCGCGGTGGCGGACTTCCAGACTGGCCGCTGGGACTTCAGCGGTCCCTTCGCCGGCAACCGTCAGCTCGAGCTTGACAACACGGCCAACCGCAGCGGTGCCGGCAACCTGTTCATCGCCGTGCTGGCGACCCGCGACAACAGCAGCCTGCAGTCCATCAGCGTGGACGGCGGCGGCAGCGGCGGTGAAGGCTACTTTGACGCGTCCCTCGGGATCGACATGGGCGAGTTCGTGGACCTCTCCGTTGTCAACGGCCGCCCGGCGGTGGCCTGCTACGACGCCACCAACCAGCAGCTGATGTACATCCGCGCCAACGATGCCAGCGGCAGCAGCTGGGGCAGCCCGGCCTACCCGGACCCGGCCCTGAGCTGCGGGCTGAACCCGAGCCTCGCCGTGATCGACGGCCGCCCGGCGATCGCATATGAGTCATTCGAGAACGGCACGCTGGACCTGAAGTACGTGCGCGCCAGCGATGCCGACGGCACGAACTGGGGCAGCCCGCAGGGCATCGTGTTCGCCACCAGCTTCGGCTACTTCCCGCAGCTGCGCGAGGTGGACGGCCGCCCGGCGGTGGGCTTCACCCACGACTTGGTCGTGCCGGGCAGCCTGAAGTTCCTGCGCGCCAATGACAGCACGGGATCCAGCTGGGGCTTCTCGGTGAATGTCGCCAGCGGGGCAGCCTTCGCCCAGATTGACATGGAAGTTGTCAATGGCAACCCGGCGCTGTGCTGGACCAGTTCCGACGCCGAGAACGTGCACTACCTGCGCAGCTCCGACGCCCAGGGCTCCAGCTGGGGCAGCCCGCTGACGATCGAGGGCTCGCTGGCAGGCAGCTATGAAGCCAGCCTGGCGATCGTGGATGGCAAGCCGGCGGCCTGTTACACCGCACAGGAAGTGGACGAGCTGCACTACTGCCGCGCGAATGATGCCGACGGCTCGGCCTGGGGCAGCCCGCTGACGGTTGACAGCGGTGCTGAGACGGGGGCCTACTGCTCGCTGGTCTATGCCGAAGGCCTACCGCAGGTGAGCTACTTCCACGGCGACGACGTGAACGAACTGAAGTTCGTGCGTGCGACTGACAGCAGCGGTTCGGCCTGGGGCACGCCACAGGTGCTTGACGCTGATGCCGGGCTCGGCACATCGATGGCCGATGTCAACGGCGTGGCCGCCCTCGCCTACTTCAGCCTCGGCCAGGGCCTGATCGGCTGGCTTTACGGGGTGCCCGCCAGCTAGCCATCTCCGGCAGTCCCTGTTCTGGGTATAATCTGCCAGGGCCAGCAGGAGGAATAATATGCCTGCACTTATCGTGCTGCTTGCCATCGGATCGTTGCTGGTCTGCTCATGTGGCAGTACCTCCTTTGAAAACACGGGAGGCTGGGCTGGGGATCCGCCGGCCTCAATCCACTCCACCTCCGGGCTGGTCGCTGTCAGCACAGCTGGCAAGTCCAGCTTCAATCGCTCAGCCTCAGCAATCCAGTCCGGCGACGCCCTGCAACTCAACGAGGATGCAGCCGGCAGCAGCTGGGGCATCTGGAAGCTGGAGAGCGGTGGCTATGGGCTGGCCGGACTGGAGATCGAGCTTGAGGTGCAGGGCGGCCCCGGCGTCTGGATCGGACTCGCCGATTACAGTACGGGTCACTGGGAGTTCAGTGGTCCGTACGTGACGAACGCCAGCCTGGAACTGGAACAGCCGAAGCACCTCTCACCCGCTGGCAATGTGTTCTGTGCGGTGCTCTGTCCGGAATCCGGGCCTGCACTGGTCCACGGGCTGGCCCTGCTGACCAGTCGCAGCGGCTGGCAGGTGGTGCCCCTGTCCAGTGGCGATGCCGTCGGCAACCATCCAACGCTGGCTGTGGTGGACGGTACGCCTGCCATCAGTTTCATTGATTCCCAGAATTCGCTGACCAGGGTCAGCTACATCCGTTCCCTGTCCGACAGCGGGGCAGACCCCTCCCACTGGGCGCCGGCGATCAGCATCCGCGAGCAGTTTGATGAATTCTCCGACCCATACATTCCGCCGACAGGACTGGTTGTCGCCGATGGCAACCCCGCGATCCTGTTTGCCGGAGCCACCTCGTTCGAAACTTCCTACATCCGTTCAACCAGCACGGATGGGATGGCCAAGGCGGACTGGCAGCAGTTTGCCCTGATCGCCCCCGGCACCTCGAGCGGCGGCCTGCTGGCCATTGTGGACGGGCATCCCGCGGCGGTTTACTGGGACGATGCCAGCCAGCACCTGGTCTATGTGAGGTCGGCGACCGCAAGCGGTGCCTCCCCGGCGGACTGGAATAACAGGATTGATATTGCCTCATCGGGCACGGGCCTGTTCGGCGAATCGCTGGCAGTGATAGACGGCAGGCCGGGCATTGCTTGCTCAGCGCCCAGCGGGAATCCCAGCCTGTACCTGCACAGTGCGACGCCTGCCGGTGACAACCAGCTGGACTGGGCCGGCCAGATCCTGCTGGCGGGCAGTGCTGACATGCGAAATGCATTCCTTGCCCCGGTCGCCGGCAGGCCGGCAATCACGTTCCATGATCCCGGCACCGGCAAGCTGCGCTATGTGCGCGCGGATGATGCAGGCGGGGATTCCGCCTTGGCATGGCCCGCCGCTGTCGACATCACCGCCACGTCCGTCCCGTTCGCGGTAAGCCCCCTGCTGGAGGTCAGTGGCAAGCCGGCCACGGCCTGGTTTGACGACGGCAGCGGCTCACTGATGTATGCACGCTCCAGCGGGCCTGGCGGGATGGCGGCAGGGGACTGGAACGCCCCGGCTGTTGTCGACAACGCGGTGCCGGAAGGCGGCCACATGTCAATGGCACTCGTTGCCGGACACCCAGCGATTGCATACAGTGTGCTGACCAGCCCCTCCACGGAGGAGCTGCGCTACGCCATCCTGCTCGACTGAAACCCGTCCGCTACAGCGTGCTCAGCATCCAGATCTGGTCCGTGAAGTTGTCACGGTAGAAGATGTGCCAGCGTCCGTCGGGGTCCTCGCACAACTCGAACATCGACTTGCCCGCCAGTCCGTCCGGCAGCGGCAGGGATTCCCAGTCACCGAAGTTGCTCCACTGGAAGTCCAGCTCGCGGCCCTCGACATCACCCATCAGCATCAGCCCGGTCTGGCTGCGCAGGGTCTCGCAGCTGACCGTGCGGCGCTCATCGCGCAGCAGCGGCTCGGGCAGGCTGCCGAACTGGCTGCTTGCGGAGTTGCCGAAGTAGTCAACCACATAGCGCAGGGCCCGGCCATCAGCGCCGTAGGTGGAGAAGAAGGCCTGGTCCGTCAGGTAGGGCACGTTGCCGAGGTAGCTGCAGGTCGCCAGCCCGCGGCCGCGGACCATCATGTCATCCTGCAGGTCAGCCGGGAACTGGTAGACCTTGTTGTCAACAAGCTCATAGGTGTCCTGATTGGACTGGTAGAGGGCGAGGCTGGATGCGGCCGGACTGACCCCGCCGCAGCGGGCGAAGATCCGCGAGCGGTAGCCGATGTTGTTGACGACACCGTTCCAGACCGGCCTGAGCGCCGGTGTATGGCTGGCCGCGCTGTAGTCCAGCAGCGGAGCACCTGTGTTGTAGTGCCCGATCACCTCCTGCGCCAGTTCGGTGCCTGAGTCGAAGGCATACCAGAGCATGTCATCACCGAAGGAGCGCTTCGCCAGCATTGGGCGGTAATCCAGCGAGCCCATGCTCACGGTGGCCTGGCTGGTCAGCCCGATGCCGTCCCAGTAATACAGCTTCTGGCTGATGCCGTCATTCACGCTGTAGTAGGCCTGCCCCAGCCCGTCGCTGCCGTTGGTCCAGTACTGTCCGAACATCAGCAGGTAGAAGTTCCAGTTGTCACCGTGGTCGTTGCTGTAGCGCAGCTCGGACTGCGCGCCGTCCATGTTGGTCCAGGTCACATGCAGCTGCACGGCCTGCTGGGAGGCATGCATCGCGCTGCCCTGCCCCTTGGAGCGCGGCAGGTAGCTGTTGACCGGGCTGGAACCGTCGTCGGTGATGCGCATGGCGCGCATCTCACCGTCAATCGTCGTGTCAACGAGGTCCAGCGTGCGTTCGCCGACCTGGGCGTCCATCACCGCCATCGGGTAACCGGAGTTCGTGCTGTGGGACAGTACGCTGTGCACATCCCAGCTGCTGCCGTTGAAGCGGTAGACCCGCGCCTGGCCGCTGGCATAGGCGAAGCTGCAGTAGATGTTGTCAACGGTGGTGATCGATGCCCCGCTGCGGTTAACCTCGGTGTTGTCAATCGGGGCCGGGGCGGACCACATGCCGAGCTCGTCCATCGCGGTCCATTGGTAGGGGGAGGTCTCAAGCACCAGCACCGGGCGGTCGGTGACCGGGTCGATCACCGGCATGCGCGGGTCTCCGACCAGCGCGGCGGCAATCTGCCCGCTGTCCACCACGTTCAGTGCGAAGTCCAGCTGGTACCACAGCAGCTCCGTCAGGGTCTGCACGAACAGGAAGGTGCCGGCGTCACTCTCCCGGGCGACGGCACCGATGCGGTAGACATCACCGACGTTCTCCGCGATCAGGATCGGTTCGAGCAGGTTGTCCAGCCGGTAGGCCACGATGTCCTCGTCGACAGTGCCGGTCCGGTTGCAGAAAAGGAAGTTGTTGTTGAAACTGGCGCTCGTCAGTGCCAGCACCTTGCTGTCCAGCAGCGGCGGGCCCTCCACCCAGTGCTTGCCCTCGTAGTCAAACACCGCGAGCCAGGCCCGGTTGTCCATTGAGGCCGCCATCACGATGCCTTCGGTGTAGATCGGCGCGGTGAGGGCATCCACCGGCCAGTATGCCGGCAGCAGGTCAAGTGTGGCGTCCGGGTCACCGAAGCCGTATTCCCACATGCCGACACCCTGCAGGCGGCGCTCGTAACCGAACAATGTCGGCAGGCCATTGAGCCCGAAGCGCATGCTCGGGTACCAGATCCGGGACTGGGTGCTGGTTGAGGTGTCCTCCACGAGTTTGGGCGCGCTGTCCCATTGTGGGTAGACCTTCAGCAGCCGGCTGGCCGTGGCGAAACGAGCGTCAGTCGTTGACACCGTGAACTGCAGGAAGTGGCAACCCGGCTGCAGCGTGAAGCTGATCTTGCCGTCCGTGGCCGGCAGCGCGCCGATGCTCGGGCTGGCAATCACCCACTGGTCAATGCCGACTCCCTCCGGGTCATAGCTGTCTGTGCCGAAGTCGACGTCCACCGTCACGGGGCCGTAGAGCGGGCCGCTCGGGGCGTGCACGACGATCACGGGATCCTGTTTCGTCCCGATCACGGATGCGCCCTGGAACAGCAGCCAGGGGCTGCGGTTGCCACTGCTGTCCTCGGCGGCCAGGCGGTAGCGGTAGCCCTGGCCCTCCTGGATCGTGTCGTCAACGAAGCTGCTGTCATTCACCAGCCCGGCACCGACCGCTGCATAGTCACCGAACAGCATCGGTGCGCGCTCCAGCCGGTAGCCGGCGAAGTCGGCATCGGCGGAGTCCGGGCTGTGCATCCAGCTCATGTAGAGGGCGGAATAGCCGGTGGGCAGGGTGACCAGGGTCGGCGGACGCGGGGCGGAGCTGCCGCCATCCACTCCGAGCTCGACCCCTGAAAAGTCGAAGGTGTCGTCCCCGGCAAGCATCAGGCCCACATAGGCAATGCCGGAGGGCGACAGGTAGCGCCTTTGGGAGCCAGCTTCGTCCAGCCCCGGAAACTCAATCGTGGCATCGTCAGTGAAGGGTCCGATCACGCGCCAACGGCCGACCTGGAAATCAGCTGCCACGGCAAAGTACTCGCCGATCGGGTCGTCACTGGCATCTGTGCGCAGGCTGGTCGGGAAGGCATCCTCCCCGAATCCGCTGACGGGGTACACGATGAAGGCGGATGAGCCATTACCAAACAGGTGCAGCGAGCCTTCAAGGTTCTCTGCATTGAGCGAGTTCCACTGACCACCTTCATAGTAGGGGTCAATCGAATGCCAGCCCGGACCGCTGATGGAAATGCTGCGCTCAGCATCCAGTCCGGCCAGCGGCGGCAGTCCCGGGCTTTCCATGCCCGTCGTCGGAGCAGTGACAGGTGACTCAATCTCCTGCATGGCTGGCTGGGCAGACCCGGAGCATGATGTTGCAAACAGGGCAAGCAGGGCGCACAGCAGCGCTAGTCTAGCGGTCATGGAACAACCTCGGCATCTATCTGATTCCCGGACCCGGGCCGGCTACCCATGCAGCGAAGGCTCACATTCCGGTTAGCAAAATAGTACGCCAGCCGGAACTGAATGGACATCCTTGAAGGAAGCAATCAGGTGACACGTTGCGACATGGAATAAATAGGTGTGCCAGATGGGAATCTGATAGCAAGATATTAATAAAATGAATGATTACTTTCTATATATGAATTACTTGAAGGTAATTCATTTACATTATAGAAAACTGACATCAATTATGTTACAATTCTGCTAACAGGAGGTTTGGCTATGTAGGACCAGGTTAAGCAGATACAACCCGGAATCACCGGGAGCCGCTGGTACCTATAATGGAACCGGCGGAGCAGACAGCCGGATCGTATCCGGACTGCATTCGGACTCTCTTAGGACAAGGGGTCAAGGCAATGGACGTCCTCAATTACATCTACTGGATCAGTTTCGTGGTCGGGACAGGCTACGTGCTGTTCGCCGGTGTGATGGGCATGGCGGGCGGATTCGACACTGAAGGTGGCGACGTCGGCCTGGACAGCCATGACTTCGACGCGGGCGGCCACGGCCTGGACATCGACGGGCATGACTTCGACATCGATGGGCATGACCTGGACGTGCAGGACATTGACGGCGGCTCCGGCGCGGGCTTCGAGGGACTCGAGGCCGACGCGGATGCCGAGCATGACGGCCAGCACGCCGGATCACATGGCGCGAAGGATTACGGTGAGAACCTCGGCTCGACCGGGGGCCATTCGCCGGACCTTGCCAACTTCAACCCGTTCAGTATGGTCAGCATCGCCTCCTTCCTCGCCGCCTTCGGCGGGGCGGGCATCCTGGCGACGCTCAACGGCACCGGGCTGGCAATCAGCATCCTCGCGGCACTGGCCGGCGGCGTGGTGATGTCACTGCTGTTCTGGCTGGTGGTCGGCAAGTGGCTGTTCAGCCTGCAGGGTACCAGCCAGGCCCGCGACATCGACATGATCGGCATGGAAGCCGAGGTGATCACTCCGCTGGCGCACGACAAGACCGGCGAGATCGCCTACAACCTGCGCGGCACGCGCTTCACGAGCCCGGCCCGGCTCTCCACTGAAGGGGAGGTCGGCCGCAACGAGAAGGTGCGCATCCGCCTGAAGAAGGACAACACGGTTTACGTGGACAGGCAGCGCAAGCTGCTTGAGTGAGCACTGCCGCTGGGGACAGTAGCAGTCGCAGTGGACTATAATCAGCCTGCACACATCCGTGCAGGAAGGCGTTGCCCGGAATGCTCCGGGCGAGGAGCGGGGAAATGTTAGCAATGTTGATTCAGGGCATCGAGCTGAACCCTGTGGTGATCGGACTGGCCATCCTGGCGTTCATCATCATCATCCTGATCATCTGGGCCAGCCGCTACACCAAGGTGCCGCCGAACGCGGTGATGGTGGTGTCGGGTGGCATGGGCCAGCGGCTCAGGAGTTCCGATGGCAGCAGCGACCGCATTGGCTTCCGCATCATCAAGGGTGGCGGTACATTCGTCGTCCCGGTGCTGGAGCGCGTTGACATCCTCAGCCTCGAGCTGATGACGATCGACGTGCGCACGCCGGAGGTCTATACCCAGCAGGGTGTGCCGATCCTCGTGGACGGCGTCTCGCAGATCAAGATCCGTTCTGACGACGTGAGCATCGCCACCGCGGTGGAGCAGTTCCTGTCGAAGCCCTCCGAGGAGATCGCGCGGATTGCCCAGCAGACGCTGGAAGGCCACCTGCGCGCCATCATGGGCACCATGACGGTTGAGGAGATCTACCGCAACCGCGACAGCTTCGCCCAGAAGGTGCAGGAGTTCGCTGCGGCGGACCTCGCCAACATGGGCCTGCAGATCGTGAGCTTCACGATCCGCGACGTGAAGGACAACGAGGGCTACCTCGACGCACTGGGCAAGACCCGTACCGCCGAGGTCAAGCGTGACGCCGCCATCGGTGAGAGCCAGGCGAACCGTGACGCGACGATCAAGGCCGCGGAGTTCCGCCAGCAGGGTGAGACCGCCAAGTTCGCCGCCGAGACGAAGATCGCCTCCTCGAACCGTGACTACGAGATCGAGGTTGCCAACTACGCCAAGGATGTGAACCGCGAGAAGGCGGAAGCCGACCTGGCCTACGAACTGCAGAAGAACAAGTCGATGCGCGCGGTCCGTGAGGAGCAGGTGAACGTCGAGATCACCGAGAAGCACAAGCGCATTGAGCTCGAGAACCTCGAGATTGAGCGCAAGCAGAAGGAGCTCGAGGCCACAGTGCAGCGTCCGGCGGACGCCAAGAAGTACGAGATCGAGCGTGTGGCTGAGGCCGAGCGCTTCCGCCTCGAGAACGTGGCGGAAGGTGAGAGCCGCTCCAAGCGCCTGACCGGTCTGGCGGATGCCGACGTGGTCAAGGCCCAGGGTGAGGCGGACGGTGAGGCGACCCGCAACCGTGGTCTGGCGGAAGCCGAGGTGCGCAAGCAGAAGGGTCTGGCGGAAGCCGAGATCGTGCTGAAGACGCAGCTCGCCGAAGCCGAGGGCCTCAAGCAGAAGGGTCTGGCCGAAGCGCTCGCCGCGCAGGAGAAGGCCAAGGCCTGGCAGGAGTACAACGAGGCGGCGATCGCCCAGCTGCTGATCGAGCGCCTGCCGGAGATCGCAAGCGCCATCAGCGCCCCGATGAGCAAGATCGAGCGCATCGTGGTGGTCGGCGGTGGCGACGGATCACGTGGCACCGGTGCCTCGAAGATCACCCAGGACATCGGCCAGGTGCTGGCCGAGCTGCCCCCGGTGGTCAAGGCACTGAGCGGCGTGGACCTGCAGCAGCTGATCGAGCGCCTGCCGGACCTTGCCAGCGGCAAGTACGGCGGCAACGGCGGCGGCCAGCCGGTCAAGTCCACCAGCAATGGTGACAATGACGGTGGCCCGGTGATCAGCTAGTGGTCAGTAGTCAGTGGTCAGATCTGAGATCTGAGCACTGAAGTCTGGAGACTTCCCATGGCCCCGCTTCGGCGGGGCCTTTTTTTATGAGCAATGAGTGATGAGACAGCAATGAGTGATGAGCAATGAAGAATGAGACCATGTGGCTTCGTTGATGGAGCCGTGAAGCAGAGCTTCGATGGCTTTGAGGAACATGGACGATTTGCTGCAGAGCATGCGCAGCTTCGTCATGCTTACAGCATGACTACGCAACGCTGCTCCGTTTTCATTGCTCATTCTTCATTGCTCATTGCTTCCCCGGCGGCATGAGTGCCACCGCTACGGGCCACTGACCCCAGCTGATTCCCGGTCCCCGGTCCCTGGTCCCTGACTGAAACTGAGTCCCGGTTCAATTTAAGAAAATTTTAATGATAATCGGGAACCATCTTTCATACTGCAGGTCTATCTGTGTGGGTGAGGTGTTTTTCCTAGAAACACCAAGTTGTGCAAGGAAGGTACACGCATGGGTCGTAGTGACATCAATACGCTTTCCGTGTCGTTTGAGCCCGCACCGCGTGCGGAGATCAAGCCGGAAATCACACTGGACAGCCTGCAGGGCGCTCGCAAGGTGGAAAGCCTGCTGGCCGAGCTGCATCGCTGCCCGAGCTGCGACAGCAAGCTCAGCAAGCCGGAGGCCAAGATGGGCCGCTGCCTGAGCTGCGGCAGCAAACTGCTCGCGGAGCAGGGTGAGGAGAACAAGCGTTCCTTCACCATCGGAATCTAGACGAACAATCCTCTAACCGATCTAACAGTCAACGTCTGCAGGTGCATCGCCAGGTGCACCTGTGGCGTTTTCTATGTGCGTTTATTCGCCGGACTGGCCGCTGATGAAGCGGTAGTTCTCCAGGTCGTCGATGTCATAGGCGATCCCCGCATCCCGCACATGCACGCCGCGCACGCGCGCCCCGGTCAGCTGCTCCGCCCGGCGTTCCAGCAGCGCGAGCGTCAGGCGGCCGGTGAGCATCCCCCAGACCACCGGCAGGCCGAAGAAGATCGCCATCTTGTGCACGCTCTTGCGGTTGTGGAACAGGTCGCGCGCCAGCGGCATGTTCTGCCTGAGCACCGGGCCCGTAATGTAGAAAGCGCTGCCCATCGTGAATTGGCCGCCATCCAGCTTCTCGAAGCGGTTTTTCGCTCCGGGGAACTTGGCGAGGAAGTCCTCGCGGGAGACCACCGGCATGCACAGCTCGCCCATGTCCTGTGCGCGGCTGACGAAGTTGCCTAGCACCTCAGCGTTGATGCGCGGCAGGTCGGGGCTGAGCACCACGTAGTCATGCAGGTGCCCGCCGAGGTGCTCGTAGGCATTCATGATGTTGTCCACCACATCCGCGCCGATCTGCACGTACTCCGCTTCCTCCGGCATGTTGTCCACCACCTCATGGTTGCCGCTGACCACGATGCGGTCGAACAGGCCACTGTCCTTTGCAGCATCCACGGCGGTGCGCAGTAGCGTACGGCCGTTGACAGGCAGCAGTGCCTTGGTGGCATGGGGGCTGAACTGGCGCAGTTCCTCCGGCAGCTGTCCCCCGGCGATCAGGATGGCATTGAGGCCCACATGCCTATTCTACAGGAGCCGCAGCGCAGCGCGGGCGTGTTCGCGTATAGAATGGGATGGCTTGGGAACTGACCTGCACAGGAGGCGCTATTCGGACTGGCTGATCGACCAGGAGGCCAGCCTGACGCGCCGCCGCGACTTCATCAACCGCGCACTGATCGGCGCCGGTGTGCTCGTGGCGCTGCTGGAGGCACTGTTCCCCTGGCAGCAGTACACGCCAAGCGTGCCAGGGGTGCTGCACATCCTCGTGGCGGCGATCCTTTTGCCACTGCTGTACTTCCTGCTGCAGAACGATTACCGCAACAAACTGGTGGACTTCACCTCCGCGATGAATGACACGACGAAGCGCCTGATCTTCATCGACCCCTGGCTGGAGCCGGAGCAGGTGGCACTGCAGGCCAGCTTCCAGTACTCGCAACTCGGCCCGGCCCGGCAGGCACTGGACCAGGTGGTGCGCCGCGCCCCGACCCCCTCCCTGCGTCTCAGGGTAAGTGAGTACTACCGCGGGATGCCGAGCCACATGCATGAGGGCGACCGGATGGGGATGCTGAGCCTGATGCATCCGAAGACCGCGCTGAGCTGGCTGGCCAGTGCGGCGATGATCTGGATCCTGCTGCCCGGAGTCGGGATCAGCATCGGGGCCGGCAGCGGGCTGACGCTGCTGCCGCTGCTGCTGCCGGTATTCCTCGTCGGCGGGCACTACAACTCGCGCTTCGCATATGAGCTGGCACTGTACAACTGGCTCAGGCTCGGGTGAGCACAGGCCTGATCGTGGGTAATACACTTAGGTGATGGGAATCCGCAGCTTCATTGGCATCATTGCCATCCTCGCGCTCACTATGCTCAGCTCCTGCCCGCAGTCGCAGCCGGCCACGGACGGACAGGCCGCCGCCCCGGCGCGCGAAGCGTCAAAGCCACGCAAGCTCAGGCTCGTGTGCGACCCGCTGCTCGTCAGCCTGCTGGAAACGCTGGAGCCGGAGCTTGGCAACGGCCTGAAGGGCATTGAGCTGGAACCGCTGGAGCGCGGCGAACTGCTGGACAAGGTGGCAGCCGGCGAGAAGTTCGCGGGTGTGGATGCCTTCCTGTTCTCCGATCCTGAAGTGCGCTCGGCACTGAGCGGGGCCGGCCTGCTGAGTGAGGCCACGATGCGCACCTTCGCCGGCGACCGACTGGCGCTAATTGCACGCAAAGGCGAAAGCTGGCGCGCGGAAAGCCTGTTTGACATCTACCGCCTGCGCTTCAAGTGGCTGGGCGTCGGCAGCGAACGGACCGTGACGGGCTACTACGCCCCGCAGGCGCTGGTCACCGACGGGGTGATGCCGCGCGTGGAGGACCGCCTGAGCCATCCGGACACGGCAGCGGCGATCCTGCAGGAGCTGCTGGACAATGGTTCGCAGATGGCGATCGTGCCGCGCTCGCTGATCGTTGGCAACGAGGAGACCAAGCTCGTGCTGCTGCTGCCGCGCGACCTGCATGAGGACTTCATCTACCAGGCGGCGGCGGCCAGCGGGCTGGAGGATGACAGCTCCGTGATGGCGCTGCTCACCGGGCTGGCCGAGAATGACGCGGTGCAGGCCCTGATCGCCGGCTATGGTTTTGACAATCGCGATGAGGCGATGGGACTGAACGTCGCACCGGAGTAGTGGGCAGTGGCCAGTGGTCATTCTGGCAACTCCTTAATGTGCCTGCCCACAAGACAAAGCTGATGTCCCTGGAAGTATGTCAGGGTACAATGAGAGCATGCCAGCAGAACTGATCATGGAAGTGCTTCCCGAGGAAGGCGGTGGCTTCAACGCACGCGGCGTGGAGTACGCAATATTCACGCATGGCAGGGACATGGCTGAACTCAAGGCGAACATCATTGAGGCGGTCAGTCTTTACTTTGAGGACCTGCCGGATCCGCCGAGGAGCATTCGCCTGCACCACCTGACAGTCAGTGAAGAGGTATTCAGCTGGTAAGGATTCCCAGCGACGTATCCGGGAAGCAACTGCTGAAGGCGCTGGCAAGTTGTCAGAAATCAGTGGTCAGTGGTCAGAATGAGAAGCAGTAACAGAAGCAGGTTCAGCTGCGTCTTCCCAGTATCCCCTTCACCCTTTCGATCTCCGCTTCCAGTTCGCGGGCCAGGGTGAAGCGCGGGTTGGTTTCGAGGAAGTTCTCCAGCAGGGCCAGGTGCTCGTCGTCAATTTCCGCCGGCGGGCTGGCCAGTGCGCTGCGCACCTGCTCCTCCTCAACGGCAGTTGCGATTGCCGCCAGCTCATGCTGGATCTCCTGGCGGCAGTCCGGGTCCTTCACATAGATCATCAGTTTCATCAACTGCTGGCGGTAGCCGCGCAGGTTCTGCGCCGGGCGCTTTGCCATCAGCGCGCGGGCCTGCTCCACATGGTTCTCGGACACTTCACTGAAGTACTGCCGCTGCTCGGCATTGTGCAGCTCGAAGTACCTTGACCGGAGCAGGTTGACAATCCCCTGCTGGCGCAGGTCCTTGGCCTCCCACTTGCCACCGCCCTCGACCGCGATGTAGCCGATGCGCTGCTGCTGCATGTAGACGAGCACTTCGCGGGCAGTGCCGAACTGCATGGCCTCGATCCGGGCGGCATCCGGGCCATTGCTGCGCCTGCTGCGAACAAAGATGATGTAGCCACAGGCGGCCAGGCCGACGGCGATCGGGATGTAGAGGAATGGCGGCATCGGACATTGATTCTAGCGATTCCACGGGCTGCGCAGACATTCCCGGCCGGATCGAGCTGTCTCAGTTTGGTTTCATTTTGCTGATATTACGTGAATGAATTCACATTTCAGGTAATAGTCTGCATGCTATGGTTCGCGGTCCACGGATTGGGACCGACGGAGATGCGCAATGAGTTATCCCTGGTGGCACGTGCCATTCCTGACGGCACCGATGCTGATCGCCCTGATCGCCACGGTGCATGTGCTGGTGTCGCATTACGCAGTCGGCGGCGGGTTGTTCCTCGCGGTGGAGACAAGCCACGCATACAAGCACAACGATGAGGGCTACCTCGCCTACCTCAAGCAGCATGCCTGGTTCTTCGTGCTGCTGACTGTGGTGTTCGGGGCGATCACCGGGGTCGGGATCTGGTGGATCATCGGCCTCGCAAGCCCCTTGGCCACCCACTTCCTGATCCAGACATTCGTATTCGGCTGGGCCACGGAATGGGTGTTTTTCGTGATTGAACTCGCGGCTGGCTTCGCATTCTATTACTTCTGGGGCAAGCTGGACCGCAGGACGCATGTGGCGATGGGCTGGATCTACGCCGCCGCCGCCTGGATCAGCCTGGTGCTGATCACCGGGATCACGGCCTTCATGCTGGACCCCGGACAGTGGCCCGAGACGCACAACTTCTGGCACGGGTTCTTTAACCCGCAGTTCCTGCCGCAGGTGCTGGCCCGCACGGGAGCAGCCTTCCTGCTGGCATCGATGTATGTCTACTTCCATGCCTCCTTCAAGTGCCAGGACACCGACCTGCTGCGCTACATCGAGAGGCGCAGCAGCCGCCCGGCGATGCTTGGCAGCGCGCTGGTTGCCAGCGGCGGGCTGTGGTGGTACCTGCTGCTGCCCGCCAGCAGCAAGGCCGCCCTGCAGGGCGCGGCGGTGATCAACGTGCTGATGGTGATCATGTTCACGCTGACAACAGTGGTGTTCGCGCTGCTGTACATCGGCCCCTACCGCAACCCCGGCTGGCTCAGCCCGGGTTTCGCGATCATGTTCCTCGGCTTTGGGCTGGCGGCAACCGCCACCGGTGAGTACATCCGCGAGGCGGTGCGCAAGCCCTACATCGTCTACAACCTGGTGCTTGGCAACCAGGTGCTGGCGGAGAAGGTGCCGCTGCTGCGTGAGAATGGCTTCATCGAGGGCACGCGCTGGCCCTCGGCCTGGCTGGCGGCCCGGCACCCGCAGCTCGTCACCACGCATCCCGATGGCAGCCTGACGGTTGACGAGCAGGGCATGCTGGCGCTGCCGAAGTACGACCGGGTGGAGATCGGCGAGGTGCTGTTCATGTACCACTGCAACGACTGCCACGCCCAGCGCAACGGTGTCAACGCGATGGAGCACCTGCTGACCGGCTGGAGCCGCGAAATGGTGGCGACATCCGTGCGGCACCCGGAGAAGCTGAAGTACTTCATGCCGCCCTGGAGCGGCACTGACGCCGAGGCGGAGATCCTGACGGACTACCTGATGGACATGCGCCCGGAGATGCCGGAGGGCATGTTCTTCGGCGGGCGGCATGACAGCCTGTCCGACGTGCAGGCGATGATTGGCAACACTGTGGAGGAGGCAAGATGATGGATCCCAACGGCCTGATTGCCCCTGTCAACGAACTGGGCTACCCCGCCCCGTTCTGGTTCCTGATCTTCTTCCGCGTACTCGGGTTCACGCTGCACCTGCTGCCGATGAACCTGTGGTACGCCGGCACGATCACCGCGATGCTGCTCGGCCTGTCCCGCATCCCCGAGGCCCGGCGCTTCAGCGCGCGGCTGATGTCGCAGATGCCCTTCATCATCGCCTTTGGTGTCAACCTCGGCATCGTGCCGCTGCTGTTCCTGCAGGTGATGGGCTACCGTGTGTTCTACAGCGCCACGATCCTGATGGCCTGGCAGTGGCTGGCGGTGATCGCGCTCCTGTGCCTGGCCTACTACGGCGTGTACATCTACGCCGTCGGGCTGCGCACGGCGAAGCAAGGCCAGCTGAAGGCCTGGCAACGCGCCAGCGGCTGGGCCAGTGCGCTGCTGTTCATCCTGATTGCAGTGATCTTCCACAGCGCGATGAGCACGATGGCCGACCCCGGCAGCTGGCCGGCGATCGCCGAACAGACCGGCCGGGCCGCCGCCGTGTACGGCACGGCGCACAGCCTGGCTGACCCGCACATGTGGGTGCGGATGCTGTTCTTCTTCGGCCTGGCGCTGACAACGACCGCGGCATACGTTTCATTTGACGGAGCGATGCTGGCCGGGCATGAAACTGACGACTACCGCAAGTGGACCCGTGGTTTCGCGCCGCAGCTCTACACGGCAGCGCTTGTTGTCTACGGCATCGGCGGGCTGCTGTACTCCGGCAGTTGGGAAGCCGGACTGCGGGACTACATGACGGCCGGGAGCGCCCTGCCCTTCGCCGCGCTGGCGGCAATCGGCCCGGCGATCCCGCTTGGCCTGCTGTGGCTTGGACGCAATGCCGCGAAGATCGGCCTGTGGGTGATCCTTGCGCAGTTCCTCGTGCTCGGCCTTCATGCGATCGCCCGGCAACTGGCGCAGAACTTCCGCCTGGCGCCCTACCTCGACATCGCCGCCGACCCGGTGAAGATGCAGGTCGGGCCGCTCGTGATGTTCCTCGTGAGCTTCGTCTTAGGACTGGGCGTGCTGGGCTGGATCGTGGCGAAGCTGGTGCAGGCGAACCGAAATGCGGTGAGCAGTGCTTAGTTGTTAGTTCTTAGTTGTTAGTGGAAGAAGGATTAGCTGACTGTAGTCAGCCGCGGTATGTACGTAAAGAAACATAACCGTGCCGTTCCTCCGTAGTGGAATCGTCAATCTGCTGCAGGATACAGGACTAACCACTAAGAACTAACAACTAAGAACTTTCCAATGTGCTAATCTGGAATGACAGCCGAAGCGAGCCGGCGACATACCAGCAGGAGCACAGACATGTTCAAGGAATTCCGCGAATTCGCCATGAAGGGCAACGTGATCGACATGGCGATCGGCATCGTGATCGGCGGGGTGTTCACCCCGATCGTGCAGTCCCTGGTCAACGACCTGATCATGCCGCCACTCGGCCTGCTGACCGGCGGGATCCGCTTCGCCGACAAGTTCATCCTGCTGAAGCCCGGCGCGGACGGGGCCAGTGCATATGACACACTGGCCGCCGCCAAGGAAGCCGGCGCGGTGACGATCAACTACGGCTCCTTCATCAATGTGATCATCACATTCCTGCTGGTGGCCTGGGCGGTGTTCATGGTCGTCAAGGTGATGAACCGCCTCAAGCGTGAGGAGGAGGCCCCGGCTGCCGAGCCGACCACGAAGGAATGCCCGCAGTGCGCGATGGAGATCCCGATCGCCGCGAAGCGCTGTGGCCACTGCACAAGCGAGGTGTGATAGTCAGGAGTGGGATTGATGAAGCCAGATGGCATACCGCAGCAATGGATCCCACCGGCCTGGCGGCACAGCATCTGCGGTGAGCTGTTTGATAAATTCGGCGTGGACGAGGGCCGCCTGCTGGCGATTGGCAACCCCGCCCTGCAGGAATACGCCATCGAACTGAGGTCTGATGTCGAGGCCTATGTCGAGCGGCAGCGCTGGGCACGCTTCAGCTGGATCAGCATCCTCTTGATGCCCCTCACGCTGTTCTTCCTGAACATCCTGATTGACCCGCTCAAGTCCGTACCCCTGATGTACTGCTGCCTCGGCGTGCTTGTGCTTGAGGCCTGGGTGATCGGCCGCTTCGTATGGCGGGGCAGCACCAGGCAGATGATCGCTGACAACGAAGTGACGATGCAGCAGCTGGCTGAACAGCTGCAGGCCAGCTGCCACGCTGTCGGAATGCAGCAGCAGGAGGAGACACCCGTCATCATGCAGGACCTGCTTTCCATGCAGAAGCGCGGCCGGCGCGGCAGCTGCGTGCTCAGCCTGGAGGATTTCCGTTTGAAGGCGCTGGCCGATAAGCGAAACTTCGCCTGGATGCGCTGGCGCGAGAATTCCTGCCTGACGGGGCGGGACATGCACGAAGCCCTGCTCGTGAAAATGGCAATCCTGCGGATGCTCAGCGACCTGACCCTGCCGGTGGAGATTGCCGCAGCATCTGGTGGCGAAGTGACGCATCAACTGCCGGAAGGGATGCCCGCGGCTGAGGACATGCCCGGCAGACCGGTAAATCACAGCCGGGAGCTTGAGTGATGCGAAACACAGGCAGGCAGGCATGAACATCTGGGGACAGCAGGAAAGCACGGAAGGGATCGACATTCCGGGACCGGACGGGGTCCGGCGCGATGAGTTCCTGTTTCGGCCATCCAACCGCCTGTATCCATCTCCTGACTCCCCGCTGGAACCGCTGCTGCTACAGTGGGAAATCGATGTTGCCAGGCTTGATGCGATTGCCAATCCAGCGCTGCGCAGATACGCGGCTGAACAGCTGCGGATCCTGAGCGCCTATGCCATGGCATCGCGCAACAGCGGGCCGCTGCTCGTGGTCGGCCTGCTTGCCCTGCTGGGCCTGCCGCTGCTGCTGAGCCTGGCCTATTCCGGCTACGGAGCGGGGGTGACCGTGGTGGCAATCATGACAATCGTGCTGATAGTGGCCGGCTTCATCCAGCTGGCCCGGGAGGATGACCTGCTGAAGGTCATCCCGAGCAATGCCCGGACCCGCCAGCGCTTCGCCGACCGGCTGGTTCACTGCCTGCTTGACAACTCACCTTCCGGCCAGCAGCCTGTTGCCCTGCTTTCAGCGCAGCTGCAGCAGCGGCCGGACAGGAATGTCGTGGCGGCGCTTGAGGCCTTCCGGCTGGCCTGCGTCAGTGACCCGCTGATGTACATCGGCAACCCCGTACCGCAGCTCGGCTTCGGCTCGCAGTCCGGCAACCATGAAATCGCGCTCAGCCGGCTGGCGGTGCTGCAGTTCCTCAGTGCGTTGTCAGGGGAAGGGGAATACAGCACCGGAGCCGGACATCCGGGCTGGGAAGTTGATTGAGGCCGGGCAGTAGCCATGCCTTTGTTACCAGCCGGAGGGGAGAGGTGGCTAAAGTCAATAAGTCACTTAGTCACTTAGTCAATCAGTCAATTAGTCAATTGACATTCATAGAGTTGATGCAGATTGACTAATTGACTTCGTGACTTGAGCGTCGCAAGTTGCCAGACTTACATCTGACCTCCATTGCCCGGATTGCTCCGGGCCTCCGGTGAGCCACGAAGCAGAGCCTCGCTGGCTGTGCAGGAAGAGCCCGCGCAGCTCCGGCTTCGCCTCCTCAACGCGGCTCCCGCATCCCTGTTGCCAGACTTTCGTCTGGCCTCCGATGGCGCAGCTCCCTCAGTTCATCCGTCCGAGCTTCCTCAGGTGGCGGCGGTAGTCGCTGCGCAGTTCGTAGAGGATGCGCTCCACCTCCTGCACGATGCCGTCGGGCCACTGCTGCCCGCTGATGCCGGCGTAGTCGTACTCGCTGCCCAGTTCCTGCACCACGATGCGCGTGGCATCCCAGTCGGCGGCATGCCCGAGGAAGCTGCGCAGGTAGTCCGGGAAGCGCTCCTCCGCGATCAGGTGCCGCTTGGAACGCAGCAGCAGGTTGATCAGGCGGTTGATGCGCGAGAAGTAGTCGCGGTCGAAGCGCACCGCGATGCGTTCGATGCGGGCCTCGATCTCGCGCGGGTCATCGCCTGAGGCAGCGCCTTCGGCGCGGATGCGCTGGGTGATTGCGCGCAGGATTTCGTAGTAGGTGTTGGTTTCGTGGAGATAGCCCACGAGCGGGCCGTAGAGCTGGCTGATCTGCTCCTGCAGGAAGCGCACCCGGGAGTCGTGGCGGGCGGCGTTGTGGTCACTGCGGTTGGACAGCCAGGTCCGAAGCAGCAATGCGGTGAGATAGAAGATACCGCCGGCGGCGGCACCGATGATGGCGGACTGTAGTTCAACACTGATTACGAAGGCAGGCTCCAGCCCCGGGTTGGGGAGCAGGAAGTATAGCAAAGGAGTGGGGAGGTTCTCGTGTGGAGGTTGGAGTGGGGAGCAGATAGCAATGCTTTGTGGAAATGTAGATAATGTAGTCATGGAAACAGATGGCAACACCGGGGGAACTGTTGCTCAGGGTGAAGCGCGGCAACAGGCGGTGCGGACGGTCAGGAAGGCGATCCACAATTGTCGCTGGCTGCTGAATTTCAACCGCTATGTCGGGTCGCTGTTCATCCTGCCCTGGATCATCCTTTCAATCACATCGTTGTTTCCACTGAGCGGCCCATCAATCCTCAGCCTGGTGACTGGACTGATCTTCCTTTTCTTCATAGTAAGGCACAACCTCAAGGAAAACTTCGTCCCCGCAGCACAACTGGCTGAAATCCGGCGGCTGGCGCGGGTCAACCTGCTGGACCATGGACTGCTGCTGAAGGCGATGGCGGCGGACTGTGCCTACGACATGCATGCTCCGGGATCGATCTTTAATCCGGCTGGCCAGCAAGTCCCTGAGCGCTACCGCCTGCGCAATATCCAGGCGCGGATGCGTGCCCTGATGGACAACTACGCCATGGCCTGTGAAAGCCACGGCTGGCCATGGAAGGCCGGGCAGGATGATACTGAGCAGATGCGGGAGAACATGAACGTCGAAGGCATGGAGCTGAAGTCCCTGTCCGACCTCGGTTCGGTCATGGCAATGGGCAAGTACCTGGCTTCATCAATGCATGTCAAGTCGCCGGAACGCCTGGCAATCCTCGAATCCCTGCTGGCAGTGCTGGAGGAACAGGAGGATGGATGACAGTCCGGGGACCAGCCGCAGTGGCAACCTGCAGACCTACGTGCAGCTGCATGGGGAATACCGCGGCCGAGAGCATATGCAGCGCATCGGTCGCCAGCTCGGCCTGCGGCAGGCATACTGGCAACTGCGGCGCTTCGGGATGGCGATGCTGTTCTGCCTGCCGGCGGGCTGGATGCTGCTTGCGGGGCTGGCCAGCGGCAACCTCGTGTACTGCCTCGGCGGGATCGGCATCCTCTATTACTACTACTTCCGGGTGCACCTTGACAGCGCCGGCATGGCCCGCGTGGAGTACTTCATGCAGAATGCGCGGCATTACCTGCTGGACAAGGGCCTGCTCATTGAACTGCTGCAGGCTGACAGGCCGGAGTGGCTGCTGGAGCAGGACCGCAGCCTCGAACTGGCCCGGCTGAAGGCGAAGGAGCGGCCATCCTTCACCGACACCATCCAGCGGCTGGAGTTCCTCGTGGAGCATTACGCCCTGATCTGTGACGAGCGCGGCTGGCAGTGGCGCGAGCGGGTGCAGAAGTCCGCCGGACGCCTGAAGGCCGGTGAGGAACGCAAACGTGAGCCACGCCTGCTGCCCTGGGAGCGTCAGGCGCTGGTCGGGGTGCTGATTGACATCCTGGAGGACCGGCCGCGCGGACAATCCGGGCCAAACCTGCCCGGGCTGCAATGACAGATGATGCCGGGCGGGCGAGCAGGCATTGGTTGATTTCGCTATGATGTAGGGATGGACAGGCCGGCCACAGGGAGCGGGACGACTGGCAGCGTGATATCAGCGGACAGCACGCTGCTGGCTGAACTGCGCCAGATGCGGCGCGGGATGGACCTTGGCGACCGGCTGGCGCTCAACATCTTCAAAGCGATCGTGCTCTGTGTGCTCGCTTGCATGCTGTACTGGCTCAATCCGGTCCTGCTGTGGTTCGTAATCCCGCCGGCGGTGCTGGTATTCACCGCTGACAACCCATCCCGGCCGCGCAACAGGCAGCTTGGCGGTTTCCGCCGGCTGGCGATTGAGAACCTGCTGGGGCATGGCCTGCTGGCGGAGGTGATGTCCGCCGGCAGCGTGCATGAGCTGCTCGGGCAGGAACCTGACAACCACGGCCATATCCGCGCGCTGCTGCCGAAACGCTTCCGCGACGGGCGCGAGCGGATCGACTTCCTGCTGGAGAGTTATGCGGTGCTGTGCGAGTCCCGCGGCTGGCCGGCCTTCGCCGACCCGCTCAGCCCGCTGCAGCCCGGGGAGCATGGCGCGGACGGGCTGGCACTGGATGCACAGCACCGCCGTGAACTGCTGGACCTGCTGATCGAGCTGCTGGAGGGAGGCGTTGACAGTGCCCCGTTGCGGAGTGCACGTGATGAGTGAAATGCAGCGGCCACGGCAGCAGTCTCAGCCCGCCAGGCTGGGCAGTGATGAGCTGCTGGCAGCGCCGGTGAACAAGAAGCTGAAGCGGCAGATCGCCGGCCTGCTGCGGCAGGCCCGCCAGCGCTATGATGCTCACAGGCAGTTCGAACTGGCGATCGCCACCTTGCTCGTGGTGCTGATGACGGGCGGGCTGGGTGCAGTCTACTGGCCGATGTTCGTTACAGTGCCGCTTGGCTTGTGGGCCGTGCACGCCATCTGGCACCACACAAACAGGGATGCCGCTGAGCGCAAGCGCATGAAGTTCTGCGCCTTCCGCAACCTGCTGGATCGCGGCCTGCTGGTGGAGCTGATTGACAGCCGGGAACCGCAGGAGCTGCTCCCCACACCGGCGGTGCTGCGACTGCTGACAACCAGCCTGGAGAGGAAGTCCTCCTTTTCCAGCATGGAACATAGACTCAGTTTTCTTGTCGACAGGTACGTGCAGATCTGCCAGCACAGGCGCTGGCCGGTCAGCGGCGACGGCTGGCAGGATTCACTCAACATCATGGGCCAGGTACATTCCACTTCAAGCAAGGACGACCTGCGCTCGCTGCGGCTGCGGATCTGCCTGCTGGAAACATTGGCGGTGATCTTCGGCGCGCAGGTCAAAGTGGACAACATCGGGGACTCGGATGACTGACAACCCGCTGCCGGAATGGGATGAGAGGCCGTACTACGGGAATGATATCGCACCTGTGTATTCCGACATCAATAAGGAGGTAGTCCGGGATCTCCGGCGGCAGTTGCATGCCCTGCCGTCACGCAATGCAACAAGACGATACCTGATCGCGTTCATTACGCTGGTTGCTGGAACCAGCATCTGGCTGACTGAGGAGCTCAATCCATATGTAACCGGCCTGGTCAGCCTGCTTTGCCTAGTCATTGTGATTCAACATGTTTTTGGCAAGCCCCAAGGTCCAGACAGCGCGACCGCAGCCAAAGTTCGCAGCCTGGCCATCCGCAACCTGACGGAAAAGCATCTTATCGTTGACACAATCGAGGCACAGAATGGAGCGGAACTGCTTGACCCGGCGATGCGCGGAAAAGAGCCAATGTTCAGCGACCTCACATCCGGGCCGTTCAGGACTACTGTGGATCGCTTCAGTTTCCTTGCCAACAACTATGCCCAGATGTGTTACAATCGCAAGCTCAACTTCGAGCACAGCCACTTCAAGTTTGAACAGAACCCAGGCGGTCGCAAGCCAGGCAGCTCGTTAAGCAGTCAGTACGATGCAATCGTGATCCAGGCCTTGATTGACATCCTCGAGGGCCGGGTTGATGGAACGGGTGATAATGGTGGCGTGGAGAAGATGCAGTGAGCCAGGACAGGGAGCAGAGCAGGCAAGGCGATGGCGGCAGCGATGCAGTGCTGTCTGCTGAACGCGCGCAGCTGCTGGCGGATCTTGACAGCATGGCGGCTGGCAATCTCAACTCCGCCGCCTGGAAGCAGCTGGTCCTGCTGCTGCTGCTCGTGCTGGCCATCTATGCCGGCAACATGGCGCGCGGGGGCTATGGTCCGTGGCGTGAGGTGCTCGAACTGGCCTGGCCGGCAATTGCGTTTGCCGTACTCATCGGACTGGCTGTGGCAATGATCCGCTACAACATGCGGTCCTCCGCACCCGATCCAACCAAGCTGATGTGCGAGCAGGCGATTGGCAACCTGCGGGACCGCGGGCTGCTGAGGGACGCTCTGGATGCCGGGGACAGCCACAGCCTGCTGCCGCCTGAGGGCGAAGCCCGTCAGACGCCAAATCGCCGCCTGCCAACGGAACTGTCGCGCATCGAATTCCTCGCCGACAACTACTTCGAGATCTGCGAGCAGCGCGGGCTGGCGGTGCATGGTGCGCTGCCGGCGCGCGACAAGCTGCTGATCGACGAACTGCGGCGCTCCTCGCGCTCCGAGTTCTCCCGCGTTCGTAAAATGCTGTTCGGGCTGGTGGCGGACGAACTGCGCAGCGGCCGCTACTGAGGCGGGCTATCCTGCTATGCTTGAGCTGCAATGACGGACAGAGACAAGGACCGGCAGGAGTACAGCCAGCGGCTGAAGCCCCTGTCCGCTGAGGAGTACGCCCGGCAGCGGCATGGAGCACAGCGGCCGACATACCTCAGCCAACCTGGCGTCGACAGGAAGCCGGATCGGACAACCTATACGTTTAGCCAGGAACTGCGTGACCGGGCCGCTGGACGCAACAAGGGGGCTGACTGGATATGGCTGTTGCTGGCTTTGTTGCTTATGGGTATCGAGATTGCCCGGCAGGACCCCGCAGAGCGCTTCAACTTCAGGTTCCTGCTCAATCCGGTTAGCATCCTTGCGATTATCGTCGTTGTCATTCTGGCGATTGTCACCCACTTGGTGGAAAAGAGCCAGACAAATCCTAACGAGGACCCGATGTCAGCTTTTGAGCACCGTGCCCATTTCAACCTTGTTGATCGCGGGCTGTTGCGGCGGACCATGGAAGCGAAGGACAGCTATGAAATCCTGCCGTTGCGTCCGGGGATACTGAACATGGAACTGCATGGCCGTCCGGACTTCAGCCTGGCTGATGCTAGGGTTCGTTTCCTGATTGCCAATTATCCGGAGATATGCGAAAGACATGGTTACAGCTGGGGCCTGAAGGGGATGCAATACCACAATAAGCACCATTTATATGGCAGGGAAAACCGCGACAACCCCTACAATCGCCGGTTGTGCGGCATCATTGACGAGCTGCTGTCCAGCGGCCGCTACTGAGGCGGGCAGTACTGCTATGCTTGAGCTGCCATGACGGACAGGGAGGACAGCAGGAACAAGGCAGGCCGCAAGGCTGTGCCGGCCTACCGCCAGCGCCTGCAGCAGATCGTCACTGCCGGGGAAGAGTCCGAGTCAGCGCCAATTGCCGGAAAGTGCATCCACCCGGAGGGCCTGCCGCCGGAGCATATCCGCCGGAATCACAGGCCAAAACAGTGGCGCGATCCACACCTCAGCGAGGAGATACGGATCGCCCCCCGGCTGCCAACCTGGCAGCAGCTGCTGACAAACTTCGCGATCGTCGCAGTGGCTTACACGATTCTAGTAACATTGATCTGGCCGGATTCCCTCAAGGGTGATACTCCATTCCAGAGTTTCGATAACTACATATGCTTCGGTGTCGCTATCCTGCTGGCCTGGTTCAATGGTGTGATTGGGATGTTCACACCGAAGCGGAAGAAGCCACCTCGTAATTGAATCTGACAGAGGAACTCCTCAGCCGGACAAGGCGTCTGTTGCACAGAGGGGAAACATGGACAAGCAAGTTTCAGAGGAGGCCGGACAGGCCGGGCAGGGAAACCTGCCCAGCAGCTTCATGCCGCGCGACCTGTCGCATACGATCATCACCGCCATCGTCATCCTCGCAGCACTGGCCGCAGCGGAGGTGAAGTGGCGCTTCCTGAGCGGCGGGATGATTGACTACTCGCTGTGGCCGGATGACTTCCTCGCCGCCTGCGGGGAGCTTAGTCGGGTGCGGATGATCAGTGGGCGCAGTGCACTGGCCACCTCCGCCAGCATCGCCGGGCTCGGGATGTTGACCCTGATGATCTGCGAATACTACTGGGACCAGCTGCGCCGGGTGTGGCATGGCAGCGCGCTGCCGGGCTACCTGCCCGCCGGCCAGTCCTACCTGCTGGAACCGCTGGACAACAGCTTCCGGCTGGCAATGGCCGTGCTGGCCGGGCTGCTGGTCGCCGTCGACTGCATCGCTCTGGCCGGCTGGGGACCGCTGCAACCGCTGCAGCCGCTGGCGCTGACCCGCTTCGTTGCGATCTGGCTGCTGATGCTGCGGCTCTGGCTGCCGGGGGAACTGAGGAGCGCGCTGGACTCGCAGCCCTCGCGCACTGCTAACATGGAATGATGGACATCGCCGCCATGCAGATCCTGCAGCGCATGGAGCAGCAGCTGCACCTGTCGCAGCGCAACATGCGGCTGTACTTCGCCATCGGCGGCGGGCTGCTGGCAACCGGCCTGTTCAACGGCCTGCCGATTGAGATGTACATGATCTCCACCCTGGCGCAGATGCTGATCTTCCTGCTCGGATCGATCATCGGGATGGCCTGCGGCAGCAAGCTGCAGAAATCCGTGCTGCCGGTTGCCATCGAACATGTGCGCAGCCTGCTGATCGACGCGATGCTGATGGCGCAGCTGATTGACAGCCCGGCCCATGAGCTGCCCGGTAACAGCCGGCGCGGCCTGCTGAACAGCAGCAGTGCGAAGGAGAACACCAGCATGGGCGGGCGGCTGGACTGGATCGTCAACAACTGGTCGGTGCTGGCGCACCGGCTGGGCTACCACCCGCTGCCGCAGCTGATGCAGCGCCTGCACCTGCTGTACCTAGCGCTGATCGTGCTGGTGCCGCTTTCCGCCGTGCTGCTGCACAGCGTCAGCCTGCTTTTGGTACTGGGCAGCGTGTACGTGCTCGGCCTGTCGCTGGACAGCCTGGAGTGCGACGCGGTGCGCACGGTGCTGCTGGACTCCCTGCTGGCCGATGAGGAATGATCCGTACGGCATGGATGCACCTGTCGGCAGTGAGGTGCTGCAGGCACTAGCGCGGGAGGAACAGGGCCAGCGCTTCGCACTGGCTCTCGGGCTGGTCGGCAACACGACCATGGCAACGCTGGCGATCGCCATCTGTCTGCTGGTCAGCCAGCAGACCCTGTTCCTCGTGCTGGCAATCGGCCTCGCCCGCTACACCGCGATAGCCGCAGGTGCCGGGTTGCTCACCGGCCTGCTGTGCTGGCTGCTGATGGTGCAGCATATCCTGCCCGCAATGCAGCGCGATGTGGCCCTCAGCATCCGCTATTCGGAAGCGCTGCCACAGCTGCTGGAGCACCCCGCGCCGTGGGAGCTGCTGCCACGCCAACCCCTGCCGCTGGCCTACCGGGGCAGCAAGCCGGGCCGGGAAGGCCTGGCGCAGCGCCTCAACTTCATCGCCTGGCGCTGGAATGCGCTACTGGCCGCACTGGGCTACCGTTTCCGGCCATCGGTGCCCGGGTGGGTTGCACCACTGGTGGTCGGCGTACTGCTGTGCGCCGCGATCTACCTGCTGAGCGCAGACCTGCAGTTCGGCATCGGCATCGGACTGGCTCCACTGGCCAGCTTGTCGCTCACAGCAGGCCAGGCCCGGCATGTGGCAGCGCTCAGAGCGTTGCGGAACTTCTTCATTGAACAGGCGGGCAATGCCGACCTGTCGTAAACTCGTAGCATGAAGCGCAACTCCTCCAAGCTGATCGACGGCCTCAGCGGACGCATCAGCTCGACCCAGCGCTACATCCATACCTGCAACGCAATCGGCGGCGGCCTCCTGCTGCTGGGCATCATCCACGGACTGGACGCACTGGACCCGGCCGGCCCGCGCCAGCGCAGCCTGGAGCTGCAGCTGTGCTACCTGCTGTTCGGTGCCGCACTCGGGCTGGGCTGCGGGGCCCTGCTGGACTGGCTGCTGCAGATTGGCATGCGGCGCCATGCCCGCCGCCACCTGCTTGACAACCTGCTGCTGCCCCAGCTGTTTGACAGCCAGGTGCGCGAGGAAAGCGAGGAGGAACAGGGCAGCGGGGACCTCAACCTGCCACTCGGCAAGCGGCGGCACGCCCTGCTCACGCGGCTGGAACGGATCGCGTCCAACTGGGACAGGATCTGCGCCGAACTGGGACAGCCCGCCATGCCGCTGGCGCTGCGCCTGCTGTGGCTGGCAAGCTTCCCGCTGGCGGTGGCGGTCCCGGTGACGGCATTCCTCACGGGGCAGATCCTGCTGATGTTCGCGCTCGGCGGCTTCATCGCCCTGTGGAAGGTGCTGGCCGCCAGCCGTGGCAATGCGGTCAGGCATGAGCTGCTCAGCATCCTGCAGAGCATCGGCAACGGAAAAATGTACAGCGCGAAACCCCCGGAAGTGATCGCGCGTCTGCATACTGGCAGGCAGTGACCTGGCAGACACACACATCGGAGAGACGGAAATGAGAGTACTGGTCATCGGCGGCAGCCGCTTCATCGGCTGGCATACCGTGCAGCGACTGCTTGACAACGGACATCACGTGACGGTGTTCCACCGTGGCAACACCGAGGCCAGCTGGCCCGGGCATGCGGTGGAGGAGATCCTCGGCGACATGAACGAACTGGCGGATCACCGCCAGCAGTTCGTCGAGGCGCGGCCGGATGTGGTCTACCACAACATGGTGATCCGCGAGGTGGATGCGAAGCTGCTGTGCGAGGTGTTCGACGGCATCGCGGAGCGCAGCGTGATGGTCAGCAGCATGGATGTCTACCGCGTGTTCGGCCGGATCCTCGGTACCGAGCCCGGTGAGCCGCTCGAGGGCCCGATCACCGAGGACAGCCCGCTGCGCGAGCAGCTGTACCCCTACCGTGGCAAGGAGCCGCGCCCGGCTGACGACCCGCGCCGTGTGATGGACGACTACGACAAGATCCCGGCCGAGCAGGTGGTGCTGTCTCATCGCACGCTGCCGGGCTGCGTTGTCAGGTTGCCGATGGTCTATGGCCCGCGGGACTGGCAACGCCGGATGTTCCCCTACCTCAGGCAGATGCTGGATGACCGCCCCTACATCGCACTGGACTCCGACGCCCTGGCCTGGCGCTGTGCGCGCGGTTATGTGGAGAACATCGCGCACGGCATCACGCTGGCAATCGAGCAGCCCGAGAGTGCGGGGCGCTTGTACAATCTGTGCGAGCCGGTCGGCACCGAACAGCAGTGGATCGAGCGCATCGCCCGGGCCCAGGGCTGGGACGGGCAGGTGCTGAGCGTGCCACGTGAGCACTGGGAGCAGCACCTGCAGTGCCAGGCGCATACGCAGCACCACCTGGATGTTTCGAGTGCACGGATCCGCGAGGAACTGGGCTACCGCGAGATCATCGACCCGCAGACTGCGGCTGTGCGCACGGTGGAATGGGAACGTGACAACGAGCCGGACCAGTACGATGCGAGCATGTTCGACTACGAGTCGATTGACAAGATGCTGCGCGCCCCGCGCAAGGCGAAGGCCTGAGCCGGGAGTTACTTCTCCGCGAACTTGCCGCCGAGCTGGCCGCAGGCCGCCCCGACATCCTGCCCGCGTGAGCGGCGCACCGTGACCGGCACACCCTTAGAGGCCAGCAGCTGCGCGAAGTGGTCGATGCGATCCTCGCTGGTGCCACGGAAGCCGGCGGAGGGGATCGGATTGTAGCTGATCAGGTTGACATGCACCGGCAGCGGCTGCATGCGCGCCGGCTTCTCCTGCATCTCGGCATCCAGCACCACCGGGTGGTCCTGCGGCAGGCCCTTGAAGCGGGCGAAGTCCACCAGCCGGCGGGCGTCGTCATCGCTGTCATTGCTGCCGCTGATCAGGGTGTATTCAATGCTGACCTTGCCGCCGTTGACACGGCGGTAGTAGTACAGCGCTGCCATCAGCTCGGTGATGTCATGCGTGGCCTCGGGCATCTGCTCGCGGCGCTTGGCCTCAGTGGTGAAGTGCAGTGACAACGCGAGGTTGACACGTGGGAAGGTGTCCGCCAGCTTGAGCATCGGCTGCACGATGCCGACCGTTGACACCGTGATGCGGCGCGGGCTCCAGTTGCGGCCCTGCTCACCGCAGAGGATCTCCACCACGCGGCGCAGCGCGCGCAGGTTAAGGAGCGGCTCACCCATCCCCATGAACACGATGCGGTCCACGGTCTGGCCGCTGTCCTGCTCGGCGAGGTAGAGCTGCTGCAGGATTTCACCCGCTGACAACCAGCTGCGCAGGCCCATGTGGCCGGTCTCGCAGAACTTGCAGGCCATCGGGCAGCCGCTCTGGGAGCTGATGCACAGCGTGCAGCCGTACTTGCTGGGCATCACGACGGATTCAATCGGGTCGTTGCCTCGGGTCAGGAAGGCATACTTGATGCTGCCGTCGCGGCTGTCCAGCCTGACAACCTGCCTGAGCGGTGCGTGGTCGAACTTCTCGGCCAGCTTCTCGCGCAGGCCAGCCGGCAGGTTGGTCATCTGCGCCGGGTCATGCACGTTCTTGACGTGCAGCCAGTCGAACACCTGCTTCGCGCGGAAGGCCGGCTCACCGAGCGCGGAGAATTCCTCCGCGAGGCGCTCCATGCTCAGGTCCAGCAGGCGGTGCTTCTGCTGCGGGGCTTCCTCTATGGTCGGCTGCTCTACCATTTCTCCGGGTCCTCAGGCAGCGGGAAGTCCAGCCCGAGGATCTCGCCGGCGCGATGGAGGTAGGCGGCCTGCGGGCCCTGCATGTACTTGTACATGTACTTCTTGCCGGCCAGCGTGCTGTTCTCCATGTCCTCGATCGCCAGCACGCCGAAGCGGGTCTCGTCGGTGATCAGCTTGTCGCGGTACAGCTTGTTGGAGACGTCGAGGTACTGCTCATTGAGGAAGCGGGTGGCCGCTGCCAGCTGTGAGGCCTCCTCGGAAGCAGGGTTCTGGGCCTCCTGCTGCTTGTGCAGGCACTTGAGCTGCAGGTTGAAGAAGGTGCGGTCGAAGGGCTCGATGCGGCCAAGCGCATAGAGCATGTACATCACCTCGCCGATGTCCTCCTTGTCCTGCGGCCAGGTGGAGGTGCCGTCCACAAGGCGCACCAGCTGGTTGACGGCGAAGGGATCGAGGTTTCCCCAGTGCAGCCAGTGGTCTACATAGACCGCGCCCTCCTGGGCGGCGTACACCCTGGGGTACATGGCGTCATGGGCGTAGGGCGGCACCGGCGGCGGGTAGTAGAAGCGGCCCTGTGGCTTGGCATTGCCCTTGCGCAGCTCGCGGATGATCTCCCTGATCGGCTCATCGCCGAACTCCGGCACGTAGATCTTGGCGAGGAACAGCGCACGGCTGTAGTTGACGAAGTTGTTCTCCGGGTCGCGTTTCTCCAGCTCGTCGTAGATGTCGCTGACTTCGCCGAGGCGGGTGCGGATTGCATCCATCTCCATGCCCTGGGAACGGATCCATTCATGGGCCTGGTGCGGCTCGGTCAGGGTGTAGATCTTCATGTAGTAGAAGCGCGGCTCATCGGGCCAGATCTCAATCGCCTTGTCGAGCATGTCAATCGCTTCCGTCTCGGTGTCCACGTACTGGGTGGCGTCCGAGTAGCGCTTGCGCGGCTTGAGGTAGACGGCGTAGGTGGCGTAGTTGAGCGGGTTGTCCGGCTGGGCCTCGATCGCGCTCTTGAACAACTGCTCCACGGTGGCATTGGTGCCGAAGATCACTGTCTGGACCTCGTTCACCACTTCCTCGTAGAGCTTCTGGCCCTCGGCCTTCTCCGCCGGGTCGCTGCTTTCCTTCAGCTTCTGGGCGCGGTCGTACTTGTCCTTGACCACAAGGTAGGAAGTCTCCACCAGGAACCAGGCCTGCTGGGCATCCTCATGGATGTCCGTATAGGGACGGTCCAGGTAGTGCGGATAGAGCTTGGTTTCCTTCGGAACGTTGGCGTTCGCCGTATCGAAGGTGTACTCATCGCCCTTGGCCGCCTTCTGGCCGCCCGAGGGGCAGGCTGCAAGGAACAGCAGGCAGAGGGCTGCGATCAGTGTGGATATGTATCTGTACATCATTGCGCCGGTGTCCATGGGATTGAGAGACCTATCAGTATAGCGTCAGAACACTGACGGGTACTCCAGTAGATGAGCTGCCTTGACGTCAGCGCGGCAGGCTGCGTTCGAGGAATGACCACCAGTTCGCCCCGCTGAAGCCGGCCACGCGCTCGGCTGACCAGCCCCGGGCCGCCAGGCCATCGGCCAGTTTCTGCAGGTCGCGCACGTCGTTGATGCCTTCCGGAGTGTTCTCCACGGTCAGCCCGCCATCCAGGTCACTGCCGATACCGATGTGCGCTGCGCCCGCCAGCTCCGTGACATATTCAATATGGTCCAGCGCACGGGACAAGGGCGGCTGGGGGTCGCCGGTATGCCAGGGCTGCACGATGAAGGGCGCCAGCAGCACATGTCCGACCACACCGCGGCGCTCGCCGATCTCGCGGACTTGCCAGTCCTGCAGGTTGCGCTCAATCCCGGCCAGCTCACGCGCATTGGCATGGGTGGAACAGAGCGGGCTGCGGAAGTTCTCCAGCACATCCGAGATGCCCTGGTCATTGAGGTGTGCGAGGTCGAGGATCATGCCGAGCTGTTCATACTCGCGCAGCAGCTCAAACCCGAGCTGGGTCAGGCCGCCGTTGTCCGAGAATGTGCCACTCGCAAAGCGGTTGCGCCCGTTCCAGGTCAGGCCAGCCATCCGCACCCCGCGGGAGAACCAGCTGGACAGCTCGCTGGGTCCGGACAGCAGGTCAAGGCCCTCCATCAGGAGCACGATGCCGATAGGTTTTGCGGGCTGTCCATCCCGGCCCGGTACATCCGGAGCCGCAGCCAGTTCCGCGAGCTCGCGGCGGCTGGTGATGAGGCGCAGCTCCTGCGGGTACTGCCCGAGCCACATGCGGTACATCTGGTACTGCTCATTGAGCATCCGCAGGCGCACTTCGCTGGGATGTTCGTGCTCCACGAACAGGGTGGCGCAAACCAGGCGGACTCTGGCCTGCTGCAGCCAGCCGAGGGTGATCATGCAGCTCGTGGCACCGGGGTCAACAAGGTCGCGGCGGTGCACCTGGCAGTGCATCGCGATGTCCTGGTGTGCGTCAACGAGGAATGGACCGGCTGGCAGCGGCATCCGCCTGAGTATATATGCGGGCAGTACGCGTAGAGGCGGTTACAATTGCCCCGTGGACCTGCGAGAGCAGCTTTCATCGTCACTGAGCCGCGGGCTCGGGATTGAGGTCGGACCGGAGTCGGCCGCGCTGGTGCTCGCCATGCACCGCTTGGAGAAGGAGCAGGGGCTGGGCGAGGTATTCAGCGTGGAGGAAGTGGCGCAGAGCGCGGGGATCAGCACGCTGGTGGCGATGGCCGCCCTGCCCGCCTGTGAGCAGGCCGGGTTGCTGAAGCGGCACGACGTGCGCACCGATGTCTACCTCACGCTTGAACCGGAGGGACGCAGCCAGATCATGCTGTTGAAGTACAGCGGGAAATGACAACGCTCCTGCCTGACACTGCGCAGCTCCTGGCCTTCATCGGTGCCGGGCTGGCACTGAACATCATCCCGGGACAGGACATGCTGTACGTGATCGTGCAGTCCAGCCAGGGCAGCATGCAACGCGGACTGCTCAGCGCGCTGGCAATCGGCTGCGGCACCCTGTTCCATATCGCAGCCGTCAGCCTCGGGCTGGCCGGGCTGCTGGCGGCGGTCCCGATTGCGTACAGCGTGGTGCGCATTGCCGGGGCGATCTACCTGGTCTGGCTGGGGATTTCAATGTGGCGCACGAGTGGCCAGCGGGAAAGCCAGCAAGCTGAAACATGGCAATCAGGCAGGCGGGGTATGTTCCTGCAGGGGATGTTGACGAACATGCTGAACCCCAAGGTGGCGCTGTTCTTCCTTGCCCTGCTGCCCCAGTTCTGCGATCCAGCACGCGGCAGCATGGGACTGCAGCTGGCCCTGCTGGGACTGATCTTCTGCGTGAACGGCACGCTGGTGCTGCTGGCAGTGTCACTGGCAACGCATTTCACCAGCCGTCGGCTGGGTAGCAGCAATGCCGGCCAGCGCTGGCTGAAGCGGTTCGGCGGCAGCGTACTGGCCCTGCTTGGGCTGCGCCTGCTGCTGCAGCGGGGCCAGTGAGCACCCTGGCATACCGGCTTGCCGGGCCACCGATATAGGTTTACTGGCAACCGATATCGGCAAGCTGATTTCCATTCTGTTGCCAATCTGAATGCGGACCCAGAAACGGAGCGGACCGCCAGCGGCTGACAGCCGGTCCATATTGGTGCAGATTGGCAATCAAGAAGAATTATCGGTCAACTTTCCAATATATTATTGATTGTCAGATAGTTTAGGGGCACTTCATTCTCATTCAACCAGTAGTTTGAGCCATTGCCAGTCTGGCGCGGCATCATTTCAGCATGATGATGACGCGCAACAGACTAACGGTTACTGAGAAGCGCTTGATTTGGGAACAGGGACTCGGACTTGATATTCGCGAAAACAGTGCGTCCATTGGACTGCTCGGATTCGCTGCCGTGCTGATGGTCGTCTCCATCGTCACCCCGATTGCACAGCTGTTCTACTACTCAAGCTGGTAGGACGGGCCCGAAAGCTCTCCCCTCGCCTTCCGATTGCTGCTGCAACGACGCAGCAGCCCTCTCCTGCAGCTGAGCCTGCACTTTCTCCAACAATTGACGCAAATGCTGTTTATGCCTGCACGCAGCCGGGTATACAGTCTGGTTTGAAGCCAGTGCCAGAACCCCCTACGCAACAAATCAGCAGGAAGGAAGGTCTATAGAGTTATGCAGGACATGAGAGCCATCAGAGCAATTGAGAGGCAGCTCGTGCTGGAACAGGGAGACAGTTTCGACATCCGTCGGCACTTCGCCCTGCTGGCCGTGCTGGTTGTCAGCAGCGCGCTCTTCATCCTTGCGCAGTTCTTCCCCCAGGTGCTGGCAGGCCTGTAAGGCAAGGAATGAAGGAGCAGCTGCTCCATCGTTCCCATAATACACGGAATTTCTCCGGCAGCGGCAAGTCCGGCCGGGTTGCCAGTCCCGCCGCCCCATCCACGGGGCCGGCGGGCTGGCTTCATTCACTTAAGCCCTATTCAAACGCGCTGCCAGTGGAATCCGGCAGGCGGATGAACATGTGGAACAGGCCCATCAGGCTGTCACCGGGACAGATGTCCGTCTGCTGGTGGCAGGTGATCGTGCCGTCGCCATTCTTCGCGAGGATCATCATCCCCGGCCCGTAGTGCACCTTGTCGCCATCCTCACGCGCATAGCCCCAGTCCATTGACAGGCTGGTTTCGCGGCAGCTGAGCATGTCGAACTGCCAGCTGCGCAGCTTTGCTCCGGCAAGCTGCTGGTCCGGCCGGTCGTTGCTGACCAGGAGGAACTTCGCGCGCTGGCCGTACTCCCCGCTTTCGAGGTGGTGGAAGTAGCCATTGAAGCCATCCGCCCACAGTGAGCAGTACTTGCAGGCGAAGCCCATGTTGTGCACGAGCACCATCTGGCTGTGCTCGCCGAACATTTCGCTGAGCCTGACAGTGCTGCCGTCATGGCGGGTCAGTTCGTAGTCCTGCATGGCCTGGCCGCCGAGCTGCTTCTCGATAGCGGCCATTTCCATGTTCAGCGCATTGCGCTGGTCCCATTTCGCCTTCAGCTGCTGCTTCAGGTCCTGTGTCTGTGTTGCATCCATGGCTGGAGTATAACACTTAACCAATTGGTTAACAATAGCAATTTGAAAAATCAGCTATTTCAGCTCAATCCCGACCGGGCAATGGTCGCTGCCATACACCTCAGGCAGGATATATGCGCGCTTGAGGGACTTCCCGAGCGACTGGCTGACACAGACGTAGTCGATGCGCCAGCCGACATTGCGCTCGCGTGCCCCGGCGCGGAAGCTCCACCAGGAGTAATGGCCACCCTCGTCATTGAGGTGGCGGAAGCTGTCGATGAATCCCGCGTTGACAATGTTGTCCATCCCGGCGCGCTCCTCATCGGTGAAGCCGGCATTGCCAACGTTCTGCTTGGGACGGGCCAGGTCAATTTCCTTATGGGCCACGTTCAGGTCGCCGCAGAACACCACCGGCTTCTGCTCCTCCAGCTTCCGCACATGTGCGAGGAAGTGTGGATCCCATTCCTTGAAGCGGTAAGGCAGGCGGCTCAGGTCATTCTTGACGTTGGGGGTATAAACGGTCACCAGCCAGAAGTCCTTGAACTCAGCGCTGATCACACGGCCTTCGTTGTCATGCTTCGGATCACCCATCCCGTGCAGGACATTGAGCGGCTGCTGGCGGGTCATGATCAGGGTGCCGCTGTAGCCCTTCTTCTCGGCCGGGTTCCAGAACAGCTCATAGCCGCCCCAGTCGACGTCCGGCACCTGCTCGGGCATGGCCTTGATCTCCTGCAGGCAGAGCATGTCGGCGTCGATCTCCGCCATCTTGCCCAGCAGGCCCTTGTCGAGCGCGCTGCGCAGTCCGTTGACATTCCAGGATACGATTCGCATGGCGCAGCAGTATAGCGCGGGGTTCAGTCGTCGTCAGAATCCCGCAGGCGCTTCAGCTCGCGCAGCAGGTCGCGGTCGCGCATGTCGAGGTCGGCCTCCGGCAGGCCGCCGTCGATGATCTCCTCCAGCTTCTCGCGGCCGATAAGCTTCTCGAGGCGGCGGTCCAGCTTGTCCAGCTCACCCTCGCTGTAGCCCATTGCCACGGCGGTCTTGATCACGTCCATCTTCTCGCGGGCCAGGTCACGGTAGACATCCAAGGCCTTGTCGCGCTCAGCCCGGCTGAGGCTCGCCATTCGGCGGCTGTGACGCCGCTGCCCGGGGGTCGGGCTGTTGCTGAAGATCGCCTTCGCCGCCGAGGCAGCGAAGATGATTATGGCAATCATTATCCCGACTTCAATGAAAAATGACATCCGTTGTTTCCAGTTACCTACCGCTCAGTTCCAATCCTTCCTGCGCCGCTCACGCTCGGAGCGGGTCATTCAGTCCCCTTCCAACTGGCGCTTCCGGGCACCACTGGACTGTCCACTCCCCAGTTCCTGGTCAGGCAGTTCCCTGGAGCTGAGGGTTGTCACATTCACCTTCGGCTTGCCGTCTCCGTCCTCCACCACACGCAGCTCCGTCAGTTCAGTGAGCTGGTGCAGGTCAGCATGCTTCTCTATTATCCGCCCCAGCTCAGCCAGTGCCTTCTCATCGGCGCCGAACTGCACCGCATTGTTCAGGAGCTCGATGCGATCCTTCATCAGCTCGCGGTAGATCTCCATCGCCCGGCGCTTGTCCAGCCTGTTGCCGAGGTGCTTGAACAGGTCCGTGATGCCGAAGAACACGCCCAGCACGGCCACCACACCCCAGAAGCTGGTGAGGATGGTCTGGATGATGGGCACGCTTTCAGGCACGATCAGAGATTATCACGCATCCCGCTCGCGACGGCGCGGCCTGCGTTTGATCCGCGTCAATTCGGTGTCGATGTCCATGCTATCGACCTCATGGCTGGCTTCGGGTACACCGGGCTGCTTCTTGCCCAGCAGCTTTGACATCTCGCGCCGGCCGATCAGGCGTTCCAGCCGCTCATCAAGCATGTCGATCTCGTCCTCGTCGCGTCCCATCGCCACGGCGGTCTTGATCACATCGAGCTTCTCGCGCACGATGCGCTCATACATCGCGCGTGCCTCCTGGCGCTCGCGGCGCTGGAAGTAGCCACCGATGTTGCTGCTCAGGATCGCGATGATCGGGATCATCAGCGCCGTCAGCGGAATTAGCAGCCAGGAATCCCTGGCAAGTATCTCAATCATTTCCTCAACCTGTGCCGGCCACCTGTGGTGGCGTTAATCTAAATCTCGGCTTCGCGCCTGCGGTGCCGGCGGATCACGCGCTGTAGATCGTACGCCAGATCGCCGCCCTCTTCAAGTGCCGTTTCCATTCCGCTGAAGCGTTCACGGCCGATCAACCGCATCAGGCGGGAGTCCAGCCGCCCGAGGTCCTCCTCGTTGTAGCCGGCGTCGATCGCGCTGCGCAGGATCTCGAGCTTCTCGAGGATGATGCGCTCCTGGCTCTCGCGCTCGGCGCGGCGCATGGATATCTCGCTGTTGCGGAAATAGACCTTGTAGAACGTGATGCTTGATGTCAGTATCAGCGTCAGGAACAAAAGCACTTCACCTTCATGCATTGCAGAATCCCTCCGGGCCCTGTGGACGATTACATCTCGGAACGTTCAATCTGACGCTTTAGTTCGCGTTCCTGTTTCCGCCGGCGGCGCTCAATGATGTCCTCCACCTCATCCTCGAGGATGTCCATCTCGCGGTCCTCCGGGGCCACGGGCACATTCTTTATATTTGATCCGGCAAGCTTGAGCATTTCCTGCTGGCCGATCAGGTTCTGCAGGCGGCGGTCCAGGCGGGCCACTTCGCGGTCGTCGAAACCCGCTTCCAGCGCGGTCTGGATCACCAACAGGCGGTCCTGCACGATCTGCGAATACATATCCCGCGCCTCACGGCGCTCCTTCATGGCCATCACGCGCAGGTAGACGATGGTGCCGGGGATGCTGAGCATCATCAATGTGCCGCCGAGAATTCCGAGTACTGCTTCGATATCCATAATTGCTCCCTGCCGATCTGAAATGAACGGGCTTATCCCTGTCCCCCAGGAGCATATTACAACGAAAATTCAGTTTATGCAAGTACTTTCTTAATAATTCGAAGGTCAAACTTCATATTTTTCAATTCATCAGGCTAATCAACCATTTACTTTTCAATTTTAATGCTATTGCGGTCCACGCTGACCGTGAACTCAAGTGCGCTCTTATCACCTTCCCGGTCATCCCGTGCGTTGTAGGGCACGATGCGGTAGGTCCAGCGCTGCGGGCGGTCGTTGCGCATCACGTCATCATCCATGTAGCGGTATTCGGTGCGGCGAATCGGGTTCCACTCCTTCGGGCGGTGGATGCTCATTGGCATGATCGGATAGCTGCGGTGCGGCAGCAGCAGCTCGCGGTTGCGTGGCTCCTCGGCCTTGCGACGGTAGATGCGGTAGCCGCTGAGCAGGTTGCCGTAGTTCTGGTCCATCAGCCAGATGTCCTTGTAATTCACCTCGCCGTCGCGGTTGCCGTCCGGGTGCCAGTCCCAGTCGTCCTCGCGGCCGTCGGTGGAAACGTAGCCGTAGCGGCGGCCGACCGGCACCATGTCGCAGATGTTGACCTCGCCGTCATTGTTGAGGTCGCCGACATTGCGCTCCTCCCACCACAGCACGAGGCAGTCGCAGTCCGGGTCGGGGTAGACAGTGAATTCCTCAATGATGTTGTGCGTTCCACTCGGGGCGTTGTCCAGCCAGTGCGGCTTCTGGTCGGCGGGCCGCTCATTGAACCAGAACTCGGCAAACACGCCCTCGTCAAACTTGATGCCGCCGTTCACATCGGGGCGGATGCGCGTCATGCCGGCGGTGACGACGCCGGGCAGGTCCTGGCGCTCGTACCACAGGCGGTCGCCCTCCTTGCCAAACAGGCTGCCCGGCTCGATGCGCTCGGGGTCCCAGCGCTCCTGGTGGTAGCGCACGTAGACCAGCAGGTCGTAGATCTCCGGGCAATCAACGAGGGTCACCACAAGGTGGTAGTCGCCATCGTCAAGGTCGCGCCCGGTGAGCACGATGTTGTCATTGAGCACGGTGGTGGGCTGGCCGAAGTCGTCCAGCACCCAGAGCGTGAAGCCGTCGAGGTGCTTGCCAAGCGAGGTGTCCCATTCATAGAAGCTCGGCTTGTTGAGTTCCTCGAGCGTGGGCGGCACCTCGAAGTTGCCTTCCTTCTCGGGGTAGCGCGAGACGAAGCGCCCGACCGGGTGGATCGGATAGCCCACGCTGAATGGCGGCGCGCCCCAGGCCAGGGTGTACAGCGCGATAGCCAGCACGACAGTGCCGGCAATCCGCCATGCCCGATGGATCCTGCGCCTCACGCCCACAATGTTATCAGTCACCGCCAGCAGGACGCGGCGGCGTGGCGAATGTTCTCAGTTCGCCGGCCTGTCCCCGATGATTTCCCCTGGAGGCGCGGTGTCATGCACCGCCTGAGCACTGCGCACGTTGCCGCCGAGAGTGCGGAACTGCGGGATGATCACGTAATTCAGCAATGCAAGGATGATTGCCAGCGCCACCAGCATGTTGATGATGCCCTCGAGGCTGAGGGAGGCAAGGAGTGAGGCGGCAACCCGGTCGCCGAAGCCGTGACGATCATGGCGGTAAGCGCCCGAGCGATTCCCATCATACATACTTCCCCCTTCGCGGGAGCGCATGGAAACGGGGAATGGAAGAGTTCCCGATCGTTCCCGCAAAGTTGTCTACAGCGTTGGCATCACGGGCATCTGCTACCCGGGCTGCCTTGACGAATATGACGATGGGAAAGGAAACTGGTTACACCTGCTGATGTCCTGCTACATAGCCAAGATCCGAAATGTTGTCAGACTCCAGACTCCAGACTCCAGAGAGGCAAGCGTAACTCAAGCGTATACCTATTCAGATACAGCAACAATGTCTCTATCTGCTAGGTACCTGGCCGTTACCACTTG
>JAGRNR010000089.1:0-8151 GCA_020440645.1 bacterium | reverse complement strand
TTGGGATGCCCACCTTACTTTTCTTGTGGAACCAACTTCACTCCCATCCCCGCTGATGGGAGAAGAACCTTTTTTTTATTGCCGTCTCACGCAAGCGCTCGACGGTCTGGCCCTGCGGCGAAAGCAAGTTTCGCCGGGTCGGGCTGAAGATGCATGAGGTTGGAGCTGCGGCGCAAGCTGCACAACCAATTGAATTCAGAGGGGAGAGTCTTCAGGCTCTCCCCTTTTTGTTTTCCCTGTGCATGTAACGGCACCTTCATACAACCGTCCTGAATGGCGCGGATTCAGCAGACCTTAATCAATATCCGCGGGGTATGTATCCCCATCAGCCCGGGAGGCGGAAGACATGGACAAATCGATCCTCGACACTATCTTTACACAGCTCGGTGATGAGCAGATGATACAACTCGGCCAGCATGCCGGTGTGGACGAAGGCAAGGCCCGCCAGGGTCTTGAAGCCGTGATTCCCGTGCTGCTCGGTGCAATGGAGCGCAATGCCTCCGATGGCAGCGGTGCCGAGTCGCTGAAGAATGCGCTGGAGAAGGATCACGACGGTTCGATCCTCGACCAGCTCGGCGAGTACCTCGGCAACCCTGAGCAGGGCAAGGGTGGCGGAATCCTCAGGCATGTGCTCGGCGAACGCCGTGGCAAGGTGGAGGAGCGGCTTGCGTCGCGCACAGAACTGGAGCAGGGCCCGCTAGGCAAGCTGATGGAGCTCGCAGCACCGCTCGTGATGGGCGCGCTGGGCAGGCAGCAGAAACAGCAAGGTGGCTTCAGCCTTGACAACTTAAGCGAGATGCTCGGCAAACAGCGCGAAGCCAGCGAGTCCGGCGGCGGCCTGCTCGGGATGGCTGCCGACATGCTGGACAGTGATGGCGACGGGGACATCATGGATGACCTCGGTGGCCTGGCCGGAAAGCTGTTCGGACGCTAGGACTCCAGCTGGATTCAGTGCATCACGGCAATCTGCAGGGTCTTTGAATCCGTCGTGAAGGCCACCACCGGGGTGCTGCCGAACATCGCGGACTGGCAGTCGGTCAGGCCATCGTCCAGCACCACATGGGAGTAGAACTCCTCATGGCTCGGAACGGTGCGGAAGAAGCAGACCCCCAGGTCGTTGCCGACTCCGTTTAGGAAGGCCGCCATGCCGGTGTAGACCCAGCGGGGATCCAGCACAACCAGGTCGCAGTACTGGCCGTTGTAGACTCCCGGATCCGTCGGGCCGAGGTATATGGAGGTCCAGACCCCACTGCCGTCCGCATTTGGCGCCTGGCGCAGTGTCGGATAGGTGTAGGTGTTGTCAGCATTGAAGGGAATCAGCGCGCAGGGCAGCCCGTCAATGGTTGACATGTCCACGCTGAACGGAGCCATGGTACCGAAGTCCAGCAACTCATTGGTCCAGAGGCCCTGGCCGTTCTCATTGTCAGCCTGCGCCACTCGATACCCGAGCCCGGTGCAGTAGGCGATCGCGGGCAGGCCGCCCACTTCGCCCAGCGTGAGCTCCTTGTTTCCGGCGCCGTTGAAGGCAAAGCCCATCCCGCCTGTCCAGTCGCTGCCGTTGCTGTCAACGGCGCGCTCGTACCAGACCTCGCCGGAGGCCTGCACCCGCACGGCCCAGGCAGGATTGCCATTGATGAGGGCCATGTTGCATTCGCTGAGCAGGCCGCCCATCACGGGCACGGATTCGCACTTGACAGCGCCGATCCAGTCATCACCGGCGGCGCTGCTGGCGCGGGAGAACCACACTTCCTCGGTCGTGTTGTAGCAGAAGGCCGGTGCGCCATCCACCGCCAGCAGGTCGGTCAGGTTGAATGGGTTGCCGCTGATGCCGATTATCGTTTCCGCGCCCCAGTCCTGGTTCGCCGGGTCTATGCTGCGGTAGACCAGCGAAACAACGTTGCCGGCCACGACCTTCTGGCGGTAGAGCAGCCCGAGGTACCCGTCAATCACCGCGAGGCGCGGACGGTCAATCTCCACCACGCCGATCTCCCCGTCCACATCGTACACGTCCCAGTTGTCCAGCACATGCACGGAGAAGGCAAGCTGGTCGTCATAGCCCTCGTCATTGTGGTAGCGCAGGATCCCGTTGCTGTCCCCGGCGCCGTATGAATACTGCGGCGGATCGTTCTCCGCGCGGTCCGTGTCGTCAAAGGTCCCGTCGCCGTCCCAGTCGTAGTCGAACAGGCCGACGCTGCCGGGCACGCCGTAGCCCGCCTGCTGGGGCTGGGCCAGCAGGCTTCCGATCCCCTCGCTCAATTCCGGCATGGGCGCCTCACCTTCCACCAGGGCTTGGCCCAGCCGCACGCGGTGCAGGTTCGCGCCATCCGTGCCCGTGAGTAGCACCACTACGTACAGGTGGTTCGATGAGGCGTTCTTGTAGAACTGCAGGCTGCCGAAATCAACGGGGCCGCCGTCCACGGGGGCGGACTGCCAGTCCCAGCGGTTCGTGCCGAAGTTGGCAATCCCCAGCCAGGCGGATCCCGCGGCGGGGGCCGTGGTCCAGATCAGGCGCAGCTCGGGGTCCGGGCTGCTGCCCGTCAGGTCAAGGTTGAAGACCGCCCAAGCCGGTTCAAGGCCGCCGTTGCCGGGGTCGTAGTTGGGGGAATACTGCAGGTCCGTCCCATCCACGCCAACCAGGCTGCTGGACAGGCTGCTGTCGTAGGCCGCACCATCCTGGGCCAGCGTGCCCGCTGCAGATGATTGGCGAGGACTGCCCGCAGGCAACAAAAGGGGAGCCGGCAATGCCGGTGCAGGCAGTCCCTGCTCCAATCCGGCAGTCTGGCCGGGCAGCGGGGCAGTCGGAACCGTACCTGATGAGCGGGCGCAGGATGCCAGGGTCAGACAGAATACGGAAACCAAGCAGAGGACTGGAGCATTGCGTGTATACATCGCTGGATTATATGTCCACAGCGGTAATTTCTGGGATGTTTTCGCCGAAACAGAGGGAATCGTCCGCCAGCGCTTCAGGAAGCGGTTTGTCCAGTATCGGCGGGCTGGGGTCCTACAGCGCCTGGCCTTCCTTCTCGCGACGTTCCTTCAATGCTGCGCTTGGGGTGCTTGTTGTGACGGCCTGGACGGCGAACATTTCCTTCAGTGGCGTGTACATGATCGTCACAAATGCGTCGTCAGATTCCGCGATGTAGCCAATTACATACAGGGCCTGGCTCATGTTGCCAGGTAGCTTCCAGTAGCCGGCTGATTTCAGGGACGCTTCCATCTCAGCGGTAACGGAGTTGAAGTCCTGCCCGCTGATGAAGGCGACGGTTTCGGAGTAATCCGTCTGCTCACCATCGGCCACGGACATGAACAGCTGGCCCATCTTCAGCGCCGGGATCGGCTCCGTGATTTCGGCTTCCGCAGGCAGCTGCATGCCGGCTACGGGCCAGCCCTCGGGCAGCTTCGAAGAGCTGCCGGAATTGCAGGACGATAGCAGCAACACTGTCAGAATCAGAATTGCAGGCAGGGTACGCATCTACCCATCTTAGTGCAGGCCGCCGCAGAAGCCCAGCTCATCAGGGCAGCAGGAAGGGGCGGGCAAGCTACCCGCCCCTTACGCTTGTTCATGGCATATTCCGGCGAATGAAGGGTCAGTTGTCACCGACTTCACCGACGAAGTGCTCAAACTGATCCGGCACTTCATCGTGGCAGACGCTGCACTTGTTGATCACCCCGGGATAGCCCTGCACACCGATCGCCTGCAGGTTGTCATTCGAGACCACCGTGGGAGTGATCGCATGCGGGCTGCCGTGGCAGGCTGAGCAGTGGATGCCGTGGTGGCCGACGCTGTCGCGATACAGCGTGCCTGGCTGCTCGAACTCGAAGCCCGGACGGCTGTGGCAATCGTCGCAGCGTGGTTCGTCAACCCAGGGCTGGCGCAGCGGGTCGCCGACATCCGCCATCGTGCCGTGGCAGTTCTGGCAGCTCAGGCCTGAGCTGTAGTGCACGTCACGCAGGCATTGTGTGCGGTTGCCGGGGTGGCAGGCGTAGCATTCCGTTGTCAGTTGCAGGCCGCCCATCCTGGTGGAGTGCGCGGTATGCATCGCACTGGACAGCGTCGGCAGGCCGCTGACGCCGGCCAGCCCGAGTTCCGGCTGGGCGTGGCAGATGCCGCAGGTGACGGGCTTGCTGTTCTCCAGGTCTGTGCCGTGTAGGTTGTCATGCCTGCGCAGGATGTCCGTGGCAACGCTGATGCCGGGTGTGTTGTGGCAGAACTCGCAGGAGATCTCCCAGGAGACCGGCGTGACGGCCTGCGTATGCGCGGTTTCCACGCCGTTCTTCAGCACGGTGATGCTGGCCAGCGGGTAGGCATTCTCCTCGCCGGCATCGTTGATCGGAGTGAGCGGGATGCCGGTGACGACCCAGTCCGGGTTGCTGCCGCCGGTGTACTGCATCGTGCCGGCCAGGCCGTTGCCGGTCAGGCCGATGTTCGGCGCGGGACTGGCTCCCAGCAGGGGCTCGGCAAAGTCCCAGAAGTTCGTCTTGCCGACGCTGTAGGTGTTGCCGATGATCGAGTACTGCAGGCTCACGCCGCTGCTGACCAGCCGCGGTTCACCCTGGCTGCGGTCAACCACGGTGGCATGCAGGGTGTTGAACGGTGGCAGGATCATGAACTCGGAGAAGTCCTGGTTCATGCAGTGCATCCCGAGGTCGTTGTAGCCCAGCACCACCATGCTGCCGGTCGGCTGCTTGCCGCGGTAGCCGGTGTCGCTGAGGCTGAACTGGCTGCGCAGCTCGCCGTTGGTTGCCAGCACCCAGTAGGTATGGGGCAGTTCGTCCTCCAGTCCATAGTCGTTGTAGTACGCCGCATCGCCGGTCGTTGCCAGCAACGCCGCCTTGCTGTCACGGTAGATCTCGTATGCATCGGCACCCGGCGACTTGCTCCAGCTGACCATCACGTGGTCGCTGAAGCTGCCGTCACTGGCCTGCACCGCGGAAGGCGGGTCAAGCGTGACTGCAGCCGTTGCCAGCCAGCCGATGGCGGAGTCGCTGAAGTTGCTCAGCCGGCTTCCATCACCGGCCCGCAGCCAGTATTCATGGGGTGTTGTGTCAGTCGGGGAATAGTCCAGGTACTGCGTCACATTGCCAAGCTGCACAAGCGGAGTGGACTGCTCGTCGCGGTACAGTTCGTAGGCGTTTGCCGCGGCCACCGCCGTCCAGTTGAGCTCGATGTGGTCCTCGAACAGCCCCTCGCTGGCAACAAGGCCGAGCGGAGCGGCCAGTGCGCCGGGGCCGAAGAACACCTCGTTGCTGGCAATGCCGTACTCGCGGTTCGCCGGCGGACCGATGTAGGGCCGCACGCGGTACCAGGCATCCGGGCCACTGTCGGCCAGTTCATAGCTGAATTGCAGGTGTCCATGCTCCGCAGTGGGCTGTGCGCTGGACTGTGGAATCTCCGCAATGTCCTGCCAGTCACTGCCAGGCAACTTGGTGCTGCGCTGCAGCACGTAGCCGTCGAGCCTGTGCCTGTAACAGACCGCGATCGGCGTGATGTCGGCAAGGTTCACCTCGCCGTTTTCGTCTCCGTCCGAAACTTCCGCCTCGGTCCAGCCGGCATCTCCATGGCGCGCATGGAAATGCACACCGACCGGGGTCAGGTCGCTGATGTTGACTTCGCCGTTCTGGTCGTAGTCTCCCGTATTGTGGTAGCTGAAGGTGAACAGTGCCCCGCTGGCGCCGGAGGCCGTGACCTGCAGGTCAGGCACGCGGCTGGCGTCGTCAACGGGCGCTGTGGATGTGCTGCGATCGGTGCCCAGCAGGGTGAGCACCCTGTCAAGTTCGCTGGAAAGCTGTTTCCAGAGCTGGGGTTCGACTCCCGGCGGTGGCTGCGTCTCAGGCAGTCCTGCGGTGGGCGGATCGGGCTGCACCGGCAGCTCACTGTTTCCCGCCTGTTTTCCGCATGCCAGCAATCCAAGGAGAACCAGACTGATCATCGGCACCAGGTACAGGCGCGCTCCAGTCATTGCAGTCTCCTTCGGCAATGGGTTGTTACGTGCCCCTAACCCCCAATTACCAATACAGATATATCAAACCCCAGATATCATTATTGTGATATTGCCAGAAATTGCAGGAAATAGTGTCCCCGTGACACTTGTACTGATGCAGGCTGAGCGGAATTCGGGTCCAACCGGGGTAATGAAGCGGAACCAGGCAGATCAGCAAATACAGGACGTATTAGCTAATGGAGTTGTGAGAATCAGTTTCAGTGAATCCAGGCCGGAGTCACCCGTTGCCAGCACTCCGGCTCCTATTCCCCCGTTGCCACGATATAGGGCGTATCGCAGTGCGGGCAGACCGCCTTCAGCGAGCTGCCGGCGTAGAGCTGGCCGCTGAGCTTCATCTCCGCCATGCGGGTGACCAGAACGCCGTAGAGCGTGAACACGTCGCCGACGCTGCGGGCCGAGACCACCGTGCGCGCCACCCATTCCGGCATGCCGATGTCATCGCTGTCCAGTTCCAGCATGTAGCTGACATTGTCGCTGTCCCCCGGCCGCCGGCTGAGCCGCAGCCCGCGCACCCGGTTGAAGCTGACATAGGCATGGCGCCGGGCGGAAATGCTGCCGGCCTTGCTCATGCCGGCCACGACCTTGATCAGGCGCATGTCGGTGAGCGTGATGCCCTCACCCTTGCTGGTGTGCACTTCGATGATGATGTCCTCGTCCGGCCTCAGGCATTCATTCACTCCGGCCCCGAGGCCGCCGGGCAGCTGGCTGGCTTGCATGCAAGGAATATAGCAGCGGGCAGTCGCGAGTTTCAGCAGGCAGCGACTGCATTAAATAGGTATCCCCGCCTGCCCGGTATAATCTGCGCGCCATGGGAACAGATGTACAGCGGCCGAAGGTGGCCCTGATCGGGCGGCCGAATGTCGGCAAGAGCACCCTATTCAACCGTCTGGTCGGACAGAAGCTTGCGATCACGGACGACGTGCCGGGGATCACGCGCGACCGGCTGTACGGCGTCTGCGAGTGGGACGGCTACGAATTCGAGGTGATCGACTGCGGCGGACTGGGCGAGGAGAGTGAGGACCCGCTGTGGATGGCCGTCGCCGAGAACACATTGCGTGCAATGGACGAGGCCGATGTGATCATCCTGATGGCGGATGCCCGCACGGGCATGACGCTTTCCGATGACGAAGTGCTGAAGGAGCTGCGCAAGCGCAGCGAGAAGCCGGTGATCGTGGCCGTCAACAAGGTGGAGCACGAGAACCATGAGATCCTCGCCAGCGAGTTCTGGAAGCTGGGCTACAAGGACATGGTATCGATCAGCGCGCTGTCGCGCCGTCGGCTCGGTGACATGCTGGACCTCGTGGTGGCGAAGCTGGACTGGTCGAAGTGGCCGGAAGCGACCCCGCAGTTCATGCAGCAGCGCTACGGCGATGCCCCGGACGAGGAGGAGCAGAAGGAGCTGGTGCGCGCAGAGCTGGAGGAGCAGGGCATCGAACTGGACGAGGAGGACTACCCCTTCGCCTGGGTGCAGCGCTCCGGCCCGCTGTTCGTGCCAGATGAAAGCTGGAAGAACGAACCGGTGCGGCTGGCCTTCGTCGGCCGCCAGAATGTCGGCAAGAGCAGCATCACGAATGCGCTGCTGGGGAAGCACCGCGCGCTGGTCAGCGACCTGGCCGGCACCACGCGCGATCCACTGTATGCCGAATTCGAGTTCGATGGCACGAAGTATGAGCTGATGGACACCGCCGGGATGAAGCGCATTACCCGGCTGAAGGAAGATGTCGATTATTACTCGATGATCCGCGCCGAGAAGAGCCTGCGCACGAGCGAGGTCGGCATCCTCACGCTGGACGCCGAGGTCGGCGTGACCGAGCAGGACAAGCGCGTGGCGCAGAAGATCGCGGACTTCTCACGTGCGATCGTGATCCTCGTCAACAAGCGCGACCTGATCCCCGAGGGCAAGGAAGCGCTCGAGCTGTACAGCGACTACGTGCGCCGGAACCTGCGCAAGCTGCCCTGGGCCGAGGTGGTCTACACCTGTGCGCTGGAGGGGCAGGCCAGTGGGCTGCCTGAGCTGCTGGCAGCCGCCAACCGTGCGCGGGACAACTTCCACCGCCGGATTGACAACAATGCGCTGGCCACCGTGCTTGAGGAGACCGTGGCGCTCAACCCGCCGCCGATCGTGAAGAACCGCGAGCTGCTGTTCTTC
>JAGRNR010000088.1:0-8376 GCA_020440645.1 bacterium | reverse complement strand
CCTCGGCATCGAGACCCAGGGCGGCGTGTTCACCAAGATGATCAACCGCAACACCACGATCCCCACCAAGAAGACGGACACCTACACCACCGCGGCTGACAACCAGACCGAGGTGGAGGTGCACGTGCTGCAGGGCGAGCGTGAGATGGCAAGCTACAACAAGAGCCTCGGCAAGTTCCACCTGCAGGGCATCCCGAGCGCGCCGCGCGGCGTGCCGAAGATCGAGGTCACCTTCGACATCGATGCGAACGGCATTGTCAACGTGACCGCGAAGGACACCGCGACCGGCAAGCAGCAGAACATCACGATCACCGGTTCGTCCAACCTGGACAACAACGAGATCGACAAGATGGTCGAGGACGCCGAGCGCTATGCCGATGAGGACAAGAAGCGCCGCGAGGAAGTGGACGTGCGCAACAACGCGGATTCGATGGTCTACCAGACCGAGAAGATGCTCAAGGAGCATGGCGACAAGCTGCCCGAGGCTGACAAGCAGGCGGTGGAGAGTGCGCTGGCTGAGCTGAAGACCGCACTGGAGGGCACCGACACGAGCCTCGTGAAGGAGCGCACCGAGGTGCTGACCCAGGCCAGCTACAAGCTCGCGGAGTACATGTACAAGGATGCCGGCGGAGACGCCCAGGCAGCCGGGGCCGAGGGAGCGCAGGGCGCTGATGACAGCAATGTCGTCGACGCCGAGTTCACCGAGGTCAGTGACAACGACAACAAATAGGCCCGACACGTCGGGAAATGGCCCGGGATGGGCCGGTAAGTACAAGTCGCAAGAAGGAGGCAGTGTATGACTACCAAGATCGTTACCCGTCGTCCGTCCGGCAACTGGACCGGAAATGAGATTGACCGCATGTTCGAGCGCTTCTTCGGCGAGATGATGCCGGCGGAGACGCGCCCCAGTGGCAGCGTCTGGTCGCCGAGTGTCGACGTCAAGGAAGACGAGCAGCAGTTCACCGTGCTGGTTGAGCTGCCCGGCCTGAAGTCCTCGGAGATCGAGGTGCAGGTCGAGAACAACGTGCTCTTCATCTCCGGCGAGCGCCGCATGGAGGAGAAGAAGGAAGGCGAGAACTGGCATTTCGTGGAGCGCAGCTACGGCAGCTTCTCCCGCAGTTTCCGCCTGCCGAAGAACGTTGACAGCGAGGCTGTGAAGGCCAGCTACACCGACGGCATGCTGAGCATCAGCATCCCGAAGGCCGAGGAGGCCAGGCCGCGCAAGGTTGAGATCAGCTGAGCGGCAAGCGGCTGACAACAGAAGCATTGACAGGTTGCGGGGAGGGCGCCGTGGCACCCTCCCCGCCGCATAACAGGAGCAAGCAGTGAGCAAGAAGGAACATGGAGAGCAGCAGGAAGCCCAGGAGCCGGTGGTGATAGACCGCCGTGCCCATGCGGCGGAGGATGTTGACAATACCCCCCACGGTGAAGAGGCCAGCCAGGAAGTGCTCGATGAGGTGATGGAACAGTTCTCCGAGAAGGAGCAGGACCCTGAGCTGGTATGGGCGCAGAAGGCTGCCGAGCTGCAGGACATGCTGCTGCGCAGGGAAGCCGATCTGCAGAACATGCGCAAGCGGCATGTGAAGGACCTTGACAACGCCCGCCGCAATGCGGTGGAAGCGTTGCTGAGCGACCTGTTCCCGGCGCTTGATGGGCTGGCCCAGGCCAGCGCTGAGTTCAAGGACAGCCCGGACGGGGAGAATTCCCTTCTGGATGGCATGCGCAGCACGCTCAGGATCATTGACAACGCATTCCAGCGCCATGGGATCGTGAAGATAAGTGAGAGCGGTGTGCCGTTCGACAGTGAACTGCACCAGCCGCTGGCCGTGCTGGACAGTGCCGAGGTGAGTGAGGAAATGGTCGGCCAGGTCTTCGTGGAAGGCTACCGCCTGGGTGATACCGTGCTGAAGCCTGCGATGGTGCAGGTGCTGAAGCCGGCTGAGTAACCTGAGCGAGGGACAGTAATGTAATCTATAAGGATGGTATGGGCATGGCGGCCCAGAGGACGGACAGACAACAGATGAGCAGGGATTTTTACAGCGTGCTGGGCGTGAAGCGAGGCGCGGACGAGGCCGAGATCAAGAAGGCCTACCGCAAGCTCGCCCGCAAGTACCACCCGGACGTGAATCCCGGCGACAAGAGTGCGGAGGAGCGCTTCAAGGAAATCCAGCGGGCCTACGGCGTGCTGACTGACACGGAACAGCGCGAGATCTACGACCAGGTCGGACACGACAACTACGAGCGCGGCGTGCGTGGCGGTGGCCCGGCCGGCGGTGAAATGGACTACGAGGACATCTTCCGTGGTGGTGGGCCGGGCGGTCGCACGTACACATACACAAGCGGCGGCGGTGGCAACATGCAGGATGTGTTCGAGCAGATGTTCCGCCAGGGCTTCGGCACGGACCGCAGCTGGAGCGGCAGCCCCTTCGGCGGCCAGCACCGTGAACAGTACAGCCGGCGTGGCCGTGACATGCAAAGCGAGCTGTCCATAAGCTTCAGCGATGCCTACCTCGGCAAGAAGGTACGCCTGCGCGATGCGGAGGGCAAGGAGCTGGAGGTCACGATCCCGGGCGGGATCGAGGACGGCGGCAAGGTCAAGCTGCATGGCAAGGGGGAACAGGGTGTCAACGGGGGCCCGCCGGGAGACCTGCATGTCAACGTGCGCATCCAGCCCCACCCGTACTTTGAGCGGCGCGGTGACAACATCTACCTTGACGTGCCGGTGACCTTTGAGGAGGCAGCGCTCGGTGCCAAGGTCGAAGTGCCGACGATGACCGGCAAGGTGCAGATGACGATCCCCGCGGGTTCACAGGGTGGCAGCGAACTGCGCCTGCGCGGTAAGGGATTTCCGCACCTGCGGGGCACGGGCCGCGGTGACCAGATCGTGCGGATCGAGATCGAGGTTCCGAAGGACATCGGTATGCGCGGCCGTGACCTGCTGCGCGAATTCTCAAACCTGACGCAGCAGAACCCGCGGCTCGGGCGCTGGAACTAGGGGATGGTGATGGATCCAAGAGAGCGCGGCGTTTACTCAATCGGCATTGTCTCGCAGATGACCGGCCTGCACGACCAGACGATTCGCCAGTATGAGAAGCTGGGCCTGGTCACGCCGAAGCGCAGTGCGGGTGGTACGCGACGATTTTCAGAGAATGACGTAACCCGCCTTCAGGCGATCAGCTCCCTGACCCGCGACATGGGCGTCAACCTGGCCGGAGTGGAGATCATCCTGCGGATGCGTACCCGCCAGGACGGCCTGCTGTCCCTGATAAATGAGATGTTCAAGCACATGGACAGTGCTACCAGGTCCCGCTTCGAGTCCTTCATCCGTGGGGATGAACCGGGACTGGTGCCGACGGGTGCGGCTGGATTGGCGCGGGTTACCCGAGTCGCAGACAGTGTGCGTATTGAGATCGATGATGACGATATCCTCACGATCAAGCGCGACTGACCTGCCCTGATTTTGCCATTAAGTCAAATCGCGAGAAAATGTACTTCCGGTATGGAAAGGAATCCCGGATTTTTGTATCCTCATTAGGTATCAAGCGGGGCAGCAGGCCTGCCCGACAGGTGAATATATGTGGCAGTGTGCTAAGTGCAACTATTCCAATGTGGATGCAGCCCCCGTCTGCAACAAGTGTCGCGCCGTGAAACCGGTCAGCGATGAGGACCTTGCAGCGAGTACGGGAGGCAACAAGTACCAGATGCAGATGGTTGCCGCGCGCGACAAGGCCGCCGTGGAAGTGCTGGAAAAGAGCTTCAGCCCGAACCCGCCGCTTGAGGACCTGGTCAGCTACTGGGGCAAGTGCACCGACAATCCTGCCAACATCCACCTGGACCTGGCCCGCATCGAGAAGCAGCAGTACGCCCTGCGCGATTCCATCCGCCTGCTGGTGTCCGTGCTGAAGAACCCGCGCGCGCTTGGCAATCCTGAACTGATTGACGATGCCCTGCGCATGCTGAAGAACTGGGACAGGGACTGATTTTCCGCTTTTCACGTTTCCGCTGATTGCCACAGATTAATCCCGGGGTATACTCGGTATTGATCGCTATGGCATTCCCGCAGACAGCCAGATTCCAACACCGGCCCTGGGCCACGCCCAAACACGCGCCGCTGTGCTGTCATTGCTCCGGGCGATGTCGACACTGCTCCTGACAATTCACTTTGAATCCCGCTGAAGGCGGGACAGGCAGCAATCAAACATCAGACCAACCACCACCTGCATGCGCGTGCGCGCATGCGATCCCAAGGAGCAATACATGGAACGCATCTACAACGACGTGACGCAACTTATCGGACATACCCCGCTTGTCAGGCTGAACCGCATCGTCCCCGACGGGGGAGCGGAGATCCTCGCCAAGCTGGAGTTCCAGAACCCCGGCTCGAGCGTGAAGGACCGCATCGGGCTGGCAATGATTGACGCGGCGGAGCGCCAGGGCCTGGTACGGAAGGACACGGTGCTGCTGGAGGCAACCAGTGGCAACACCGGCATCGCCCTGGCGATGGTGGCCGCCTCGCGCGGGCTGAAGCTCGTGCTGACAATGCCCGAAACGATGAGCATCGAGCGCCGGCGCCTGCTGCAGGCTTTCGGTGCCCAGCTGATTCTGACACCGGGTGAAAAGGGCATGCCCGGTGCGATTGCCCGCGCTGAGGAACTGGCTGCCACCGACAGCCGCTTGCTGCTGATGCGGCAGTTTGACAACCCGGCCAACCCGGAGGTCCACCGGCGCAGTACCGCCGAGGAGATCTGGGTGGATACCGCCGGCAGGCTGGACTACTTCGTGGCCGGCGTCGGCACAGGTGGCACGATCACCGGAGTCAGCGAGGTGCTGAAGAAGCGCATACCGGGAATGGCAACCATCGCCGTCGAGCCGGTGGACAGCCCAGTGCTCAGTGGAGGAAAACCCGGCCCGCACAAACTGCAGGGCATCGGTGCCGGCTTCGTGCCGAATGTGCTGAACGCCGGCATCATTGACGGCATCGAGCAGGTTTCTACAGCGGAGGCCGGTGAATTCGCCCGGCGGATGGCACGTGAGGAGGGCATCCTCGTTGGCATCTCATCAGGTGCCGCAGTGGCTGCGGCGGTCCGTATCGCCGGCCGGCCGGAGAATGCCAGCAAGCGTATCGTGGTTGTCATTCCCAGTTACGGGGAACGTTACCTGAGCACCTGGCTGTATGACCAGGTGGAACAACAGGAGGGACTGAATGCAGAGACAGTTGGCGCAGTTCAGCATTGATATCGGCACCGGGCAGCGGCTCAGTTCGCTGATCAACTCCAGCGTGGGACGGATCCTCGATGGCAACACAGCCAGCGGACGGGGCAATGTGCGCACGCCATCAGCGGAGACCCTGGAAAGCATCGTGTCCGGACTTGCGGTTGTGCTGTTCCCGGAACTGCATTCCGGCGGCAGCCCACAGCAGAAGCTTGCACAGCAGCTGCGCCTGAGCCTCAGCCAGCTTGGCCTGGAACTGCGCCATGCGCTGGAAAGCAGCCGCGACTATGACGATCCGCGCGAGCTAGAGGGTGAGGTCACCCGCCAGCTTGAGCAGTTCACCGAGGCCCTGCCTGAATTGCGCAGGCTGCTGGCAACTGATGCACAGGCGATCCACGATGGCGATCCATCCAGCCGCAGCAGGCTGGAAGTACTGCTCAGCAGCCCCGGCCTGCTTGCGATGCTGCACCACAGGATCGCACACCAGCTTGAAGGTCAGGGCGTGCCACTGCTGCCGCGCATGATTGCCAGCCTGGCCCAGCGGGCCACGGGAATCGACATCCACCCGGCGGCAAGCATCGGTGAGGGCTGCTTCATCGACCACGGCACTGGAGTGGTGATCGGCGAAACCGCAGTGGTCGGCCGCAATGCGCGCATCTACCAGGGCGTGACGCTTGGCGCGCGCAGCATCCCGCTGGATGAGCAGGGCCGGGCGGTGCGCGGCCTGCGCAGGCATCCGCAACTGGGGGACGACGTGACCATCTACAGTGGCGCGTCCATCCTCGGCCCGGTGGAGATCGGCAGCGGCAGTGTGATCGGCGGCAACGTCTGGCTGACCCGCTCCGTGGAGCCAGGCAGCCGGGTGGTGCAGCATGACCCGCGCACGGTGAAGTTCGTTGCGGGAGGTGGCATCTGATGAGTGCAGGCAGAACCTCAATCCATGCAGGCGAGCCAGGACAGCGATGTCCTGCGGCAGGCCAGCTGTGAACATATAAGGTGTGGCAGGGGTCACATGATAGACTGGCCGTCCGGACAGGCTCCGGACCCATCTGTGTACTTCCCTACCGGGCTGCAGGATCATCATGACTATCAGGATTGCTTCCCCTTCCACGCTTTGCCGTCTGCTTGTCGGACTGCTCATCTGCGCGATGCTTGCGTCCTGCAACGACGGAACCAAGACGGAAGGAGCCGGCGGCAACACTGCGGTCACGATTGACGGCGGCGGAAAGCAGGAAGGAGCAGGATCAGTGGACGCTGAAGGACGCAAGGCCAACCACCTAGCAGGTGAGAATTCGCTCTACCTGCAGCAGCACATGTTCAACCCGGTGGACTGGTACCCCTGGAATGATGAAGCGCTCGACCGTGCGGTTGAGGAGAACAAGCTGATCTTCCTGTCAGTGGGTTACAGCTCCTGCCACTGGTGCCATGTGATGGAGGAGGATGTGTTCGAGGACCAGGCCGTGGCCGACTACCTCAATGAGCACTACATCTGCATCAAGGTGGACCGCGAGGAACGCCCGGACATTGATGCCACCTACCAGCCCGCACTGGCTGGCCTGGCGGGCGAAAGCGGCTGGCCGCTGAACATCTTCCTCACCCCGGCGAAGAAGCCGGTGACGGGCTGCACCTACCGCACCAGCCAGGAGTTCATGGCGCTGGCCGAGCGCGTGACGCAGGTCTGGGAGGAGAACCGCGAGGATCTGCTGGACCAGAGTGACCAGGTGGCCTCATTCGTGGCGATGCTGCCCGAGACCGGTGAAGCAGCGGACATCGACCAGGCTCTGCTGGATGAGATCGTGGCCGCCGCCGGGCCGATCTTCGATGAGACCTGGGGCGGCTTCATGCAGCAGCAGAAGTTCCCCACGCCGGTGCGCTGGCAGTTCATCATGCACTACTTCCGCAAGACCGGCGATGAGAAGGCCAAGCAGATGCTGGTCAAGACGCTGGACGAGATGATGCGCGGCGGACTGTACGACCACATCGGCGGCGGCTTCCACCGCTACACCGTGGATGAGAGCTGGACCGTGCCGCACTTCGAGAAGCTGCTGTATGACAATGCGCAGCTGGCCAGCCTCTACATTGAAGCCGGCGAGCTGTTTGACGACGAGCGCTACCGCTTCGTGGCAAAGGACACCCTGGACTTCATGTTGCGCGAGATGCAGGACCCGCAGGGTGGCTTCTACTCGAGCTTTGATGCCGACAGTGACGGGATCGAGGGCAGCTTCTACTGCTTCACGCCCGATGAGATGGTCACGATCGCCGGGGAGAAGGATGGTGCCGCGCTCAACGCGCTGTTCGGTATCACGCCGGAGGGCAACTTCGCGGACTACCACGGCAAGATTGCCAACGTGACCGTGCTCAGCCGCCGGGCCAAGCCGGAGAAGGTGATGGAGGCCAGCGGCCTGAGCAGCGAGGAAGTGGATGGGCTGTTTGACAAGTACCGCCAGCAGATCCGCGACTACCGTGCCAAGCGCATCCCGCCGACACTTGATAAAAAGGTTGTCACTTCATGGAACGGTCTGACCCTCAGTGCCTTCAGTGCGGCCTACTCGGCCTACGGTGATGACAAGTACAGGGAAGCTGCTGAGGGAATCCGACAGTACATCAGTTCAACGCACATGAAGGGCAATCCGACCGGAGCCCTGTACCGCGCCAGCACCGAGCATGACCCGGTCGGCGATGCGATGCTGGATGACTACGCAAACTTTGCCAACGGCTGCTTCGACCTGTACCAGGCGACTGGTGACGCCGATGCGCTGGCGATCGGTGTCGAGGCCGTGACCTTCGCCAACGAGCACTTCCGCGCGGAGGACGCCGTCTGGTACATGACAGCCGATTACGTCGAGCAGCCGCTCGGGCGCCGCATCGAGGTGTATGACACTGTTGAGCCCTGCGGCATCAGCCAGATGCTGAAGGCCCTGCTGAAGGTGGCATCCCTGACCGGTGAGGCGGAGTACTTCCAGACCGTCAGCGCCGACCTGGCGGCATACCACCTGCAGATTGCCAACTTTGTTGAGGACCCGAACAGCGGCATGCGTTTCTCCAACGGTCTCGAGATGGCCAACTGGCTGGATGCGGCGCTGCTGTCCAACGGCCCGTTTTACGAGCTGGTGGTGGCCGGTGACCCGGCGGACCCGGCTACGCAGGAGATGCTGGCGATCGCCC
>JAGRNR010000087.1:0-8411 GCA_020440645.1 bacterium | reverse complement strand
CAGTAGTCAGTGATCAGTAGTCAGTGGTCAGGAAAATGAATCGAACCGGATAGCATTACTGACCACTGACCACTGACTACTGACCACTGACTACTGACCACAAAAAAAAACCGCAGCCCGGAGGCTGCGGTCTCTTTGTTTCGGTTGGATTCCGAGCTAACTGCTCGCGTAGTGAATGCCTCAACCGGGGGCGTCGGTCTGCGCCACGCTGACCGCTTCGCCACTGGCGACCTGGTGGACCGCCTGGATCACATAGTTCGTACCGACCGGCGGGTTGTCACCGCCCTTCTGGTACTGGTCAAGCGCGCCGTTGTACTGGATCTGGCCGTCGGGGCTGATCACATACAGCGCGGGAGTACGGGTGGCGCCGTAGCTCTTGCCGACCACGCCGCTGCCGTCACGCAGCACCGGATAGGGCACGCCCCACTCGCTGATCGCGGTGTTGACTTCCTCATCCGTGCCGCCTCGGCCGGCGGGGTCCTGGCTGATCACGGCCAGCCAGACCACGTCGTCGCCCTTTTCATCCTTGAGCTGCTTGTAGGCATCCACCATCGCGGTGGATTCCTTGTAGTAATAGTGCACCACTGAGCAACCCGGGTTGAACCACTCGAGCACGACGGTCTTGCCGTCGGCGAGGTAGTCCGCCAGGTGGTGCTCGGCACCGCTCATGTCGGTCAGGGTGAAGTCCGCCGCCATCGTACCGGGCGCGCCGGGCTTCTCCATCGTCATGCCGCTGTCGGCATCGGCCTTGGCATCCGTTGCCGCGGTGTCAGTGGCGGCCTGCTGGCTTGCGCCGCTGTCTGCCACTGTGGTGCTGCTGCTGCCGGAACTGTCCGCCGCCGTGTCACCGCCGCCCTCATTACAGGCGCTCAGGCACAGCAGCAGGACCAGCACTCCGGACAGGAGTGTTATCAGTTTCCTGGTCTGCATTGAATCCTCCCGAAAATGACTCGCTTATCAATACCGGCCCGCATTGACTTTTGATCTATTAATGATAGAGCATTTTCAAGAAGAACCTGAATTGAGACATCTACGATAACTGTATTGTCAGTCACCGCTTCCAAGCAGGCTGTCCAGGTTGGCAAGCAGCATGCCCCAGCCCTGGGTGCTCTGCTCGGAGAATTCGACGGGGCAGTGCTCCTGGGTCAGGGACAGCTCGCAGGAGCCATCCTTGCCGTCCGTGATCTGGATGCGCACGATGGAGCTGCCGAACTGCTCGAGGAACTTCGGCAGGTAGAAGCTGAAGGCCAGTTTGCGCGGTGCGTCGATTTCAAGGTACTCGCCACAGTGCTCCCAGTCCTCGCCGTCGCGGCGCTCCGTGATGCTGAAGCGTCCGCCGACAAGCGCATCGATCCGCGGCGGCAGCATTTCCCCGTCAGGCGTGGCGAACAGCCACTGTACTGCCACTTCAGGGTCCAGCCAGGCATCGAACACGCGCTGGGCCGGCTGGCTGAAACTGTGCGAAACATGGATGCTGGTGTACTGCGTTGCCATCTGGCTGCTCCTTCCCGGTCCGTGGTCGTTCCGCATTATGTTCGCATACATGCCGCCGCGGCTACAATCCAGCCATGCTTACTGAACTGACGGAAATCTGGCGCATCCATGAGTCGATAAACATGGAGCTGCTTGGCAACATCCCGGATGCCACATTCGGCGCGATCCCGCTGCTGAAGGATGGCAAGCCGGGCCGCGGGCGGGACATCGCGCGGGTGTTCGGCCACATCTATGACGTGCGCATGTCGGCGATGCGCAAGGCCGAGAAGGATGAAATGACTGAAGTGCCTGTGTTCGACAAGGGCTACTCACCGACGAGGTTGGAACTCGAGAAGGCACTGATTGAAAGCAGCGTGGCGGTCGTCGCCAGGCTGCGCAATGCGCTGGAAGCAGGGGACGTGATCCGCAAGCGCCAGCCCTCGGTCTGGCTGGCCTACCTGATTTCCCATGAGTCGCACCACCGTGGGCAGATCATGCTGGCATTGAAGCAGAACGGCTACACACTGAGCGACGAACAGAAGTGGGGTCCGTGGGAGCGCTGGTTCAAGGATTAGGTTGGAGGTTGCTGGGTTCAGGTTGCCGGTTGCAGAAATGACTCTGGCGAACTTATTATCACTGCATGGATGACAGCAACCTGATAGACCTGCTTACAAATCATGAGCCCGCAGGCTGGGAATACAAGACTGAACTGCGGATGACGCTTGGCGACCGCAACATCCAACAATACCTGAACAGAATGGACAGGCATGGCTGGGAATTGGTTCAGGTCATCGGCAGGGAGTTCTGGGCTAGGGGATACTATCGTTTCTTCTTCAGGCGCAGAAGCAGGAAAGACCAAGCCACAAGCACGGAGTAGGCCAACCGATTCGTTACTGAGATCTCATTTCTCATCACTCCTCCAAGCTCCCCACTCCAACCTGCCCCAGCAACCTGCAACCTGCACCCAGCAACCTGCAACCTGCACCCAGCAACCTGCAACCTGCACCCTGCATTACACTCCCCCCATGCCATCCGACCGTGACTACTCGCACCGCACACTGCCGCAGAAGCTCGGCATCAAATCCGGCATGCGTGTGTTAATTGCCAACGAACCAGCCCCGGACACGATCCCGCGGGCGGATATCCCTGAAGGTGTGAAACTGGCAACGCGTGCCAGCGCTGAGGCGGATATGATGATCCTGTTCGCCCGCGATGTGCAGCAGCTCACAGAGAAGCTCGACCAGTACATCTCACTGCTGCCGAAGGAAGGCACGCTGTGGACCTGCTGGCCGAAGAAGGCCGCCAGGCTGGCAACGGACATCGACCGCGACGTGGTGTTCAAGTTGCTGCATCCGACTGGGCTGGTGGATGTGAAGGTCTGCAGCGTGAACGAAACCTGGTCCGCGCTGAAGTGGGTGTACCGGAAGGTGGATCGCTAAGGGGCAGTATTGATAGTCTGGATAGTATGAATAGTGGAATAAGTGAATTCCGTAGCGGCTGATACCAGCAGCCGGCTATGTATCATCAGTAAGGCCCCGGTTGTGCGCCTGACCCCTGTTGTTTCCACTACAAAAACTATTCAAACTATCTGTACTGTTTCCACTCTTCCTATGCTATACTAATGTTAAGTTAGTCAGGAGGCGGAAATGATTCGTAGCATCCAGGACTTTGTGGCGGCATACACCGCCGAACGTGAGAAGACAATGCAGCTCTTGCAGGCTGTCACACAGGACAGCCTGTCCACCCGTGTCGGGACGGAGGGGCGCACGCTGGGCTACATCGCCTGGCATATCGTGGCCACCATCCCGGAGATGATGAACAGGACCGGGCTGAAGCTTGCGGAGCTGGACGGTGCCGAGGCACCAGGCAGCATCGAGGAGATCCGCAGCGCCTATGCCGCGGCATCGCAGGAACTGCTGGACACGGTGGAGCGGAAGTGGGCCGATGGCGACCTCAGCGTCAGTGACAACCTGTATGGTGAGGACTGGCCGCGCAGCCAGACACTGCTGGTGCTGCTCACGCATGAGATCCACCACCGGGCGCAGCTGACGGTGCTGATGCGCCAGGCCGGCCTGCGCGTTCCCGGGATCTACGGCCCGGCCCGTGAGGACTGGGCGGAGTACGGCCTGGAAACCCACCCCTGATTTTCCTGCCGCACCGGTAATCCAACGCAATTCACCATCCGGTGCGGTTAGACTGGCTTTGGGGAATGCACATCCATGCGGCCGGAAAGCGGCCGGATATCAACACTTTTCAGGAGAGATGGAAATGTACAGCAACATGCAGGAATTCGTTGAGGGTTACGGCTGGGAGTCCGGCGTCACCGCCTCACTGCTTGACAACCTCACACAGGAAAGCCTCAGCGTGAAGAAGGCTGACGGGCACAACACGCTTGGCGAACTGGCCTACCACGTCGCCACTTCCCCGGCGATGATGATGCGCGAGATCAAGTGGGACATGCCCGAGCGCGGCTGGGCCCCGACAGGCGAGGTCAACCTCGAGGAGCTGCGCGCCAATTACCGCGCGGACGTCGAGGCGATCAAGGCCAAGGCCGCCACGCTGAGCGAGGATGAGCTCAACGAAGTGCACCATGTATTCGGCATGATGGACTGGAAGGCGAAGCAGATGTTCGGCGCGCTGGTCTGCCATGAGATCCACCACCGTGGGCAGCTTTCCGTGCTGATGCGCCAGGCCGGCCTGGTCGTGCCGAGTATCTACGGCCCGAACTACGAGGAGACCCAGGAGTACCTGAAGCAGATGCAGCAGGGCTAGGAGGCCAGGCTGTAAGCCTGGCGAGCAATGAAGAATGAGTAAGGAGCAATGAGGACGGAGCAGCGTTGCGAAGTCATGCAAGCTGCATGACGAAGCTGCGCATGTGCGGGATGCGGTCTTAAGCAATGAGCAATGAAGAGTGAGCAATGAGCCAGGCTGTCAGCGAGGCTAACTCGACCTGGGCTGAACTCATTGCTCCCCCATCCAGCAATCCACACCATGCGAAGCAGCGCTTCGCGACCCACCGACTAGCGGCGGCCACCCGGCCGCCGTTTTCATTTACCCCGATTGATTGATACTGCTTACCCGGATACACTCTACAGATTGCGGCGGGGCAACCAAAACATGCCGCACCAGGAGTAAACGGGACCATGTTCACCAACGCACAGCAGTTCATCGGCGAATACACCTACGAAAGCGGCATCACCCGCAGCCTGTTTGCCAACCTGACCGACGCCACGCTCGGTCAGGCCCAGGCGGAAGGCCTGTACAACCTCGGGCAGATCGCCTGGCATATCAGCTCCTCACGCTGCTACCTGTTCGGCCAGACCGGCTTCGACATGCCGGACCAGGGCCACGGCTTCCCGGAGAACATGACGGCCGACATGATCCGCCAGAACTACGACATGCTGCTGGAGCGCGTGCTGAGCCAGGCCGCGACCAAGAGCGATGACGACCTGAACGTGGTCTACCGCTTCTTTGACAAGATGGATGTCAGCCTCGGCCAGATGATGCGGATGGTGATCTCGCATGAGGTGCACCATCGCGGCCAGCTGTCCGTGCTGATGCGCCAGGCCGGCCTCGGCATCCCGGGCATCTACGGCCCGAACGCTGAGGACACCAAGATCATGATGGAGCAGATGGCGCAGCAGGGCTAGGAGGCCAGGCTGTCAGCCTGGCGAGCAATGAAGAATGAGTAAGGAGCAATGAGCCAGCCAGTCTGCGAGCTTAGCTCGACCTGGGCTGAACTCATTGCTCACTCTTCATTGCTCATAGCTCCCCCAGCCCGTTTTCTTTTCTGGCAACGCTTCCGATGATCTCCCTGTCGGGAGGTGAGGAATGCGTCTGTTCGCGCTGCTGGTGGTGCTGGCCACGCCTGTCGTGCTGGCGGCTTGCCGCGATTCCGGGACGGAAGGCAATGACCAGTCGCTGGCTGAAGTCCAGCCAGCCGCAGTGCAGGATGACACGCCAGAACCAGCTGACACCGCCAGTCCTGCGGAACCCCTGCCTGACCACCCCCACCAGGCAGACCGGGTTTCCGATGCCGGCTCCACACTTTTCCCCAATGCCGTCATGCTGGAAATGCCATCCATGGATGGATATCATGGCTACCAGCACAACTGCCGTTGCCACTTCTACCGTCCCGAGGTATTCGACCAGGATGAAAACAACGTCCCCGCCAAAGAGTATCTGAGCCTTGCGGATCTGCAGCTTGCGGACCAGGAGGAAGTCATTTACATTGACCCACTCCTTGAGATTCATTCTTCAAGAGAATGGGAGAACAGATTCACCGTCGTCTGCTGGAAGGAATGGCATCTGGATCCGAACATTGGTGGCAAGCCTTTTCCCAAGCTGAGTTACGACAGCTGGATTTCAGTGTTTGATGAAAACGGACAACTGGTTGGCAGGACTGACAGCCTTGACAGGGTGGAGCGGATGGTGGAATGGCGTCCATCCAGCTCCGACCAGATGACGATATTGCTGGTGCAGGAGTTCCTGGGAGATCAGTACTTCTTCAACATTGAAGCGGATGGCAGTCTGGAATTACAACTCGAAGTTGGTATGGGCAGGGAAAACAGCTTCAACTTTCTGGCGTGCGGATCGGCAGTGCCCGGCGGTGAATTTGGAGAGGAGTGCTTCTCAATCATCCTGCCTGCTGGAGGGTCTGTTTCCACTGTCAACCATCAGGGCAACTTCATATACCTGCATGACTGCCGTATGCCGGACGGGCGATCAGCAGCTGATGTGGACACCGGCTACTTCATCATCCGTTTTGGCAACGATCGCGTGTTCCCCTTCAGCTATGTGGAGGACTTTGACCTGAGCCGCTTCTGGTCAGTGCGTGATGAGATTCCGGCGGACTCCGGGCTGATTATCGCTGGCAATGTAGGAGGTGACTGAGTGATGCCGTTCCTGCTCCTGCTGCTTGCCTGCGTTCTGACACTGGCTTCCTGCCGGCAGGCAGCTGAACCAGCGGATGAAGTGAAAGCAGCACAGGACCCGTTGCCTGTCGCAGACCAAGCGGGGGAAATCTCGCAGCAAGCGCAGTTCCTGTATGGCAATGCACGCTCCAGCCTGTTCCCGGATGCCCTGCTGCTGGACATGGTGCCGCCAGATGAACTGCGCATTCCTGACCAAAAGGCAATGTACGTCGTGCGTCCTGAGGAAGAAATACCTGAGGGCCTGCAATTCAATGAACTCGCTGCACTGCAACGTGCCGTTGATGCGGATGATTACGTCATTGAGGCGCGATCGCCGATTACCGTGGATACGGATACCGGGTACCGGGATTTCACTGTGGTCTGCTATGCCGAGAATTACCTGGTTGAGCTGAGCTGGGGCGAGAAGTACCGCAAAGTAGCCTACTCCAGTCAGATTGCCGTGTTTGACGATCAAGGCAAGCTGACAGACCAGGCAGGCTGTGACAGGCTGCAGGGCATGGTACTGGAAGGCAAAATGCTGCACATCACCGCATTCAGTCCGGAGCACCAGTGGCTGAATATCACTTCTGAGGGAAAGCTACAGACTGAGGTCTCCATCTTCTTCGGTCCCGGCTGGGATAACCTGCAAAGCAAGGAAAGCCTGTACGAAACTGAGCTTCATACGGAAACCTGCCGTTACATCGTGATCCCGGTGCAGTGCGGACACAACCTCGAAATCCACTACCGCGGGGAGTACCTCTTCAACCAGGACTGCCGCACACCTGATGGACTTGCCCCCGAGGATCTGAAGGAAGGCTACATGATCTATCGCTTCGGCAACGAGCATGTCTGGCCCTTCAGCTATGCGCGGGAACTGGACGCGCTGGCTGTGCTGTCCAGCGGCGATGAAATCCCCGGTGGATCAGGGCTGATCAACCTGGGCGGGCTGGACTGACCACTGACTACTGACCACTGCCCACTACTGATCCCTGGTCCCTGGTCCCCGGTCCCTGATCCATGATCCCCGATCCCTGGATTTCCCCTTGACATCCGTCTAGATAGTGCTATACTTTAGTTAAGTTCATCCGACGCTGTAGAGGAAGAGCCGCCGCGAATTCCCATGGGGGACTCGCGGCGGGCTTCAATCTGAGCTAGAATGAAATCAGGCCGCGATTGCTTGTGGGGCAGCCCTCCAAGGCAGGGGGCGCAACCGGCGGGTCAGGGGCAAACCCCTGTCCGTGCCAGCATTGGCGGCTGTGGGAAACAGGACGAGGAAGTCCCGTCGCAAGCGGGAAGGAAGGCTCCAAGGCAGGAAGCCTGGACTGGGACCCTTGAAAATTCATACTGCCGGCCATCCCGGATTTATCCGGTTCCTTGCCAGATGGCCGGCTTTGCCTTTTCTACCTGCCGCCTCGTGCAAGCACTCGGCGGTCTGCGAACCGCAGCGAAGCATAGCTTCACTGCTCTTGCCCGCAACATCCATATCTCCTGCTCATGCGAGCACTCGGCGGGCTGGCGCTGCGTTTTCCATCCACCATCCCATTGTGCCTCACGCCTAAGGCGTGATTGCGCACCTCCGATCTGCCTTTTGCCTTCTGCCTTCTGCCCACCGACCACTGACCACTGACCACTGAAGGCTGTGTCGCCATTCCTTCAGGCAAGGCCGGAGGCCGCGCAGCAGCGCGAGGCACGAGCGCTGTAAGACAGGCTGTGGTAAAGGTGAAAGATCGAAAATCAGGCGACAGCATGTCGCCGCTAATTGCTCGTGTTTTTAGATTTGGCGTTAACTGTTCAGTGTTGCCAGAATGAATTCCGGTCTCCCACAAACGGATGGCAAATGCCATCCTGGGCAAGGCACGCAGGCCTTGCCCTACGTTTTCCATCCACCATCCCATTGTGCCTCACGCCTAAGGCGTGATTGCACATCTCCGATCTGCCTTTTGCCTTCGGTACAGGTTCAATACATAGGTAATGGTTTAGGTTCAGAACATAGGTAACGGTTTCCGTGAGAATCACCCTTCGAGA
>JAGRNR010000086.1:0-8651 GCA_020440645.1 bacterium | reverse complement strand
CAGGGTACCGCCGGTGTGGGTGGCCAGAACTACCCCGACCCGAACGGTTCCAACGTCTATGGTCCGGATGTGACCCCTGGCTTCGACTACGCTGTTGAGTACGACACCGGCGTCCGTACCCCGGGCGACGATGACGGCGGCCTGAATGCCAACGACCTCGACTTCCAGTTCCCGTTCTACGGATTCCTGGAGTGGGATGACAACCTCGGCGCAATCCCCGGCGACGTGGAGCCCGCTGAGATCATCGATACCAACTACAGCGGTATCCCGATGAGCGACATCTCCGCTGACTGGACCAAGTTCACCGCCCCCTACGGTGGTGTGTTTGACCCGGTTGCCCTCGGCCTGGCCCCGGCAGCCGCCTGGTTCCTGACCGAGACCGACAGCTTCGGCAACATTAACACCGCCAGCTACGGCGATGCCTTTGGCCCGAACCTGGTGTTCGACAGCGACAGTGAGTTCGTTGCCAGCGAGGCGATCGCGCACTGGGCACAGGGCACGATGTACGGCGGCTCCCCGGCTTACCTCGCATGGGCGATGTTCCCCGGCCACAAGAGCGTGAAGTACAACGCCGGCGGTACCGCCGTCGGTTACTACAGCGAGGGTGGCATCCTGTGGGAGGACTTCATCCGCGATCACGACATCCAGGCCGGCCGCGACCTGTATGCCTACCTGCGCAGCGACTACTCCTTCACCACCCCGGGTGAGGGACGTACCGTTGACTTCGACTATGACACCCTCGTCGGCTGGAACGGCGACATGAACCGTAACGGAACCACCGGCGAAGCCGGCGACAAGTTCCCGGTGCGTGTCCGCTTCTTCACCGATGTGGATGCCTACGACGATTACTTCGATGACCTGAACGGTTACCCGAACTACTGGCCGGATGGCGACTCCTTCATCGAGGGTGGTTGCTACATGGTTGACACCGGTGACCCGAACTACCCGGTGCTGATCTTCGACGACGCCGATGAGGATGACCCGAAGGACACCGTCTCCGGTACCGGCCCGTCCTATGACGTGGACCTGTACTTTGAGATCGCCTTCGGCGCCGGCCCGTATGACGTGGAGCTGGACTGGAACTATGACTTCATCTCTCATGGCAACAGTGGCTTCACCCAGGCCGTCGGCACCTTCGCCGCCAACGGCAAGAACAACGACAGCGTGAATGTCGACCCGACCCCGGCTGGTGGAGATGGCAACTACTTCTTCAGCCTTGAGGTGACCGACAGCACGCTGCCGACCCCGACCACCGACAGCTTCTTCTGGCCCGACGCGGTGCCGCTGATGCCCGGTGCACTGTTCTATGACGATATGTCTGCGTACAACACCTACGGTGATGCCAACGCTGCCGGCTGGATGCGTGGCACCGGCCCGGGCCATTCCGGCGCGGTGAACTGGCATATCGGTCCGCAGTGGGAGACGGCGTTCAACCTGTACAGCGGCCAGGCATGGCATGCAAACGACGGCGCTGACGGCACCAACGGTGGTACCTACAACGGCGTCCCGCAGGCCACTCTGCGCTCACCCGCAGTGAATGCACCTCCGGGATCCGACCCCTGGCTGCACTTCCGCGCCAACCTGGGTTTCCAGGAGAGCACCACATTCGACCAGTTCTGGCTCGGATGGGACAGCTCCGCGGCTGCCAACAACGAGGCTTCCGCGACCTGGAACCAGCGCTTCGGCCCGTTCGGAAACTTCGACGTGGCATGGGGCAACAGTGCCCAGACGCAGCTTCGCACCTACAACATCTCCGCGCCGGGCGGTTCCACCTTCTACCTGATGTTCTCGCTGGAGTCGCTTGACTCCATCGGCAACGCAGCGGACGGTGTGCACCTTGATCCGGTGACCTGCACGGACGGCAACTTCCCCGATCCGAGCTGGTAAGGCACAGAGCCTGATCGACTGAATCGATTGCCCCCGGGGCAGGTCCCCGGGGGCTTTTTCATTCCAGCTGCCGATCGTGGCAACTGCGCCGCCGGATGTGCTATGTTAGCCCCGAGGGAGAATGCCATGCCGCGATTCCAGCTGATCATCGCCCTGCTTGCAGCCCTGTGCTGCTTCTGTGCATCCTGCGATAAACCGGCCAACAACCAGTCCGCCGACAACCAGGCTGCCGCAAAGGATGGGAATGATTCGTCAACCCCTGCCGCTGAAGCCGGGCCCGCAGACCAGACAATCAACCCCTCCGAGCTGCCGGACCCGGACCACAAGCCTCCCCGGCAGTACACTGCGGAGGAACTGGCCCGCTTCGAAGAGATGCTGGCGGCGGACAGTGCGGAAACCCGAAACAAGCTGGTTGACGACGGTGCGATGCTGGATGCTGACCACCTGATTGACTACATCAGCATGGGCCGAATGAACATCGTGGCACGCATGATCGCCTCAGGCATGGACCTGAACCGGCCGGCGTCCAACGGCAAGCGGCCGCTGGCTGAAGCGATCCTGCAGAATGACCCCTGGCTGGTCGAGCAGATGATCAGTCACGGCGCGGATCCGACCTTGAGTGACGACCCGGAACACGGTGTCGGACGCAGCATGCTGCACTACGCCACCAAGATGAACAATCCCGAACTGGTGAAGCGCCTGGTCGAGCTTGGGGTCCCAGCTGACAGCACTGATGTCAATGACCAGACCCCGCTGGACGTGGCGGCGACCTATGGCGAGACTGAAGCGATGGCGGTGCTGCTTGCCAACGGGGCCGATCCGCTGCGCATGGACAGGGGCGGTAGCGTTCCGGTGCTGCTGGCTGCTGGGTATGGCCATACGGATGCCGTGCGCCAGCTGCTCAAGCATGGGGCGGACATCAACTTCCAGCATGAGCGGGGCTGGACACCGTTGCTGCTGTCGATCTACTACGACCAGCTGGACACGGCACAGTTCGTGCTTGACAACGGTGGCGACATCAACGCCCAGCTGGAGACCGGTTATGGCGCCGCCGGGATCGCCGCGACACTTGGCGACCCGGAAATGCTGCGCCTCGTGATCGATGCCGGGGCGCCGCTGGATGACATCACTGCCCAGGACGGCCGCAACCTGGTCCATATCTGTGCCATCAACAACCTGGCAAGCTTCATCCCTGAGCTGGCTGAAGCCGGGGTGGACCCGGCAGCAACTGACAATGAGGGCAAGACTCCGCTTGAGCTGGCACGTGAGGCTGCTGACAGCGAAGCGGAACAGCTGCTTATGGAGCTGACCGGAGCCCCGCCGGCTCCCCCGGAGACGGAGGGTGCCGCTGCCGCGGAAGAAGTGGTGGAGCCGGAGGCTGGCAGCACCAGCTGATTCGCAACTCTCAGCAACATTGTGACTGCAGGCCGGCGGAAATTGCCATAGCTGAGAAGGGATAATCAGTTGTCAATTCCAGCGGGAAAATGGCCCGGAAAATGCCACAAAAAGCCTGTCCCAGTCTGCCATGCACCCATTGCGGGCTCCCTGCTGTGTTAGAATCAGACTGGTTGAAATTGAGGAGATCCGCTCCGTCATCGAGTCTCAGACAGAGACCGGGCCGCTATTGTTGGAAACGTCCTGCCGGCACCCCCACTGGATGTTCTGCGATGGACCGGATCAAGGCGGGTAATCATATGCACAGATACATCTTCGTCGCAGTCCTCGGGCTGCTGCTCTACTCCTGCGCTGACAACAAGGCACAGCCCCCCGTGAGCGGTGGCATGACTGCTGGCGGCGGGCAGCAGGCGGGATCAGGCGGCAGGCTGTTCGCCGACATGCCGGAGTCCGATGCCCAGGTCAGCTCCGTCGAGTTCCAGGCGGGCAACTCCGGTGGCGCCTTCGTGAAGCTTGAGCCTTCTGAGACCGGGATGGATTTCACCTCCGAGGTGCTGAGCAAGGAACTCAAGCTGGACGCGATTGCGGTGCAGGCCGGAATGGCAACGGGGGATTACGACGGCGACGGCGACATCGACATCTACCTGTGCGGTATCGAGAATGACAATGCCCTGTACCGCAATGACGGGGGCTGGCAGTTCACGGACGTGACCGACGAGGCGGCCAGTGGCCTGCGCATGACCGGTGACATGGCCGAGACCGCGGTGATGGCCGACCTGAACGGCGACAAGGTGCTGGACATCTACGTCGGGGTGCGCGGCGGCGTCAACCGATACTTCGCCGGCAACGGCGACGGCACCTTCAGCGACCGCAGCGAGGAGTCCGGGCTCGACAGCGGGCGCTCGACGGTGGTCAGCGCTGTGTTCGACGTTGACAACGACGGTGACCTCGACGTCTACAACGCAAACAACCGCAAGGGCCGCAATGACGACCGCAAGATCGAGGACCTGCGCAGCGACGGTCGCTTCTTCAACATGATGAAGAACATGGAGACCGGCGAGGTCAAGCTCGACGAGGCGATGCACCCCGAGCACTACATGGACAAGGCCGGCAAGATCCGCCTGCGTCCCGACAATGACGACCTGCTGATCAACGATGGCAACGGCCACTTCACCAACGAGGCGCTGGAGCGCGGCATCCAGCCCGCCGGCTGGGCGCTGAATGCACTGGCCTGCGACTTCAACAACGACGGCTGGACGGACCTGCAGATCTCCGGCGACTTCGACACCCCCGACTGGTACTACATCAATGACGGCAAGGGCAACTTCACCGAGCGCGGTGAGGACATGCTGCGTGTCACCAGCTACTTCGGCATGGGCAGCGACGCCGGTGACCTGAACCACGACGGCTGGATGGACTACATGGTGGGCGACATGTCGCCCACCGGCTACAAGGACGGCAAGAAGCAGAGCGGTGACATGAACCTCTCACGCTACGAACTTGTGCACTATGAACCGCACCAGAACATGCGCAACACCGTGCTGCTGAACCGTGGCGACGGCTGGATGAGCGAGAGCGCAGCCCTGCTGGGCGTGAAGAGCACCGACTGGACATGGAGCATCCGCCTGGCCGACCTGAACAGTGATGGCATCCTCGAGATCCTGGCAACCAACGGCTACATCAGCACCTCCGTCGAATACGACGTGCAGCGCAAGATCAAGGACATGTACGAAGCCGGTGCCAGTATCGAGGAGATCGATGCCTACGAGCTGTCCCTGCCCGCGCTGGAAACTGATGACATCATCTTCACTGCGAGTGAGCCGCTGAAGTACAAGAAGGCCCCGGAAAACTGGGGGATCCACGACCAGGCGGTGTCCTGCGGCTGCGTGCTGCAGGACATGGACGGTGACGGTGACCTTGACTTCGTCGTCAACAACACCGCTGCCCAGGTGGGCGTGTACCGCAATGACCTTGACAATGGCAACATGGTGCTGCTCGACCTGCGCCAGGAAGGGCCGAACCGCGAGGCCGTCGGCGCCCGCGTAAAGGCCTACTGCGGTGACGACATGTTCATGCAGGACGTGATCCTCGCCCGCGGCTACGCCAGCGGCGAGAGCAGCCGGATCCACCTCGGGCTCGGTGAGCACCAGAAAATCGACGCACTGTGGATCCGCTGGCCTGACAACAAGGTCGAGGTGCTGCGTGACCTCGATGCCAACAGGCTATACGGCATCAGCCGCGGCAGCAAGCTCGTGGATTATGCTAAGGACCAGCACCAGCCCATGTTCAGCCAGCAGGCGCTTAACTGGCAGCAGCAGGAACTGGACACGCTGGATGCGGAGTTCGCGAAGGAGCCGCTGCTGCCGGTGCGCCGCAGCACGCTCGGTACGGGACTCGGCGTGGCGGACATGAATGCTGATGGCAACCTTGACATATACTTCGCCGGTCCGCAGGACCAGCAGGGCAAGCTGTTCACCGGCCGCGCGGACGGCGGCTTCGCCGGGTCGCCGATGCTTGACGACACGGTGGATGCCCGCCCGGAGAGCATGGGCGTGCTGCTGTTCGAGGCCAATGGCGACGGCAGGCCTGACATGCTGCTGACCAGCGGCAGCAATGAGAGTGAGGACCAGCCGCAGCGCTATCTTGACCGCATCTACCTCAGTGACGGAGATGGCTGGAAGGCCGGTGCCCTTCCGGTGGAGCAGGTGCCCTCAGGCAGCGCCGCCGCCAGCGACATTGACAACGACGGTGACCTCGACCTGGTGATCGCCGGTCGACTGAAGCCGTACACCTACGGCCAGGGCGTGCACAGCCACGTGCTGGAGAACGACGGCCAGGGCGGCTTCACGCTGGCCACCGGGCGCATCGCCCCCGGGCTGGCGGACAGCGGCCCGGTATCCGACATCTGCTTCGCTGACATCAACGGTGACGGCCGCGATGACCTGCTCGTCGCGCAGGAGTTCGGCAGCGTCGAATGGTGGGCCAACAATGACGGCAACCTGCTGCGCCAGGGGCCGGTCGGCCCGACCGGGATGTGGCAGTCGGTGGTAGCGGCTGACTTTGACAATGATGGTGACAATGACCTGATCTGCGGCAACTGGGGACTGAACACCAAATACCACCCCTCATCCGAAAAGCCCTACATGGTGATCGCCGACGACTTCGATGGCAACGGCACCCGTGACGTGGTCGAGGTCAAGTTCGGCAGCGACGGCACGCTGCTGCCGGGCCGCGGGCGTTCCTGCAGCGGCTACGCGATCTCGACCGTGCCGCAGAAGTTCCCGACCTGGGAGATGTTCGCCAATGCCACGCTGGAGGAGATCTACGGCCCGGTGGACGCGGTGTCAGAGAAGCTGACTGCGGACCACGTGGCCAGCGCCTACTTCGAGAATGACGGCAGCGGCAACTTCAGCATGACTGACCTGCCGACGATGGCGCAGGTCAGCTGCGTGATGGGCATTGCAGTCGGCGACTTCAACAACGATGGCAAGCTCGATGCCTGGCTGAACAACAACTTCCGCAACACCCAGCCGGAGGAAACCCGCTGGGTCTGTGGTTACGGTACGCTGATGCTCGGCAACGGGGACGGTAGCTTCAACTGCTTGGAGCCGCTGGATTCCGGTATCCGCATCAATGCGGAAGGCCGTGGAGCCGTGGCCGCCGACTTCAACGGTGACGCCTGCCTCGACATCGTGATGAGCGTGAGCAACTCCAGCCCGCAGCTGGCCCTGATGGACCCGGCCCGTACTCAGGGCAGCGGCCTGCTGGTCAGCTTGACCGGCCCGGCCGGTAATCCTGCTGCTGTCGGGGCCAGGCTTGCACTGGAACTTTCCGATGGACAGGTGCTGCATCGTGAGGTGCAGGCCGGCAGCGGATACCTCTCCAGTTGCATCGGCCCCGTGCACTTCGGAATTCCGTCCGGCAGCACAGCCAGCAAGCTGACCGTCAGCTGGCCGGATGGCAGCACCTCCGAGGAGACGAGCTTCAACGGTAACTCAGTAAGCCTCAGCCACGGAAGCTAAGGCGATCCACTACGACCCATATATATAAGGGAGGGCTGCGGCCCTCCCTTTTTCCTTTCTATGGGTTCAAGCAGTGGTTTAGGCGGGATTTGAGGCTATTTAATTAAAATTTAACCGGTTTCATGGCGTTAAATGATTGTTGTTTCTCATTTTTATTGAGTGTGCTCTTTCTTTAAGAAGCGTCGCTGTTATACTTTTTACGCACAGCTTATAGGTACATGGTCAGGGATCGCAACCCTGCTGCGTGCGCTTCATTTCCCGGGAGCCACAAAGCACTGCCTTTCCAAACCATGGAATACACACCATATCCACAATAGGAGAGTGTATGAAGACTCACGTGAACTGGTGTAAGCACCTCGGGCTTTCGCTCGTGGCGCTTACGGTAGTCTTCGTAGCAGCTTCCTGCGGTGGTAACGGCGGAGGTCTTTCGACGAATGTCGAGACCGCTACCGGTACCTCCACCATTCCGGGCGGCGACGTCCGTAATGGCGGTGTTTCCGCTGAGATGACCGTCTCTGAGAATGAGATCGGCAAGCTCAGCGCGGAGCAGCAGGCACTGCTTTCAGACGCGGGCTGGAACCAGCCCTACATCGTCCCCAAGGCCGGCACCCCGATCCAGGGTCCCAGCCATGAGATGCTGATGGCACAGCTTCGCGAGATGGCTGAGCGCGGCGTCGAGATGCTGCCCCGCGGCATCGAGGGAGAAGGCACCAAGGGAGCCAGCTGGCTGAATCAGCGCGGCTTCAACCCGGGCGTTGACAGTGGCCTTGTGAAGGGCCAGTACAAGCCCGCCGACACCGGCGCCAACGGCGTGCCGGACTTCGGTTGCAACGCCTCCGGTGCACTGATGGCCGACAACGGCCAGTCCGACATCGAGGACGTGATCTTCGCCTTTGGCGGCAGCATGCCGGCCCAGGCGATCAGCTGGGTGGCTGAGGGTCTGTCGACCATCAACCACTTCAACAGTGTCGGTGGTGGTGGTGACGATGCGTACACCGCGATCTACCAGCTGTTTGCTGACAGCGAGACCGCGAACCCGAGCAACCAGGGCAACAACGACATCGGTGAGATCGGCTACCGTGCCGACCTCGGCCCCTACGGCATCGGTTACGGCCAGGGCAGCGGCCCCAGCGGCACGCTGTGCGACGGAACCGCCTACGGTGTCCGCAATGCGTTCTGGATGACCTTCAACGAGAAGTTCTTCGCCCTGCCGAGCGGCCAGGCGACTGCCCTGTACAACGTGCTGATCGCCCCCAGCGGTGATGAGGGTGCGGACCAGGTCAGCCCGATGGACACCTCCGCGAACTTCCAGACCTTCTACTTTGGCAACGTGTCCTCCTGCTACGG
>JAGRNR010000085.1:0-8817 GCA_020440645.1 bacterium | reverse complement strand
AACTTTGCAACCGCAACAGCTAGCAGCCTGCACCTAGCCCTCCAGGAGGGCCGGGGCCAGACCTTCTGGCTGCCGGAACAGGCATCTACTGCAGCTGGTGGTGTGGACCTTTCGTTCTACATCATCTACTGGATCATGGTGTTCTTCTTCGTGCTGCTGATGGGACTGACCTTCTGGTTCGTCGTGAAGTACCACAAGGGCATCCATCCCAAGGCCGAGCACACACCGCATCACAACCTCCCGATGGAGTTGTCCTGGATCCTGATTCCCCTCGCACTTGTCATCGTCATCTTCTGGTACGGGTTCAAGGGCTACATGCACCTGACTTCCCCGCCTGCCAACGCCTACCAGATCCGCGTTGAGGCGCAGCAGTGGACATGGAGCTTCGTGTACCCGAATGGCGGCCGAAGCGGCGGTAAGATGGTCGATGACCAGGGCAATGCCGTACCGGAGGCCTACCTGCACGTGCCGGAGAACACTGACGTTGTACTGATCATGGAATCCAAGGATGTGCTGCACAGCTTCTACATCCCGCAGTTCCGCGTGAAGCAGGACGTGGTTCCGGGCCGTTACACCAAGGTCTGGTTCAAGGCCACCAAGGCCGGGACTTATGACATCTTCTGCACAGAGTACTGCGGCAAGGACCACTCAAGCATGCTCAACAAGGTGGTCGTGCAGAGCCAGCCTGAATTCGAGGCGTACCTCACCAAGCTGAAGGACCGCTCACCCTATTCACCTGCGGATAACGGTGAGTATTACTACAACATCTTCGGTTGCGTCCAGTGCCATGACACAAAGGACAAGGTGACCATCACCGGCCCGACCTTCGTCGATGCCTTCGGCAGCAAGGTCAGTGTGGACGGTGGAGCAACGGTGGACATGGATGAGAACTACATTCGCGAGTCGATCCTTGACCCGATGGCCAAGATCCACTCCGGATTCCAGGGCGTGATGCCCACGTTCAAGGGCAAGATCAAGGATGATCAGATCAATGACATCATCGCCTTCATCAAGACCCTGAGCAGCAACGTTCCGGAAGACGTCAAGGAGGCACTTCGCCAGAAGCCCGAGCCCGGTGGGGAGGCTTCCGGTGAAGCTATGAACGTTGATGACGGCAACTCTGCAGAGAGTGCCGCCGCAGGCGACGCGGCCACTGATGCCGCTAGCGGCAACCAGGAGTAGGATCGAAATGTCGAGTACCGGACAGACCGTCAAGAGCATCCTGACCAGCCCAGTGCATCCTGAGGTGAATTACCTCAATGCCACCAAGGGCTTCGCTTCGTGGTTCTTCACATTGGACCACAAGCGCATCGGGATCATGTACATGTGCAGCATCCTGACAGCCTTCTTCCTCGGAGGCGTGTTCGCGATGCTGATCCGAACCGAGCTGTTCACCCCCGGCCAGCTGATGTTCACCAGCGACCAATACAACCGCGTGTTCACGCTGCATGGCGCGATCATGGTGTTCCTGGTGCTGATCCCAGGCATTCCGGCAGCACTTGGCAACTTCGTGCTGCCGCTGATGCTCGGGGCCAAGGATGTGGCCTTCCCGCGCCTGAACCTGCTGAGTTACCACCTGTACGTGATCGGCCTGGTGATGGCCCTGCTCGTGCTTGGCCTCGGTGGTATCGATACCGGCTGGACCTTCTACACACCGTACTCGATCCAGACCCAGACCCCGGTTGTGCTGATCACATCCGCGGCCTTCATCCTCGGCTTCAGCTCGATCTTCACCGGCCTGAACTTCATCGTGACCATCCACAAGATGCGTCCGCCCAGCATGACCTGGTTCAAGATGCCCCTCATGCTGTGGGCGCTCTATTCAACCGCGCTGATCCAGATCGTGGCCACCCCAGTGCTTGGCATCACGCTGCTGCTGCTGATCGTTGAGCGCGTGATGCATATCGGCATCTTCAACCCGGCGCTAGGTGGTGACCCGGTGCTGTTCCAGCACTTCTTCTGGTTCTACAGCCACCCCGCCGTCTACATCATGATCCTTCCCGCGATGGGCGTGATCTCCGAGCTTGTCTCGACCTTCAGCCGCAAGCACATCTTCGGCTACCGCTTCATCGCCTACAGTTCGATCGCGATTGCCATCTTCAGCTTCATCGTGTGGGGACACCACATGTTCACCAGTGGCCAGTCCAACCTGATGAACATGGTGTTCAGCGCGCTGACCTTCAGCGTGTCCATCCCCTCCGCAGTGAAGATGTTCAACTGGCTGACCACGATGTACAAGGGCTCGATCAACCTGGCAACGCCGATGATCTACACCCTGTCCTTCATGTTCATCTTCGCGATCGCCGGTCTGACGGGCCTGCCGCTGGCAACGCTTGCCACGGACATCCACCTGCACGACACCTACTTCGTGGTCGCCCACTTTCACTACACGATGATGGGCTCCACGCTGTTCGCCTTCGTCGCCGGCATCCATTACTGGTGGCCGAAGATGACGGGCCGCATGTACAACCAGAAGGTTGCCCGCTTCGCCGCCTGGCTGGTGTCCATCGGCTTCAACGTGACCTTCTTCAGCCAGTTCCCGCTCGGATCGCTTGGCATGCCGCGCCGGTACCACCTCTATGAGGCCATGCCGGACTGGCAGATCTACCACCAGATCTCAACGATCGGCGCCTACATGCAGATGATCGGCTTCCTGCTCGCTGCATATGCGCTGATTTCATCCCTCAGCAAGGGCAAGCTCGCTCCGCGCAACCCCTGGGGTGGCGCAACACTGGAGTGGGAAACCTCCACTCCGCCGATCACGTTCAACTTCGAGGAAACCCCCGACGCCGGTGACCCCTACGATGTGGAGTCCTGGCAGTGGAGTGACGAGGAAGGCGGTTACGTTAAGGTGCGCCCGTCAGTCGTTGACGAGGACCACGCCGAGTAACACAGGAGTTATTGACGATGTCGCATCACGATCATCCTTCACACGTGCACCATCACTTCGAGAACGAGGTTCAGCAGTTCGACTCGGACAAGATGGGCATGTGGCTGTTCCTCGTCACGGAGATCATGATCTTCGCGGGGCTGTTCTGCGCGTACATCATCTACCGTACGCACAACCCCGAGATCTTCCATTACGGGCACCAGTTCCTTGACAAGCAGCTCGGAGCACTGAACACGCTGATCCTGCTGACCTCAAGCCTTACGATGGCCTGGGGCGTGCGTGCCGCACAGCTCAGCCAGAAGAAGACCCTGCTGACGATGCTGGCGCTGACGATGCTCTGCGCATTCGGCTTCCTCATCATCAAGTACTTCGAGTACAGCGCCAAGATCCACCACGGCACGCTTTATGGCGACCGTTATGTCTGGCAGACCGATGAGCATGGCGGCGAGCATGGTGCTTCAGGTGATGAGGCCCACAGCATGGCTGAAGCGGTTGCGGATGCCCAGGCTGTCAGCGAGGATGCCATGGCAGCAGAGGCTGCAGGCGCTGCATCCACCATGAATGCCTCAATGGCAGTCCCGAGCTCGCAGTTTGCGCTGGCCCCGGAGGGACCCTCAGGCTTTGACCTGAATGCACCGGAGGAACAGAAGGAAGCGGCAGCGCATTCCTTCCCGCAGCCGGCCAAAGCGCACCTGTTCTTCAGCATCTACTTCATCATGACCGGACTGCACGGTATCCACGTCGTGATCGGCATCATCTGCATATTCACGATCTTCGTGTTCTCCGCGCGTGGTGCATACAACTCGACCTATTACACCCCGGTTGACCTGGTCGGCCTGTACTGGCACCTTGTCGACCTGATCTGGATTTACCTGTTCCCGCTGCTGTACCTTGTGGACTAGCGGCAAGCACTGGAGACACCTGATATGAGCAACAAGAGTCATCATCATGAGCCGGGACATCCGACAGTCGGGCACGTCAGTCCACTGCCGCAGCTGTTCATGGTCTTTGGTGCACTGGTCGCCCTCACGATCCTGACCGTGGCCCTTTCCGGCAAGCTGCCCGGAGCCAGCGGCATGATGATTGCAATGGGCATTGCCACCGTCAAGGCGCTGCTCGTTGCGCTGTACTTCATGCACCTGCGCTATGACCGCCCATTCAACGGCTACATATTCCTGGCGGGCATCCTGTTCGTTGCCGTGTTCTTCGGATTTGCCTCGCTTGATACGGCCACCTACCGTCGCGACATCATCCCCTACGAGGCTGACAAGCTTGGAGCAGCCGGAGGCAGCCAGGAGGCGATGTACGAGGAACCGCGCAAGGCTTACCAGAATGCACACCAGGGCAAGAGCCTGCACACCAGTGAGTCAGGCAGCGAACAACCGGCAGCAGACGGTGAGGATGCCGGAGCCGCGGCCCATTGAGCCTGCTCCATACTGAGCTGAACATGGACGACAGCCGGCCCAGCAGATTGCCGATGACCGCTGCGACCATGGGCATGTACCTCGGTGTCATTTCCGGTACGATGGGTTTCCTGTCGGTGATCGTCGGCTACCTCGTGATCCGGCACATGCATTCACAGGAATGGCTGCCGCCCAACACGGCCCCCTTCCCTTCCGCGCTGTACATGAGCACGCTCGTCATCCTTGTAAGTTCAGGCACGATGCAGTACGCGCTGAACAGCATCCGCCGTGCCAGTGTTGGCAACCTGAGGAACGGCCTGCTGGGCACCTTCGTCCTTTCCGTGCTGTTCTACATCCTGCAGGTGCACAGCTATCTGGTGATCACATCCGGGATGGAGTTCAAGGCTGCCCACAGCCTGTTCAGCGGCACTTTCTTCATGCTGACGGCCCTGCATGCTGCCCACCTGCTCGGTGGCGTGATTCCGCTTGTGGTGCTCTACCTCGCCGCCAGGCGGGACTGCTACTCCGAGGAAAGCCACCAGGCCGTGACCAGCACGACCATCTACTGGCACTTCCTCACCGTGATGTGGGTCGGGCTGTTCATCGTGATGCTCAGCGCCCGTTTCCTGAACTGATCAGTCTCCCAGGCTGCTGATGGCGCTGTCCGGGTGCATTGCGTACCACGCGAACCAGAATGTGCTGATGGAATCCAGGTAGTTGCCAGCCCCATCCGTCACAACCACTCCAGGTGGATCGAGCGTGTTGCTGTAGGGAATGTAGCTGAACTGCATGCCCTGCCAGCCAAACACACCTGCCTCACCGGCCTTCACCTTTACGTCGTCAAACGTATAGACATCCCAGCTGTCCCCCGCGCGGATGGCAATCACCCTATCCATCAATGCCATGCCATCGGCCGGCGGCAAGGGCTCCACCGGGAAGCGCAGCTCACCCATTTCGAAATAACGCAGGTAGGGGTTCGTGTTGTAGTCACGGGGCTCGCCGGTTTCGCGTGCCATCAGTGTCGTCTGCGGATGCGCTGCAACCCAGTCCCCCCAGTGTGTCAGGGCACTTGGCACAAGCTGCAGTTCCGTCCCGGCCAGCGGACCGGCCACGGCCCGCAGCTGGAGCTGGCTCCACAGGCTGCTCTGGCTGGGGTCGTCCTGCCGGTCATACATCACGATGTTCGAGTTGATCAGCAGGCCGCTGCTGCCGAACTCAAGCGTGTTGCCATTCACATCACTTCGGAACACGGTGGCGGCATCACACAGCGGGCTGTAGACAATCGCGATCGGCACGCCGCCCAGTTCGTCGTTGACGATTTCATGGTAGTTGAGGATGTTGATCTGGTAGGCCCGTTCCTCGCCGTTGAGGCTGACCCCGACCACCCTGTCGCCACTTACGATGAACTTGCGGTGGTACAGGCGCCGTTCCTTCTTGTTGATGGCGGGCACTTCGCTGCCTGCCACCACCGGCGGTGCACTCAGGGCGCGGATCTGGTCCCGCTTCAGTCCGGAGGGCGTCAGCACTCCGCTGTCGGGTACTTGGTTTGCAGTGTCGTAGCCGTAGTCGGCAAGACTGAGAACCTGGGAGGGGTCGCTGCCCAGCCCCTGCTGGGCCACGGGCAGCAGAATCCGGATCAACATCGCCAGCATTGCCACGATGACCAGCAGCCACAGCCACCACAGGCCGCCGACCTCAAGCGTCCTGCCCTGTTCAGGCGTAGTGCCGGAGTTGTCCTGTTCAGTGCTCATGCGTCCATCCCTGACACCCCATTATCCCACCGGATGCAGGCCGGGCCTCATTCCAGCACGGGGAAGATCTCGCTCTCAGGGTGCATCGCATACCAGGCGAACCACAACGAGTAGGCAATGCGCACATCAGCCCCATCCGCCGGCACGACCTGCACGGTTGCCGGAATGTGCTCCACTGGCCTGCTGAGGGAGAACACAGCGCCATTCATCTCCAGCCAGCTACCGCTGCCAAGTTCCTGCTCAAGCTGGCGCAATGGATACACCGTCCAGCCGCTTTCGTTGCCAACAGCGACCACCCGCTCAAAGGCATGCAGCGGGCTGCTGCCGGACAGCCGGGGCCAGGCTGGGTAGCGCAGCTTGGCCTCGAGGTAGTACGCATCGAAGTCCATTGCCAACGGACTCTCCTCAGCATCGCGCACAACTGCCACCTCCGTGTCCGGGTGGATCGCCAGCCAGCCGCCCCAGTTGAGCAGTTCCGCCGGCAGCATGCTGAGCGTTGCGCCAGCCACGGCCTGTGGCCCGCTGACCGCCCGGCCCTGCAGCTGGCACCACAGGCTCTCCTGCCCGCGGCGCTCCGTGCGGTCATACATCAGCATGTTCGAGCTGTACAGTAGTCCGCTGGCTGCAAACAGCAGGGTGTCATCCCCGACCCGGCGGTCGAACACCAACACGGCATCGCACCATGGGCAGTAGCTGACCAGTAGCGGGACACCACCCAGTTCGTCATTGACAACCTGGTGGATTGCAAGCAGCGAGACGGGGTACGCCCGGCTCTCACCGTTGAGCTCAAGCCCGACAATACGGTCCGGCCCGTCGAGGAACTCAGGCTGTCCGGCTGACTGCCGGTCGAAGTTCAGTTCCGCCAGGCCCTCCGCATCCACGACCTCAGGCATGTCCAGCGGCACGATTTCGTCGCGCGTCAGTTCCTGCGACTGGATATGCTCTCGTGGCACCAGCAGCTCAGCCAGCGAAAAGCCGTTCATGCGGCTTGCCTGGCATATCTTGAATGAGACTGGGTCCGGCAGGCGCATTGACAGCAGGAACAGCAGCAGGCTGCCAATCACGGTGAACCCGCCCAGGCGCACGGCCAGATGCCTGCCTCCGTTTTCTGCCCTCCGCTTGCTCATCCCTTGGGTTACCTGCCCATTGCGTTGTCAGCGCCGGCTCAGTACTGTTCAATCGCCGGGCTGCTGCCTGCTTCCCCATTTATGCTAGCAGTGTCCGGCGGGAAATTGCCGGACTGGCCATGGGGCTGGATGTCCAGCACCATCAGGAGCAGCATCAGCGGCATGTAGATCACCGTGGCGAAGAACAGCCGGCGGGCATCCATGTACTGCTTGCCGCGTACCAGCTTGTAGCCGAGATAGACCAGTGCCGCTCCCAGCACCAGAGAGCCGTAGCCATACCACCAGCCGCTGTAGCCGAAGACCGTCAGGCTGAGCCCGATCGGCAGCAGGATCAGACTGTAGTACAGCATGATCGGGAAGGTGAAGCGGGCAGTCGGGTCCTGCGCAGGCAGCATCTGGTAGCCACCGTGCTTGTAGTCCTCGCGGTACATCCAGCTCAGGGCGAGGAAGTGCGGGATCTGCCAGACGAACAGGAATGCCGCCAGCAGCCAGGCCCCGAGCGGCAGGTAGCCGTAGACTGCGCTGAATCCCATCATCGGCGGGATCGCCCCGCAGATGCCACCCACCAGTGTGTTGAGCGGGTTGCGGATCTTCATCGGGGTGTACCACAGCAGGTAGATCAGCTGAGTCAGCAAAGCGAGGAAGGCCGTTAGCCAGTTGACCATGATCGCCAGCATCACCACTCCGCTCAGGCCCGTCAGCAGCCCGATCGCGAGCGCCGCCTCCGGGCTGAACAGGCCGCTGGGGATCGGGCGCTTGCGGGTGCGCACCATCTTCGCGTCGCGGTGGCGCTCCATGTACTGGTTCAGCGCCGCGCTGCCGCAGGCTGCCAGCAGCGTGCCGCCCACGGTCCACCAGAGCAGCGGGTACTGCACCATCCCGCGGCAGGCGATCAGGAAGCCAACCAGCGTCGTGATGACCACAAGCAGGTTAAGGTTGAACTTAACCAGCTTGAACAGCCCCTTGATTGATTCTCGTGGCATTGGTCAGACTTCCGGGTGCTCCAGCCCTGCAGGCTGAAGCTTGCACTGATGCGGCCTGAGCGGACTTCCGGGCAGGCCTGTGGCCGGGCTATTTTACCGCACAATAGTGCTGCCGCCGCATGCTGGCCAGTGCTGCGGTCCGGTGGGATAATGCTTGCTGTCCAGATTGGAGGAAAGCATGGCAGAAGTGAAACGGAGTTCGCAGGGCCGTTCAGACATCCTGGCAATCGGCTTTGCAATGGTGGTGGCGATGTGGGCCAGTGGCTACATCTCCCGCCTGCTGCCCGGCATACATTCCGCCGTCGTGTTCTTCATCATGATCGGCATCCTGCTGGCCGGCGGCTGGTTCAGTGGCCGCTACAGCGGTCGTGGAGCAGCCGGTGGCCTGATGAGCGGCCTGCTGGCAGGCATAGTGAACCTGCTGGTCCTCGGCAGCGTGGTCGGTAATGAGCAGGTGGAAGGCGTGCCCAGCATTGCGGTCTGGGGACCGCTTTCGATCATCGCGCATGGCCTGATCTGCATGCTCGGCGCGCTGGCCAGCAAGGCGGGATACAGCAGCAACCGTACTCCCTGCAACTGGACAGGCATCTTCGCCATCACAGCGGCCACAGCCACCTACATCCTGCTGTTCGCCGGCGGCATCCTCACATCGGAGCGCGCCGG
>JAGRNR010000084.1:0-9812 GCA_020440645.1 bacterium | reverse complement strand
CACCAAGCCCCCCAGCCGGCTGAAGCACAACCTGCTGGAGGTCAGCAACGAGCACAAGGACCGTGCGCTGGCCGACGTGCTGGACGAGCGCGACTGGCAGAGCGTGATCATCTTCTGCCGCACCAAGAAGCGCACCGACGACCTGGCCCGCAGCCTCGCGCGTGACGGGCGCAAGGTTGCCAGCCTGCATGCCGACCGCCTGCAGAGTGAGCGCCAGGAGGCGCTCAACCGCTTCAAGGAAGGCAAGCTGCGCATCCTCGTCGCCACTGACGTTGCCAGCCGCGGGCTCGACATCGACAGCGTCGAGCTGGTTGTCAACTTCGACGTGCCGACGGACCCGGAGGACTACGTGCACCGTGTCGGGCGCACCGCCCGTGCCGGTGAGGCCGGGCTGGCGCTGACACTGGCGGACCGCAGTGAGGGCCGTGGGGTGCAGCGCATCGAGCGTTTCATCGGTGAGCGCATCAGGCGCTTCGGCGAGGAAGCCGGAGATGACCGCCCGGCAGCCCCTCCGAGGCAGGACGGTGGAGGTGGCGGCGGTCGCAGCCGTGGTGGCCGGGGCCGAGGTGGACGGGGCGGACGCGGTGGCTCGTCCCGTAATGCAGGGGAGGGTGGTGCTTCCCGCAGCCAGTCCGATGCACCGCCTGACCAGGCATCAGGCGAAGGGGCGGCGCGCAGTGGCAGCTCACGCCGCGGGCGAGGTGGTCGTGGACGCCGGGGTGGTGGTGGCGGTGGTGGCCGCGACGGCGGCGGAGCATCCTCCGACTGATCCCCGGCCGGATTGCCGCAAGCTGCTCCTTTAACATCCGCCCGCGCTAATATATACGGGATGGCTACCGGCACACACAGGGATGCCCCGGCTCGCAGGATCATGCTGGCCGGGGGTGGTTCCGCAGGTCATGTATTTCCCGCACTGGCGGTCGTGCGTTCGCTTGAGCACAGGCAACCGGACCTGGAGTTCCAGTGGCTGGGCAGTGACCGCATCGAATCCACGCTGGTGCCGGCCGCCGGGATCCCCTTCCAGAGATTTGACATCCGCTTCGCCTACCGTGCGCTGACGGTGCAGAACATCGCCTACTTCCGCAAGCACATCCTGCCGATCTTCTTCGGCCGCCCATTTTTCCAGGCCCGCAGCATGCTGGATGCCTACCAGCCCGGGCTCGTGCTGGCCACCGGTGGCTATGTGAGCGCGCCGGTGATCTGGGCCGCGCTGGAGCGCAACATTCCCGTGGCCCTGATTGAGATGAACAGCCCACCGGGCGGCGTCAACTGGCACTTCTCGCCGCGGGCATGGAAGGTGTTCGCCGCCAACCCGGAGATCGCCCAGGGCTTCCTCGGGCGCTGCGCCGGGGCAAAGGTGAAGGTCAGCGGCTACCCGGCGATGCCCGTCAGCAGCAACCGTGTGCGCGTGCTGCGTGAGCTCGGCATTGAGCCGGACCGCAGGTTGGTGGTGGCAATGGGCGGCTCGCTCGGCGCCACGCCCGTGCACCGTGCGGTGGTGTCCTTCCTGCGCCGGGCCGCCGAGAGCGTCGATCCGCAGTGGAACAAACTGGCCCTGCTGCACGTCGCAGGAGAGCGCATGCAGCTGCTGCAGTCATCCGTCGACAGTTCCCAGCTCCCCGAGCGACCGGTGCAGTACCGCCAGGTCGGCTTCCTCGAGGACAGCGCAAGCGTGCTGGCGGCGGCGGACTTCTACATCGGCCGCAGCGGCGCGGCAACCGTCGGTGAACTGGTGCAGGCCGGCATCCCGAGCTTCCTGATCCCGGATACGCAGCACCGTGACCGCCAGCAGTTCGGCAATGCCGCGCACATGGTGCGGCTCGGGCTGGCGCATGTGTCTGACAATGCGAACCCGGACGGGCGCGAGATCATGCACTGGCTGGAGCGCTGCTGGGACTGCCCGCGCCTGCCGGCACCCGATCCCGCGCCGGCCAGCCTGATCGCTGAGGAGCTGCTCGAACTGTGGCACTGAGGCGGACCTGCGCTGCAATCGCGGCCCTGGCAATCATGCTGGCAACGGCCAGCCCGGCACTGGCCGGCAACTGGTACATGATGCTCGGTGCTCGTGTTGCCAGCCTTGACAACCCGCCCGTGATCCATGACGGCGGCCGCAGCCTGCTGAACCTCGAGGTGCTGCGCGAACTCGGGCTGGAAGCCCCGCAGGCCACCGCCGGACAGGATGAGCTGGACCTGCACTACAACGTTGATGAAGGCAAGCGCGGCGGCAGTGTGGCGGTTGACATGGGTGGAACGCCAAGTGTCAGCCTGCTCAGCCCGCCGCAGACCGGCAAAGTGCCCCCACTGAAATCCGGCCGCGTCCGTTACGGTCTGGCCGGCAACCTGCTGGACCTGCCGGTGGACCGCAGCCAGGCAGTCGCGGAGCTGAACGGCGCCAGCGTTGCCAGCGGGCAGCTCAAGGCCTACAACGGCGAGCTGTACGCGGACGTGGAACTGATGCGCAGCCTCGGGCTGTACCTGTCCTTCAACACCGTGGAGGACCTCTACCAGCTCGTCGGCCTGGTGCGCGATGTCAGTTACTCGCGGGACTCGCGGCTGCTGACGATCTCCTGCCTGACCCCGGTGCAGGTGGAGGGCCGCCAGATTGACGACGAGCGCGTCGAGCTGAGCGTGGAGGGCGGCTTCTTCCGCTCGCTGGACGGGCGCGAGTTCGGCGACGACCCGGTGCTCAGCCGCGTCGGGTTCAAGACGCAGCCTGAGCTGGGACGCAGCTACGTGTTCCTGCGCCAGCCGAGCCGCACCGGTTTCAAGGTTGACAGCGACGAGAGGCGCGGCTTCGCCAGCGTGCGCTTCGGCAACTACCTGCAGGTTGCCAGTTACAACCAGACGAGCTCGGGCGAGATCAGCCTGAACGTGCAGCTCGGGCGCGGCACCGTCACGAAGGCTGAGCTGATCAGCAACCCGGACCGGCTGGTGGTGGACTTCGTCGGCGCGCAGTACCGCGAGGCCACGCAGTACATCCCGGTCAACGTCGGCAGCGTGCAACAGATCCGCATCGGTACACCTGAAGAGAACACCGTGCGCATCGTGCTGGACCTGCAGAACCCGGTGGACTACCGCCTGCTGAGCAAGGATGGCGGGGCGCGGCATTTCCTGCAGCTGCTGCCCCACAGCCGCACGATCGGCGGTTCGACAGGTGCACGCAAGGGGCGCACGATCATGCTCGACGCCGGGCACGGCGGGTCAGACCCCGGTGCCCAGGGTGTGCTGGATGGCTACTGGGAAGCGCCGAACGCGTTGGCGATCACCGGCCAGCTGCGCGAGCAGCTGCAGGCAATGGGCTATGACGTGATCCTGACCCGCAGCGATGACCGCTTCGTCAGCCTTGGCACCCGCACGGACTATGCCAATGCGCTGCTGCCCTACCTGTTTGTCAGTGTGCACTGCAACTGGATCGACGACCCTGAGATGCAGGGCATCATGACCTTCCACCATCCGGCGTCCTCCACGGGGCCAGTTCTGGCGGACCATATCCAGCGCGCGCTCATTTCAAGCACGGGCGGAGTGGACAAGAAGGTGCGGCAGGCCAACTTCTTCGTGCTGCGGGAGTCCGTGATGCCCTCCGCGCTGGTGGAATGCGGCTTCATGTCCAACCGCGAGGAGTGCCTGCGCCTGGCGGACCCGAACTACCAGCTGCAGCTGGCGCGCGGGATCGCGGCCGGGATCGACAGCTACATCCAGGCCGGCAACTAAGCCCGGCCACTGCGCGGACTTCCAGAAACCACTGCATATAATTAGGCTGCTTTACGCAATTCCTGAAGCATTGATAGTGGAGGCCAAATGGCTATTCGTCTGGGAATCAACGGTTTCGGCCGCATCGGCCGGCAGGTGGCGCGCATTGCGGCAGGTCTGACCAACATTGACCTGGTGGCCATCAACGACCGTGCCGACAGCGAAACGAACGCACACCTGTTCAAGTACGACACGACCTACGGACCGTTCAAGGGCCGCGTCAGCGTCAACAATGACGAACTGGTCATCGACGGTGACCATGTCAAGCTGATCTCGCAGGCTGACCCCGCGCAGATCCCCTGGGGTGACCTCGGCGTGGACTACGTGCTGGAGAGCACCGGCGTGTTCCGCCGCGTGGAGGACTGCGAGAAGCACCTCGACGGCGGTGCCAAGTACGTGCTGCTCAGCGCCCCGGCCAAGGACAAGATGCCGACCTATTGCTTCGGCATCAACCACCACAACTGGGTCACGGACGGCCGGCCGCAGGTGATCAGCAATGCAAGCTGCACCACGAACTGCCTCGCTCCGATGGCCCATGTGCTGCACAATTCCTTCGGCATCAAGAAGGGCCTGATCAATACCGTGCACAGTTACACGAATGACCAGCGCCTGCTGGACGGTGGCCACAAGGACCTGCGCCGTGCCCGCTCGGCGGCTGCGAACATCATTCCGACCAGCACCGGCGCGGCCAAGACCATCGGCCTGATCATCCCGGACCTGGACGGCAAGATGGACGGCCTGGCGGTGCGCGTGCCGACCGTGTCCGGCAGCCTCTGCGACCTGACCTGCACCTTGGAGAAGGATGTCACTGTGGATGAGGTGCATGAGGCGATCCAGCGTTCCGTGGACGGAGAGCTGGACGGAATCCTCTACCTCACTCATGATCCGATCGTCAGTACCGATATCATTCAGGCGGAGCACTCATGCATCGTGGATGCCCAGCTCACGAAGGTCATCGGAAACAACATGGTGAAGATGGTTGGCTGGTATGACAATGAGTGGGGCTACAGCGTGCGCTGCATGGACCTGATCCGCTACCTGGTTGCGGAGAACTCCAAGCTCAACAGCACTGAGGGTTCCACAGCAGGCTAGGCCAGCGGACACTGCGCTTAATCTGAATCAACAGCCGACGCCCGGCAACCGCATGTTGCCCCGGTGTCCAGGAATGGCATGTCGAGGATCCTGCTAACCGGATCGGGGATGGTCGCATCCGCAATGGCCAGCGAGGCCCATATGCGCGGGCATACCGTGCAGGCCCTGCCGCATGGCGAAGTGGACATGCGCGACCTGCCGCTGCTGCGCAGGCGGGTGTCCGAATTCCGCCCGGACTGGATCGTGCACACCGCCGCCCTGACCAAGGTGGACTACTGCCAGGAGAACCCGCGGGAAGCCGTGGAAGTCAACACGGCGGCCACCAAGGCACTGGCGGACCTGTCCCAGCAGCTGATGGCGCGCCTGATCTACTTCTCGACGGACTACGTATTCGACGGCACGCAGCACCTCTGGTACGAGAGCAGCCCGACCAAGCCGCTGAACATCTACGGTGCCACGAAGCTGGAGGGTGAGATCATCGTGCGCAAGTTCTTCCGCGGGCATGTGGTGCGCACCAGCGGGGTGTTCGGCGAGCGTCTGGACGGCAAGCAGGAGCGCAACTTCTTCCGCGCGATCGCCAGCCGTTACATGGAGACAGAAGGCCAGATCAGCGTGGTGGATGACCAGCACACGGCTGTGAGCTATGCGCCGCACCTGGCGAACATGACGCTTTCGCTGATGACGGACGAACACTTCCCGAAGATCGTGCACCTGACGAGCAAGGGATTTGACTCCTGGTTCGGCTGGGCGAAACTGGCGCTGGAATCCGCGTGTCTAGATTCGGGCAGGCTGGTTCCGGTGTCATGTGAAAACGTAAACTTCCGCACACCACGCCCGCGCAACAGCCGGCTCACTTCGGACATTCCTGAGGTGGTCTCGCTGATTGCCCTGCACCCGGCGAAGCAGGCGGTGGCGCAGTACTTTGGAAAGGTGCTGCAGGAACTGCGTGAAGAGGCGGAAATCAGGGAATAACAGTTGGAATTCTGCCCTGTATTGGGTAAGATAGACACGAGAGTTGGGCTCGGGACTTCAAAACTACTACACTACTACTACACATTTGGTGTGCGCTTGCTTGACACGTAGCGGCTCACAGCCAATAATATTCTTTTAACATCTAGCTAAGGAGCCGGAGGGTCTGATGAATCGCTCATCTCTCTTGATGCTTATGACAGTTCTGGTCATTATGATCGGACTGGCAAGCTGCGGAGGCGGGGATGGCACGCAGGAAGTGGATAACAATCCAAACCTGGTGCCCGACGTTTCCGTGCAGACCGTTGACCACAGGTACCGCACCGCTACTTATTCCGATGCGAACCTGAACAACGATCCGATCTTCGCACTGATCGCATCCGCGAATTCCAGCCTTGACGTCGCCGCTACGGCGATTGACCGCCAGGAAGTCGTTGAAGCGCTGCTGCAGGAGGCCCGCGCCGGCACCCAGATCAGGATCATCACTGAAAAGGCATATTACGATGACCTGAGCTACAAGCCGTTCTACGACCAGCTCGAGGACATCAACCAGAACAATGGCAACATTGAAGTGCGGACGGACCTCGACGGTGCGCCGCGCATCATGCATGCCCGCTTCCTGGTGATTGACCAGGCCCGTGTGGTGACCGGGTCATACAACTGGGAGAGCAGCCGCTCGACCAACACATACGGCGACGTGATCACGCTCAACAGCACCGAGATCGCGGCTGCCTTCACGAACCAGTTCAACCAGATGTTCGTGGAGCGCAACTTCGGCGTGCACAAGCGTGACGACACCAAGCACACCTTCCTGGTGGGTAGTGGCAACGGCATCGTGGAGGTCTACTTCGGCCCCAACGACCAGCCGCTTGAGCTGCTCTCCAACGAGATCAACTCCAGTGCGAATGTCTACTTCGCAATCCAGCAGTTCAAGGATTTCCGCCTTGCCAACACCATGCTGAACTGGATCTCGAGCAACGCCAACTTCAACGTGATCGGCATGTTCAACGACATCGGCGCCCTTGGTGACGCTGAGGAAAATGCCGTCTACAACGCGTTTGAGAACTACGCCCAGGACAACCAGAACATCCGTGGCGGCACGATGTCCATCTCGGACCTTGCCGAGCTGAACACCTTCGTGAGCGGCACTCGCTTTGACCCGATCACCCAGACTGACATCCCGGTGCAGGTCAACGCGATGAACCACAAGCTGCTCTACGCCGACCGTGCACTGGCCGGCGGCAGCCCGTCCGTCACCTTTTATACAGGTAACTACTCCGCCCTCGGCTTCGACCAGAATGACGAGGTGATGGTGATCATGCGCGGCAGCCAGCTTGCCCGCAAGTACTACAGCGGAGCTGACCTCAGCACCTCCCTGCCGCCGACCGGCATCGAGAATGCTGACGACATCAAGGAGTTCGACCAGCTGTTCGCGCTGCACCCGATGCAGGCTTCCGCCGGTTCAACCCCGTTCCGCGAGTTCCTGCCCGTTTCCAGCGGCATCATCCTCGGTACGATCAACAACTTCCAGCCGACGATCACGATCGACAACGGCAACGGTGAGTTTGACGAGATCAATATCGACGTCTACTTCGAGATTGAGGGCACCTACTTCTTCAATGACTTCGGCTTCGGCCCGGTTGCCCCCTTCGCTGACCAGGACGCCCAGTTCGAGGAGAACGAGGCGATCAACCCCGACCACCGCTTCATGATGGTGGTCCCCGCCGGTGACATAATCCTGCGAACCATCGTGCTTGACACCGATGGCAGCGTCAGTTCCCGCTTCCAGCCCACCGAGACCGAGATCACCATCGGACCGGGCGGCGTGCGTGAGGTCAGCCTGAACATCAACCAGTCACAGGACACCCTCAACGCCGGCAGCGGTGGTGGCGGTGGTGCAGCCTAGTAGCGTCCAGGGCCGCTGGCGAGCCGCCGTGGCCCAAGATAGCCAAGGAACAACAATGAGGTTCATGATTATGAGAAACAACTGGCTGAGAATCCTGATGGTCCTCGTGGGCCTGATGATTCTGATCGCCTCCTGCGGCGGAGGCAGTGACACAGTAGACAATGGTGACCTGTTCAACCCTGACAACCAGGGTAAGGCCGGCGATGACAATGAACCGATCATCCCGGTGTTCGGCAACTTCCAGCTGCCGGGCGGGGCGACCTACGCCGATGTGCGTGGCATCGCCTCCAGCAATGAGTACGTCTACGTGCTCGACAGCGCCAACATCTACTGCTTCGACAAGCTCGGCAACTTCGTGAACGCCGCCAATGTCGGTGCCGAGGCCCGTGCCGTCTCCGTGTTCCCGTCCGCTCCCCAGCTGGACCTGAACTCCGAGGAGGCCTACCCGTATGCCAACCTGCCGATCGTGGCCCACCAGCCGATCTCGCAGTGGGGCTACCTGACGATCTTCACCCGTACGCTGACCCCGGGCGCCACCCGTCCGGACGGCGGCAATGCGGACCTCGGCAAGCTTGACGGCCTGCCGAACGCGGGCATCATCCCGCCGGAAGTGCTGGCGCCGCTGCAGTGCCTCAACGTCTACGATGTGGGCGTTGACCGCCTCGGCAGTGTCTACGTGACCGCTGACATCGATGTGGTCGGCACTGATCCGGTGCCGGACTACCCGCGCGCCCTGCAGATCCTCAACCGCTTCCGCCAGTTCGCAATGGAGGACGGCGGTGAGTACAGCTTCGAGGACCCGAACGACCAGAACGCGGTGATCACCGGCGGTGCCGGCTGCTTCCACCAGGCCTTCGGCCAGTTCCCGGGCGACTTCGGCGACCTGATCGGACCCGGCCAGGTCGGAAGCCTCGGTACCTTCGTGACCGACACCTACTTCCCGTTCAACCGCACCGAGAACAGCTGGAACGTCTATTCCGGCGCGGCTGACTTCGAGCGCAACTACATCGGTGTGGGACGTGCGTTCTACAACGATGCCAACCTCGATTACAACGTGTCCTCCTCCGTGAACAACGGCCTCGGCTTCAACCGCGTGATCGGTGACAGCTACGGCGGCGGCCCCAGCCAGTTCGCTGAGCTGCCGGCGCAGAACCCGGACGGCGGCCTTGAGGACCCGGACCTGAACGTCGGCGGTCCCGCCGGCATGGCGGTGGACTGGCGTACCGATGACCTGTATGTCTGCGACCCGGGCAACCGTCGCGTGCAGATTTTCGACGGTACCACCGGTGAGTTCATCTCCCAGATCGGAAGCGGCGCCCGTGGCAGCAGCGGCAACTTCTACATCGCCCCGTCTGATGTGTCCATCGACCTCGAGGGCAACATCTTCATCGCGGATGTGGACCAGATGCGCGTGCTGCGCCCGAGCAGCCCGGCCCTGTCATTCGGTGGTGTGAACGGTACCGTGAAGAACCTGAACACCAAGGACCCGATCGCCGGTTCCACCGTGACCGTCGGTAACGAGAGCGGCGTGCTTGCCGCCCGCACCACTGACATCAACGGCCAGTACGTGATCACCAACCTGCTGACCGGCCAGTACTTCATGCAGTGCACCAAGTTCAACTTCGACAGTGATTCCACCGAGGTGACGATCATTCCGGAGCAGAACATCGTGGTGAACTTCAACCTGGTGCCGAACGCTCCCGCCACCCTGGGCAGCTACGGCGGCACCGTGATTGATGATGCCAGCGGCCTCTATGTCGAGGACGTCGTGGTGGAGATTGCCAACACCAGCCGCAAGACCACCACCGACTCGATCGGCAGCTTCTTCATCAATGACATCCCGGCAGGCACCTACCAGGTCGTGTTCAAGCACGCTGACTACGTGACCCTGACCAAGACGATCGACATCAGCACGGGCCAGAACAAGTTCGATGGCACCATCAAGCTGACCCCGATCAACTGAACTCTTAGCTAGAGCGATTCATCAGGGCCCCGGTCTTTCCGGGGCCCTTTTTTTGCGTTCATAGCCCGATTCCGGGGAAAGCATTCTTGATCTTGAGGAAAAAATACTCGTCATCGCGGTAGCCATAGGCCA
>JAGRNR010000083.1:0-10882 GCA_020440645.1 bacterium | reverse complement strand
GCCAGTCGCCGAAGCGGACCGACTTGAACAGCCCCAGCGCTTTCTCGCCATCCTCCGCGGTGTACAGCGGTTGCGGGTCCTCATGCTTGGAGTAGCCCTTGCGCTTGGCGTACTTCGCATCCTCCTCCTGCAGGTAGCCGCTGTCGGGCAGCAGGATGCGGCACAACTTCTGCGTGGCCGGGGTGCAGTACACCGTGCCATTGAAGCCGAGCTTCTTTAAGCGCGGGATGTAGCCCGAGTGGTCGATGTGCGCATGCGTCAGCAGCACAGTGTCGATCTGGGCGGGCTTGATCGGGAAGTCGTCCCAGTTGCGCAGGCGCAGGGGCTTCAGTCCCTGGAACAGGCCGCAGTCCACGAGGATCTGCTGGCCGGCGTACTCCACGAGGTACTTGGAGCCGGTCACCGTCTGGGCGGCACCGAGGAAGGTCAGCTTGATGTTGCTCACGGACTTACTATAAGGGATGCGGGATGGGGATGTGGAGGTGCGTCACGCCACGGCGTGACTTGCGCACAATGGGATGCGGGATGGGGGATGGGCAGATCGGAGCGCGTAGCGCAGTCACGCATGAGCGTGACACAGCTGCGCAGGCTGTGTAGCGGAAGAGTCAATCAGTCAATCAGTCAATAAGTCAATCTCGGTCACCGAGGATGGCAACCACGGTTGTTGTTGACTCGTTGACTAAGTGACTCAGTGACTTCAATTCATCAGTCAAGCAGTCGCTAAGTCAACAACGCCAATCGAGCCTGGCACCGTCGCTGCATGTTGACTAATTGACTCATTGACTATGTGACTTCCTCTCCCCACTCCAAGCTCCAACCTCAAACCTGCCCCTTAGGGGGCAGCACTGCGGATCGCCACCCGTAGCGTATTGACATCGTTGTCAAAGCGGCTGTAGCAGACGATGCTGTTGCCATTTGCGAACTGCGCGAGGTCGCACCAGACGTCAAAGGGATCAGCTGTGAAGGTGTTCGGGCTGGAGGAGACATCCTCCACATCCCAGCCGGCCCCGTTGCTGATCGCAAAGCGCACCATGGTGCTGGTGCCGTTGTGCTCGGTGAACACGATGCAGGGTGTGCCGTCCGCCATGTAGTCCAGCTGGCTGATCGTGGCCACATTCTCACCTGCACCGCTGTCGGTAACGGTGAGGATGTTCTCATTCACGATTTCCGTGTTTGACGGATCCAGCTCGGTGTAGTGCAGGCTGTAGTCGTTGTCGCTGCGCTGGCAGTAGCTCATGCCGGTGTTGCCACCGCTGATCATGTCCAGGCTGCCGAGCACGGTGGTGTTCGGGTCCTGGAAACCCCAGGCCCAGCTGCCGCCGTTCTCCCTGAGTAGATTGCCGCCTGTGACCACAGCCTGGAACTCACCGCTGGCATGGTAGCGCCCGTGGGGGAACAGGAAGCCACCGCCGGTGAAGCGAGTGAGGTTGTAACTGATGTTTCCCTGGTTCTCCCAGTCATAGGTGATCGCATAGTAGTACATCTGGTTGGCGGCTTCCAGCGGTGAGTTGTCAAAACCGACCGTCGTGGAAATGCCAAGCACGGAATCGGTCGGTCGCATGTCAATGCTGGTATAGAACGCGCCATCGAGGGAAATCGGAGGAGCGTCGGCATTGCCAATGTAATAGGTGTTCCATGTCGGCACACTGTCATATATGTCAAGTGCACTGAAGCCGACGCGGGAGTTCTCCGCCACTGTCGCACCCGTGATGTCCAGCACGTTGTAGGACACGCGGGGCAGGTTTGTTCCGGACGGGATCACGATGTCCATATAGCCGGCTGATGCACCGGGATAGTTCAGCGCCAGGTCCGCGATCTCAAGCGTGGTCCAGTTCGCCGGGAGAGTAAGGTCAAGGGTACTGTCGCCAATTACGACATAGGGGTCCAGCACCGCCGCATCAAGGTTGGCATAGGCCACCATCGGGTTGCCATTGCTGGCAACGGCCACGCTCGGTGTCCAGCCGCCGTCCGTACCCGTGATGCTGCTTAAGTCAATCTCCGTCCAGGTCGGCCCGCCGCCTCCACCCGTCACCTCGAAGCTGAAGTTGAGCGTGTCATTGCCAAAGGAGTTGGATGCAGTCACGCTGCATTCGTAGATACCCGGCGCACCAAGTGTTTCCATCGGGTTCTCATCCGCGCTGGTGTCCGGTGTGGCCGCCGGGCCGAACTGCCAGTCCCAGGTATCAACGGTGCCGGTGTAGCTCGGTGTGAAAGTGATTTCCGCCCCCGTTGCCCCACTGAGCGGATCAACGGAAATGATCACCGGAGCCTCACCTGAGGGCTGCACCTCGAAGCTGAAGTCGAACTGGTCGCTGCCGAACAGGTTGGTGGCGGTCACGCTGCAGTTGTAGGTGCCGGCCTCGCCAAGCTCAACATCCGGGCTTTCCAGCGTGCTGCTGTCCGGGTTGCCGGCGCCGTTGAACTGCCAGTCCCAGCTGTCAACGGTGCCGCTGAAGGTCGGGATGAAACTGACAATGCTGCCGCTTTCGCCGGACAGCGGGCTGACCGCCGTGATCTCCGGTGCGCTGCCGCTCACCGGGCCAACTTCCAGCGTGAAGTTGAACACCGCCTCGCCAAAGCGGGACAGCGCCGTCACGCTTGCGCTGTATGTGCCCTCAGCCCCGAGTGTGATCAGCGGGCTTTCCTCAGAGCTAGTGTTGGGGCTGGCGCCGCCGCCGAAGTTCCACTCCCATGTCTCCACCAGGTTGCTCACACTGGCGACGGGCTGGATCTGGGCCCCGGTTTCGCCGCTTGAGGGGCTGACACTGCCGACTTCCGGCGCGCTGCGGTCCACGTCGAAGCCGACGCGGTCCAGCTGGATGCCATTGCCGTCATGCGTCAGCACGAACAGGAACACGTTGCCAAGCGGGGAAACGTAGTCGGCAAAGGCCGTCAGGGTCTTGGTGTAGGTTTCGCTTTCGCTGCGGTCGAGGATCTCCCAGCGGCCGCTTGCATAGTTGGCCAGTCCGACGAGGAAGCCCGGGCTGCCACCGGTGAAGTTCACGTTGCTGGTCTCGACCGTCAGCTTGCTGAATCCGAGATCGCCGTTGACATCCGGCAGCATGTAGATCGCCCAGTTGCGCTGCCCCGCCCCGGTGAACATGCTGAGGCTGGTGTTGCTGACAACGGCGTTGGAGGACTTGTCTAAGGCGTCTGCCCCATCCTGCCATTCGCGGCCGATCCCGCTGGCACTGCGCGATCCCGCCAGACGGGCTTCCATTCCGGAAAGGGAGGGCAGGCCGCTGTCGCGCATGGCGAACAGGCCGTTCAGTGCCGGGTCGAGTGCCTTGCTGGAATCAAGCGGGATGCTCGAGGAAATGGACTGGGAGTCAGTCCGGTCCACGACGGCCGCACCCGCATCAGCGCCCAGCGCCGGTCTCAGTGACTTCCCGGCCTGTACGGAGCGGTCTCCGACACTGTCCAGTCCGTCACGGGAATGCTGGCTGCCGGAGCAACCGATCAACACCGCTGCAATAAGCAGCATAAGGGCCCAGTTCACAATCCTCATGCCTGTCTCCACCTGTAGTGAGAGTTCACATGAGTTTAACAGAACTCAATACTCAGGGACCTGGGACCGGGGACCAGGGACCGGATAAAGCCAACGCCTACTGAAGTATTGAACGAAATTGGTAATCCGTGCGGTTCGACCTCTATTTACAAAAATAATAAAATACTTGACTTTATTGTAGTTGTAAGTTACTATACAAATGTACACACTAAAGGAGCGTGCAAATGGATGCAGTTTCTTACAAGGACCTGATTGTCTGGCAACGGGCAATGGATTTCGTTGCGGAGATCTACCGGCTCACCGGATCATTCCCGAAGGACGAAATGTACGGGATGACTTCACAGATTCGCAGGGCAGCGGTTTCCATTCCTGCCAACATCGCGGAAGGCAATGGCAGGGCGAGTCGGCGGGATTATGCCCACTTCGTGTCCATCGCCCTTGCTTCAGCCAGGGAGATTGAAACTCTGCTGCTGATATCCAGGGGGCTCGGATTCATTTCCAGCGGACATGCTGAAGAGTTAGACAGCAAGCTGGATGAAATTGCGAGGATGCTGTTCAGTATGCACCGTAAACTGGCAACACCGGTAGTTGGCACAAACTGATGCAGGAAGCTGGGCCGGATCGGAGTCGGTGACACTGAGCCGTGTTGTCAGACTCTCGTCTGACCACCTCCCGATCCCCGGTCCCTTCTTCTGGTCCCCGGTCCCTGGTCCCAGGTCCCTGAAGTAGCGCCGCAAGCGCTACTTCCCAACGAAGTCCTTCAGCCGGGCCATGCCCTTCTCGATGTCCGCGTCAGGTGTTGCCAGCGAGAGGCGGAAGAAGCCCTCGCCGTACCAGCCATAGGCGCGGCCCGGGCCGACCACCAGCCCGGTCTCATTGAGCAGGCGGCTGCACCAGTCAAAGCTGTCGGTCTCGCCCTCCGGCAGGCGGCACCACACGAAGATGCTGCCACCGGGGCGGAAGTTGACGATGCCGATCTTGTCCAGTTCGTCGCAGATCCGGTCGCGGCGCTCGCGGTAGTGGTTGCGGTTCTCCCTGAGGAAGGAATCGCAGCGCTCGTCGTCAAGGATCCGAGAGCAGGCGATCTGGATCGCGTTGAAGGTGCCGCTGTCCACGTTGCTCTTGACGGTGCCCAGGCCCTCAATAAGCAAGGGGTTGCCAACCGCGAAGCCGCAGCGCCAGCCCGTCATGTTGAAGCTCTTGGAGAAGGAGTGGAACTCGATCACGCAGTCCAGTGCACCATCGAATTCCAGCAGGCTGGCCGGCGGGTTGTCCTCATCGTAGAAGATCTCCGTGTAGGCCGCATCGGACACAAGGATGATGTCATGCTTGCGCGCGAACTGCACCACGTCGTTGAGGTACTCGCGCGGCGCCACGCGCCCGGTCGGGTTGTGCGGGAAGTTGAGGTAGCGCACCTTGGCCCGGCTGATCATCTCCTTGGTCAGCTCATCGCTCATGTTGGGCAGGAAATCGTTGTCAGGATGCACCGGCAGGGTGGAGCTGGCACCGCCGAACATGCGGGCCACCGTGCCGAACACCGGGTACAGCGGGTCGGGTTCGATCACGTGGTCGCCGGGGTTGACGATCGCACGGCACACATTGGCCAGCGCTTCCTTGCTGCCAAGCGTTGTCAGCACGTTCTCCATCCCGAGGCCCTTGACCCCGAAGCGGCGCTCCATGTAGCGCAGGGCTGATTCCAGCAGCTTCGGGTGGCCCTTGTAGCTTGGGTAGCGGTGGTTGCCGCTGCGCATCACTTCCTCGGCGAGGTATTCGCGCATCCACTCTGGCGGGTCGCGGTCGGGGTCGCCAATGCCCATTGACACCGTGTCGATGCCACGTGCGCGGGCCTCGTCACGGGCCTTGTCAATCTGGGCGAACAGGTAGGGCGGAAGCTTCTTCAGCCGCTCGGCAAGCTGGATCATCCGTTATTGCTCCTCATGGAAAGGAGTGAGTATAACACCGCCGGAAGTGTCAACCGGGAGGGTCCTGTGATCACTCATTCGACGCCGTCGAGCACTTCGCGCAGCTTCAGGCAGCAGTACTCCACATCGCCGTCCAGCATGTCCGGATAGATCGGCAGGCTGATCACCCGTTCACTGACGGACTGTGCAACCGGGCAGTCCGCCGCAGCGGTGCCGTAGTGCTCACGGTAGAAGCGGGTGCCGGGCAGGGAAATGTAGTGCACGTAGCTTTCCACCATCTCCTCGCGCAGCGCGCTGATCACCGTGTTGCGTGCCTCGAAGCGGCTCAGGCCGCTGCGGCTGCCGGCCCAGTCCTCGCTCAGCCGCACAACCATCAGGTGATGGGCATGCACGCTGCCCTTCCCGGCCTGCGGAATCTCGATGCGCGGGTCATCCGCCAGCAGCCTGGCATACAGCGTGGCCAGTTCCGTGCGCCGCGCATGGTTTGCATCCAGCTTGGCAAGCTGCACCAGGCCCAGCGCGGCCTGGATGTCGAACATGTTGTACTTGAAGCCGGCGGCCTCGATGTCGTACAGCTGGAATCCTTCGCCGCTGTAGCGTTTCCAGGCGTTGCGGCTCATCCCATGCAGGCCGATTACCCGCGCGCGCTCCAGGTCCGCCTCGTCGCGGCAGCAGAGCATGCCGCCCTCGGCGGTGATCAGGTTCTTTGTGGCATAGAAGCTGTAGGATGCGAAGCGTGAGCCGCTGGCCACGCCCACCGGGCGCCCATCCAGCTCGGTTTCCACCGCATGCGCGCAGTCCTCGCTGACGAACAGCCCATGCTGTTCAGCGAGTTGCTGCAGCCGCGGCATGTCACAGGCGATCCCGCCGTAATGCACGGGCACGATGGCCTTCGTGCGCGGGCTGATCAGGCGCTCGACGCTGGCCGGGTCGATGCACTGGCTGTCCGGCAGCACATCAGCGAACACGGGAGTCGCTCCGCAATGCACCACGGTATTGGCCGTCGCCGCGAAGGTCAGCGCAGGCACGATCACCTCGTCGCCGGGGCCGACTCCACCGCACAGCAGGGCCAGGTGCAGCGCGGCGGTGCAGGAGTTCAGGCCCAGCGCATGGGGCGCATCGACCCGCTTGGCGAAATCCAGCTCGAACTGCTGGGTGCGCGGGCCGCGGGTCAGCCAGCCGCTGCGCAGCACCTCGAGCACGGCGGCTTCCTCGGCTGGGCCGAAATCATGGCTGTGCAGCCTCAGCAGGCTGTCCCGGCGGGGAACTTTCTGGTACATTACAGCGTCCATTGCGACATTATCGGCAGCACGGCAATGTTAATATAGCTGCTCGGTAATCCCTTTAATAATCATCTAACACCCATCAGGGGAACATTATGCGTATCTTTTCTATGCTGCTGGCGGCCGTGATCGCGATCTCGGTCCTGCCCGGCATCGCACACGCGGACATCAATGCGGAAACGAGGGCTGAGGCCATCGCCCGTATCCAGGAGCGCGATCCCAGTTACGGCGGCGGGGCCCACGCCGGAGGCGGCCAGACGGCTGCAAGCATGGGCATGCACAGGGGCGACAGCGCCTGGGAGGAATTCTGGGTTCAGGACATCGACTTCCGTCCCTTCATGAGCCGCCTGCACACCGTGCTGCTGGAGGATCCCGGCATGGCATCCTGCACTGCCCGGGACGACATCATCAGCTTCCTCGACCAGATGTACCTGTTCAACATCGGAACCTCGCATGTTGACATGGCGATCACCGGTGATGACATCATGTTCAACTGTGCCCAGACCTGCGAGGGCCTGCCGGCGGACAGTGCTCCGGCCCGCCTCGGCGCGCTGGAGAACCTTCCGCTGCAGAGCTACAGCCTCGTGGACGACGGCGACTTCATCATGTACATGGGCATCCAGCACATGCCGACGCGCCTGATGATCCAGCTGGATGAGATGCAGCGCCAGGCGGCGATGGCGGAAGGCATGGAAGGCCCCTTCTCCGAGATCTTCGGCGGGATGGACATCCAGGAGCTGGAGCAGACCATGCAGCTGATGAAGGCGATGCAGATCGACAAGATCATCGACAGCACGCTTTCCGGTGAGGTCGGCATCGCGCTTTACGACATGCCCTCGATCGACATGCTGGTGAACGGCGGCGACGTACAGCCGACGGATTTCATCGCCGCAGTGGCGATCGGCATCAAGGATGCTGACTACGTCAGGGAGATGATGGGCACCTATGGCAGCGAGATCGGCCTGACCCCGCGCCCCGACAGCGGCGCCAACGGCTGGGACGTGTTCGACGTGCCGATGATGCCGGGCCTCGGCATCGTGATGAACGACAGCATGGTGGTGGCCACCACCAATGCCGACTTCGTGCTTGGCAAGCTGATGGACGGCGGTTCGATGGAGGTCGCTCCCTGCCAGGCGCACTTCGCGCTCAACATGGCAGCGCTCAACGGCAAGATCGTCGAGCCCGGCATGAAGATGCTGGCTGACGAGATCGCCGATGGCGACGAAGAGGTCTACTGGCCGGTGGACAGCATGAAGTACCTGTGGGACGTGCCCGAGCAGGACGGCCTCGGCTACATGACGATGACTGCCTACACCGGTGACGCGATGCGCCATGAGATGCGCATGAAGAAGGCCGTGTTCCAGTACCTGATGTACTACATGAGCACGATGGGCGCTGGCGTGATCCAGACCGAAATGCACTAGGAGGCCAAGCTGTAAGCTTGGCAACGGATGCCCGGTTACAAGATTTGCGCCGGAGCTCAGTCCCGCCGGAGGCCAAGCTGTGAGCTTGGCAATTGCCAGGCAGAACTGCCTGGCCTCCACCAGGGGTGCTGCATCCCGCGAAGCAGGATGCAGCCGACAGATCTGGCAACAATGATCCAGCAAGGGGGAGCCCCAGGGCTCCCCTTTTGTTACGCTGTCACCGCGGAAGCCGACGTTCGCCGGCGCAGCTTCCCAGCAGCTCCTGCCAACTGCCTTCTGCCCATTGCCTTCTGCATTATGTCAACTACCACTGAAGCGGTAGCTCCATTGTGCGACCTGCGTCGCGGCTCCGGTATGCTGGCCACTGGCCATTGATAACTGCCAACTGACGACCGACCACTGCCTACTACCCACTTTTGCAGCAGCTTGAAGCAGCCTCACTGGCTTGCTGTTTCCTTTATTCGCACTATTCGAATTATTCAGACTGCCTGTGGCAAACGGATGGCTCTTGCCATCCCGGGCAATGCACGGTGGCATTGCCCTACGCCCTGTGAGCACCTACAACTGCGCAGCTTCGCAGCAGCTCCGTTGTCAGACTTTCGTCTGAGCTCCGGCTAGCGCTGAAGCGGGTAGCGCCGCAGCACTGCTCCAGCGCCACTCATGCGCATGCGCGCACAGCCCGGCGCTGACCGGGTTGTTGTGGATGTACTCCACCGCCGCGTCGAAGTGCTCCTCATGGCGGATCCGCGTGAGGAAGCTGCCATCCAGCCAGACCTTGCCGCTGCGCTGCATAAGCTTGTTTATCTGGCCGGCGCTGAAGCCCTTGATCGCCCCGACCAGCCGGCCCAGCGTATGGCCCCCGAGCGGCTCCATCAGGCAGTGCACGTGGTTCGGCATGATCACCCAGGCATGCATCCGGTAGCGCTGCCTGTGGTAATGCAGCAGGCTGTCGCGCACGATGGCAGCCAGCCGCTCCTCACGCAGCCAGCACTGCCCGAGTCCGCGGTCGAGGTCCGGCTCGACCCGGTTGAACAGCCGCCGGCGGTCCTCCGCTTCAAGGCCCTGCTGCAGCTGGTACATCCGCCTCGGCGGTACGGCATCAAACAGCTGGAAGGTCACAGCCTGCAGGCCACTGCCCGCCTGCGGTACCTGCGGGGCCGCCTGCACCGGCTTCGCCTCCTGCCTTGCCACAGCCTCAGGCTGGGCTGTCTGGATCTCGCTCATTTCCGCATCCTCCTGTTCCTCAGTAGAGCGCAGTGCTCGTTCACTAGTCAGGAGTATAGCATCAAAATGACAAAAATCAACCTGTAATGTTATTTTTTACTTGATTAATTGATTTTACGTGTCAGGAAAGGTAAAATAGCTGACATTACCAGGAGGATCAAATGCCTGAAGTACAGAAACTACTGGATGACCCCGCCGTGCGCGTGCTGCTGTGGTGCCTGCTGGAGGAAGGTAAGCTTTCCGAGGAGGAGCTGCGCCGTTGCGGGCTAAACAATGTGGAGGCCCGCGCGATCATGCAGGACGGGCAGGGCCGCCTGCGCCACATGAAACTGCGCCATGCCACCGCCTCACGCTTCAACCCGGCCGGGCTGGCCAGCCTGCTGCGCAGCCGCCTGGCTGTGCACCTGGAGGGAACGGAGCGCGCCAGCGAGCTTTCCGCACTGCTGCGCTGCATGCGCCAGCTGCCGGACTGGATCTTCGTGGAATGGATGAAGGCCGGCGGTGAGGACCTGGACAGGCTCCTGAAGATGGCGGGCAGGGACGGAAGCGGGGTGGCTGCTGCCGGGGCTGCATAGGCGGGGCGCGTGGCAAGTCGCGGCCAATGGCCGGGGACAGCCGCGCAATCATTCAAGTTGGGGAGCGGTGCAGGGCCAGCTGCTGAATGCGGAAACAATTCAGGATGAAGTGTAGCGGTGGCGCCTTGCGCCAACTGGGAGAGATTGCCAGATACTTATGAATCTGACATTCCTAGCAGGATGCGCTTGTCTGAATGTCGCTGTAAGGAATAGGTATTCCGGCGCATGGGTGTGCCAGTGAACTCCGGAAGATGCCCTTTCAATTGGCGCAAGGTGCCACCGCTACCATTTCAAATTCAAGGATTGCGGTTGCGAGCCAACTTCAGCGCGACCCGGATGCGCGAATGCGCAGCCGCAGCGCCAGACCTGATTCTGTTTCCATCTCGTGCAAGCACTCGATGGTCTGCAATACAGCTCAAAGCGTAGCTTCTCGCTGATTGCAAGGTGCATCTACGTGGGCAGCAATGTTGCTTCAGCGCGACCCGGATGCGCGAATGCGCAGCCGCAGCGCCAGACCGCTGAATCTTCAGATGAAGCGGAAGGTTAATTAAAGAACAGCGCGGCGTCCTGCCAGAGCGTGCCGGTCATGTCCTGCGTGCAGGTTACCTGGTAGGCATTGTCGAGGTCCTGCCAGCTTACGGTCCAGCTGATCGGGAAGCTCGTGCCCTCCTGGGCGTTGGCCACCGTGGCCTGCGAGAGGCTGTACACGCCGAACAGGCGCACCTCGCGGAAGGCGGCCTCGCGGCTTACGATGCGCATATCCAGCGAGCCTGTCAGGCTGACTACGGACTGCTCGCCTTCTCCGGCGCCGAAGTCGTTCACGATTCCTTCGCTGGTGCTCGTCACCGGGCCGCTCTCCAGCATCCAGCCATAGGGGCTCAGGTCGAAGCTGCGGTTGGCGAGGATCTCCGTCGCCACCTGGCGGGCCGCGGCGTCATCGCCATTG
>JAGRNR010000082.1:0-11964 GCA_020440645.1 bacterium | reverse complement strand
CGACGAGGAGTTTTCAATGCTCAGGGTGCAGCGCAAGGCCAGCATGGACCGGATGCTGGAACTGCACGGCCAGATCATTGACAGGATCTCCCAGGAGCTTGATATGGAGCAGCGTGAGAAGCTGCACAGGCACCTGACACATATTGAGCAGCTGGTGGATCCCGAGGGCAAGCACCTCGACCACATGCAGCAGATGCATGATCACATGCACGGCGAGGGGCACTAGGAGGCCTGGCGCAAGCCGGACATGGAGGCCAAGCTGTAAGCTTGGCAATTGCCAGGCAAACTGCCTGGCCTCCATTCGGGGGTCGAGCGCCAGCTAAGCGCGGAGCGCGGGCATTCAGCCCGCCGGAATGTGATCGGTCAGTTCGCAGGAATAATCAGTAGCGGCGCACGCCCCGTGCGCCTTGGAGAGAATGCCGCGAAGTAATGAGCGCAGAAAAATGAGTAATGAACCCAGCGGAAATTGAATCCCTCAGCGTCTCTCTTCATTCTCTGCGCCTCAGCGCCAATAAAACCAGGCAGGCAAGCACGCAGCTTCTCGCGCGACTGCGCGCCTCCAGAGTTAGAAATCGTATGCCTCTTCACGCCATGGCGTGATTCGTGTGAATGTGTGGCCTGCGTGGCGGTTCTGTTGGCGCAGAGGCGCAGAAGGGTTCCTGAAGCGCAGGGAATAATATTTCTGGCAACATACCCTCACTTGCGAAACGCGTTGCGCACGAAGTAATCGCTCGCGTGCTGGCGCAGTGGGACTGCGCCGCTACATTCCATGAAAGACACATCAATCACATGCGGTACCGGCGTCGCCCCGCGACGCCTGGGAGTGGATGCATGGAAATCCGCTTGGCAGACGTGTTTGTCAATACTGGATATGCCTGATGTCCTGGGGTCATTGTGGTTGATGTTCACTATTGTATGACCACCAAGCCAAGGAGTACTCCAGAAAGATTGGCAACAGATCCTTACTCGAGAACGCGTTGCGCACTAAGCTGCCGCTCGCGTGCAATCGCGGCAGGGCCGCGCCGGTACTTTGTTCCGTAGGGGATTTCTTTCCCTTCTTTTCCTTAGCGGCTTAGCGTTAAGGATAAAACTTGGATGCTACCTTGTCGTCTCCCGAGCGCAGCGAGCCCCTCTACCGAAACCCGACACCCGTCGCCTGACTTGCGTCAGGCCTCCGTCGCCTGACTTGCGTCTGGCCTCCGAGCCCGGCTTGCGCCGGACCTCCTATTCCCCGACCAGCCTGTTCGCCTGTGCGAGGCTCTCAAATGTTCCGGCATCCGTCCACCAGCCTGACAGCACGCTGTAGCTCACCATGCCCTGCTCGACATAGTGCTGGTTGACATCACTGATCTCAAGCTCGCCGCGGCCAGAAGGCTTGAGCGTCGAGATCACGTCGAACACGCCGTTGTCATACATGTAGACGCCGATCACCGCCAGGTTGCTCTCGGGCTCCTTTGGCTTCTCCACGATCCTGGTGATCCTGTCACCTTCGACTGTGGCAACACCGAAACGCTGCGGGTCCTCCACTGGCTTCAGCATCAGGCGCGTGCTGCCTGCCGGAGCCTCGCTGAACTCACGCACGGCATCCGTGATCGGGTCCTCGAAGATGTTGTCACCGAGGATCACGCACATCCGGTCGCTGCCGACGAAGTTGCGCGCCAGGCCAAGCGCCTGGGCGATACCGCCGGCTTCGTCCTGCACCTTGTAGGTGAAGCGGCAGCCGTAGTCCTTGCCGCTGCCCAGCAGGCCGACCACCGCGCCCATGTGCTCCGTGCCGGTTACGATCAGGATGTCCTGCACACCGGCCTCGATCAGCTTCTCGATCGGGTGGAATATCATCGGCTTGCGCCCGACCGGCAGCAGGTGCTTGTTGGTCACGCGGGTGAGCGGGAACAGGCGGCTGCCCGTGCCGCCGGCGAGGACGATGCCCTTGACTGTGTGCGCCATTGCTCAATCTTACATCGAAGCAAGCGCTAGAATCCCCCGGATGCAGCTGATCCTCGCCTCACAGTCACCGCGCCGCCGTGCCCTGTTGGACAGCATCGGCGTCACTTACACCGTGGAAACCGGCCCGGAGCTCGATGAGGACGCCGTGCTGGCTGATGAAAGCATTGGGGACTACTCTGCGCGCATGATTGAGCTGGCACGCCGCAAGGGCCAGCCGATCAGCCAGTCCAATCCCGACAGTCTGGTGCTCAGTGCGGACACGATGGTGCTGCTGGACGAGCATCGCCTGGGCAAGCCGCTGGACCATGCCGATGCCCTGCGGATTCTGTCCCTGCTATGCGGCTATGTGCACTACGTTGCGACCGCGGTAGTTCTGCAACGCGCATCCGATGGCCTGCTGCTCAGTGGCATCGAGCGCACCGAGGTGGAATTCCGCCCGCTGTCGGAGGATGCACGCCGGCGTTACCTCGAGCGGGCCCAGCCCTGGGACAAGGCTGGGGCCTACGCCATCCAGGACCTCGGCAGCCTGCTGGTGGCGAGAATCAGCGGTGATTACCCCAACATCGTCGGCCTGCCGCTTGTCATGACTGCGCAAATGCTGGAAAAAGCTGGCATGCAGGTCCTCTGATTCGCTAATTTCTCGCTTCTTGATTGAAATTTAACCGACTGTCGATGCAGATTCGCCGGTTTTAACTGGATTTATTTTTTATTATTTGTAAAGGATAGGTTAATTGTGTAAACTGTAGGTGATGGCTCCCTGGAACAACAGGACCAGCCAGTCATCGGGAGTTATAGGGAAGGCAATTAAGGAACACCTCGAGGAAGGGGAGCTCCTGCTCAATGATGTCCTCGTCACGCGTGACAGGGCCCTTGCCCTGACAGACCGAAGGCTGCTGGAATTCAGCCTGCGCAACAATTTCCTCAAGCGCAGTGTCCGCGTGCGCGAAGTCCCATTCAAGGAAATCTGCGGCCTCGAGGTCGACGACCTCTGCCCGCACTACATCAACGGCACCCGCCCCTCAGGCTTCAAGCTGAAGCTGACCAATGCCCAGGGCCAGGTGATCGCCGAATGGTTCGGCGAGAATGACGCGATCGACACCGCCTTCCAGCTGCTGCTGGAGCTGCAGTACCAGCTGCACCTGCAGCATGACCGCGTGCTGGTGGACATGCCGGCCTGGCGTGAGCGCAGTGAGCTGCCGGATGAACTGGGGCGCAAGCTCAACTTCATGCTCGAGCAGGATGAGTGCATCCGCTTTGAGCTGCAGGGCAAGAACGGCCGTGCCATCTGCGTGACAGACCAGCGCCTGATCCTCGTGCGCCGCGACCGCGAGGCCAGCAGCATCTGGGGCGAGAACAGCGTGATCGAGATCCCGTATTCCCGCCTGGACCGCATCCTGACTTCCTCGCAGATCGTCAACCCGCAGATCGTGATGCACATGGCGGTCTACTTCGAGCGTTTCGGTGAGCCGCTGCCCGGCGGACGCGCAGAGCACCTCAGCGTGCTCGGTGCGCACTGGACGGACGTGCTGCACCTCGCGCTGGTTGCCATCGCACTGAAGCACAGCTTGCGCCAGAGTTACGTGGCCGGGCTGGTCGGGCTGAGCTGACAACTCAGTAATCAGTAGTCAGTGGTCAGTAGTCAGATTGCTTCGCGTTGCTTCCTGCTTGATTGAATCTGAATTGCCAGGCATGACCCGCCGTGTTCATCTTTCCTCTGCCTTCTGCCTGTTACCTTCTGCCCACTGACCACAGACCACTGACCACTTCCAACTAGAAGTTCAGTGAGATCTTGCCCTTGGCCTGCGTGCGTGGCGGGACCGCCGGCGGCGAGCTCTGCAGGATCTTCCGACGCTCTTCAAAGGCGGTCATCGTGCTCTCGGCGATCAGATTGCGGTCCTTCAGCACCGGCAGAACCAGCTTCTCGAACCAGGCGGCATGCATGCGGTGCGGCATCAGTTCAAACAGGCGCAGCAGGTCAACCCGCTCGAGGTCATCCTTGAGGATCGCCTGCATCACCTTCACCCGCTGGCGGCTGAAGTCCACCATGAACTCCACCGGCACCATCAGGAAGTAGCGGTAGCTCTGCTCCATGTAGTCGATGTCGGCGGCGGCGAAGGCCCAGAACGAGAGGTAGTTCATCAGCTGGTGGTCGCGGTCCTCCTCCGGCACCTGGCGGTAGAAGTTGTCAACGTGACCGCGCGGGATCCCGATGTTGTGCATTGCATGCGCCCAGCAGCGCTGGGTCAGGCTGCAGCGTGCCTGCATGATGCCCGCCAGCGGACCATGCTGAGCAAGGCTGACGCTGACGATCTCCCCGCGCGCCAGGTCCGCCCGGTCAGCCGCAGATGGAGCGAAGTAATGCTTGAGCTGGTAGCGCATGAAATGCACGTAGATCCGCAGTGCATCCAGCTCATCACCGGAAAACACGGAATTGCCAAGTGCACGCTGCGCCTGGTCAAGGCTGGCCTGGCACTGCGTATGGTTGTCGAGGTAGATCGCCTCCCAGAAGGGGGTGCGGAACTGCGCAAGCCAGTTGTCGAGATGTTGGATCATGCCTCCCAGCCGGGAAAAGGGGGTTGCAGAGAATTGTAGCGGAGAACCGGGACCGCTGTCAGAAGTTGAGGATCTTACGGCCCTGCGGTACGGTGCGCGGTGGGACCTGCGGGGATTCCATCAGCTCGCGGCTCTTGGCTGAGAAGGCACCTTCCAGCGCGGGAGTCCACAGCTGCAGGCTCTTGCAGAACGGAATGATGTTCCGCATGAACCAGCGGATGTGGTAATAATGCGGCATCAGCTCGATCAGGCGCTCAACATCCTTCACCTTGCAGGTGCCCTCGATCAGGCCGACCATCACCTTCAGGCGCTGGCGGCTGAAGTCCACCGCGAAGTCCACCGGGCTTGTCAGGAAGTAGCGGTAGGCGGCCTTCAGGTAATCATCCGCGCGTGTGTCAAAGGCCCAGAACGAAATGTAGTTCCAGCACTTGGAGTCAACATCCGACTCCGGGATCATGTTGAACCACTGCTCGAACTGCTTGAGGGACAGCCGCACGTCGTAGGAGCGGTGCGCCCAGCAGCGCAGTGTCAGCAGGATCCGTGCCTGCATCACTGAAGACGTCGGGTCAATGATCGGCTCACTCAGGCTGCGCAGCACGTAGAGGATCTGCTGGCGGCGCTTGTCCTTGTCGGTGGTGAAAGCGTCGCTGACCTGGAATTCAAGGAAGTGCAGCACCATCTTCATGGCCTGCATCTCATCGGTGGAGAGCTTCTGCTGCGACAGCCAGCGCCATGCATCATCCAGTATCTGGTTGCATGCCCCTTCGTCTCGTGTATAGACGTACTCCCGGATCGGGTCGCTGAACCGGGCCAGCCTGCGGTCTATATGCTCTAACACTAACTAGTCCTTGATCAAAAAATCAGTCAGAATCGCTGATTAAGCCGGAATCCTGCCCGGCACCGAATATTACCATAACCCAGCTGCGGCAAAACATGCAAGACTTCCATATAAATATGGAGATTGGATGAAGCAGCGCGCAGAGTCGATGTCGGGGATCCGCCGACTGATGTCCGGAATGGAATTGGCTGTGCAGCCTTACTTCTTGGAGCCCATGCCGACCTGCTGGCCGATCTGCAGCGCCTTGCCTTCCGTCATGAAGCTGAAGCTGAAGGCGATGTCCGTGTTGTGGAACTCACGGATCGTCTGCGCGCCGCACAGGCCCATCGAGCTCTTGATCGCGCCGACGAGGTTCTGCGTGCCATCGGTCACCTGGCTGGGCCCGAACAGCACCTGCTTGAGCGGCACATGCACGTCGCTCTTCACACGCGTACCGCGCGGCAGGTTCGGGTCAGGCGTCGCCATGCCCCAGTGGTAGGGGGTGGCGGGGCTCTCCGGGCAGCCGGCGAAGATGCTGCCGGTCATGATCGCATCAGCCCCTGTGGCCAGCGCCTTGCAGATCTCTCCGCCCTTGCGCATCCCGCCGTCGGTGATGATCGCGACGTACTTGCCGGTCTGCACGTAGAAGTCGTCACGGGCCGCTGCGCAGTCCGCGGTGGCGGTGATCTGCGGCACGCCGACGCCGGTCACGCCGCGGGTGGTGCAGGCCTGTCCCGGCCCGACGCCGACGAAGATCGCGTCCGCGCCGGCCTCCATCAGCGAGTAGGTGATCTCATAGCCGCTCACGTTGCCAACCATCAGCGGCACCTTGACGCGGTTGATCAGCTCACCGATGTCCAGCACGCTGCCGCTCTGCGAACGGTGGCGCATGCTAGTAACGGTGCTCTGCAGCACGAGGATGTCTATCCCGCTGTCCTCGGCGACCTGGCCGAACCTGATCATGCCGGCCGGGGTCAGCGAGCCCGCAGCCTTCACGCCGCCGGCCTGGATCTCCTTGATGCGCTTCGCGATCAGCTCCGGCTTGACCGGCTCGCGGTAGACCTCCTGGAAGATCTTCGTGGCCTCGTCGTTGTCAGCGGCCACGATGCGGTCGAGTATTGCCTGGTAGTCGTCGTAACGGGTGTAGATGCCTTCGAGGTTCAGCACGCCCAGCCCGCCCCATTCGCCGAACATGCGGGCGATGTTCACATCGACCACGCCGTCCATCGCGGCCGCGAGGATCGGCAGCTCGAACTTCTGCTCGCCCAGCTGCCAGGAGACGTCGACATCATTCGGGTCGACCGTGCTCTCGCCGGGGATCAGGGAGATGTCGCTGAACCCCAGGGCCAGCTTGATCTTGCGGTTCTTGGAAAGCATGAATTCCATGGCTGCCTCGTCTCCTCGAAATACGCCTGCTGCGAGTGAAGCTGCGCATTATAGCGAGCGGGCAGCCGGGCGTCAATGTGACATTTCCACTTCGCGCAAGCGCTCAGTGGTCTGGGCCTGCGCTGAAGCAAAGCTTCATCGGGTCGGCCTGAACGACATTGAAAACAATGCGGATTATTACCTTTCCCGGAGGGGATTAACCTACAGTTCTTCTGCGGCTTCCGGCTCTTTCCAGCTGACCGTCTCGAAGTCGAACTGTGACAGCCTCTCGATCTCATCCATGTGTCGCCGATTCCATTCCAGTTCATCGATCAGCTGCTGGGTCATAGTGTTGATTTCATAGTGGAAGCTGGATGCGAACAGGCGTCCGAGGCTGAGCCTGTATTCCAGCGCGGCAAGCGGCGCGAACAGCGCATCGGGCAATGCATCCGGCAGGTACTCAGCGCTCGTCCGGTCCAGCTGCACGGTAATGTCCCAGGGCCAGTTGCGCCGCATGTTCCTGTTGTCATCCTGTATGCTGCGCCTGAGCTGGTTATATTCTGTCAATGCCTGCGCCTGCTCCGTTGTCAGCTTGCAGTTGGCCTGCACCTCCGAGCCGATCTTGCCCATGGAGGAGAGTAGTATCAGCGGATTTAAGTCACTGGTGTCCTCCGTTGCCATCAGTCGGCACAGCATGCGGTTGATCTCATCCAGGGCCGCCAGGTCCTGCTGTGCTGCCAGTCGCTCAATCAACTTCTTCAGCTCAATGCTGTTAACGATCGTGTAGTTTTCATTCATCATATGTTCAAAGGGCTGCATGGCGCAGAGGATCCGGTCGCGCTGGACCTGCATCCCCGCTGGGATGGATCGCACCAGCTCCATGCGAAAGTGCCCGGTATGGAAACTGCACTGCATTGCGTTGCCATCGCGGATCAGGGAGATGCGCTCAACATCTTCCAGCCGTGTATCCGATACGGCGATCCAGTACAGCGGGGCCGCTTCATTGAGGCGCGCGGCAAGCTGCTTGATTTCCTCCAGCAGTTCGGCATGCCGCTGATCCGCCTGCTCCGTTGTCAGTCCCGGCGGCTGGCTGATCTCAGCCTCCCGGAATTCATTCCAGCGGGATTGGAACAGCCACAGCTCACCAGGCGTATTATCCACTCCGCGGGCAATCGAATCCTTCAGCAATAGTCTGGCAAGTTCGGCATTGCCACTGGCTTCGTCAAACTCGAATGCCAGCGGTTCTTCGGATGCGTTACCCAGCAGTTCATAACGCAGACGCTGCCAGCGCGGGTCATCACTGAACTGCGGCTCCGCCTGCTGCATCAGTTCATGGATGTAGTAATGGCCGCCGCCAAGGTCCATGCCTTGCTCGTCAGAATCAGTCGGAGTTGAATCCAGCCGCTGCATCCAGAGACGCTCAACTGTCTGCTGCGCATAGCCGAAGTACCAGTCATAGAAGGGGTCGCCAGTATCTGCCTGCAGTGGCTGCATTCTGAGAGTGTGGATGAACACGCTGGCAGCGAGCAGAACCGGCAGGCCCAATACTACTGCGTAGGTTGGCTTCAACAGGCTTGAGGGAGCGCTGTCCCGCTCACTGCCAGCCGAGCTGCGTGCTTCCACCGCCTGCCTGTCATGCCGGCCGCTGGCAACGGCTTCGATCGCCGCAAGCGCACGTCCACGTAGTAGTCTGGACAGCAGCAGCGGGACCATCAGCATCAGGCCGATCGCTGCCAGGCTGAGCAGTTTCGCGCTGTCCTCCGTTATGCCCTGGCCGCGGATCACAAGCTGCAAGAGCAGTATCACCATGAGCGGCGAGCCGATCAGCAGCCACAGCATCAGCTGCTGGCCCACAGGGTGCGCGATCCGCCGGCCGATCAGGATGCTCACATGCAGCAACAGACGGAACACCGCCATGCAGATGAAGTGGAACAGCGGCGCCACCAGCGGAATCAGCAGGAACTCCCAGTGCCACTGCAGCTTCCCATGGTCATTCAACGGAAGGGGAAACTTCAGCACGGCTCCCAGCAGCACATAGAAACATGGGAACCACAGCAGTGGCGCGATGCGCCGGCGATGATAGGCCGTCAGTCCGTCGAGGATCGTCGCGCTGTCCAGCGGGTTGCCCTGCAGCAGGTCGTCAATCCGCAGCGCATTGCTGCGCGTGCGCCCCGTTGACAGGAGCTGCAGCCCCTGGCTGGCGGCGCTGAGCGTCCGCGAGAAGGCCATCAGCATGGACAGGTTGAAGTAGAACCACAGGCATGCCATCACGGCCACGATCCGGCTGGACTGCACATACAGCGGGTTGGTGGCCAGCGGGTCATGCAGGGACAGCGCCCAGTGCTGGCGGCTGACCAGGATCACGCTGATGAGGAACAGCACTGCGGCCAATGTGACGAACATCGGCCGGCTGAACCAGCCCCGCCGGTACTCGCGTGACTGACGGTGCAGGCGCTCCAGCAGCAGCTCGACGGGGTTGTCGATCCCGCTACCTGATGCTGCCCGCTCCCCCGAAGTCATGGAAATATCCTCGCATATCCGGGAAATTTCCGCCAGCGCGCAACAATCCGTTGAGACTGGCGCGTCTCAGGAGTCAGCATGCTGGAAGCGGATATCCGCAGGCGTTTCGACGGCCTGCTCACTGATGGGATCTACAGCCTGGCCTGGCGTTACTGTGCGCGGCTCTGTCGCACTCGTGAAGACGCCGAGGACCTGCTGCAGGACTCGCTGCTACAGGCCATGCGCAGGCTCGACAGCCTGCGTGACGACGAGAGTTTCCGCTCCTGGCTGCTGAGCATCGTGCACAGGCGCTTCCTCGACCGCTGCCGCCGGCTGGACTCGCGGCGGCGCACGCTGGAGGGCATGCAGGAGGCCTGGCACCGCGACTCGCATTCCGCTTCCGAGAACCATCTCTGGAGCGTGCTGCACAGCCTGCCGGACCAGAACCGCGAAATCATCTGCCTGTTCTATATGGAAGGGCTCAGTACGGATGAGATCTCGCTGGTGACCGGGCTGAGCGGCTCTGCGGTGCGCCTGCGGCTGATGCGCGGGCGGCGGGTGCTGCGCGAGCGGCTCAAGAGTGAGGGGTTCAGTCATTTTGCAATGAAGGGTCGGCCCGCGGAAGCGGCCGGAGGCAAGTCACATGAATGTTGAAGAGCGGATACTGCTTGAAAGAATCAGTTCGCTCAACCAGTTGAGCGATGCACAGCGCCGTGAGGCGGAGGCGGATGCCTACCTGCTTGAGCTGATCGCTGACAACGCACTGCTGGCGGATTCCGCCGCCGTGCATGCGCCGGAACCAGGGCGCGCGGCCCTGCTTGATCGCATCGAGCAGCTGGCCGGGGAAAAGGAGCAAACCACGATGGGACTGATGGGATTACTGAGCGGCCGCAGCTTCAGGGCGCAGGCGGCAATCGTCTGCACCCTGCTGCTGGCCGTGCTGGTGGTCTCGCAGTTGCTGCCCGGACGCGACATGCAGCCAGGCGCCAGCCCGGCCTGGGCATCCAGCGACGGCTACACGATCGTCTACGAACTGGCGGGCCTGCCGGCCTTCAGCACCAGCGAAAGCGGGCTGAACACGGCGATTGATGAATGGCGCGCGGAGGTTGGCAGCACCGCCGAGAAGATCGCGATGCGGGTGCGCTCGGACGGCCAGCAGACCCGCGTGGCGCTGACAACCAACAACGTGAATGAAAAGCAGGTGGACCGCCTGGTGCAGATCATCGCCGACCGCACCGGCATGCAGGACCCGCAGGTGACCGGCACCACGCTGTTTGAGCCGGCCGGCCGCGGCCCGACGGATTTCCTGTCCGGAAATCGGACTGCGCACTACTACTACCGCGAGGAGCCGTCACTGGAGCGCATCGCCGGCCTGTTTGCCGGTGAGGCCCAGCCCAGCACCTTCGGGGCTGTCGTACACGGTGGTGGCGGGCAGATTTTCCTTGGGCGTTTCAGTGAGGATGAGCATGCCGCGCAGGACCTCGGCAGCCTGTTCCCGCGTGAACGGATCGCCTCCGTGGCTGACGGTGAATACACCACCTTCGGCACCCTTGCCCTGTTTGGCGATGACCACAACTTTGCGGTGGCTGGTGCGCCCGGTGTTGCCAGGTTCCAGTTCCATGGTGACTCGCATGAAAACAGCTTCGCGGTGGCAGAGGGCTTCCCGCTGCCGGAACATGGCGATGCCCCGGCGGTCTGGCATGGCATTGAGGAAGGCAATACTGCGATTGCGGAATTCTTCCCGGGAGCTTCAACGGGTGCAGAAGCACCAGGCGTTGCAGTGGCCTGGGTCGGTTCAGACAGCGGTGCCCCGGCTGCCTGGGTGGCCGGTGATGACAACGGCTGCGTGTCATGGACCCCGGCTCCGCCATTCACGAACCACGACATCGCATCCGGATTCTGGAGCCAGGCGCCGAAGCCCTCACGCTTCGTGGTGCTGGATGATGAGGAACCGCGCTGGCCGGCCCCCCTGCCGGGAGTGGACGCGCCGGCCGGCTTCACGGTCTGGACCCCGCAGCCGGACAGTGAGGCGGGCTGCAGCTTCCAGGTGCTGGAGCGCAGCCAGGGCAACAATGAACTGCTGCCGGGTTACACCATCTTCGGCAAGCCGGACGGTGTACGCGTGTTCAGCTTCCCGCCAGGGGCGCAGGCCCGTGACATCCAGAGCCGCCTCGATGAATGGTACGAGAAGAACGGCCGCCGCATTTCGCTCAACGTCAACCTGGCGCATCCGCTGGATGATGAGCTGGTGCTGATCGTGGCTGAAGGGATGGAGAGCGACCAGTCGCTGATCATCCTCGGCCGGGATGCCGACGGCGTGGCCCGCATCCGGACGACCGAGAAGGGTGATGTGGAAAAGCCGGAGGATGCCCCGGAGGGTGAGCAGTCTGACGCAAAGCCCAGCAAGCCGGCCGCAAAGCCAAAGGACAAGTAGCCCCGCCGCGGTGCGCTATATTGGTAGCATCACTCGGGGCGCATGCGAGCATCCCCGCAATCGAGGAGCGATCAGATGAAGATACTGAAGGTTGTCGAGATCATGGCGGATTCGGAGACCAGCTGGGAGGATGCGGCCTGCAATGCCGTGAACCATGCCAGCAAGACCGTCCGCAACATCAAGAGCGCATGGATCCAGGACCAGAGCGTGACCGTCAAGGACGGCGCGGTGGCCAAGTACCGTGTGACCTGCAAGATCACCTTCGAGGTTGACGGCTAGGACGGCTGTTTCAGTTGAGCAATCCAGGGAGTGCTTCGGCGCTCCCTTTTTTGTTGGTGGTGCGGCGCAT
>JAGRNR010000081.1:0-12050 GCA_020440645.1 bacterium | reverse complement strand
CCTGGTGCGGCGGACGCGGCAGGCCAGCTGGCCGGTTATGGCCTCGGCAAGGTGCTGGCGGTCGACTGCGGCTGTGAGTACTCCGGAGACGGCTTTGCCGCTGCCGTGAGTGATGCGGTAAGCGCTGGCGGCTATGAATTCGTGATCCTGATGCAGACCTCCTTCGGCCGTGACCTCGGCGCAAGGCTGGCGGCGAGGCTTGATGCGGGCTGGATCAATGATGTGATCGCGCTCGAGGGCAGCGGCAGTGACGTTGTTGCCAGCAAGCCGCTCTACGCCGGCAAGGTGATCAGCAAGCTGAAGTTCAACGGCAGCGGCCTGAAGGTGCTGAGCCTGCGTCCGCGCAACTTCGAGGCAGTTCAGGCCAGCGGTGCATCCGCCGCCGTCGAGCAGCTTGGCAGCGGCATGCAGTGCAAGGCGCGCTGCACGACGCTCGAGGCCAAGGAAGCCGGCTTCATCGACCTGAAGGACGCTGACATCATCGTCAGTGGCGGCCGTGGCATCGGCGGAGCGGAAGGCTATGAGGCGATCCGCAACTTTGCCAACGAGATCGGCGCGGCGATGGGCGCTTCACGCGCGATCGTCGATGCAGGCTGGATTGACCACAGCTACCAGGTCGGCCAGACCGGCAAGGTCGTCAACCCGCAGCTTTACATTGCGGCCGGCATCAGCGGTGCGATCCAGCACCTGGCGGGAATGCAGACGAGCAAGGTGATCGTGGCGATCAACAACAATGAGAGCGCACCGATCTTCAAGGTCGCTGATTACGGCATCGTGGGCGACCTGTTCGAGGTGCTGCCGGAACTCGGCAGGCAGATCAAGGCCGCGCGCCAGTAGGCTCAGTCAGGGAAGGCTGGTTCAGGCGATCACGCCCGGTTCATCCGGGTTGCCCTCTATCGCGTCCGGGGCAGCGCTGAAGCTCACATTGAACTCGGTCTGGCCAAGGCACAGTTTGTCGCCATCACTGAGGCTGACTTCCTCGTTGGCAGCGACGGCTTCATCATTGACCATGGAACCGTTCGTGCTGCCCAGGTCGGAATAGACCAGGCCATCCGCACTGGCACTGAGCATGCCGTGCAGGCCGCTGACATAGCCATCACCGCTGAGCTGCAGGTCCGACTTGGCCGCACTGCGCCCCAGCGTGGTCTCACCGAGTGGAATGGCAATGCTGCCGTGCTGCTCGTTAGTGATCACCCAGCCACTGTTTTGACGGCCAGCTTCCGCGGCCTCACTGGTGTCGGTGTCCGTGATGGATTCCGGAATGGGGCTGTCGGTGGCAACGTCGGAATTGTCTTCCTGCACCGGGCTGACCAGGGTTTCACTGGCTTCAGCGGCCGGCTCGAAATCCATTGCTCTAACGGTGAAGTCGGTACGTCCGAGCCTGAGCTGGGTTCCGTCGGGCAGGTCGTGGGGGGCATCACGGTCAAGTTTCATGTCACCGACGAAGCTGCCGTTGGCACTGCCGAGGTCGGAAACGCTGAGTTTGCCGGCACTTGCCGTGAAAAGCGCATGGCGACGGCTGAGGTAGCCATCGCCGATCTGGATGTCGACTTCCCCGCGACCAAGCACGGTCTCGCCTGCGGGAATCGCGTAACTGTTGCCGGAGGCATCCACCAGTTCAAACAGGGCCGGGCCACGTTCTGCTGCGGGTATGGAAGCTACCGCTCCGGGGGCCGTTGCAGTGGCGGCCCAGGTGCCGCGCTGGTAGCCGCAGCTCGGGCAGAACATCAGTCCGGCATTGATTGTCACTGAGCAGTGCGGGCAGGGCTCCGCGGCTGCGGCGATGCCTGCATCAAGCGGGTAGTCCTGCGTGCCGGCTTCAAGGATCCGGGTCGAATCATCCATAGCGCTTATTATGACTCGCGGAATCAGTCCCGGTTCGGGTAGTGGGCGCGGAAGGGCTGCAGGTCGGCCCTGCTGGACATGTCGAAGTGCATCGGCGTCGCTGACACGAGCCTGCGTGACAGCGCCCAGGTGTCAGTGCCCGGTTGCTCCTCCATCAGTACGCGCTCACCTGCGATCCAGAAGTACTGGCGGCCGAAGGGGTCCTCGCGCTGCTGCACCACGTCAATGTAGTCGCGCTGGCCGGAGACTGCCCAGCACATGCCGCGGATCTCGCTGACCGGCACCTTGGGCAGGTTGAGGTTGATGCAGGGTGTCGTGGCCAGGCTGTCCGGCCACCACTGGGCGGGGGCGGGATAGAAGGTGGAATGCGAATCCTCTTCGATGCGGGAAAGCTCAAGCACACCCTCAGTCTCCGCATCATGGCGGGACAGCAGATCCCGGCGAAGGTCCTGATGCCAGCTGAATGTACTGCCATAGACGAGGGCGGAAATGAACATGTCAACGAGCGCAGCGGACTCGTCAAAATCCATGCCCTTGAAGCTGCCCTGGCTGATGCTGAAGGAAGGGATGCGGTTGATCGCACCCTCCACAGCACCGCCGACAGTTCCGCTGTACAGCAGGTCTTCAGCCACGTTGTAGCCGTCATTGATGCCGCTGATCACGATGTCAGGCTTGTGTTCGCGGCAGACGTGGTCCACGCCGAGCACCACGCAGTCGACAGGTGTGCCGCTGCAGGCATGCACATCGAGGCTGCCGCGACCAGGGGCCAGGTCATAGGGAGGCATGCGGTTCAGGCGCAGCGGCTTGTGCAGGGTGATGCAGTGGCTGCGGGCCGAGTTCGGTTTCTCCGGCGCGACGACGACGACCTCGGCGTGTTCCGCCAGACGGCGGGCGATGGCAATGATGCCCGGGGCCCAGACTCCGTCGTCATTTGTCAGCAGCAGCTTCAGCATCGTTAGGGACCGGCAGTCTCCGCCGGGGCCGGGACGGCTTCACCACCACCGGGCAGGGGCTGGTTCGGGTTGCGCATGCCCTGCGGGGCGTAGTACAGGCGACCGAGCACCTCAAAGGTTTCGGCATCCACCAGGCTGCCGAGCACCAGTTCACCCTCCAGGTAGGCATTCACCTCGTAGACGATGCGGTCCTCGACCTGGCTGCGGTAATCGCCGGGGCTGACAAGCTCCGGCTTCTTCTCGGTGATCAGCAGGCGGGTGTTCTCGTAGTCAAAGTCGACAGCGCCTTCCGGGATCGGCTCATTGCGGTAGTTGCGGATGTTGAAGTCCGCATCCGCGATGTTGTCCTGGATGGGCTGGTCGTTGATCTGCTCGAAGGCCCGGTAGTTGATTTCGGCAATGTGGCCGGTGCTGGCAATCACGCGCACGGTGGCCTCACTGTTGTAGACCCAGTGGGTCTGCTCAGCCGGGTCGTACCAGTAGCCGTCGCGGAAGGTGACGATGTAGCTGTCGCTCTTGCCGTCGTAAAGCGGCGATGCACCGGGGTACCAGGCTTCACGTGTCTCGGGGTTCTGCCAGCCGAGCCTGTCAAGCATGCCGGCCACGAGGTCCTCGCATTCGTAGTAGTCCATCCCGCTCTTGCGGAACTCGCTCTTCATGTTCAGCACTTCGGGGTTCGGGGACCACATTGAGCTAAAGGTCTTGTCATTGTTGTCATAACGGAACAGCACGGTGGCCTGCGGGTCGCTGGCGTAGGACAGCTCGATGCTGGTCTCGCTGACACCCATGCCGGTGCGTTCCTCGAAGCGCAGCACGGCGTCGTCCTTGACGTCAAAGCCGGCGGTATCGAGGAAGGAGAGCACCTTTTCGCGGTAGTCGGAGAAGTGGGACTCGCTGACCCAGTCCGGGCTGGACTGCGGATCGGCGAGGATGTTGGTCACGAAGGAAATGCCGTTCTCGATGAACACCGCATGCTGTCCGGGGCCGTCAAGGTACAGGCCGTCGACATCGATGAAGTGCTGGCTGATCTTCGTGGCCTCACCGGTAGCGGTGTCAACGCGGTACAGCCACAGGTCATCACGGTTCTGGCCGACCATCAGGCTGGCGTCGCCATTGAGGTCGAGGAAGCCGAAGTAGTCAGCACCGAGGCTTTTGTCCGTCGGGGCTGAACCATCAACCGGCAGCATGCGGATGAAGGTCTCGGTGTCAATCCGCTTGTTCTGGCGGTCAAACGGGTTGTAGACAACGACCAGGTTCTGGCCGCTGCCATCGAACTCGATCAGGCTCGGGGCGCCCTGGTAGGTGCCGAAGGGCGAGAGCTGGCCGCTGGCAATGTCAACGCTGTATATCTGCTGGGCAGCGGTCGGGTCCTCGCTCGGATCCTTGGCACCCATCAGGATGCGGTCCTCACTGACTGCGAGGATGAAGTGCAGGCTGCGCTCCTGGCCGGCCACGGGGGTGAGGACCTGGGTGCGGGCCTTGCCGTCCTCCCAGATCAGGAGCACCATGATCGGATCCTTGTAGCGTTCGAACAGGTCCAGCACGGCCTGCTTGGCAGCGGCGTCAATCGGGGTCTCGGCGGAAGGCTCGAAGCCCATGTCGCGCAGCTTGGGGGCGATGTGGTCAGCACGCAGGAACACGCGCATGTTGTCATCATCGCTGGCCCTGTCCTCCGGGCTGCGGTCCGGACCGTCCTCGTACAGTTCCCGGTAGAGGCGCACCCACTCCATGCACTGGGTCTGAAGCAGCAGGCGGTTGATGTCATAGCTCAGGCAGACGATGCGGTTGCCATCCTGGCTGATGAAGGGGTAGAGCGAGTCATTGCGGTAGTCCTTGAACTCGGAGCCGAAGCTGAACAGCTTGGTCTCCTCACCGGACTGGGTGTCGTAACGGTAGAGCTCCGCCACATAGGGCGGGTAGTCGAACTCCGGGTTGTCGATGACGACATTGATGTCACGCAGCTTGGCGTAGGAAATGAAACGTCCGTCATTGCTGCAGTTGAGGCTGCCCTTATCCATTTCCTTGACGCTCGTCAGCATCTCGCGCTTGCCGCTCACGAGGTCGCGACGGTACAGGCCGGTTTCCTGCGCGCTGTCGCCGAAGAAGAACACGCTGCCGGTCTTGGCGCCGCACAGCGGGGCGTCATCAGTGATCAGGTCCAGCGCCTTGCCGTTGAGACCGACATTGGTGCGCTGGAAGTTCAGGTTGTCACCATCGTAGAAGGCGGACATGTCCTGGTCCACGGCCTCCTGGCCGGCGCCGTTGGCACCTGCGCCCTGCTGCTGGCCATTGCCGGCATTGGCATTCTTGTCCGTGCCATCCCCGCTGGAGGGCGGCGGGCAGCCACACAGCATAAGCAGCAGTGCGGACACACAGATCAGGGCGAAACAGCGGATTGTTTGATGCATTTCCAGTTCTTCCTCTTGCAAGGTGCCTGCCTTCCCCGGGCAGGGCCAGCTATATTAACAGCATTCCGACGGGGCTGCAGGCTACTGCTGCTGGTAGCTCCCGTCCGCGATGGCGTCCAGCCAGGCCTGGTTGTCCAGGTACCAGTCGATGGTGCGGCGGATGCCATCCTCGAAGCGTACCTGCGGGTTCCAGCCAAGCTCAGTTGCGATGCGCTCATGGTTGACCGCATAGCGCCTGTCGTGCCCCGGCCGGTCCGGTACGAACTCGATCAGGCTTTCCGGCTTGCCCAGCCGCTCAAGCAGCAGCCTGACCAGCGTCAGGTTGGGCATCTCGGTGCCTCCGCCGATGTTATAGACGCGTCCCGGCTCGCCCTTTGTCATCACAGCGGTGATTGCATCGCAGTGGTCATCCACGAACAGCCAGTCACGCACATGCAGGCCATCGCCGAACACCGGCAGGCGGCGGTCCTGCAGGGCCCAGGCGATGAACTTCGGGATCAGCTTCTCCGGGAACTGGCGCGGGCCATAGTTGTTGCTGCAGCGGGTGACGCAGACTTCCACGCCGTAGGTGTTGTGGTAGGCGCGACAGAGCAGGTCAGCCGCAGTTTTGGTTGCGCTGTAGGGGTTGTTGGGGGCCAGCGGGGAATCCTCATTGAATTCACCGCTGGGGCCGAGGCTGCCGTAGACCTCATCAGTGCTGACCTGCACCATGCGTGTGCCGGGAAAGCGCCGGACCTGGTCCAGCAGCACCTGCGTGCCCGTCACATTGCTGCGCACGAAGACCTCGCTGTCCTCAATGCTGCGGTCCACCATCGACTCGGCAGCCAGGTTGAGCACATACTGGAACTCGTGCATTTCAAACAGGGAGCTGACCAGTTCGCGGTCGGCGATGTCACCCTGCACGAATTCATAACGCGGGTCGTCAGCGATAGTGGCGAGGTTCTGCGGGTTGCCGGCGTAGGTCAGCTTGTCCAGGTTGACCAGCTTGATATTGGGATGCTGCTCAAGCAGTCGCATCACGAGGTTGCTGCCGATGAAGCCCATGCCGCCGGTGATGAGTACTTTCATGAAAGGATGCCTCCGTGGCTGACCAATTATAGGACTGCGTTGTTGATGGCCCGGCTGCCGTATAATCTGCGCGTGCCTGACCAGATGAAGAAGATGCTCGAACTGATCCCGCAGTTACACCTGAGCGGTTACCTTGACCGCAGCGGGGGGACGGTTGCGCTGCGCGACCAGCGTGGATTCCTCGTCAGCCCGGAGAATGCCGGCGAGCTGATGAAGTGGGAGCTGTCCGAGGAGGACCTCGTGCTGTTCCCCGGTGAGGGTGAGGCATCGATGGCGCGCGCCGGGCGGCGTCCGAGCCGGATGAACCGCTGGCTGCGTGAGATGCTGGCCGTGCGCAAGGAATGGCGCTGCTGTGTGCAGACGATGGGCTGGGGCGCGATGTCCTTCGCCCTGGCGGGCCGCGAGCTGCCGTTGCATAACGTCAGCCAGCAGATCTTCAATACGGGCAAGAGTGGCAGCGTACCGGTGGTGCCGGCGTCACTGGACCATGATGCACAGGGGGAGAAGCTGCGCGAACTCGTCAGCCACGCCTTTGGCAGCAGCAACTTCGGGGTGGTGCTGGTCGAAGGTGAAGCGGTGGTGATTGCCGGCACGGATACAGCCCTGCTGCCGGCCGCGCTGGATACCATTGAAGGCCTGGCCCGCGCCCAGCAGTGGTTGCTCAGCACCGGGAAATAAAAAGCCCGGCCACCGTAGTGACCGGGCTGTGCTAGTCATGTTCAGGCGGCTGGTCTACAGCACGCCGAAGTAGCGGTCCAGCTCCCAGGGTGTGACCTGCGTCCGGTAGCTGTCGAATTCCTTGTACTTGATCGCCAGGTAGTTGTCCACCAGGCTGTCGGACAGCAGCTCACGCAGGAACTCACTGCGCTTGGAGTGGTGCAGTGCCTCATGCAGGTTGGCCGGCAGGCTCTTGATGCCGCGCTTCTCGCGCTCCATCTCTGAGATGTGGTACAGGTTGTCGACCTGAGCCGGCTCGAGCTCAAGGCCCTCCTCAATGCCCTTCAGGCCACTGCCCAGCATGCAGGCGAAGGCCAGGTAGGGGTTGGCGGAGGTGTCAGCGCAGCGCAGCTCACAGCGCACGCTGTTCTCGCTGCCGAAGGCGAAGGCCGGCACGCGCACCATCGCGGAGCGGTTGCGGCTGGACCATGCGATGTAGGTCGGGGCCTCGTAGCCGGGGACCAGTCGCTTGTAGCTGTTGACGGTCGGGGCATAGAACAGGCAGCACTCCTGGGCATACTTGAGGATGCCGGCGATGTACTGCTTGGCGGTCGTGGAGAGGAAGGTCGGGTCATTGCTGTCCGCCATGGCGTTCTTGCCATCCTTCCAGAGGGACTGGTGCACGTGCATGCCGCTGCCATTGCTGCCGAAGATCGGCTTCGGCATGAAGGTGGCATAGGCACCGTGGCGGGCGGCGACGGACTTGACGATGTACTTGTAGGTGATCGAGTGGTCCGCGATCGCCATGGTTTTGTCGTAGCGCAGGTCGATCTCGTGCTGGCTCTCGGCCACCTCATGGTGCTGGTACTCAACAGTGATGCCGAGGTCCTGCAGCTGCTTGATGATGTCGGTACGGATGGCGACACCGCCGTCCACCGGCGGGCCGGTGAAGTAGCCGCCGTAGTCCAGCGGCTCGGGACCCTCATGTGACTTGAAGAGGAAGAACTCCAGCTCCGGGCCCATGAAGCTTTCGAAACCCATGTCCGAGGCCTTCTTGACAACCTTGCGCAGGATGCTGCGCGGGTCACGGTCGTAGGGGGTGCCGTCCGGCTTCTCGATGTCGCAGAAGAAGCGCACGCTCTTGGGCTGGCCCGGTCCATCGGGCAGCATGGCGAAGGTGGAGAGATCCGGGCGGGCGGTCAGGTCGCTTTCCTCGATCGCGTTGAAGCCACTGATGCTGGATCCGTCGAAGTGCATGCCGGATTCAAGGCTGCGATCGAGCTCGGAAGGAGTGATTGCGAATCCCTTGAGGTGGCCGTCCAGATCGACGAACCAGTGCCAGATGCACTCCACCTTGTTGTCATGCACGAACTTCAGGATTGAATCCCGTGTCCAGGTCTCTGCCATTGTTCCTCTCCTCGGATAAGCCGACCGGGAAGATTTCCGGAGGGCTTGTTGGCGCGTATTTTAACATCAGCCCTGCGAAATTGGCAGTGCCTGACAGGCGATTGCGGTCAGTTATAATCCGCTCGTGAGCAAACCCGGGGACACCCCAGTGATCAGCAACCGCAAGGCCTACCACGACTACGAGATAGTCGAGGAGATGGAAGCCGGGATAGTGCTGGAGGGCAGTGAGGCGAAGTCGATCCGCATGGGCGGCTTCACGCTGCGTGACAGCTACTGCGACTTCCGCGACGGCGAGCTGTACCTGCTGGGGAGCAACATTCCCGCCTATGAGAAGAACTCCACGCACCGCACCTATGTTGCCGTCAGACCACGCAAGCTGCTGCTGCACCGCCAGGAGCTGCGCAAGCTGCAGCGGGCCAAGGTGGAGAAGGGGCTGACGATCATTCCGCTGAAGGCCTACTTTGTCAACGGGCGGGTGAAGATCATGATCGGCATGGCACGGGGCAAGCGACAGTACGACAAGCGTGCCAGCATCAAGGACCGCGACATCAAGCGCGAGCTTGAGCGCAGTGGCCGGCATCGCAGCTGAAAAGATGCAGGTGCTGCGCAGCTACACGGAACTCGGGCAATGGGCGGATAGCCCGGTGGTGATCAGCGTCGGCTTCTTCGACGGCGTGCACCGCGGGCACCAGGTGCTGGTCAACACCCTGCGCGATGAGGCCGCAAGGCTCAATACCAAGTCGCTGTTGATCACCTTCAGCAACTCCCCGCGGCAGTACCACTACCCGGATGGGCACTGGAAGTTCCTGATGACGCCGGAGGAGAAGCTCTACGCCCTGGCCCGGACAGGTGTGGATGCAGTGCTGATGCTGAGGTACGACGAAAGCATCTGCAAGCAGCAGGCAGCGATGTTCCTCAGGGGACTGTCGCACTTCGCGGAAGTCAAGGGAGCGGTGTTTGGCTATGACACAAGCATCGGCAGTGACCTGGTCAGTGGTGAGGACGGACTTAAGGAGCTGTGCCGGGAAGTCGGGATGGAATGCCGGATCGTCGCTGCGTACAGTCCCGAACATACGACCATCAAGAGCAGCCTGCTGCGCCAGTATGTCGGTGAGGGCCGGATGAAGGACGCCGCGGAGATGATGGGGCATCCGTACTTCGTGCTGAGCCGGGTGGTGAAGGGACGTGGCCTGGGCAAAGACCGGCTGGAGATACCGACGGCGAACCAGATCCTGCCGCAGGACAAGCTGGCCCCCTTGGAAGGAATCTATGCGGGCAGTGCGCTGGTGCAGGAGCAGTACTTGCCGGCGGCAATTGCGGTGATGGACCTCACGCGTGCGCGCAGCAGCGTGGTGGACACCGGGTCAGGTGGCAATTCCTACAAGGATGTGCCAGCGGATGCAATGATCGTTGAGAGCCATATCCTCGATTTCTCCGGGGACATCTATGGCGAGGTGATCCGGCTGGATTTCCACAGCCGGCTCCGCGACTGGCAGGATTTCGCCACGGAAGCGGAACTGCGGGAGCGGATGCAGCAGGACATCAGCCTGACGCGTGAACTCAGTGAGGCGGTCAGGCGGGGCTGGGAGAAGATGCAATGAACAGCAGAGTTCGCAATTACTGGTTAACATTACTTGTACTGGCGCTGGCCTGCCTGGCAAGCGGCTGCCCCTCCAAGGGACGGGCGAGTTACCAGGACGGCCTGCGGGCCTATGACGCGCAGGATTACAACAAGGCGCTGGAGCTGTTTGACAAGGCGCTGGAGGCGGAACCTGAAAGCGTGATGATCTCCTACGGCAGGGCACTGTCGCTCTACCAGCTGCAGCGGTATGAGGAGGCAATTGAAGCCTTCGAAACATTCCTGCAGAAGAGCGAGTCTGAAAGGGGGTCGTACCAGGATGAACGTAAGGACGCGGCGTTCTACCGGGACAAATGCAAGGAGGCGCTGGGCATCGAGATACCGCAGAATGAGCGGGCGATCCCTCCGCCACCGATGGGTGAATGAAATCCGGCTTGGCCCGGGTTTTATGAACCGTTTCCCGAAACCGGCGGGTTAAACTGATTTCAGTAACGCAGCGGAGCTGATTAATGCTTGTTTTCATCACGGCAGGACTGGTGATCGGAGTTGTGGTCTTTGCCTTAATTGTCAACCATCGCCGTCCGGATGAGTCGGCATTCATCAAGCAGTTCGAGCATGCCACCCGTAATGCCCAGCAAGCGCCCCAACCTGTCCAGGAAGTGGTTGAGCGGCCGCTCCTGAAGCTAGGCAAGCGAGATTTCCGCACCGCCTACATCGGCAAGGCCCGGCTGGACCGCTGCCGCGGGGACCTGGAGATCGAGGGCAACCTCGGCGAGGTGAGCATCAACGGCGAGCTGAGCGCGGATGGCAACCTGCGCGTCGGCGCAGGTACGATCCTCAATGTGAGTGGCGACGTGAATGTGGGCGGCGCGATCTACGTTGCCAGTATCCTCAACTGCGACAAGACCATCGAAAGCGGGCACAGCATCCACTGCGGTGACACGATTGAATCGAAGGGATCGGTGTTCGCTTCAGGCACCATCGGCTGTGGCCGCTGCCTGAAGGCGGCTGGCAGCATCATGGCACGAGAGGACATCCGTGCAGGAGTCGAAGTCAGCGCCGGTGACGCGATCCATGCGGGTGGCACCATCGAAAGCCCGATCGTGACTGCTGGCAGGGAAGGGGACCCGCGCACAATCACCTGCAGCCGCCTGTTGCGCGGCAAGGTCAGTCGCGGTGAGCTTGTGGAGACGGGAGACGGACGGGGCTAACGGAGGAAGTGGTCAGTGGTCGGTGGTCAGTTGTCAGATTGCCCGACCCAAGTTTCGACCCTCCGGCATCCCGTCACTGCACGAGACAAGTGTGGCTGATCAGTCTGTCTGATTTATATCAGTATTGCCTGACTAACATCAGGCCTCCGGAAACTCCAGCGCGACCCGGCTGGCTTTGCCAGCCGCAGCGCAAGACCCTCGAACCCTCGGGCGAGAGGGAAGAGGAAATCGGAGTGGGCCATAAGCCGGGTTCTGTCTCTGCAGCCATCTGTCTTAGCCAGCCGTTCCCGGCAGGCTTGCGCGGATATCCGACGGACGGGCCGGGCAGCCCTGTGTGTCCATCTCTCCTTGCACCGGACGGGTTTGCCTGAGCCGGCATGTTGCCATGCCGCTGGTGGGCTCTTACCCCACCGTTTCACCGTTGCCGGCGGAACCATGCCTCTGGGACATGGTCCCATGGTGCCGGCTGTTCTTTTCTGTAGCGCGTTCCATGGCCTCGCGACCTCCGGGAGTTACCCGGCGTCCTGCCCTGTGGTGCCCGGACTTTCCTCGGGATCGCTCCCGCGGCTGCCTGGCCCACTCCGCAGAGATTCTATCCGACAGGATTGATGAAGGGGAACTCGTCCTGCAGGCGGCCGGCCTCTTCGCGAGAGAGGTGGAAGCGGCTGTCCACCTTGACCCGGCGCAGCTGGCCGCTGATGTCACGCAGGTGCATGCGCAGCTCAGAGTCGCCGGTGGTGGTGCTGAGCAGTTCGGCGAGCCGCGCCAGCTCCGAGCGCTGGACTGAGGCGAGATCGATCTCCCAGACGATAGGCTGCTGGCCGGGATGTGATCCATTGGCAACTGCGGTTGAGGTTGTACCGACATGGCTGCCATTGCCGTTGCCATTCATGAACTCAGCCGGCGGGGTATGGCCTGCATG
>JAGRNR010000080.1:0-12423 GCA_020440645.1 bacterium | reverse complement strand
TGGTGCTACCGCTGCACGGAGAACAGGTCAGGAGCAGTACCCGATGACATACAATAGTTCAATTGAAACGTTACCTATGTATTGAGCCTCAACCGTTACCTATGTTCTGAACCGTACGTTCTCCCACTGTTCCCCGTTCCCTGAATAACCCCCCCTTCTCCGCGTCCCTGAATTGCTCGGTTAAAATCTATCGCCCGCTGTCGGGGGACATCCATATTAATGTTGAAGATTTAGGGAACCCGTTCGCCGCAGCTGAGTCTCAAATAAGGTGTTAGTGGCAGCTATGGCAGATGCATATCTGGCTTACAACTCCCCCGAGGTGAGTGAGCTGATCGTGCGGTGCCAGCAGGGCGACCACCGGGCCTTTGATGAGCTCGTGTCGAAGTACCAGCGCTACGTGTTCAACCTCGTCTACCAGCACCTCGGTGACATAGACGAAATTGAGGACGTGGCGCAGGAGATCTTCGTCAGGATCTACAAGTTCATCGGCAAGTACAAGGGCAATGCAAGCCTGGAGAGCTGGATCTACAAGATCGTGCTCAACTACTGCCGGACCCATGCCCGCAGGCGTTCCAGCTTCAGCCGGATGTTCGTATCCGCGCCGAAGCAGGCACCGAGCGAGGAGAAGAACTTCGAGATCCTCGACACCCTGCCGGATGCCACTTACGACCCCGCCAAGACCGTGGAGCAGCGCAAGCTGGTCCAGGACATCATGGAGGCGGTGCGGGGCCTGCCGGAGATATACCGGACGATCCTCATCATGCGTGAGATCAACGAACTCAGCTACGAGGAAGTGGCTGAGATCCTCGGCATTTCCATCGGCACCGTGAAGTCACGGATCAGTCGTGCCCGCGATCTTGTAAGGCAGAAGGTGAACATAGCGTGAATCGAGCAAAGGCAAAACGATGGCTCAATGAGTACCTGGACGGGGAGATCGGACTCGCCGACAAGGCAGAGTTCGAGCGCCTGATGGCCCAGGACCCTGAGCTGCGCCGCGAGTATGAGCAGATGCGCAGGATCGGCCTGCTGATGTCCAGCGGCCCCGAGGTTGAGGTGCATCCCAGCGCATTCCGCGCGAAGCTGATGGAGCGGATCGAGCCCCAGCAGCGCTTCAACTTCACCCCGCAGCGTGCATTCGCGGCCTCCATGCTGGTGGCCCTGATCGTGGTCGGCCTGGCCTTTGGCCAGTTCATCTACGGACGCGCAATGGACCGCCCGGGCGTTAACAACGTCGGCGTGGCCTCCGGCTTCAACGGGCAGGACAGCTCCAGTGAGATCCTGATCAATGCAAGCAGCAGCCAGTTCCTCAACAGTACCCTGCAGCGTGCCGAGAACGGTGCCAGCCGCAATGCAATGCAGCTGGTGGACCAGCTCGACCGCCAGCTTGGCGTGTTCGAGGGTGCCGTCTGCGCCAAGGGCCCGAATGGCTACAGCTATACCTTCCCCGGTGGGCTGCCGACCGAGTTCAGCATCCGTGCTGACGCGGCCAGCCTGACCGAGATCCAGGCGATTGCCGCCGGCTATCCCGGCAGTGGCAGCCCCGCCATCGAGCTTGCTGACGGTTCCAAGGTCAGCGTCAATGAATACGCGGTGAACCATCCGCAGGGTCGCATCGACCTGCTGATCCGTTTCAGCCGCCCCTAATCAAGTAAGCAATCCTCCGGATCCTGTTCTGGTCCGGAATCCACAGCAATTATTGCCCCGGGTTTTCCGGGGCATTTTTTTTGGGCGGGAAGCTGCATTGCAGCAAATGCTGGAGAAGTGGAAGGAAGGGATGCCTGCGGTACAGCGTCAACCTCGCAAGCCTGTAATGGAAGTCAGGCCGGCATCCCTTCTCACTTATGCAGACAGCCCTGTCCCCCGGCAGTAACAAAAAAGGGGAGCATCGCATGACGCTCCCCTCGATTGATCAGATTGTTGGCGCGGGCTCAGCGGGCCACGCTGACATTCCAGGGCTCGGCAAACTCCGTCACTTCCGAGTTGCCGCCATCCGGCCAGCTGACCGTCAGCTTAACTGGCTTGCTGCCGGCCGGGATGCCGAAGTGCTGCGGGCCGACGTAGCTTGAGAGGTAGGTATGGCCACCCAGCACCTCGCGGTGCAGCACCGTGCCGTTGTCCAGCTCCAGGCTGAGCTTCGCGCCGATGCCCGCCGGGTTGCCGGCCGGGCCACTGAGGCTGGCCATCAGGCCCCGGCCCGCCATGTTGCCCGGCTGGCCCCAGGCCAGCTGCGGCTTGCTGTTGCTCACACTCATCAGGATGTCCAGGCAGTTGTCTCCATTCAGGTCGGCGGCCACGGCACCGCGGCCCTCGGCATTCAGCAGGATGCCGGAATCCATGTGCTCCACATTGCGGAAGCCGCCCTGGCCATCGCCCAGCAGCAGGCAGCCGTAACCCATCAGCCAGCGGGTCTCCTCCGGCTGGGTGTTGCGGTAGTTCTGGTTCAGCCAGGCATCCATGTTGCCATCGTTGTCAAAGTCACCGGTCGCCATGCCGAACACGATACTGTACTGCGCCTCCTTCGGCAGGGGCTGCATGCTGAAGCTGCCCGCGCCGTCGTTGAGGAACACGCAGCTGCGTACCTCCTCGGCGGAGAAGCGCTCAGCCACCTGGTCCACCGGGCCGTAGATGTCCTCCAGTGAGGCATTGGCGAATTCGGTCCAGGTCGGGAACTGCTGCGGCACGGTGGCGATCGCGTAGCCGCTGCAGGAACGGCCGCGCCCCGGCAGCAGGGTGCCGTCGCTGCCGAACTTGACCTCCACCAGGTCACGCGTGCCATTGTTGTCGAAGTCATCCGCGATGATCAGGTAGGGCTTCTCAGCGCTCGGGTGGTACTTGGTGTTCAGGCCGTAATTGCCGGCAAGCAGGTCCATGTCGCCGTCATTGTCGAAGTCCGCGCTGGCCAGCGACTGCCAGGTGCCGCTCGGGCTGATCGGGCCCTGGCGCACCAGCAGGCCGTCATTGTTGGCCCACCACTCGACGCTGCCGAACTCGATTGCAAGCACGAGGTCCTGCCGCCCGTCACCGTTGACATCAGTGAAGATCGCATCCGACACCGGGCCGGTCTCCGCCAGTCCCGGGGCGATCCGTCCGGTGGCCATGCTCATGTTGCCTTCGCCGTCATTCAGCATGATGTGCGAGACGCCGGGGCGCAGGTACTCGCCGGGCTTCTGCCGGCAGGCGATGTACAGGTCGAGGTCACCATCGTTGTCAATGTCCGAGGCGCAGGCACTGCCGGAGGATTCCGCCCCAATTTGCATGCCGGCCAGCTTGAACTTCTCGCCCTCGTTGTACATCAGGCGGTCGATGTACTCCGTGCTGCCCGCCGCCGCTTCATTGCCGCCGCTGGACAGCAGCAGGTCCGGCCGGCCGTCGCCATTGGCCTCGAAGAACAGCACGCCCATGCTCTCCGGGCGCTCGTCCACGGCCTTTTCCAGCATCGGCGAGGCCACGAGCTTGCCATCACGGCCGTAGTACAGCTTGCCGGCCTGCCCGGCCGGCCCGGCGAAGTAGACGTCGAGCTGGCCGTCAGCATTGATGTCCGCCACGCCGACACCGGTGCCCAGCGTGCTGCGGCGCACCGGCAGCAGCGGCTCGGCCTCGAATTCAGATTCAAAGGTGTCAGCCTCGACCTGGTTCCAGCCCAGCTCTTCCTGGCTGAACAACGGGCTGTGCTGTGGCTGCACTGACACATCCGTCAGCTGGCTGCCGCGCGTGATCGTGTAATGCGTGTTCACATCAAGGTCGCGCAGCACTTCGGCCTGGTTGCCTGGCCAGCGGATCCACAGCGCGTCAATCTTCTGGTGATCGCCGAGTCCGAGGTGGATCCGGCTGCTTTCCGTCGAGGCGTAGCCACGGGCGATGATCACGTCCTGCATGAACTGCTCGTCCCCGCAGAGCGCCACCACTCGCGCGCCGACGGCCTCATGGTTCGGACCGTCCTGGCGCAGGTCGATCAGCACGCGGCTGCCGTTGTCAAGGTCATTGCGGTAGACCCCGGCCTCGGCATTGGTGTTGTTGATGATCATGTCGAGGTCGCCATCGCCGTCGTAGTCCTGCAGGCTGGCGCCGCAGGAGATCGCGTTGTCATGCAGGCCCCAGTTGTCCGGCGCCTTGGAGTACTTCAGCAGCTCGCTGGCGGTGAAGATGATGTCATCCGTCACGAAGGGCCCGAGCGAGACGATGTAGTCCTCGATTTCCTGCTGGCTGCGGCCGGCCTGGATCATGGACTTGATGTGGTTGCGCTCGTCAACCTCGATCGCCTTGCTGATGTAGCCGTTGGTTGCCAGGATCTCGTGGATGCCGTCGCTGTTGAGGTCCGCAATGCGGATGCTCCAGGTCCAGTCCGTGCTCTTCACCCCAAGCAGCGCACCGGCCTCGCTCATCCAGCCGCCGCCGCGGTTCAGCATCACGGTGTTGCGCATGTTCTGGTGCGGTTCGAATGTCGCCAGCTCCTGGCGCCACTCGTACATGTCGCCACTCTGTTTCTTGCTGTCCTTGTAGCCTGAGGGAGACATGTCGCCCACCATGTAGTCCATCCAGCCGTTGCGGTCCAGGTCGCCGGCATCGCTGCCCATCCCGAAGAATGAGTTGATGCGGCACATCTCCTGGCCGTGCTCAACCAGCTTGCCGTTGCCATCGTTGAGGTAGTACCAGTCCGGCGTGTCGAAGTCGCCGGACACCTCGAGGTCCATCCAGCCGTCATTGTTGAAGTCGCAGGCCAGTGCGTTGAGCGACCAGCCCAGCGGCCGGATGCCCAGCTCCGCGGCGCGGTCCTCAAACGAGCCCGTGCCGTTGTTGATGTACATTTCATCCGAGTCCGGCTTCAGGCGCGCCTTGAACACCGGGTCCATGTAGAACTGGTCCGCCGATGAGCCGCCGAGGCTGACCTCGCCGGTCTCCTCGTCGAAGATGTACATGATGTCCGGCTTCTCGCCGAGCACTGTCTCCAGCAGGCCGCTGCCGTGGCGGCCCAGCCGGTTGTTGGCATTGTAGATGTCAAGGTCGCCGTCGTTGTCAATGTCGAACACCGCGCTCACGATAGTGCTGCGCGCACTGTCCAGCCCGTAGGCGGCGGCGTTCTCCGTGAACCTGCCATCCTCACCGGCGATGAACAACCGGTTGGCTCCGCCGCGCACCGCGACGTAGAGGTCCAGCCGGCCATCAGCGTTGATGTCGAAGAACACCGCGCTCTCCGCCAGTTCGCCGGGCAGGCGCAGGCCCTCACCGGCCTCTTCCGTCACCTCCGTGAACTTCATCCCGCCATCGTTGCGGAACAGCAGGTTGTCATTCGAGATGCCGCAGAGGTAGATGTCAATGTCCCCGTCGCCATCGTAGTCAGCCGCCGCCATGCCAGCCTGGCTGCCGATGTCATCCACGATCATGTCATTGTCCAGCGCTTCGCTGACGAAGCTGATGCCTGATTCAGCGCTGTCCAGCTTCGTGAAGCTGCCACCGCCGCTGCCTGCTGCGAGCGGCTTGGCCTCCACACCCGCGTCACTCTGCGGGTAATCGGCGTAAGGCACTGCAGCCGCCTGCTGCTGCCCTGCTGCGGGTTTGCCGGCGGTCTTCCCGCCGTCTGCGGTCTGCTGCGTGCCCTTCGAACAGGAACAGCTCAGTATCAGGATGCCAAGGCATCCAACCAGGAATTTGCGGCCCATATTTATCCTCAGCGAACTGTGGAATTACATGGCGGGGGAATAGGCGCAGGGCAAGTTGGAGATTGCGGCCCGCGGGACTTCCAGTCCACCATCCTGCCGCCGAGGTGCATCCACGACGGGCAATTGCCGGGCCGTTGCAGCGAATGTGATCTTCTTACGGAACCAGTGACATACGAGTCATTCAGCCGGGTTCACATCCACCTTACACCGCATCGGCCCATGCAGTTTCAGGTATATAGATTGTAATGCCGGACCGCTTCCACCGCCACCCCGGACGGCGCGCGGCACAAAAAAAGGGAGCGCCCGCGGGCACTCCCTGTTGCATTCAGTTGACTGAGCCTGACTAGTTTCCCTTACTGACAATCACCTTGGAAACATCGCCGAACTCCGTCACTTCCGTGCTGCCGCCGTCCGGCCAGCTGACCGTCAGCGTCACAGGCTTGCTGCCATCCGGGATGCCGAAATGCTGCGGCCCGACATAGCTCGACAGGAAGGTGTGTCCGGCCTGCACCTCGCGATGCAGCACCTTGCCGTTGTCCAGTTCCAGGCTGAGCTTCGCGCCGACGCCCGCCGGGTTGCCGGCCGGTCCGGCCACCGAGACCAGCAGGCCGCGGCCGAGGCTGCTGTCCGGCTGGCCCCAGGCCACCTGCGGATGCGCTGAACTGACGCTCATCACGATGTCCAGGCACTGGTCGCCGTTCAGGTCGGCGGCCACAGCCCCGCGGCCCTCGGCATTCAGCAGGATGCCGGAATCCATGTGCTCCACATTGCGGAAGCCGCCCTGCCCGTCGCCGAGCAGCAGGCAGCCGTAGCCCGTCAGCCAGCGGGTTTCCTCCGGCTGGGAGTTACGGTAGTTCTGGTTCAGCCACACGTCCAGGTTGCCATCGTTGTCAAAGTCACCGGTTGCCATGCCGAACACGATGCTGTACTGCGCTTCCTTCGGCAGCGGCTGGGCGCTGAAACCACCCTGGCCGTCATTCACGAGCAGCATGCTGCGCACTTCCTCGGCGGAATAACGCTCGGCCACCTGGTCCATCGGGCCGTAGATCTCCTCCAGCGTGGCATCCGCGAACATCTCCCAGGTCGGGAACTTCTGCGGGATCGTGCTGATCGCATAGCCACTGCAGGAACGGCCGCGGCCCGGCAGCAGCGTGCCGTCACTGCCGAACTTGACCTCCACCAGGTCACGCGTGCCATTGTTGTCAAAATCGTCCGCGATGATCAGGTAGGGCTTCTCGGCACTCGGGTGGTACTTGGTGTTCAGGCCGTAGTTGCCGGCCAGCAGGTCCATGTCGCCATCATTGTCGAAGTCGCCGCTCGCCAGTGACTGCCAGGTGCCGCTCGTGCTGACCGGGCCCTGGCGCACCAGCAGGCCGTCATTGTTGGCCCACCACTCAACGCTGCCGAACTCGACCGCCAGCACGAGGTCTTGCCGTCCGTCCCCGTTCAGGTCCGCGAAGATCGCATCGGAGATCGGGCCGACTTCAGAGATTCCGGGGGCGATGCGGCCCGTGGCCAGCGTGAACTTGCCCGTGCCGTCATTTTCAAGGATGTTCGAGACCTCCGGGCGCAGGTACTCGCCCGGCTTCTGCCGGCCCGCGATGAACAGGTCGAGGTCGCCGTCGTTGTCAATGTCTGAGGCGCAGGCGCTGCCGGAGGATGCCGGGGCCACCGACATCACCCCCAGCTTGAAGCCGTCCTCCTCGTTCGTGACCAGCCTGTCGATGTAGTAGTTGCTGCCGCTGGGCTCCTCGTTGCTGCCGCTGGTCAGCAGCAGGTCCGGCCGGCCGTCGCCATTGGCCTCGAACAGCAATGGCTCCATGTTCTCCTGGCGCGGCTCCACCACCTGGTCCAGCATCGGGCTGCCCACCAGCGTTCCGTCCCCGCGGCCGAGGTACAGCTTGCCGGTCTGTCCCGCCGCACCGGTGAAGTACACATCCAGCTGCCCGTCGAGGTTGATGTCCGCCACAGCGAGTCCCGTGCCCAGCGTGCTGCGGCGCACCGGCAGCAGCGGCTCGGCGTCGAACTCCGCGTCGAAGGTATCCGCCTCCTGCTGTTCCCAGGCCAGTTCCTCCTGGCTGAACAGCTGCTGGTGGGCTGCCGGCTGCGACACATCGGTCAGCTGGCTGCCGCGCGTGATCGTGTAGTGCATGTTCACGTCGAGGTCGCGCAGCACCTCGGCCTGGTTGCCGGGCCAGCGGATCCACAGTTCGTCGATCTTCTCATGCTGGCCGAGCCCGAGGTGGATCCGGCTGCTTTCGCTGCTGGCGTAGCCGCGCGTCAGGATCACGTCCTGCATGTACTGCTCGCCGCCGCACCAGGCCACCACGCGGGCGCCGATCGCTTCATGGTTCGGCCCGTCCTGGCGCAGGTCGATCAGCACCTGGTTGCCGCTGCCGACATCATTGCGGTACAGGCCAAGCTGCTCGTTCGTGTTGTTGACGACGAAGTCGAGGTCGCCGTCCCCGTCCAGGTCCTGCAGGATGCAGCCGCAGGACACGGCCTGGTCATGGATCCCCCAGTTGTCCGGGGCCTTCTTGTACTTCAACGGCTCGCTGGCCGTGAAGATGATGTCATCCGTCAGCAGCCCCGGGGTGGACAGCCAGTAGTTGTCAATCTCCTCCTGGCTGGCACCCTGCTCGCGCATTTCCTTGATGCGGCGCTGCACGTCGTATTCGATCGAAGAGTTCAGGTAGCCGTTGGTGGCGAGGATGTCCAGCAGGCCGTCGTTGTCAAGGTCCGCCAGGCGCACGCTCCAGGTCCAGTCGGAGCTCTTCACCCCGAGGAAGGCAGCGGCCTCTGTCATCCATCCATCACCGCGGTTGAGCATCACCGTGTTGCGCATGTTCGGCTGCGGTGTGAAGTTGGAAAGCTCGTAGCGGGAGATGTTCATGTCACCGCTCTGCTTCTTGCTGTCCTTGTAGCCGGTGGCGGACATGTCGCCCACCATGTAGTCCATCCAGCCGTTGCGGTCCAGGTCACCGGCGTCGCTGCCCATCCCGAAGAAGGAGTTGATCCTGAGCATCGTGCGGCCCATCTCCTTCAGGTAACCGTTGCCATTGTTCAGGTAGTACCAGTCCGGCGTGTCGAAGTCGCCGCTCACCTGCAGGTCGATGTAGCCGTCATTGTTGAAGTCGCAGGCCAGCGCGTTGAGCGACCAGCCGTCCGGGCGTACGCCGATGGTGGAGGCCTCGTTGATGAACTTGCCCTCGCCCTTGTTCACATAGAACTCGTCGCTGTCGGGCTTCAGGCGGATCTTGCCGGAGTTGTCCATGTAGTGCGTCTGGCTGGACTCATCATCCAGGATGCGCTCGCCGGTCTCCGGGTTGAGGAAGAAGCCGAAGTAGCGTGCGTTGCCACGCTCCTCCTCCACCATCCCGTCCTCGTTGCGGCCCTTGCGGTTGTTGGCGTTGTAGATGTCCAGGTCGCCGTCGTTGTCAAGGTCGAACACAGCGCTCACGATCGTGCTGCGCTCCGTGTCAAGCCCGTAGTCCGCTGCCTGCTCGCTGAAGCTGCCGTCTCCGCCATTGATGAACAGCCGGTTCTTGCCACCGCGCACCGCCACGTAGAGGTCCAGCAGCCGGTCGCCGTTGATGTCGAAGAACACCGCGCTGCCCGCCAGCTCACCGCTCACGCGCAGCTCCGGGTTCACTTCGTCCGTCACGTCGGTGAACTTCCAGCCACCCTCGTTGCGGAACAGCTGGTTGTCATTCTCGATGCCGCAGAGGTAGATGTCGATGTCGCCATCGCCGTCGTAATCCGCCGCCGCCATGCCGGCCTGCGAACCGACGTCATCCAGCAGCAGCTCCCGGCTTTCCGCCAGGCCGACGAAGTCCATCCCGGTTTCCGCGGGTTCAAGCTTGACGAAGCTGCCGCTGCCGGATGGGGCTGGCAGGGGCTTCTGTTCCAGCGCAGCGTCACTGGCCGGGTAGTCAGCGTAGAGTGAGTCACCGTCCGCCTTGGCGGTCTGCTGCCGGGTGGAGTCAGCGGGTTTGCCGGCGCTGCCGGCCTGCTGCTTGTCAGCACAGGAAGCGGCCAGCAATAGCGCCAGGCCGCAGATGATCAGTATCCGTCGCATGTCCTTCCTCTTGGGCCCGCCGGCAGTTGGGCTGCCGGTCTGGAATTCTATGTCTGGTCAGGGGCGGCCTGGGCTGAACAGTCCCGCTCCTGCTGCATTCTAGCACAGCAGGGTGCCCTACTGCTGCGGGAACTCCCGCTCACTGGTGATGCCGTACTTGCTGAACAGCAGCACCATGTCCCCGTTCTCAGTGAACTTCGCGAAGTCACAGGCACTCATGCCGTTCAGGTCGCGCTTGTCCGGGTCCGCATCGTGGTCCAGCAGCAGCTTCACGAGGTCCAGGTTCGCATTGTTGGCAGCATTGATCAGTGGCGTCAGGCCGCTGCGCTCATCCTGCTGGTTGATGTCCATGCCCTGCTCGATCAGCTGTTCGGCCAGTTCATGCGGATAGTCCTGGTGGTAGCCGAATTCGAACAGCAGGTTGCGGTTGCCGCGGTAGCTCTGCATCGGGTCCGCGCCGTGCTGCATCAGGAAGTCGAAGATTTCCCAGTTGCCCCGGTAGGCTGCCGCCGCCAGCGGCGTGCCGCCCTGCGGTTCAACCTGGTTGATCTCAGCCCCGAGTTCCACCAGGCGCTGCGCGATCTCCAGGTGCCCGGTCAGGCAGGCATTCATCAGCGTGCCCTGGCCGGTACGGTCGGTCACGGTCACATCCGGGAACTTCTCATAGATGAAGTTGAACATGTCCATGCTGCCGGACTCAATCGCGTCAATCAGGATCGGGCGCGACTGGCTGCCGCCGGCGGGGTCGGCCCCCTGGTCCAGCAGGATCTGCAGCACCTCCATGTTCCCACTGCCGACGGCGAAATCCACCGCCGTGGCCCTGAAGCGCGGATCCTCATAGTTCACATCCGCGCCATGCTCGATGAACAGCTTCATGTGTTCGGTCTTCTGCTGGTATGAAGCGGCCTGCAGCGGGGACACGCCGGCCATGTTGGGGGTGTCCACCGGCATGCCGGCCTGCAGGAACAGTGCGCACAGCTCGAGCGGGTCCATTTCGATCGCCTCATGGAAGTTGAAGGCCTCGAATGGGACGCCCAGCTCATCCAGCTTGGCACGTGCCTCATCCTCACTGAGCGCCTCAATCTCGTCCATCGTCATCTGCGGATCGATGTAAGCGCGCCAGGTCATGTTTTCCTGCCCGCTGGGGGCAGCCTGCGTATCTGTTTCAGCTGCGGCCGCATCGGCGGCAGAGTTGCCGGGATCGGACTTCGCAGTGGCGGCATCCACATTGGTGGAACCGGTTTCGCCGGATTGTCCGGCGGGACAGCCAGCCAGCAGGCCCAGCAGGATGGCTATGGATACGTTTCGGATCGCGGAGTGGATCGGGGGCATGTTATTCAGACGGCCTTTTTACTTCAATTATTCATGAAAAAGCCCCCGGGGACATGCCCCGGGGGCAATCGATTCAGTCGATCAGGCTCGGGGCAGCTTAGCTACCGACCGGCGGGAAGTTGCCGTCGGTGACGTAGATGCCGTCCACGTGGCTACCACTCCACCAGTTGATTGAGGAATCAGCCGTGAAGCGGAAGTGGATGTAGGTGGTACCTGCGGGAGCGCCGCCCAGCTGCCAGTGCTGCTGGGTGCTGGAGTTCACGCCGAAACCGTCGATGGTGTGACCGATCTCCTGGAAGCCATTGCTCCAGGTGGTCTGGGTCGCACTGGCGGCAGAACCGTTGGACGCACCATGATAGAAGTGCTCCCAGGTCTGGTCCTCCATGTCGAGGCAGACACGGTAGTGCAGCCACGGCGTACCGCTGCTGACGTTGAAGCCGGGGCTACGCAGGCCGGCCTGGGCGTTGTTCTGGTACTCCAGGCCCGTGCCGTCGTTGCAGTGCCACATCTGGCCACCCCACTCACCGATCACAGCCGGGCTGCTCATGATGCCGAAGAACGGACCAGAGAAGCCGTCCCACTGGGGACCGATGTACCACTGGGTGGCGTTGGTGTTGCTGCGGGTCCAGCCGGCGGCCAGGGCGTCGTTCGTGTTCGCGTAAGCGGACATGTTGTCGCCGAAGTACCAGGCGGGGAACAGCGGCACCGGATCGGGCCAGAAGAACTCGTCGGTGTCGTTGTTGGCATCGGTCACCATCAGGGCGAAGGTGTAGTTACCGTTGCCACCAGCGGGGGTCGGGTCGACGTTGACGGTCTCGCCCCACTTGCCGGCAGCCGGGTAGGTGCCGACGGGCTGGGTGTTACCGCTACCGCCGAACAGGACGAAGTTGTAGTTCCAGTCGAGGTCGACATCGTAGGGACCGACGCCGAACGCGATCTCGAAGAACAGGTCAACATCGTACGGACCGGCACCGGCAACGGTGTCAGTCGGGTCCTCCTCATCAGCGTCATCGAAGATGCTGACGGGGTAGTTCGGGTCGCCCTCGTCCACCATGTAGCAACCGCCCTCAATGAAGGAGTCGCCATCCGGCCAGTAGTTCGGGTAACCGTTCAGGTCGTCGAAGTAGTCGTCGTAGGCGTCCACATCGGTGAAGAAGCGGACACGGACCGGGAACTTGTCAGCGGCTTCGCCGATCACGCCGTTGCGGTTCAGGTCGCCGTTGAAGCCAAGCACGGTGCCGTAGTCGAAGTCGACGGTACGGCCCTCACCGGGGGTGGTGAAGGAGTAGTCACTGCGCAGGTAGGCCCACAGGTCGCGGCCAGCCTGGATGTCGTGGTCACGGATGAAGTCTTCCC
>JAGRNR010000007.1:0-103630 GCA_020440645.1 bacterium | reverse complement strand
AACCACGGTCATGTAGCTCATCAGGTCAAAGCGCAGGCCGTCGGCGTCGCGCAGCTTCGTGAGCACCTCGCGGATGCTGCCGGCAGGCACGAGGATCGAGAGATCGCCGGCGGCGGTAGAGCTGTCAATGAGCATGTTGCCAAGTTCGTTCTTCGCCAGTTCTAGCAGCTGGTCTGCTGTCCTGAGGTCCGCCATTACTTGCCGTCCATCCTGCCCGAAGGCTCAGCCTTGGGGTTCATTGCACGGCCGGTGCGAATCTTGTTCTGCAGCTTGATCAGGCCATCCTGCAGCGCTTCAGGGCGCGGCGGGCAGCCGGGGATGTATAGGTCAACAGGGATGATGTGGTCCACGCCGGGCACGATGCTGTAGGTCTGGAACACTCCGCCGCAGCTGGCGCAGGCGCCCATGCTGATCACCCACTTGGGGTGCGGCATCTGCTCGTACAGCTCGCGGATCACAGGAGCCATCTTCCAGCTCAGGCGGCCGGGCACGATCATCAGGTCGGCCTGGCGCGGGGAGGCGCGGAACACCTCACTGCCGAAGCGGCTCTGGTCGAAGCGCGCCGCACTGGAGGCCATCATCTCGATGGCGCAGCAGGCCAGGCCGAAGGCCATCGGCCAGAGGCTGTTGGTCTGGGCCACGCGCAGCATCCAGTCCAGCTTGGTCATCAGGATTGAGCTGTCGCCGGGATTCCAGTTGTCAATGTATGGCCGGATGTCCGTGTTCGACGGAGCATTGATCAGCCTTGTATCGGGATTCGTCATTGCCTGAGCTCCTTGGGAGGCGGCGGGCCTTCATGGCCCCAGTCGAAGATACCGCTCCTGAGGTCGTACATGTATCCGATCACAAGCACGATGAAGAACGGCGCCATGATGCCCAGCCAGTAGGCGGTGGCCCCGATCTCCCGGAATTCCTGCGCGGTGACAGCCCAGGGCACGAGGAAGATCGTTTCCACATCGAAGATCACGAACAGGATGCCGACGAGGTAGTAGTGGATCGGGTAGCGGTCCAGCTTGAAGCCCTCGTTGGGCATGCCGCATTCGTAGGGCCGCGACCAGTCATAGGTATCGGACTTGACGGTGATCGCGAAGCGATGGCTGACGAGGATCAGCAAGGCGCTGACACCCAGCATCATGGCAAAGAAGATGAAGATTCCCACGTACTCGGATAAATTCATGCCATTCCTCTGCCAGAAAGCAAATACGGGCCGGTACAGAACTGCACCTTGACCCCGTACTTAGCCATTCCGGTTAGGTCCCGGGGTTAATCGTAACTGCAATTACGATTGCCACCCCTTTTACTACTTGAATTCAGGACGGCCTGATTATATACGTGATTGCGGAATCAAACAACCGCTTATCCACCTATCTGCCCATTTATTCACAATTAAACGGTGCCGCTGCGCTCACGCCGGAGCTGCTGCCTGCGCTCTCCTGAGGCGACCAGCATGCTTTCCCGGCTGAGGCTGCGCACCTCCGCCAGCCCAATTGCGATGATCAGTGAGACACTGACCATGCTCACGACCAGGCTGGTGCCGCCCACTGAGAAGAATGGCAGGGTCAGTCCACTGTTGGGCACCACGTTGGTGGTGACAGCGATATTGACCATCGCCTGCAGGCAAATCGTGAATCCAATTGCGGCTGCGACTGTCCTGTGGAATGGTTCCCGGCAGCGGCCTGCGAGTTCGGAAGAAAACCAGGCGAGGGCCACGAACAGCCCCATCACGAAGATCCCGCCGAGCAGGCCCAACTCCTCGATGATGATCGGGAAGACGAAGTCGGTGCGTGCGAAGGGCAGGCGGTTGAGCTTCTGTTCGCTGCGGAGGTAGCCGCGGCCAGCGGTGCCGCCATCGATGATCGCGCCCATAGACTGGGTGATCTGGAAGGAGGCGGCGTTCTCGTTCTCCATCGGGTTGCGGAAGGTCTCCAGCCGCTGGCTGACGTAGGGCACGAAATACGGCGCCACGTAGAACACGGACAGCCCGAGCACGACCAGCGTGGCCAGGATGGCAATCTTCTGCATGCGGCTGATGCCGGCGATGAACAGCGTGATCACACTGGCGGCCACGATGATCGCGGTACTGCCGAGATCCGGCTGGATCACGGTGAAACCTGCGGCGGCCCCAATCGCAAGGAAGGCCAGCAGCGGAGCATGCGGCCAGCTGGGCCGCCTGCTGCTGAGCACCCTGCCCTGTTCCTGGGCCTTCAGTATCTCCTCAGGCTGGCGACGCCACCAGCACAGCAGCTGGGCGAGGTAGAGAATCAGGAACAGTTTCAGCAGTTCCGAGGACTGGAATGTGATGCCCATCACCTCGATCGAACGCGTGGCACCGTTGGCGGATACGCCGAGGTCCGTCAGGGAAACAAGCGCCACGAGCGCGAGGCTGACCAGGAAGAACACCGGGATCACGAAGCGCGCCCAGCGGCGGATCGGCGAGAAGGCGACAAAGGCGCTGATGCCGACGAGGCTCAGCACCACGCCGATGCCCATCATCATCATGTGGCGGATGAAGTCGCCGTAGGGAGCTTCACCGGCGGCAATGTTCGAGTAGACCGTGGTTGAATAGACCATCGCGGCACCCATCAGCATCAGCAGGATGAGCACGATGGCAACGCTGCGTACGGAGGCCTGCAGCGCACGGATGCGCGGACGCGCGCTGAGTGCCACTGGAGACGTCTGAGTCTCGTATCCCACTGTTCACCTCAAAACCCGGCGGCGTGCTCAGCCAAGCTCAAGCGATGCGACGATCTGCTTGAAGTGCTCACCGCGCACGTCGAAACCGGGGTACTGGTCGAAGCTGGCGCAGGCCGGTGACAACAGCAGTGTTCCACCCTCGCCCGCCAGTTGCCGTACACCCTCACGCACGGCCTGTTCGACGTTATCAACCCTCGAGATTCCATTATAACCTGCTGCGCGCAGTTCCTGCTCGAATCTGTCAGCGGCTTCGCCATAGACGATGGCATGCTGCGCCTTCTGCTTCAGCAGCTCAACCATCGCAGACAGGTCGGTGTTCTTGTCACGACCACCGAGGATGATTGCCAGTGGACCCTCCATCGCCCTGAGCGCGATGATAGTGGCCTCTGGATTGGTGGCCTTGCTATCGTTGTAGAAGCGGATCCCGCCTGCCTCGCGGCAGAGCTCGATGCGGTGTTCATAGCCGTGGAAGCTGGACAGGCGCTCAATGATCGTCTCAGCCGTGGCCCCGACCGACAGGCAGGCGAGGATCGCCGCCATTGCATTCTCCACATTATGTAGGCCCGGGATCTGGATGCAGTCGAGCGGAATCTCCGCCCCTTCGCTGCCAAGGTCGCAGATGATGCGGTCATTGGCAAGCCAGGCCCCGCGCAGTCGGTTGCCGGGGGTGGAGCGGTATTGCAGGAAGTGCAGGTCCGGCCGGTTGAACACGTCGGGGTGGAACTCCGGGGTCATGGCGTTCGTGATCACGAAGTCCCCTTCCTGCATGTTGTCGACCATGCGCCGCTTGATGCGGGCGTACTCCTCCACGGTGCCGTGGCGGTCCAGGTGGTCCGGCGTCAGGTTTGTATAGATCGCGATGCGGGGGGCGAAGGCATCAATCGCCTCAAGCTGGTAGCTGGACACCTCCAGCGCAACGAACTCATTTGGCTGGATCTCATCGAGGCTGGCCAGCAGCGGGGAACCGATGTTGCCAAGCACATGGCAGGGGCCGAGCGCCGAGAGGATGTGCCCGAGCATCACGGTGGTGGTGCTCTTGCCGTTGGTGCCGGTGATGCCGATCAGGTAGCCCTCGCAGTAGCGCGAGGCGAACTCCAGCTCGGAGATCACGTTCACACCCGCTGCCAGCGCTGCCGACACGTTTTCGTTCGTCAATGGCACGCCGGGGCTGACGATCAGGGTGTCCAGCTCCGTGGCCTGCTGGAGTGCGTCGTCACCCGCCAGCAGGTCATAGCGGTCCTCCGCCTCCGCCTGCAGGCGCGCGAGGTCATCCGCAGTGGTGTTGTCAACGATCACCAGCGGGCGCACCATGCGCGGCGCGAGGTACTCGACGCAGGCCCTTCCCGTCTTGCCGAGTCCGTAGATGCCAACCTTCTGTCCGAGCCAGTCGTTCAATTTCGTGTCCGGGAATAATGATTGTGGAAATTATGCAACACGCGTGCGGTATCGCAGCACGAGGAAGATGAAAGTCATCACAAGCAGTGCGCTGCTGGCGATTCCGGCTATTGGCCCGACCATGAGCCAGAGCCAGGCACTGAGGCAACCCCAGGCCTGCAGGGCGGCAAACACGTAGACAACGGTGGTTTCCTTCCAGCCGGCCAGTTCGAAGTGGTGGTGGATCGGCGTCATCAGGAAGATCCGCTTGCCTCCGGTGCGCCTGAAGTAGGCAACCTGCAGCATCACGCTCAGCACCTCTTCCACCCAGATGAAGGCAAACAGGCCGAGGAATAGCCACAGACCGCTGAGCAGCGCCAGGCCGGCCACGAATGCACCAATGCAAAGCGAGCCGCTGTCTCCAATGTAGATGCTGGCCGGTTTCCAGTTGAAGTTGAGAAAGGAGATCAACAGGCCAATGATGACTGCTACAGCTAAGATGTCCGAATCTGGCAGCAATGTCATCGCGCTGAAGGTGAACAGCATTGACAACAGGCTGGCAAGCGTTGTAGTCCCAAGCAATCCGTCCAGACCATCCGTGAAGTTGCTGCCATTGATGGCTCCAAGCCAGATGAACAGGCCGAGCGCGTAGTACAGCCAGTTGGGCAAATCCAGCACGAAACTGACCCCAGTAATGGTTCCATCCACTATCTGAGGCAGCCCAGCGGCAATGTCAGGCCTGATGTGGAACAGCAACAGAGCGCCGACCAGCAGCATCGCCGGAAACTTGAAGCGCGCCTTGAGTCCAGCGCTGCCACCCAGCACCTTGGCCCGGTCATCAACGAAACCCAGCAGTCCCATCAGGGCCGCAGCCAGGCAGACCCAGATCATTGGCTGGTCCGCTCCACCGGAAACAAGTAGGAGAGATATGCCCAGCATGCCGATCACAAAGACCAGCCCCGCACCGGTTGGCACCCTGCCCTTCTTCAGGTGATGGCTCGGCCCGTCTTCCCGGAAGGCCTGATCCATGCGCCCACCGACGATTTTCCTGTAGAGCCAGAACAATCCCAGGCCAACAGCCATCGAGCTCAGAGCGACCAGGGTCAGGCTGAACGGCACCGTCAGACCGCCGTGCCGTTGAGCAGGTCATTGACGACGCGCTCCAAGTGCAGGGCGCGGCTGCCCTTGACCATCACCACCTTGGGCTTGTCATTGCGGTTGATCGCGCTGAGCAGCAGGGCACTGAGCTTGCTGGCGGCGCGGTCGTCGAGGATCACGGTATCACCGCGCTGGCGCTGTTCGGCTTGCTGGGCCCGGTTGCCACCGCGCATCGGGGCACCGAACTCGCGTGTGCTGCGCTCTCCATGCATCGGGGCGCCGAAGCTGCGGTCCTCAGGGCGGAAGCCCATCGAAGCCTCCAGTTCGCTGCGGCCTTCTATGTAGAACAGCTCCACATCATCCAGGCCCTCCACCTCGTTGAAGGCGTTCATGCGCGGGCCGATCGCATACACCTGCTTGAGCGGAAGGTTGAGCGTTGTCAGCGCGCACTGGCGGTGCAGCAGGGTCTCGTACTTGCCCAGCTCAAGCATGTCACCGATCACGAGGATCTTCTCGAAGCTGTCGTCAATATTGAGCAGCAGCTCCAGGCTGTCACGCACGCTGGCAGGTGAGCTGTTGTAGCAGTCGTCAATCAGGAACAGGTCCTGCCCGAGCTGGAACAGGTTCAGGCGCTGCGGTGCAGGCAGCAGTTCTGGAGCCGCCTCGGCGATGTCATCAAGCGTCAGGCCAAGCTTCAGTCCCGCAGTGGCAGCGGCGGTCAGGTTCTCGATTGCACCGCGACCGAGCATATGCAGGTTGACCTCGACCTTGCCTTCCTTCGTGCAGAGCATGAAGCGGCTGCCGTCGATCCCGAGCAGCTTCACATCCTCCAGCCAGACATCTGCCTCCGGCAGGTCCAGCGGCAGCTCGAAGTTGTCATTGCGGGTGATGAAGGGCGGGATACCGCTGTTCCTGTAGGCCTCGGACGCATCGAAGTACATGATGTCGTACTCATCGCGGTTGGCCTTGCGGTTGCCGATCTCCTCGAGGATGCCGAACAGGTTCTCATCGCGGCGGTTGAGCACGACGGTACCGCCGGGCACCAGGCCGTCAACGATCTCACCCTTGGCCTTGTAGACCTCCTCGAAGGAACCGAGCCGTCCGACATGACTGCCGGAGGTATTGGTGATCATCGCGATGTTGGGATGCGAGATGCGGGACAGCAGGCTGATCTCGCCACGGGCGCGCATCGCCATCTCCACCACTGTCATTTCGGTATAGGCATTGATGCGACTCAGGGCCAGGGGTACGCCGATCTCGTTATTGAAGTTCTTCTCGGTGCCGACGGTCTGGAAACGCTTGGCCAGCAGCTGGATCAGCATCTCCTTGGTGCCGGTCTTGCCGACGGAGCCGGTCACGCCGATCACTTTCGTGTCAAACTGGCGTCGGAACCACTCAGCCATCTTCTGCAGGGACACCAGCGTGTGGCGCACTTCGATCACGCAGACATCCTCGAACTCGAGGAAACCGCGCTGCACCTGGGAGCGCAGCCAGCTTAGGATCTCATGGATCTGGTGGTGGCCGGTGCGCACGAAGCAGGCCACCGCTCCCTTGCCGATGCTGTCGATGATGAACTGGTGGCCGTCGCGGCTCTGGCCCATCAGCGGCACGAACAGCGTACGGTGGTCGACATAACGGCTGTCGATGCAGTAGTTGCCGAAGCGGATGTCCGGGTTGCCATGCAGCAGGCGCCCACCGATGGCAGGCAGCAGCTCGCCGATGGCGAACGTGGATTCGTTACCCATTGTCAGTTACCTCAGTATCAACTTTCCCGGGCGGTCCCGGGTCGCTGCCGGAGCGTGCATCCTATGGGACACCGTGTTCCGCCACCGTCGAAAGGAAACATAATGAGTGGCGGTCTGGTTGTCCGGCAGGCCAATATTCTAGGACATAATCCGCATTTCACCGCGGATCAGGTAATGCTACCGCCCTGCCCTGCAAAATACTTCTCCACTTCCTCAGAGTCTGAGAAATGAATCGTCCGGTCGCGCAGGATCTGGTAGTCCTCGTGGCCCTTGCCGGCGATCAGCACGATGTCACCCGCACTGGCCTCGGCCAGGGCGCGCTGGATCGCTTCGCGCCGGTCCTCCACACGCAGCCAGGGGCCGCCGTCCGGGTCCAGCCCGGCCAGGATCTCATCGATGATCGCGGATGGGTCCTCCGTGCGCGGGTTGTCGCTCGTGAAGATGGACAGGCCGCTGCCCTGCTGGGCGATTCGTCCCATCTGCGGGCGCTTGCTGCGGTCACGGTCCCCGCCACAGCCGACCACGGTAATCAGTCGATTTCCCTGCGGCACGAGGCGGCCCAGTGCACTGACCACGTTGTCCACCGCGTCCGGGGTGTGGGCATAATCCACATATACATTTATCCCAGCCGGGTTCGGCACGCGCTGCAGGCGGCCGGGCACGTTGCTGAAGGCCGCCAGTGCATCCTTCACCTGGGACAATTCGAGACCTTCCAGCAGGGCCACGCCCACGGCGGCGGTGCAGTTGAAGACCTGGAAGTCTCCCGCCAGGCTGCAGGAAAGGCAGGCCATGTTCGAATCCTCAGCGAGGCTTGCGGGCCAGATGCCGTTCTTGAGCACCAGTTTCCAGCGCACCCCGCTGGCATCCGCCTGCGGTTCAGTGATCACAAGGTTGCTGGCACGTTCGGTGCCGTACTTCAGCAGCAGGCCGTCAAAGCGGGATGCGTATGCCCGGCCGGTTTCGTCATCAAGGTTGATCACGGCGTAGCCGCCCTGCGGGGCAAGGTAGTCCTTGAACAGGATCTCCTTGGCTGCAGCATATTCCTGCATGCTGCCGTGGTAGTCGAAGTGGTCCTGGCTGAGGTTGGTGAACACCCCGCCTGCGAAGCGGATGCCGGCCACGCGCTGCTGCTGCAGGGCATGGCTCGAGACCTCCATCACGAGGTGTGTCGCCCCCTCACGAACCAGGTTGGCAAGCATCTGCTGGATGTCAGCCGCATCGGGTGTCGTCAGCGAACCACTGAGGAACTCCGCAGCACCGGGCCGCAGCAGGCCGAGAGTGCCAAGTACCGCCGCGCGGCGGCCGGCTGAGTTGAGCAGGTGGCCGAGCAGCAGGGCGGTCGATGTCTTGCCGTTCGTGCCCGTGATACCGATCACGCGCAGCTTTTCACTTGGGTTGCCGAACAGTCGCGCATTCAGCAGCGCATATGCCCTGCGGCTGTCGCTGACGCGCACGAAGGAACCTGTTGCATCAGGGTCCAGCGGCGCACTCTGCACTACCACCGAAGCGCCTGCAGCCAGGGCCTGCGCGATGAAGCGGTGCCCGTCATACTGCGTGCCGGGAATGGCAACGAACACGCTGCCGGGGACCACCTTCCTGCTGTCGCTGACGACACGGTCAACTTCCATGTCGCCAAACAGGTTCATGTGGTCCAGGGAGTCCATTCCCTCCAGCAGGTCATCAAGTCTCATTAGGCACCTCTGCTCTCTCTCCGAATGCCAGGTAGCTGATCCTGTCCGTGATCCGCGAGAAGACGGGGGCGGCCACACTGCCGCCGTAGTAGACACCCCTGCGGGGGTGAGAATACATCACAACGATCACATACTGCGGGTCCTTCACCGGGAAGTAGCCGGCGAAGCTGGCAAGGTATGCATGTTCCTCGTAACCCTTGCCGTCCTTGCCGGCGATCTGTCCAGTGCCGGTCTTGCCGGCGGGCAGGAAGCGCGGGTTGCCGCTCTTCAGGTCGCGCTTGTTGGCCATCGACTTCATGTAGCGGTCCGGGATGGCCTTCTTGCCGGTACCCTCCACCACCACGTTGCGCAGCCATTCCTGGGCACGGCGGCAGCCCTGCTCACTGAGCACGCGGCGCTGGCCACTGTCCAGGTCGAACACGCGTTCATTGCCGTTGTCAACCAGCAGCATGCCGGTCTCGCCCTCGACCGCCGTGTCCTCCAGCTCGAGCTTGAGGGTCGGATGCACCTCATAGCCGCCATTGGCAATCACGCAGTAGGCCGCGGCAAGCTGCAGCGGAGTCATTGAGAAGCCCTGGCCAAAGCCGGAGTTGGCAAGCGACACAGTCGGCCACTTGATGCTCTCATCCTGCCAGCTGTTCGGCCGGCGACCGGATGACTCCATCGGCAGCTCCACCCCGGTGCGGCTGAACAGGCCGTAGGAGCGGTAGGCCTCGAGCACCTGCTCCTGGCCGAGTTTCATCGCGATGCGTGCCATGCCGACATTGCTGCTTTCACGGATGATGTCGGCAACCGGCACCCCGGAGGAATCACCAATGTAGTGCGTCGCTTCTGCTTCGGTGATCCAGTAGCGGCCGATGTTGATCTTCTGGTTGCAGATGAAGCGCTGGTTGTCTGAAATCCAGCCTCGGTCCACGGCGTAGGCTGCCAGCAGCGGCTTGGCGGTGCTGCCCGGCTCGACTAGGAAATGCACCGCCGGGTTCTGCTGGTTGACCAGGTTGCCCTGCTCGTCAAACAGCTTTCCGGCGACGAAGTCATTCGGGTCGAAGTCCGGTGCGCTGCTCATCGCCAGCACCTGGCCGGTGTGGGGCTCCATCACGATCGCGACGCCCCAGTCCGGGTTGTGCTGCTCCATGCCGGCGGCCAGCTCCTCCTCGCAGATCAGCTGGATCGCGGGATCAAGCGTGGTGCGCAGGCTGCGGCCAGGCACCTCCTCGGCGACGGTCTGCATTGATCCCGGCAGGCGGTTCTGCGAACCGTCGCGCATGAACTCCCGGCGGCCGGGGATGCCGCGCAGCTCATTGTGCCAGGCGGCTTCCAGCCCGAGCTGGTGCTCGCGGCTGCTGGAGTAGAACCCGACGGTGGCCGGTGCGCCGTTGTCAGAGCATGGGTAATAGCGCTCAAGGTAGTAGAGCGTGGTCACTCCGCGGAAGCTGCGGTCGTCGATCTCGCGGGCGGAGGCGGCGGGCAGGCCGCGCAGGATCTCGAGCCCGCGGCTGTCTGAAGCCAGCATCCGCCGGCGGATCTCGAGGTCGTTGCCACCGTTGTACTCCGACAGCATGTGCACGATGCCGTCGATCGCCTCATCCCCACCTTCCCGGATCAGCTTCATGTCGAGCACGACTCGGGTCAGGCGGCGGGTGGTTGCCAGCACGCTGCCGTCACGGTAGAGGATGTCACCGCGCCGCCCCTCAGGATTCTCCGTGCCTTCCCAGCGGGAATGCACGGCCTTGCTGTAGTAGGCGGTGACCTGCGGGTCGTTCTGCAGAAAATAAATGTGGGCTGCCAGATAGGCAGCCCCGAGGAGGAAGGCGGAGAAAAATATCCTGTTGTAGACACGCTGGAGCTTGTGCCAACGGTGTTCGTTCATCTCAATTCTCCGCAATTGTCAATTTTCCGATGACCTGGTTCAGGGTTCGATCTTGATCATTTCCTTGCTGAGCGGATACAGCTCCTCGACCAGCATCTTGCCGCTGGCCTGGCTGATGTTCGTCAGCACGATGTACTCCGTCGCCGGTTCATAGTTCACAAGTGCCGCCGGTTTGTTGTCGCCAGCCAGCAGTTCGTTCTCGCTCTGGATCAGACCCTGCTGGGCCTCCTCCATCTGCTGCTCGATGCGTGTCCCGAGGGTCTGGCTGAGCTGCTGGTCCTCATAGGACAGCTGCATGGTCTCGCTGTCAAATGCCGCCATTGCCGCCAGCCCGATCACGGCCGCCACGATTCCGAGGATGATTGCCAGCTTGAAGCCGAACAGGCGAACAGCCTTGCCCTTGGCAAGCCTGCGCTGCCAGGCCTTCAGTCCGTTGGGCCGGCGTTCGCCGAACGCCGCACTCAGAATCTTGTACTCGCCGTAACCATAGACCCGGTCGGTGGTGAACCGCGGATCAAGCTTCGGAACCGCCATCGCATTCGCTCCTCAGATACCTGGCACCGCCTACAGCAGGCGCTTCTCATAAACCCGCAGCTTGGCCGAACGGCTGCGCGGATTCCCTTGCACCTCCTCCTCGTCAGGCTCGATCACCTTGCCCAGCATGTTCACCTGCCAGTCCGTCCGGCCGCCGTGCCGTCCGTATGGCCGCAGTGTCCGCTTGACAATGCGTTCCTCCAGGCTGTGGAAGGTGATCACTGCCAGCCTGCCAGAGTGGCTGAGCAGTTCCACGGCCTGCCTGATTCCCTCTTCAATCTGGCGGACTTCCCCGCCGACTTCCATCCTGATCGCCTGGAAGCTGCGGGTCGCCGGATGCGACTTGCCGCGCCTGCCAGGCATGGCCTGCTCAATGAGCGTGGCCAGCTCCAGCGTCCCCGTGATCCGTCCGCCCCTGCGCCTGGCAACGATCGCCGCGGCTATCCGCCTGCTGAAGCGCTCCTCGCCGTAATCGCGCAGGATCTGCTCCAGGGCTTCTTCCGGGTAGTCGTTGACAACGTCCTCCGCCGTCAGCGTCTGCCGGCGGTCCTGGCGCATGTCCAGCGGACCTTCCCTGAGGAAACTGAAACCCCGCCCTGGATCGTCAAGCTGGTCAGAACTGAGGCCGAGATCAAACAGCACCCTGTCGGCGTGCTGCATTCCCACTTTGTGTAAAACCCTCTCTAGCTCTGCAATCTCACCATGCACGAGGTGCAGTTCGACGCCGTCGAACTCCATCCCCTCAAGCACGGCCCTAGTTCTTTCGATCGCCGATTGATCCCTGTCGATGCCGATCGCGATCCCACCTGGAACCAATCGGCTTGCCACCGCGCTGTAGTGGCCCGCCGAGCCCATGGTTCCATCGATGAAGACCAGCCCAGGATCCAGGGCGAGGCTCTCAATGACTTGCTGTAAAAGTACTGGTCTGTGGCGTGGTTCCATCAGGCATCCCTCGCCACCGGCGGCCTATTCCCCATCAGGTCCGCCATCTCCGTCGGTATCATGCGCGGGGGAATTTTCAGGAGGAGCCGGGCCATTGAACAATTGCTCAAAACCACCCGACTCCTCCCAACGCGCACAGTCAGCTTCGTAATCCTTGAGCGACCAGAGTTCGACGTACTCGCCGCAACCCACCCAGACGACGTCCTCGTAGAGGTTCATCGCCACGCGCAGGTTCTTCGGCAGCGCCATGCGGCCCTGGCTGTCAAGGCTCAGCTCGAACTTGTTGCCGAAGAAGGCCCTGCGATCCCGCTGCATCTTGGGATCGAAGAAGTTCCCGGCACCCTTGCCCGAACTGAAGGACAGACGGCTCATCACCGTCCCGACCACTTTTTCAAAGTTCTCGGGAGTCATCACCTTCAGGTGACGGTCCCACTTGAGGACAACTGCCTCATCCCCGAACTGCTGGCGCAGGTTCCTGGCAAGACTGACTCGTCCCTTGGAGTCGACAGAAGCCTCGTGCTGTCCGAACAGCGACTGGCCGCCTACCGATTCCGCATTCACCAGGTTCACCTGAGCCCCTTTGCAATTTCAGGTCACCGTTGGGAGTTTGTTCCCCTTTCAGGGACGTTCCTTTCGGTAGCAGCATGATATCCGGTTTGAAATCTTCAAACAAGGGCAAATTAGGGACTTTGCTTAGTATCTGTTTAGTTATTGATGGAAAATTTCTGAAATAATTCCGAGGACTATCTGTCGCAGTAACTGGCGTAATTGCGCACAATGTGGCTGAATTCAGTGCTGATCTGGCTTCATGGGCGTATAAGCCACGATGACCGGTCACATTGACAGGGTTATGAAGGGCCGGGAAGGGATTCCTTCCCACAGAAGGGTTGAAAAAGGACTGTGCAGAGGATGGAAGGACCTGCTGTACTACATATATATTGGGGCCGTGCTGGAATGGCTGGTGATCGGTGGCGGTGTGCAGGGCACCTTCGTGTCCCACGTACTCAGTGCGCGGTTGGGATTCAGCAGGGATGAGATCCGCGTGCTTGATCCGCACATAGATCCACTGGCTCGCTGGAGGCAGACCACCGATGCCTGCGGGATGCGCTTCCTGCGCTCTCCAGCGGCGCACCACGTCGGGATCCGTACTAATGAACTGCTTGACTGGACAAGGGCCAACTGCCCGGACTGGCGCAGGGAGTACCTGCAGCCCTACCTGAGACCCTCCCTGGCCTGCTGGAATGCGCACGCCAAATCAGTGATAGATGAACATCGACTGGAGGAAATGCGCATCCGTGGCAGTGCGCTGGACATCCACCGGAGTGATGACGGCAGCTTCAATGTGCAGACCTCTGTGGAATCGATCCACTCTAAGCGGATCGTACTTGCGACCGGTAACAGCCAGCCCCTGCACTACCCCGCCCTGCCGGTGGATTCAGACCTTGCCGGCGAGCGCATCCGGCACCTGTTCGACCCGGCCTTCAGGCGCAGTGACATCCAGCCTGGTGAGAATGTCGTAATTGTCGGCAGCGGGGTCAGTGCCGCCCAGCTGGCAATCCGGCTGGCAGGCGAACAGGGCTGCAGGGTCCAGGTCCTGACGGACCGGATGCCGCAGCTGAGCTGGTTTGACAGCGACCCCGGCTGGAACGGGCCGCGGCTGCTTTCCCGGCTGGCCGCTATTGCCGACCCGGAGGAGCGCCAGCGGATGGTCAGTGAAGCGCGCATCCGCGGTTCATTCCCCGGCGATACTGCTGCCAGCCTGCTGGCATGCGGTTTCCATGGGAAAATGACAATGCATGCCGGAAAGCTAGCATCCGTCAACCAAGCTGGCAGCTGTGTCCATCTCCGTTTCAATGACGAACACCTGACAACGGACCGCCTGGTATTCGCCACCGGATTCAGCACTGCCGTACCCGCAGCACCGCTGGTCGGGCAGCTCAGCGCGCGACTGGGACTACCGGTCTCCTCAGCCGGCTGGCCCGTTGTCAACCAATACTGCGAATGGGCAGCAGGCGTGCTTGTCTGCGGTGCCCTGGCACAACTTGAACTCGGTCCGGTTTCCCGCAACATCAGCGGCATCCGCAGCTTTGCGCGCAGATTGGTTGAGCGTTACACCGCCTGAAAGCATTCCGACCTCCTTCAGGACCAACCCTTGATCACGGCAGGCTCTATAAACAGGAATTTCGGGCCTGGTGAGCACTGATCCACCGGGTATTCACGCTAATCCGTTATCCACATGCCATACAATCCAGAATCACACTTGACACTTAACAAGTGTTGGGGTTACAATCTGGAATGTCAATGGGGTTGTGGATACCAGGGCGGAGTATCTATACGGATGGAAGTATGAATCAACCACTTTCATACACTTATCCACAAAGTTATCCCCGCAACCTATTGAATAGCGCACATGGAAGTGCTATGTTTGTACCTGCGAAGGCTGCCGGGTTGCTGGACGGTCCGGTTAATGAGGATATTGCTGTGGGGAAGAGCTGTCGGTCGAAAGACCAACTACCGGTTCCGCGCCGGTCACGGTTCCAACAGCGGTCCAATACTATTCGCAGGCGGTTTCGGGTCGGCAGAGGGTTGAGTATGGTCCGCCCGACGGGATGAGTATCAGCACCAGAGGTCGTGCATGCGAATCGAAAGAAGGTTTACTGAAAAGGGACAGTCTCCATACGAGCAGATCGAGTGGAGCAGCCGCAACAGCGTGATCTACAACCCGGACGGCAGCGTCGTCTTCGAGATGAAGGATGCGCAGATCCCGGCGGACTGGAGCCAGCTGGCAACGGACATCATGGTATCCAAGTACTTCCGCAAGGCCGGAGTGCCACAGACGGATGCCAGTGGCAAGCCCCTGCTTGATGCGGATGGCAATCCTGTGCTTGGCCCGGAGAACAGTGCTGCCCAGGTGATCCATCGCCTGACCGGCTGCTGGACGGACTGGGGCCAGCGCTACGGCTACTTCGATACTGAGGAGGATGCCGCCGCCTTCCGTGATGAGCTGGCCTGGTCGCTGCTCACACAGATGGCCGCCCCCAACAGCCCGCAGTGGTTCAACACCGGCCTGTACTGGGCCTATGGCATCAACGGCCCCAGCCAGGGACATTACTATGTTGACGCCGACAGTGGTGAGCTGCGTGCATCGGAGGATGCCTACAGCCATCCGCAGCCGCATGCCTGCTTCATCCAGAGCGTGCGCGACGACCTCGTGAATGAGGGCGGGATCATGGACCTCTGGGTGCGCGAGGCACGCCTGTTCAAGTATGGCAGCGGCACCGGCACCAACTTCAGCGCACTGCGCGGTGAGGGCGAGTCCCTCAGTGGCGGTGGCCAGTCCAGCGGACTGATGAGCTTCCTCAAGATCGGCGACCGCGCCGCTGGGGCGATCAAGTCCGGCGGCACCACCCGTCGCGCCGCCAAAATGGTCTGCCTGGACGTTGACCACCCGGACATCGAGAAGTTCATCAACTGGAAGGTGCATGAGGAGGATAAGGTCGCCGCGCTGGTCGCCGGTGGCAAGGGCCGCTTCGACACCGCGTTTGAAGGCGAGGCCTACAGCACCGTCAGCGGGCAGAACAGCAACAACTCCGTGCGCCTGACGAATGCCTTCCTCGAGGCCGCTGTCAACAACAGCAGCTGGGACCTCATCAACCGGACGAATGGTGATGTCAGCAAGACGATTGACGCCGCCAGCCTCTGGCAGCAGATCGGCTATGCCGCCTGGCGCTGCGCCGACCCTGGCGTGCAGTTCGACACCACGATCAATGAATGGCATACCTGCCCGCAGAGCGGCCGGATCAATGCATCCAACCCCTGCAGCGAGTACATGTTCCTTGACGACACCGCCTGCAACCTGGCCAGCCTGAACCTGATGAAGTTCATTGACGAGGCCAGTGGCGAGTTCGACCTGGACAGCTACCGGCACTTCATCCGCCTGTGGACGATCGTGCTTGAGATCTCCGTGCTGATGGCGCAGTTCCCCAGCCGCGAGATCGCGCAGAAGTCCTATGACTTCCGTACGCTCGGCCTCGGTTATGCCAACCTCGGCACCTGCCTGATGGTGATGGGCATCCCTTATGACAGTGACAAGGGCCGGGCGATCGCTGCCGCGATGACCGCGATCATGACGGGCGATTCCTATGCAGCCAGTGCGGAAATGGCAGCGGAACTCGGGGCCTTCCCGAAGTATGCCGAGAACCGCGAATCCATGCTGCGCGTGATGCGCAACCACCGCCGTGCCGCATACAACAATGCCGCGACGGACTATGAGGGATTGTCAATCAACCCGCAGGGCATCGAGCATGCGATCTGTCCCGACTACCTCGCCAGCCAGGCGATTGCCAGCTGGGACCGCGCTTTGGAGCTCGGTGAGCAGCATGGCTACCGCAATGCCCAGACCACTGTGATCGCCCCGACCGGTACCATCGGCCTGCTGATGGACTGCGACACCACCGGTGTCGAGCCGGACTTCGCGCTCGTCAAGTTCAAGAAGCTGGCGGGCGGCGGCTACTTCAAGATCATCAACCAGAGCATCCCGCTCGCGCTTGCCAACCTCGGCTATGACCAGAAGCAGATCGGTGAGATCCGCCGCTGGGTGCTGGGCAGCAGCCGACTGGACGACCATACGATCAATGCCGACAGCCTGCGTGAGCTGGGCATGAATGACAACGACATTGAGCGCATCGAGGCCCAGCTGCCCGGCGTGTTCGAGTTGCACTTCGCCTTCTCGCCCTTCACCCTCGGTGAGGAATGCATGCAGCGCATGGGCTTCAAGCCCGAGCAGTACGACGCCCCTGGCTTCAACCTGCTGCGTGCGCTGGGCTACACCGCCGAGCAGATCAGCCGTGCCAACGACCACATCTGCGGCATGATGACGGTGGAGGGTGCACCGCACCTGCGCGAGGAACACCTGCCGGTGTTCGACTGTGCCAACCGCTGCGGCCGCCACGGCCAGCGCTTCATCCACCACACCGGGCACATCCGCATGATGGGGGCCGTGCAGCCCTTCATCAGCGGTGCGATCAGCAAGACGATCAACATGCCAAATGAAGTGAGCGTGGAGGACATCCAGGAGTCATACCTGCTGTCGTGGCAACTGGGCCTGAAGAGCAACGCCCTGTACCGCGATGGCTGCAAGCTCAGCCAGCCGCTGAACACCAAGGCGGATGCGCAGGAGGATGACAGCGAGGTACTGGAGGAGGTTGCCATCGCCGAGCAGGCACTGCAGCCTGAGCAGCATGAAAGCCTCGTCAACCCGCTGAACTACACACCGGCTGAGCAGCGCGTGCCGGTCAGCCCAGCCGAGGCCCGCACCCTGCAGATCCACGCCCCGCTGCGCCGCCCGCTTCCCAGGAAGCGCAAGGGCTTCACCTTCGAAGGCCGCATCGGCGGGCATAAGCTCTACCTGCGCACCGGCGAGTACAGCGACGGCACGCTCGGCGAGGTCTTCATCGACATGCACAAGGAAGGTGCCGCCTTCCGCAGCCTGATGAACTGCTTCGCGATCGCCGTCAGCAAGGGCCTGCAGTACGGCGTGCCGCTGGAGGAGTTCGTTGACACCTTCGTGTTCACGCGCTTCGAGCCGAGCGGCACCTGTGACCACCCGAACATCAAGATGGCGCAGAGCGTGATTGACTACGTGTTCCGCGTGCTCGGGATGGAATACCTCGGCCGCACCGACTTCGTACAGATCAAGCCCGCCGCAGATGAGCTGATCCTCAACCAGAATGAGCGCCAGATCCGCCTTGAGGCCCAGCCGCTGGTCAGCGCCAGTGAGGCGGCCCGTGCGGACCGTGAAGCCGGCGATGCCCCCCTGCCCCATCCCAATGGCAATGGCGGCAACGGCCATGCGGTGCATCCGCCCCAGCCGGTGCTCAGTGGAAACGGCAACGGCAATGGCAATGGCAACGGTGCAAGGCATGCCACCAGCAACGCAATGGAGGAGCAGCTCAGCTCGATGATGGGCGATGCTCCCTTCTGCGAATCCTGCGGGCATGTGACGGTGCGTAACGGCTCCTGCTACAAGTGCCTCAACTGCGGTACCAGCCAGGGCTGCAGCTGATCACAGGTTACTGGGAACTGGTTGCTGGTTGCCGGGAGCAGGTTGACTCTTCAAGCGATTGCCATCTCAGGCTGCCATTTGTCACAGTTTTTTCAACTACTTTCCCTGAGCCTCCGGACAGCCAGGGCGTGGTGATCACACAGCAGGTGTGATCGCCACGGGCGGGGCTGGCATTCCGGCCGGCTGCTGGAAGCAGCCGCTACAGATCCCTGCTTCCCTTCTCCTCTCTCCACTCCAACCTCCTCCCTGCACCCTGTTTTTACTACACATTTGTATTTTCCACGTTATACTATACACATGTATGGACAAGCAGAAAGAATCATCATGCTGGCGGACATGGACTGCTTCTTCGTCGAGGTGGAGCGCCTGCACCGGCCGGAGCTGCGCGGCCAGGCCGTGATCATCGGCGGGCAGCCGCACCGGCGTGGCGTGGTCTCCGCCTGCAGCTATGAGGCACGGCGCTTCGGGGTGCACAGCGCAATGCCGATGGGTGAGGCCTACCGCCGCCTGGGGCTGGACCCCTCCCAGCCGCTGGCCGAGGGGCAGACCATCGAACGCCGCGGCGTGACCGTCAACTTCCTGCACAGTGGGCTGCATGGCAACTACGGGCTGTACAGCCGCCGCGTGCAGGACGTCGTCTCCGCGCTGGTGCCGGTGTTTCGCCCGAAGAGCGTGGACGAGTTCGAGATGGACATCACCGGCTGCGAGACCATCTTCCGGCGCGACCATGGTGGGATCGTCGAGTTCGCCGAGGAGCTGCGCCGCCGCGTGCGCAGTGAGGTCGGGCTGCCGATGTCGATCGGGATCGGCCCCGGGCGGCTGGTGGCCAAGATGGCCAGCCGCCACGCCAAGCCCGACGGGGTGTTCCGTGTGCTGCCGGCACAGGCCGTGTCCTTCCTCGCCCCGCATGATGTGCAGGACGTGCCGGGCATCGGCCCGGCCACGGCGGGCACGCTGCGCGACATGGGCATCAACCGCGTCGGACAGCTGCTCCAGCAGGACCCGGCGCTGCTGCGCCAGACCTTCGGGATCGGGATGTGGAGCCTCGTGAATACGCTCAGGCATGGTGAGGACCGTGCGGTGCCGCCGCCCAACACCGGTGGCGGGCACAGCGAACATGGGTCAATGGGGCGGATGATGCGCGAGGACGGGCATGAGTCCCCGGCGATCGGCTTCGGCCCCGGGCGGGCGAAGCCCAAGAGCATCGGACATTCGGTGACGCTCGAGCGCGACACCCTGGACACGGCGCTGATCCGCCGTACGCTCTGGCGCCTGACGGAGGATGCCTGCCGCCGCCTGCGGGAGAAGGACCTGGCTGCCGGGCATGTGACGGTCACGATCCGCTACAGTGACTTCCAGACTATCACCCACGGTGTGATGCTCAGCGAGCCTACCGACCTCGACCGTGTTGTCTACGAAACGGCGCTGCAGCTGTTCGATGAGGCCCGCACGCGTCGCCTGCGCATCCGCCTGCTGGGCGTGCGCCTGGAGAAGCTCAAGCCGGGCCTCAGCCAGCTGCGCCTGTTCGAACCGGGGAGAGTCACGAAGGAACGCCAGCTCACGCATACGCTGGATGCCCTGCGCGATAAGCATGGCCGCGACGTGGTGCTAAGTGGCCCGGGCGTGAAGCAGATCGGCAGCGAGCGCATCAGCACGGACAGCCAGGCCGGCGTGTCAGTCAGCATGAGCCCGCAGCGAAGTGCGGTGTGATGGAGGTGCGGCGCAAGTCGCACAATCTGGCAACCCGACTCGCATGCGCTCGTTTGGCAACGATAAATGGCGATACGGTTCCGTTTAACCACAGAGGACACAGAGACCACAGAGTTTTTTCTAATGGATATCTCTTGCCCATCAGAATCAAAGCCGACGGACATCCTGGGTGGGGATCGAAGCGCAGCTGAGATCCGCAGGGAGGGGATGTCAAACAGGCCGGCGGCTCTGCTAACCAGACTTCAACGTAGCCAGCATCTCATCAAGCATGACAACATGCTTCTGAAGACCCTTCTGTGCAATCCGTACGCGATCTCGAATCTTCTCACCACTTCTGATGATTGATTCGGAAGCACCGCTGATTTCATCAAGGCTGCCAGCGTGCTTTTCAATGTCCCTGATTGCCTTCTCCAACTCAATGAAATCAACTTCTCGCTCACTATTACCATCGTTGCCATCAATGCAAAGTGCCTTTGCAACGGAGATTGCGGCACTCAGGTAGATGTCACTAATTGGATCCTCTTGATTCCAGACAACAACCAAATCCCTGCCATACCTCTGGAAGACTGAAAGTTCCCGCGGCAGTGATTCTACAGAAAACACGAAAATTCCTACATTTGCTCCTCGATTTCGCCTTGCCTCGTCAATCTCCTCAAGTGCTTTTGCCAATGTGTAGGAACTGCTCTCCTTGAACTCCAGGACGATCTTTTCTCCAGCGGAAGCAGAATCAGGGCCAAGCGTAACAACGCAATCTCCAACCTTGCAATTCCTGATCAACCCAGTAGTGTTCCCAACGGGCTCAGCAACGTCTCCTGTAGCAATGCATATCTGCATCACAAGTTCACAGGCAGCTTCCTCAAACTCAATTCCATGCCTTGTGGACTTCTTTGCCTCCTCCTTCCTTGCCTGCATACTTGCCAGGGTTTCCCTGACTTCAGTCTCGAATCTTCGTGTAGCTTCGCTATGACCTTCCAGTACGCCGAGGATCTCCTTTTTCAGGCGAGCCAGAGCCGAACTATCTTCGTCCAATGAAAACTCACTACTGATCTTACTCTGAGCTTTTTCAACCCGACTCACAAGCCGACTCAGTGCAGAATCTTCGCTGTCCAGCGAAAACTCACCAACAACAGTCTCGATTCGTTCATTGATTCCACTCTGGAGATTCTCATGCTTCTGGCCAAGTTCCTTCACCAACCTGGAAAGTGCACTGTTGCCATTATCCAAACTGAACTCACTGAGGATGCGATCCCGCTGGCCTGTCAGTTCCTTTTCCAGAATCTGATTCATCAGTGCCAATACCCCCCGCGATTGATCAGGACTGAGCATTGACATCAGCGGGCTTGCCTCCCCCAGATGAGCACCCAGTGTCCTTGTCAACTCTGAATCCTCCGTTCCGATCTGTCTCCGGATCAACTGCTCCAGTTCACCATCCTTCGCAATCAGCCTGTTCACTCGTTCATTGAAGCGCCCATCATGTGGATCAAAATACTCGCGTAAAGAAGCCAACAGATCCTTCTGCACAGACTTCTGATGCTCATCCAGTCGAGAGTCGAGTGCTGTCAGCAGTCTTTCGCTTTCTTTTCGGACCGCTTCAGCATCTATCTGCCCTTGTGCTCTGCGAAGCGCCAGTACTCCAATCTTCAATGCTGAGAGTATGAACTCATCGCGTGCCGGCCCTTCCGCATAACTCTCTATTGCTTCAACCAGCTCCCTATCATCCGTTTCAAATGTGTGGAAGAGCCTCGAGTTGCCAATGAAGGTCTTGCCTGTATAGCCTATTTCGCTTCTGTGGGGAGTTGCATCAGACATTACTAACCTCTCTGGTCCTCATTTTCATCATTTCGTTTCGAACTCATATAGTCCCAACTGCGAGTTTCTTGCTTTTGTGCTGGGTTGACGATCTCCAATACCTCTTTGGCATATGCTTCCATGAACTTGTCACCAGCCCCTGGCAATTCGTCCAGTTCTTCTGCTGTTCTGGGTCTGATCTTACAGATTGCGATCAGCAGCTGGTTGTTGCAGATTACATATGCAGGCTTTTCCATTGCCTTGGCCCGTGCGAACCGCCAGTCCTTCAAGGTGTCGTACAGCTTCTGTTCTTCTTCGGTCAGTTCTTCCTGCTTTGCCTTTGGCTCAGATGACTCAGACGAGGGAGCTTGTTGCTTGGGACTCAGTGACTGCATCATCAGTGAGCTGACTTGTTCTTCCAGTTTGGCAACCCGTTGGCGCAGTTCCTCTATCTGGCTGTTCTGGTATTCATCGAGATTGTCGTATTTGGACATTCTGTACTCTCAATCTGAGGTCTATCCTACCCAGTCATTGTAGCGCAGTCTAGTGTTGTGCGACTTGCGCCGCACCTCCATTGAGCAGCGCGACCCGGATGCGCGGATGCACTGCCGCAGCGCCAGACCGCCGAGTGCTTCCACTTATAGGATTTCTCTGTGTCCTCTGTGGCTCTGTGGTTGACAATTCCTGCTGTGCGGCTTGCGTTGAGCGCCTCCTACCTCGCCTCCATCGGTGCGTAGCTGGCCGGCTTGCTGCCCTTGCGGCGGCCGCCGTCGGCATCGTCGGCAACCAGGCGGTCTAACTCGTCGAGGCGCAGGAGCTTCAGTTCCTGGATTGACAATGTGCAGGTGCCGAACTGCTCCTCCACCTTGCCGGTGATCAGGAAGGGGCCGGTGTAGCGGGTGAGCGGGGCGAAGCGGGCATACTTGTCAGCGCGCAGGGTACATTCGAAGGTTCCGGTCAGGTCCTCCATGCTCATGAACTTCATGGAGTTGCCGGGCCCGATGAAGCCGCCCATCGTGTGCGAGTCCGTCCCGCGGTTGCGGGACGGCGCGGGACCAGGGACCTGGGACCCGGGACCGGAAGAGGTTTCGGGTTTCGGGTTTCGGGTTTCGGTACCCGTAGCGGCGGCTTCCAGCCGCCGTCCACCAGTTGCCGGTAGTGAGTTGTCAGTTTCAGCAAATCCATGGGATTGGCCTCCTGTCAGGCCATGGGCCTGACCTCCTACTCCCTCCTGACTCTTGCCAGTTCCCCGTTCCCCGTTGCCTGTTCCATCCCCGCGGCCCACGGCCCAGTCGTCGGTCATGCCGCCGCGCCTGACGAGGCCGAGGTCGGCCGCTGTGTCATTCAGCTCGTAGTCCTCGTCGCCACCGATGCCACTCACGCTCAGCTCATCCTCGTCGGCGGTGTACTGCTCCGGGTCATCATGGTTGGCAGCCTGCAGCTCGATCATGTCCTGCACCTGGCGGCGGCGCGAGAGGTCGACGCGCTTGGTGGCGATGCACCAGCCGAGCATCCGCACCCAGCGCCCGGCGTAGCGCGGCATCTCCCGGGCGTCGACAAGCCCGCTGACCAGGTTGGCATACAGGCTCAGCGGGTGGCGGCGCACCAGCATGCCGTAATGCTTCAGCTCGAGCGCGCAGAGCTTCAGCTCGTCGTAGTCATCGAGCCGTCCGGCCATGCGCCGGCGGAATTCCTCGAGGCGAGCCGTCTCGTCGAATGGCAACTGGGAGGTTACTGGTTGCTGGTTGCTGGTTGCTGGTACTCCGGCAGCCGGCCCGTTTGACATCCCCACCCGTGGATCTCCTTCGTCGATCCCCTCCCGGGATGTCCGGCTGCCAGGATAGGGATCAGAGATGCGGGATGCGGGATGAGCATTCCTGACACGCTCATTGCTCATTGCTCCCTGCTCATTGCCGGAGGAGTAATTGTCAGCTTCAGGGCTGACCTCCGTTCCATGGTCCCCGATCCCCGGTCCCCGGTCCCTGACCCGTCGCTTCGGCGTCGAATGCCGTAGTCCCGCCTTGCGTTCCTGCTGGGCCAGCCAGAGAAGCTCCGGGCGGCTCATGCCGAGGCTGTCCAGTGCTCCGGCGAGTACCAGCAGGTCGAGCTCCGACTCCGAGGGCCCGCAGCGGCGGATGAAGTCCGGCAGGCTGCGGAAGGGGCCATGCCCGCGGGCGGAAACGATGCGCTCGGTGATGGCAATCGGCAGGCCCTTGATGACTACGAGGGGCAGACGGATTGAGGGGCTTGGAGGTTGGAGGTGGGAGGTTGGAGCAGATGAGTGGTCAGTGGTCAGTGGTGAGTTGTCAGAAGAGCATGGAGGTTTGAGGTTGGAGTTTGGAGTAGCGGCGGCACCCTGCCGCCGGTTACCAGTGTTATCAGGCTCCTTGCTGATTGCTTCTTCCTCATTGCCATCCCAGGCAGCCGGCCTATTTGACATCCCCGCCCGTGTCGCTTCGCTCCCCACCCGGGATGTCCGGCTGCCTGTGGTGTGATCAGGCTCCTTACTCCTTACCCCTTGCTCGTTACACTGTGTTCTCTGTGTCTCTGTGGTTGACAATCCAGATTGTGCGACAGTCACGCCCGGCGTGATCGCACCTCCGTCTCCCACCCGGTCCCCGGTCCCGGGTCCCGGATCCCTGTTGTCAGACTGAAGTCTGACCTCCCCACTCACCACTCCAAACTCCGCCCTGTACTGCAGCCCCGAGTGGTTGACATCCGGCGGCAGGATCGACAGGCCGAGTCGCTCGCACTCACTGATGTAGGCCCGCGCGCCGTAGAAGCCGCCGCCGTTGTCAAGCACCGCCGCCATGAACTGCGCCGGGTAGTGCGCCTTCAGCCAGGCCACCTGGTAGCTCAGCGTGGCGAAGCTCGCCGAATGCGCCTTGCAGAAGCTGTAGCCGCTGAAGCTCGCCAGCTGGCGCCAGATCTCCAGCGCGCTCGCCGTGTCCATCCCGCGTGCCTCGCAACCGCTGACGAACTTCTCACCGAGCGCCAGCATCCCGTCATGGCGGTGCGGCTTGCTCATCACGCGGCGCATCAGGTCGGCATCGCTGCGTGACAACCCGGCCAGCTCATGCGCCACGCGGATCACATCCTCCTGGTAGATCATCACCCCATGCGTCTCCGGCAGCAGCTCCAGCATGCGCGGATGAGTGCGCAGCTCATGGCGCGCTCCGTTCACGCGGCGGATGTACTCCTGCATCATCCCGCTCTCGGCCACGCCGGGGCGGATCACGCTTGAGGCAGCCGTCAGGCCAAGGAAGTCACGCACGCCGAGCCGCTTCAGCAGCTGGCGCATCGCCGGGCTTTCGATGTAGAAGCAGCCCATCGTCTCGCCATGCCTGACAAGCGCATTCGTGGCCGGGTCCTGCGAGACCTTCTCGTGGTCCGTGAGGTCCGGCTTCAGGCCCTGCTCCCTCAGCGTTGCCAGGGTGTCCTCCAGCACGCCGAGGCTGCGGTTGCCCAAGAGGTCGATCTTGATCAGGCCGACGGCCTCCACCGGATGCATGTCGTACTGCGTGACGACGAAGCCCTTCGCGGCGCGCTGCAGCCCGGTGAAGTAGTCCACATGGTTCGGCGCGATCACGATCCCGCCACAGTGGATCCCGAGGTGCCGCGGCCGGCCGGCCAGCCGCGTTGCCAGCGGCAGCACGTGGCAGTAGGGCTCGCTGTGCAGGTCCACGCCGCGCATCTCCGGGAAGTCGCGCACCACGCTGTCCAGCCCCGAGGCGCGGATGTTCGGCAGGAAGCGGCTGATCGTGCTGATCTCGCGGTCGCCCAGGCCGTAGACCTTGGCAACCTCGCGCAGGGCCGAGCGCGCACGGAAGGTCACATGCGTGCTGATCATGGCAACGCGTTCATGGCCCCAGCGGTCGTAGACGTACTGCACGATCTCATCGCGCCGCCGCCAGTTGAAGTCGATGTCGATGTCCGGCGGGCTCTTGCGCGCCGGGTTGAGGAAGCGCTCGAAGTACATGTCGTAGCGGATCGGATCCACCGGTGTGAGGCCCAGGAGCCAGCTCACCAGCGAGTTGGCAGCCGAGCCGCGCCCGAGGCAGGGGATGCGCCGGCGGCGGGACTCGCGCACGATGTCATAGACGGCGAGGAAGTAGCTGGTGTAGCCCAGCCGCTCGATTGCACTGAGCTCCATCTCGAGCCGCGCGAGGTACTCCTCCGTGGGGTGGCCGAACTTCAGGTCCAGGCTGCGGCGGCACAGCCCATGCAGCGCACGCGCCGGCTCACCACCGCCGGGCAGTTCGTAATGCGGGAACAGCCACTTGCCGTACTCGAACTCCACGTTCGTGGCCATTGCCAGCTTGCGGGCGTTGTCAAGCGCCTGCGGGCAGTCGTAGTAGTAGCCGCCCAGTTCCGTCGGTGCGCCGAGGTAGTGCCAGTTGCGGCGCACGCCGCGCGCGGTGTCCATCCCGCTGTTCTGCCCGATCGCGCGCAGCACGTGGTGCACCGGCTGGTCCTGCGGGCGCAGGAAGTGCACGTCGGTACAGGCCACGGGGTGCAGCTTGAGCTCACGGGCCAGCTTGAGCTGGCGGATCTGGCGCGCGCGCAGCTGCTCGCCGTAGTCCGGGGAGCAGCGCATGAACACACGGTGCGGGCCGAGCCGCGGCAGGATGATGCGCAGCAGTTCCGGGCGGTCGCTGATGATGTAGCAGTGCGCGGTGTTGCCAAGCAGGGCGCGGGCCAGGTTGAACTCGGGGTCAAGCTGCCTGAGCGTTGCCAGCCGGCACAGCTCGCCGTAGCCGTCACGGTCGCGCGCGATCACCAGTGCGGCGGATGCCGTCGGGTCGGCGATGCCGGCCTCCAGCGAACGCCGTCCGGCCTGGGCCTTCAGTTCCTGCGGGTCCGTGAGGCTGATGCCGAGCACGGGGTGGATGCCGCACTTCAGGGCTGCCCGGTGGAAGTGCAGCAGGCCGTAGCAGCCATCGGTATCGGCGATGCCGAAGGCCTCGAAGCCCAGCTCCGCCGCCTGCGCGCAGAGATCCTCGGGGGCGCTGACCCCGTCATGGAAGCTGTACCAGCTGTGCGCGTCGAGATGCACGGCTCAGCCCCGCCTTGCCCCGGGGGCCGGCCCCTCCGCCGTCCTCTTAAACACATGTGTAGTATAACAGAAAGACTAAATATGTGTTTATATGCATAGGGCAGCACCTCTGCGTGCTGCCAAAGAACGGCAGGGCGTGGAAGCCCTGCCCTACATTATTAATTCACCGCCGGCAATACCCCGAGCCTCCCCGCTCCCCTACCAGTAATGCTTTGGCGGGACGGAGAGGTGCATCTCGTGCTCGACAGCCGGCGTGGTGTCAGGATGCGGCTGGAAACGCGCCTGGAAGAAGCGCAGGATGTCCGGCTCCCAGGTCATCTCCAGGCCATGGATCGAATGCCTCCGCTCGTAGACCTCAATGATGCCTTCGGCGGTGTACTCCAGGTGGCTCTCCGTATAGACACGGCGCGAAATCGCGAGGCGTACCAGCTCCAGCTTCGGCCGCCGGTTGCGCCCGGTCTGCGGGTCACGCCCTGAGGAAACGTTGCCACGCTCCATCGTGCGCACGCCGCACTGCAGGTAGATCTGCGCCGCCAGCATCTGCGCCGGGTAATGGTCCTGGTCGACATGCGGCAGGAAGGCCCGCGCATCGAGGAACACACCATGCCCGCCGCAGGGATTGACCAGCGGCACACCGGCCCGGCTGAGCATGCCGTGCAGCAACTCAAGCTGGCTGTGGCGGCAGGACAGGTAGTCATCGTCGCAGACCTCGTGCAGGCCGACGGCCAGGCTTTCCATGTCACGGCCGCTCATGCCGCCATAGGTATGCAGGCCCTCGTAGACAACGACCTGGCTGCGGCACTTGGCAAACAGCTCCTCCTCCCAGGGCTGGAAGGCAAGGAAGCCACCCATGTTGACGAGGCCGTCCTTCTTGGAGCTCATCCAGGCCCCGTCGGAGTTGGCACAGATCTCGCGGATGATGTCGCGGATGCTCCACCCGGCGTAGCCATCCTCGTTATGCTTGATGAACCAGGCGTTCTCGGCGATGCGGGTCACATCGAGGAACACGCGGATGTCATGCCCATTGCAGTAAGCCCGCAGTTCACGCAGGTTGTGCATGCTGAAGGGCTGGCCGCCGGCCATGTTGACATCCGGCGCGATGCTGACGGCGCGCACATGCTCGCTGCCATACTGCTGCACCAGCAGGTCAAGCTTCCTCAGGTCGACATTGCCCTTCCAGCGGAAGTCGGACGAGGTGTCATGCGCCTCATCGCAGATGATGTCACGGAACTCACCGCCGGCCAGCTCGAGATGCGCGCGGGTGGTGGTGAAGTACATGTTCATCGGGATGATGTCACCGGGCTGCACGAAGTTCTGGAAGAACAGGTGCTCGGCACCGCGACCCTGGTGGGTCGGGATCACGAGCTCGTAGCCCATCACGTCGCGCACGGATTCGGCCATGCGGTCGAAGCTGCGGCTGCCGGCGTATGCTTCGTCGCCGGTCATCAGGGCACCCCACTGGCGGTCACTCATCGCGGATGTTCCGCTGTCCGTCAGCAGGTCAATGAAAACGTCATCTGAATGCAGCAGAAAGGTGTTGTATCCGGCCTGGTCCAGGCAGATCTGGCGGTGTGCGCGTGTTGTCATGCGCAGTGGTTCCACCATCTTGATCCGGTACGGTTCCGGGATGCAGCGTGGCATGATGGCACCTCATGATGCTAAATACTGATATCACCTATATGATATCACCGTTTTGCAATCAGGTACCTACATGAGAATTGTGCAATTTCCCTAAAACGGGCTGGCCGGTTCAGAGTTCGCGTGTGTGCAGCAGGTTCGGCTTGCCTTCACTGGCCAGACGTTCCTGGATTTCCCAGTACTGTTTGCGGCTCGAACAGTAATAGCTTAGTCCGTAAATGCTGCTGTAGGGAACCCGGGCCCATTCCTTGTTTTCCGCATAGATCAGCGGGGCATCGAAATCAAGCTCGTGTGATTCATCACCGATCAGATACATGTTGAAGGACTGCATACCGATCTGCAGGTCCTCAAAGGAAGTGTACTCCGGTGGGCAGAGCTCAAACAGGATGTCGCCGGGTCCTACTGCAGTGATGTCATCGCTGACAATCAACGGTTTCCAATCATTGAGTGGGTTGAGCGGCCAGCTCTCGATCAGCCCCGGTCCGACAAGCAGGCTGAAGTCTTCATTGGTCCTGCCGCTTTCCTCATCAAAACGATGATTGACCCGGGCCTTGGCACGGTAAACAAGCAGCAGCATGGAATCCAGGTATTCCTTCAGTTCCTGGTTGCCATATTCGTCTGCACGCATGGACTGGGTGAGCTGCACCATGGTCGCATTGAGATCCGCAATCAGCTGGACCTCCTGAGCTTCAACCTCCTCCGGGGTAAGAGAGGGACCGCAGACTTCCTCATCCTGCTGGGCGGAGGCAACGGACAGGCTGCAGGCAATGACCGCAAAAGATACGATGAGCAGGCGAACCAGCATGAGCAACTCCTCTGCGATGGCTGAACCGAGCGCCACCGGCAATGGGAAATGCTAACCCGGCAGCAGCCCCAAGGTCAAGTGCCAGAATCCATGTAATTGCCTGCGGCTGAAGCAGGCAACCCCTACTCGACCCAGCTCTTCCAGTAGTGCTTGTCCTCGATATCCAGGGCCGGCTTGGCAACCTTGAGCGGGCGGAATGTGTCAATCATCACCGCCTTCTCGTCCGTGTACTCCTTGCCGATGCTGCCCTCATAGCGTCCGGGGTGCGGGCCGTGTGGGATGCCGTCCGGGTGCAGGGTCATGCTGCCCCACTCGATGCCCTTGCGGCTCATGAAGTCGGCAGAGAAGTAGTACAGCACCTCATCACTCATCACGTTGGAGTGGTAGTACGGTGCTGGAATCGCCTCCGGATGGAAGTCGAAGGGCCGCGGTGCGAAGTTGCAGACCACGAAGGCATCGCCCTGCAGGATCTGGTGGATCGGCGGCGGCTGGTGGATCGTGCCGGTGATCGGCTCGAAGTCATTGAAGTTGAACTTCCAGGGGAAGAAGATCCCATCCCAGCCCACCACGTCAATCGGGTGGTGGTCAAGGATGAAGCGGTTCATGCCGCCGCGCTGGCGCACACGCAGCTCGAACTCGCCCTTCTCATCACGCGGGTTGAGCTTCTCCGGACCGTGGATGTCACGTTCGGAGAAGGGCGCGCCCTCGATCAGCTGGCCGTATTCATTGCGGTAGCGCTTCGGGGTGCGCAGGTAGCTGTTGCTCTCGAGGATCAGCAGTTCGTTCTCCTTTGTGGAGAACTGCCAGCGGTGGATGATGCCCTGCGGGATGATCAGCTGGTCGTCCTGGCCGAAGCTTAAATCGCCCATCTGGGTCTCCAGCACGCCCTCACCCTTGGCAACGAAGACGTACTCATCCTGGCTGCCGTTGCGGTACCAGTAGTCATCGTTGACATTCGGCTTGCTGTAGCAGATCGCGCAGTCATTGTTGAAGAAGATCGGCACGCGGTCCATCACCGGGCTGCCGGCGGCATGCAGCTGGGCCGTCATCACATGCCGCATGCGCAGCATCGGATGGTCCTCCTCCTCGTAGACCCAGTTGCGCAGGTGTTCGGTGCGCAGCACGGCCGTCGGGGGGTGGATGTGGTAGAGCAGCGAGGCCGGGCCGGTGAAGCCGTAGTTGCCAATCAGGTGCTCCTGGTAGATGCCACCCTCAGCCTTGTGGTGCTGGATGTGGCGCTTCTTCGGAATGCTTCCCATTCTGTGATAGAAAGGCATGTCTCTCCTCGCTATTGTGCTGTTGTCAGTTTCTCAGGTTCAGCCTGCGCTGGCAGCGGCTCCGGCGACCTTGTTGCTGATCTTGCCGAGGCCCTCGATCTCGAGATCGACGACGTCGCCACTCTTGATCCAGCCACCGGTGTTCTCCGGGCCAAGCTCCAGGATGCAGCCGGTGCCGACCGTGCCGCTGCCGATCAGCTCGCCGGGATAGAGCGTCACGCCGTTGGAGGCACGCTCGAGCATCTCGCCGAAGCTGAAGTGGATGCTGTTCCAGTTGCCACGGCTGATCTCCTTGCCGTTGACATGGCAGGTCATCTGCAGGTCGAAGCCCTTGCCGCTGCGCTTTGCCTCCAGCTCATCCGGAGTGACAAGCACCGGGCCGACGGTGGTGGCGAAGTCCTTGCCCTTGGCCGGACCGAGGTTCATCACCATCTCCGCCTTCTGGGCATCCCGCAGCGACCAGTCGTTGATCACGGTGTAGCCGAGGATGTACTGGTCGGCATCCTCCGCCTTGACGTTGCGGCACTCCCTGCCGATCACCGCGCCGACCTCCAGCTCGAAGTCGAGCCACTCACCGGCGCTGGGGAACTGCAGGTCCTCACCATTGAGCAGCAGGCTGTGCGAGTTGGAGAAGTAGAACACAGCGATCTTGTACCAGTCCGGGATCATGTCCACGCCACGCCTGGCACGGGCAGCCTTCACATGCTGCTCGAAGGCGTAGAAGTCACGGAAGCTGCGGATCGGCAGGCGGCCCTCCGGGGTCTCGACGGCGACCACACCGCCTTCACTCGGGTTGATGCGCACGAAGTTGTATTTCATATCAGAGGTTGCCCCTTCTTTCCTGCTCCTGCTCGATGGCCTCGAACAGGGCCTTGAAATTGCCCTTGCCAAAACCGCGGCTGCCGCGGCGCTGGATGATCTCGAAGAACAGCGTCGGGCGGTCCTCCACCGGCTTCGTGAACAGCTGCAGCAGGTAACCCTCGTCGTCACGGTCGATCAGCACGCGCAGTTCCTTCAGCACTTCCATCGGTTCCTTGATCTCGCCGATGCGCTCCGCGATGCCGTCGTAGTAGCTGCGGGGCACGTTAAGGAACTCCACGCCGTTCTCGTAGAGCTTTGACAATGTCTCGATGATGTCGTCGGTCAGCAGGGCCACGTGCTGGGCACCGGCCCCCTCATAGAAGTCGATGTACTCCTCGATCTGGCTCTTCTTCTTGCCCTCGGCGGGCTCGTTGATCGGGAACTTGATTGCGTATGTATTGTTGCTCATCACGATGGACATCAGCGCACTGTACTCGGTCGAGATGTCCTCGTCGTCAAAGGTGATGTAGCGGTGGAAGCCGAACACGTTTTCATAGAACGCGGCCCACTCATTCATGCGGCCCAGTTCAACGTTGCCAACGATGTGGTCGATGCGCAGGATGCCCGCGTCACGGCCGGGGGCCTCGTTGACGGTGAATCCCGGCAGGAAGGGACCCTTGTAGTCGACGTGCTGGATCAGGCTGTGGACGGTGTCACCGTAGGTGCCGACAACAGCCCAGCGTACCGTGCCGTGCTCGTCCGTCACGTCATGCGGCTCGACGATGCCCTTCGCCCCCTGGCTGGTGGCATAGGCGTAAGCCTTGTCGCAGTCGTCAACCTCGAAGGCGATGTCCTGCACACCGTCACCGTGCTTGGAAAGGTGCTCATTGATGCGGTGGCGTGAGTTCAGCGGCGTCGTCAGCAGGAACACCGCATTGCCCTGGCGCAGGGCGTAGGATGTGGCCTCGCGGTTCTTCGTCTCGAGCCCGCTGTAAGCAAAACGGCTGAAGCCGAAGGCGTTGCGGTAGTAGTAGTCGGCCTGCTTGGCGTTGCCCACCCAGAACTCGACGTGGTGCACCTGCTTCAGGCCGCAGGGGTTCTCGGTGCGTACCCTGTTCTCGCTAGTCACACTCATGTAATGCCTCCCGTGACCGATGGGTCCTTGCATTTGACATGGAAAAGGTCACCCGCCCGGCATGAATGCCAAACGGATGACCTTAATTCTAGTACGCGATTATCAGGCCTGGGCCTTGGCGGCGATCTCGTTGCGCTGCTTCATCAGGCCATCCCAGAAGACCTGGGTACCGTCCAGCATCTCCATGCCGGCGCGGATGAACTCCTCCTGGTTGAACTCAGGCTCCTCGAACATCTCCTGCAGCTCGTCCCAGACGTGCTCCTTGTGCTGCTCCTCGATCTTGTCATGCCAGGTGAAGAAGGCCAGCGGGATCTCGGGGCACTTGTTGGCCTTGAAGTTCTCAAGGCCGGCGATCAGGTCCTTCCAGAAGCCGGCGGCGGCCCAGTTCTCGATGGCGAAGCTGGAACCCTGGGCGGCATTGTAGTCATCAGCACCGAACAGGCGGAACAGCTCGTCACAGAAGTGCAGGGTCTCCTTGGTGCCGTGCTTGCGCTTGCCCATGTCGTCGAAGGTCAGGCCAACGGGGGCGCCGAACTTCAGCAGCCACTCAAAGTGCGCGGCCTGGAAGCGGAAGGTACCACCCTGGACGGAGCCCTCGGTGCTAACCACGGCCGGGTCACCATCGCGGTCCTTGTCGGCATCGCTCATCGCGGCGGCAGGCGCGGCAGCCTTCTTGTTGTTGTAGATCACGCCCAGCTCGTTCATGAGGATTTCCTTGGTCTCACGGGCGCTCTCGAGGTTGCCGGCGTTGATCACGCGGTTGAGGCAGGCCAGCAGGAACAGGTTGCTGAACACGCTGAACTGCACGGCGAATGCCGCCACTTCCTCCTTGGTCAGGTCGGCGTCACGGAACCACTGGCAGTACTTGTTGTCAACGACAACGGGGTGCTGCATAAAGGTGTTCTCGATCTTCTCCTTGAACTGGTCAAAGGTCAGTTTCTCGGCCATTCTGGTCTCTCCCTGGTTTGTATTGGTGTTCGGGCCGCGCACGGGGGCAGCCCCTGCATAGTATGCTACCTAGTATATACGAAATGCTTTTGCAAAATGTTCGAGAAAGTGTCTCAATTGACCCGTTTCACGAGCAATCTTTCTTATTAAGATTAAGCGCAAGCCCTGATGCGGGCTGAGACAAATGCGTGAAACATGGGCTGTTGCCAGTTAAGGCTCAGCCGCCCTGCTCAGCCTTCAGTTCCCCGATTGCCATCACGATCAGGTCCGTCATCACCGGCTCACCGCCGGCCTCACGGACGGAAGTTGCGACCTGCGCACGGTGGTACTGGCCGTGCAGCATGCTGTGGGTCAGGATGTCGCCGAGACGCACTGAAATGTGCATACCCTTTGGGTTGATGTAGCTGATCACCCGCGGCATGTCCTCCTCGCTGAGGCTGTCGAGGTAAGCCGGCACCGCGACATTCATATCGGCCAATAGTGCTTCGACCTCATCCCAGGAGAGGTCCGGCCAGGAATCCAGCTTGCCATCCGGCGTATCGTGGATCCGCCCGAGCCACATCTTCTTGGAGGTGAGGATGTGTGCCATCAGCTTGCGGCAGCGCTCGCTCTCCTCCGGCAGCGCGCGGGACATGTCGATCGCGCGGCGGTTGGCCCACATGTCGTGGTGCAGCAGTCGCTTGAGCATTGGCAGCATTGACATGCGGCGATTATAGCGGAGTACGGATCAGCGAAGCAGCAGCCAGACGGTGACAACAACAGCTATCAGCAGCAGGCAGCCTATGGGACCGAAGATACAGCGACCTACTGGCGATTCCTGGAATGATTTCCATGGTCCAACCATCTTCCGGTAGCTTTCTGGATCCGCAACCCTGGCCTCCAACAGAATCTGGTTGCCCATCGCATGCGTGACGGTCGCATCCCAGTCAATCGCGCTTGCTTCAAGCAGCGCATCATCACGGACTGCAATCCAGTTGGATTCGGTGCAGTACTCCAGAGAAATGACCCTATCCACGCCTTCGGGCATGCTGTCCTTCAGCAAAAGCAATCTCTCGCGGGCCGCTTCAAGGCAGTCATTGCGATACTCACCCCAGTTAAAGCGGTTGATACCGCCGAAAATAAATGCTCTACCACTGATGTACTCGGTATGGCGGATGTCAATGTATGAAAGTCCTCGCAGGGCAATGCTCATGTCCCGGCAGTCAGCGATTAAGTCATCAATCCACTCAGCACTCAGTACAAGGCAGTTTTTGAATTGCGGGGAAGCGAAGCGGCTGTACTTTGTCAACAGCTTTGCATACGGATCATCTGGATCCGGACGTGGTGGATGGTTCATCTGGCTATTCTAGCAATCAGCCGCCGACGGCCCAGCCATACTGGTAGGGCCAGGCCGGCTGTGACTGCAGTTCACGCGCGGCCTTGATCGCCCAGTAGGGTTCGCGCAGCAGCTCACGGGCCAGCAGCACCATGTCCGCCCTGCCGTTGGCAATGATGTCCTCGGCCTGCTGCGCCTCGGTGATCATGCCGACCGCCATCGTTGGGATCCCCGCCTCACTGCGCACGCGCTCTGCAATGTGCACCTGGTAGCCGGGGCCGACCGGGATGTCCGCCTTCGGGATGTTGCCACCGCTGCTGCAGTCAATGATGTCAACGCCGAGCTGCTTCAGCTCACGGGCGTAGGCCACGCTGTCATCAACACTCCAGCCATCAGGATGCCAGTCCGTGCCGCTGATCCGCACCGCCAGCGGCAGCTCATCCGGCCATACTGCACGCACCGCCTCCACCACTTCCAGCGGAAAGCGCATGCGGTTTTCGCGACTGCCGCCATACTCATCAGAGCGGAGATTTGACAACGGGGAAAGGAAGCTGTGCAGCAGGTAACCATGGGCATTATGCACTTCCAGCAGCCTGAATCCAGCCTGCTGTGAGCGCACTGCGGCATCGACCCATTTCTGTTTCAGTGTTGCCAGTTCGCTGACCGTCAGTTCATGCGGGATGCGCCAGCCTGCATCAAACGGTACTGCGCTGGGAGCGACGGCCTGCCAGGCATTCGCCTCGTCAACTATGCCGCGGCCATCCGACGGGCGCTTCGTCCCGGCCTTGCGTCCGGCATGCGCGATCTGGATGGAGGGCACGGCCCCCTGGGACTCAATGAATGCTGCTACCGGAGCCCAGGCCGCGGCCTGCCCGTCATTCCAGATGCCGGCATCCTGCGGGCTGATCCTTCCTTCAGGTTCGACCGCGGAAGCCTCAGCGATGACCAGCGAGCAACCGCCTGCTGCCCGCGAGCCGAGGTGCGACATATGCCATGCGTTGGGCATGCCGTCCATCCCTTCACAGGAATACATGCACATCGGACTCATGCCGATGCGGTTTCGCAGGGTGACCGAGCGTAGCTCGAGGGGTTCAAACAGTGCGGACATGCTGCCTATATATCACGCCGCTCAGTACAACCTTTCATCGGCGCCGGTGTTGAAGTAGCTCACGTAGCCATCGGGGTCCTTGAGTTCAGTACCCCAGCTGTCGTCACTTTCATGCCTGGCATCATAGCTCAGCTCCAGCCCGGCTGCCTTCAGGCGATCCGCAATCGCCTGTACATCGCCACCCCTGAAATTAATGATCTGCTTCGGCCAGCTGCCCTGGTGGTCCGTGGACATCAGAGCGATCTTGCACCAGCCGTCGGAGAGCACGACGAATCCGTACTGGCGCATGTCCAGGCTGAGGGGCATCCCGAGCCCTACCCACCAGTCTATGCAGTCCTGCAGGTTGTCAACGAAGCAGCAGACCGACATCACGCCAATCAGGGGCTGGCCCTCCGCCAGGCTGCCGTCGGAGTCGCCGACACCCAGCCGGTTGCCAGCCAGGAAGCGTTCCAGCTCATCCGGCGCCGTGTCCATGAACAGCCGGTTGCCTGCCGGGTCGTCCAGCATGAAGCTGCCACTGCCCTGTCCGTTGGTCTTCGGTTCAGTAAGGAATGCGATGCCTGCGCTGCGCACCCGTTCGGCCAGCTCATCGATGTTGGCACCACGAAAGTTGAGCGTGGTCGCCCCTTCTTCTCCATGGCCGCTGTACAAAGCAAGTTCAGTGGTCGCATTATGCATGACAGCCCAACCCTGTGAGCGCTCGCCATCGACCTGCACGAATCCGATCTTCTCGTAGAAGTCGCAGGACTTCTCAATATCAACAACGTTGAGGCAGTAATGCAGCCAGCCAAGAGGTTTCAGCTCAATTCCCATTGTCAACTCCCATTCCTGATTTTATTCCGGCCCGTTCAATGTCCATAGTCCGTCACAATTTCAAAGGCTGGTTCTCAACTCTGCAACTCCGCCAGGTCCCTGTACAGCTCAAGCGCTTCCGGGTTGGCAAGTGCGTCAGCATTCTTCACCGGGCGGCCATGCACGATGTTGCGCACGGCGAGCTCGGTGATCTTGCCGGAGATGGTACGCGGGATGTCCGCCACCTCAATGATCTTCTTCGGGACATGGTACGGACTGGCGTTGGCACGGATCGTCTTCCTGATACGGTCCATCAGCTCCTCTGTGAGCTGCTGCCCCGGCTGCATGCGCACGAACAGCACGATGCGCACATCATTGTCCCAGTCCTGTCCGATGACAAGCGCTTCCATGATCTCCGGGAAGCCCTCCACCTGCCGGTAGATCTCGGCTGTGCCGATGCGCACCCCGCCCGGGTTGAGCGTGGCGTCGCTGCGGCCGTAGATCACCATCCCGCCAGTCTCCGTCAGTTCCACCCAGTCACCATGCCGCCAGACATTGTCATATTCAGCGAAGTATGCCGCATGGTACTTGCTGCGGTCCGGGTCATTCCAGAAACTGACCGGCATGCTCGGGAAGGGCGCGGTGCAGACCAGCTCGCCCTGCTCACCAACCGGCAGGCTGTTGCCATCGGAGTCGAACACCTCGACCCGCATCCCAAGCCCGCGTGTCTGCAGCTCACCGCGGTAGACGGGAGCAATCGGATTGCCAAGCGCGAAGCAGGAGATGATGTCCGTCCCACCTGAGATGCTCGCCAGGCAAAGATCCTGCTTGATGTCACGGTAGACGTAGTCGAAGCTTTCCGGAGCCAGCGGCGAGCCGGTTGACAGGATGGCCCTGAGTGAGGACAGGTCATGCTGTTCACGGGGCTTGTAGCCTTCCTTCTCCAGCAGGGCGATGTACTTGGCACTGGTGCCGAACACGTTCAGCCTCTCCTGTTCCGCCATCCGCCACAGGTGGGCGGCATCCGGCGCAAACGGGTTGCCATCGAACAGCACGACGGTCGCACCGACAGCCAGCGCCGAAACGAGCCAGTTCCACATCATCCAGCCGCAGGTCGTGAAGTAGAACACGCGGTCGCCGGGCTTCACGTCCGTGTGCAGCATGTGTTCCTTCAGGTGCTGGATCAGGGTGCCGCCGGCGCCGTGCACCATGCACTTCGGCAGGCCGGTGGTGCCGCTGCTGTACATGATGTAGAGCGGGTGGTCGAAGGGCAGCTGGGCGAAGCTCATCTCCCCTCCCCCGCCGGCCTCTGCAACGAAGTCGGCGTAGAGCAGTGTGCCGGGCATGCCGCTGATGTCCGGCTGCTCCTCCATGTAGGGCACGACCACGATGCGCTCAAGGTTCAGTTCGCTGGCGAAGTTCCTCACACGCCCGAGGCAGTCATGCCGCCTGCCCTTGAACAGGTAGGCATCCGCCGTGAACAGCACGCGCGGCTCGATCTGGCCGAAGCGGTCGATCACTCCTTTCTCGCCGAAGTCCGGCGAACAGGAACTCCAGATCGCACCCAGCGAAGCCGTTGCCAGCATGCAGATGATGGTCTGCGGCATGTTGGGCATGAAGCCGGCCACACGGTCCCCGGCCTTGACGCCCTGGCCGATGAGTGCCATCTGCAGGATGGCAACCTCCTGGTAAAGCTGGTCGAATGTCAGCGACTGGCAGCGACCCTCCTCATTCCAGAAGACAATTGCCTCGCCATCGCCGCGATGCCGGAGCAGGTTCTCTGCAAAGTTGAGGCGTGCCCCCTCGAACCATTGGGGCAGCCCTTCATGCGGCGGACGGACCAGCTCGCCTCCCTGCAGGATCGCCCTGGGAGCCGCACTGGCAACTATTCCGCTGAAGTCCCAGAACTCCTTCCAGAACACTCCTGGATGCTGGATGGACCAGTCGTACAGGTGACTGTAGTCGACTATGTTCTCCACCCCACTGCGTTGCAGCTGTTCCATGAATTCATTCATGTTGCTGGCAGCCACCAGCCGCGGATCGGGCCTGTACATTTCGCTGGACATATGACTATTCTAGCGAGCAGGAGCATGAACCCTAAATCCCCGCTGGCGGCTGTCGATATTGAAACCGTATTTCAACTGCCAACAGGATGGTTAATTGCCGATTAGATTTTCCATCGGTAATCAAGGTAAGTGCTAGCGTATAGCTTGTACCGGTTCAAAACGAACCGCTAGGGATTTGAATGAGTGCTATCAGGGAAGTCATGCAGGTCAGGGCCAACCATATCCCGGCCGGGATAGATGCCTGCTATGTGCGCTACAGGCTGCCCGCTGAGATAGACCCCTTCCTGCCTGGACTGTTCAGCGATGCCGTTACAGTCCTGAGCCCGATGCAGGAATGCCAGGGGGACTGCATTTGCCTGATTGAAGCCTGCAGCCCGGGCCGCTACTCAGCAAGCTCATTCCAGGGCAGCCTCGAGCTTGAGGTCTATTTCGAAGCCGGCAGCACAAGCCTGCCTGAAATGATCAACGATTTCGATGCCCGCATCGAGTCCGTCGGACTGGGCAGTGTTGAACACAGCAGGCGGATCGAAACCGTAAGCACAGACTGACGGGAAGTCCAGCCCCTGGCTGGCAGCGGCTAGAATGAGCGCATGTCCCCAGCCCCGCAGCAATCCGGCACCGGCCCTGAGCTAAGCACACGCGCAAGCGTGATGCCTCGCAGCAGCATCCGCCGCCTGTTCACCTCCGCCTTTGCGCTGAGCAGCGAAGGGGTGAAGGTATACGGCCTGCACATCGGGGACCCTGACTTCGACATGCCGCAGCGCATTGCCGACGGAGTCAGTGACGCAATTGCCGCAGGCCATACCCATTATTCACCGATGGCTGGCATCCCCGCCCTGCGCGATGCGATTGTTAGTCACCGTCAGAGACGAATGGGAATTGAAATCCCGCGCAATCGCGTGATCGTCAGCCAGGGTGCCACCCAGGCGCTGAACAGCAGCCTGCAGCTTTGCGTTGACAGCGGCAGGCGCGTGCTGTTCCCGATGATCTACTTCCCGAACTACATCCAGCAGAGCACGCTGGCGGGGGTTGAGGTCGATCCCTACGAACTTGATGAGAGCTTCCAGCCCGTGCTGGAGAAGCTGGAGCAGCAGGTTACGCCTGATACCCGGGCGATGCTGATCAACACCCCGAGTAACCCGACGGGTGTGCTGTTCCCCCCGGAGACTGTAAGGGCACTGTACGAACTCGCCCGTCGCCACAATCTCTGGATCATTTCCGATGAGGCATACAGTGACTTCGTATATCGTGGCGAGTACCTGTCACCGCTGAGCATTGACTGGGAGTACACGGAGGAAGAGCGCCGCGTGATCGCGGTGTACAGCTTCTCCAAGAGTTATGCCGCCACCGGCCTGCGCATGGGATACATGGTGGCCCCGAATGATGAGGCGGCGTTCCGGCTGGAGCTGATGAACGAGCCGCTGACCGGTTCGCTGACAACACCCATCCAGCTTGCAATGGTGCGTGCACTGGAAGTTGACGACACTGCTGAGCGACGTGACGCATTGCTGGAACGATGGAAACTGGCCGGCGAACTGCTGGCAGGGTGCGGACTGAAGTTCGCCCAGCCGGATGGCGGGCTGTTCTACTTCATTGACATTTCCCCGACCGGGATGGATGGCGACACCTTCGCCGACAGGTTGCTGGCTGAGGAACATGTGGCGGTGGTGCCTGGCAGCGGATTCGGCCTGGTTGGCAGCCGGGATGGTGACGGGAACCTGGGATTTGAGCCGAATGCGCTGGCGGCCCGCTGTGTGAGGGTGAGCTTTGCTGCGCCGCGCGCGGACATGGAAGAAGGCGTGAAACGACTTGTTGGCTTCATCCAGCGCAATTCGTGAGGATTCCTTCACGGCGATGGGCAACTCGCTTTCAGGAAGCGGATACATTCCTGATTGAGGATTCGGTGTGGAAACCAGTCCTGCCAATCCAGTAGTGGCCTGAGGCATCCTGGCAACGCCGAGCCTGGCATCAGATTGAAGCCTGGTCAATTTCCCAAAGCACAGGTGATGCTCACTCCATCTTCATCCTTGCCTAATAACCTTTCCTGAGCACCTTTGGACGCGCACGTCCGTAGTTCAAGCAGCTGGTCGGGCGCAGGAGGTGTTGCCATCCCTGCAATGGGAAATACTTTCTGTGAGGTATGTAGGATGAAGAGGTTTGCACTCTCCCTGCTGGCCTGCATGGTCCTTGGATGCTCCGTTGCCTGGGCGGGTTCCGCCTATGACGACGTGTCCACCGACCACTGGGCCTACAACGCCCTGGATTACCTGACGCACCGCGGTGTGCTGGAAGGTTATCCGGACGGGTTCTTCAAGGGTGACCGTACGCTGACGCGTTACGAGTTCGCCCAGGCGATCGCCCGTCTGCTCGACACTGTTGGTGAGGGTTCGCCCGAAGACATCAACATCATGGCCGAAACCCTTCGCGCGGAATTCTCTGACCAGCTTGCCAGCCTCGGCGGGCGGGTTGATGCCCTGGGCAACCAGGTCAACGACATGAACTCGACCATCTCGGATCTTGAAGGTAGTGTGGCGGACAACACCAACCGGATCGGCGACCTCGAGGGCAAGGTCAAGGACCTCAAGCCCGGCCCGGCCTGGAAGGGTGAGCTGCGTTACCGCTGGGAGTTCCAGGACTATGCGAACCGCAACCGGTTCCGCCAGCGCATCCGTTTCAAACTGGGCTACAGCAAGCAGATCAACGACTGCGTGATGCTGGCCTGGCAGTTCCAGACCCAGACAGGCAACGATGCCACCTCCGGCAACCACACGCTTGGCAACCAGGGCCGTACGGCGGACATCTTCCTGCACGAGGCCTATGTCAAGTACAGCCCGGGCTGGTTCGGCTGGTACCAGGATTGCGAGAAGCCGAAGCCGAACTGCGGTGGCTGCGGCGGCTGCAACGAATGTGCCAAGTGCGAGGACCTGAAGTGCGAGTGCAAGAGCAAGATCGACATCTATGCCGGTATCTACCCGAACATCCTCACCGACCCGAATGAGATGGTGCTGGATGGCGACGTGAACCTGCAGGGTCTCGGTTTCGTTTACCACTTCAACCAGGACTTCCAGCTGACCAGTGTCGCCAGCGTTTTCGTCGAGAAGAACGGCAGCGACTACTTCGATGACGACACCTACTTCTTCGCCACCGAGCTGCGCCATGACGACTTCCTGTTCGATGGCCTTGATGCCTGGATCGGCAGCTACGGCTGGAAACTCGAGAACCAGCTGCTGGATGAGTACTTCACCGGCAACGGCCTCGTGCTGGCTGACGGCAGCGTGTTCGATTTCAATGGCGACGGGGCCGTCAACGGCCTCGACCGCTTCAACAGCAACTTCAGTGTCTACAAGGCCGGCCTGCAGTACACCTGGGACTGTGCCTGGGACGACAAGCCGTTCAAGATCTACGGTGAGTACATGATGTCCTGTGACAGCGACGCGGAGGACAACATCGCGATCGTCAACCAGGGCCTGGCCTCCCCGATCATCTACGAGACCAGCGACGACAGCGGCTGGGTTGCCGGTGCGCAGTGGGGCGACAAGCCCAAGGAGTGCGGTGACTGGTTCACCTTCGCCCGCTACAAGGAGATCGGCGGCAACGCGATCGTCCACGGCCTCGGCGACTCAGACACCGGTGGTGCGAACCGCAACAGCTTCGAGTGGCACTGGGCATACATCTGGGCCCCGAACTGCACCCTCGGCATCACCTACATCCTGCAGAAGATGCACAACGCGTATGGATTCCAGATCCCCAGCAGCCTGGACGACCGCCAGATCGTGCAGGTGGACTGGGTGTTCAAGTTCTAGCCATAGGGAGCAAATCCTTCACGCAACAGAACGTGACATTAGATGAGGGCGGGTCCTAGTGACTCGCCCTTTTTCGATTGGATTCACGATTAATTCGTGAGAATGGTCACGAATTTCGGTACATTTCATCTATTCCAAGCTCTATCTCAGATATCACCTATTGAAAAAACCTCAGTTCTCTGCTATATACATACAGAACTGGCCTTCGGACTAATCCGAAGATTTGGATCTGAACATTTGATGAGGATCAGGATCAGCGTCCAGACCGAAAGGCCAGCAGCACAAGTCACCTGTGAAATGGTTCACGATAAATGACCCACTCATTGGAGACCTGGGTGGCTTTTCGGCTAAGGAGGCCGATGATGACTAGCAATGTTTCAACCGGGAGAGGAATTCTCCATCAGGCATTGGGAATCACAGCTGCCAGCCTCCTCGCGCTTGGCAGCTGCGCCAGCTCGCTTTCCGGCGGCGGGGGAAACCCTGATGACGGAGGCGGCGTGAACAAGGCTCCGGTGATCATCGGAAATACGATCGCTGCCAACAACCTCAGTCCTGAGACATCGCAGGTTGTGCAGTTCTCCGTATCCGCCAGTGATCCCGAAGGCAGTGCACTGACCTTCAGCTGGGATGACGGGAATGCCGCCGCCGGTACCTTCGACGGCACGGGCTCATCCGTCTTCTGGAGCACTGAGGAAGCCGGAACCTACACGATCTCAGTGATCGCGTACGACCCGGAACTGCTGTCAGCTACTGCCAGCACTTCCACCACGGTGGCACAGGCACCGGAACCCCCGGGACCGAATGATCCCCCCGCCTTCGACCAGAATGGCATCCAGAAGGACGTCAGCTCCCCGGTCGCCGGACAGAAGATCATCTTCTCGGTGACCGCATCCGACTCCGATGGCGACACGCTCAGCTTCGTCTGGCAGGATGACACCGGCCAGGACAACTTCTCCGACATCACCGTCGAGAACGGCACTTCCAAGGCCACATGGTCATATGACGAGGCCGGCAGCCATACGATCACCGCAATTGCCAACGATGGCAAGGCGACCGGTACGTCAATGGTGAGCGCAGTCACGTCCCAGACCGCCACGGTAACCCTTGCCGCGATGCCGACATCCTTCGACTTCAGTGGTGCCGAGCGTTGCTCCAACTGCCACTCTGACGTGTACGACCAGTGGGAGACCACCGGTCACGCCCACATCGAGGAAATGATGCAGCAGATCGGCCGCGGCAGGCTCGAGAGCTGCCGTGAGTGCCACACCGTCGGTTACGGCGAGGGCGGTTACATCAGTTACGACCTGACCCCGCAGTTTGCCAACGTCCAGTGCGAAAGCTGCCACGGCTCCGGTACCGGCCACCCGGCCAACGGTCCGCTGCCCGCATCCTTCGACCCGACCGACTCCTGCGGCCGTTGCCATACTGAGGAGCACCACCCGACGTTCGACGAGTGGCAGACCTCCGGCCACGGCACCTTTGCCCTGGATTCCCACCAGGCCACCGGTGGCAGCTGCGTGCAGTGCCACAACGGTGAATGGTTCGTCCGGATCCAGATCAACGGCGAGGACCCGCCGGCTGAGGACCTTGAAATGGGTACGCACGTCAGCTGCGCCACCTGCCACGACCCGCACGGAAACGGTTTCGAGAACCAGCTGCGTGTCGACCCGACCGCAACGATGATCATCCCCTTCGACGACACCGAAGTGAATGCCGGCAAGGCCAACACCTGCATTGCCTGCCACAATGGCCGTCGTGACCGTGGTGACATGGAGAACACCGTTGCCAAGGGTGGCCGCGGATTCCACCACAACAGCCAGGCTCCGATGATCTACGGTGTCGGCGGTTGGGAGTTCGATGGCTACGAGTATGACAAGTCCCACCCGCACAACTCCTGGAATGAGGAGAAGTGCATCACCTGCCACATGTACACCAAGGAGTTCGAGGACTTCGAGAACCCGGCCATCGTCGGCCACAGCTTCGCCCCGAAGATTGAATCCTGCAACGTCTGCCACACCTTCGCCACCAGCGAGGAGATGGAAGCCTACAAGGAGGAGTTCATCAACGGTACGCTGGCCATGCTGCTCGAGTTTGAGACAATCTGGCCCGCCGAGTGGAAGACTGAGGATGCCGGTGTGTTCGAACTGAACAACAAGCCCTCCAGCTCAGATCCGCCGAGCACCGACGGCCCGCCGCTCAATGACCCGATCGGCGACCAGTACCGCCAGGCCTGGTGGAACTATGAGTACGTCCGCGAGGACAACAGTAAGGGTGTCCACAACCCGGCGTACTCCCGCGGCCTGCTGCAGTCCGCCATCAACAAGGTCAACGAACTCAACGCTCTGCCGTAACAGCAGTACACCAACAAGGAGGGCGCCCGCAATGGGCGCCCTTTTTTTTGCCTGGATCCCCTTTCCAACTGGCTTGATGAAGTCTGACTAAAGACACAATTCCGATGCCCGATATCATAGATATATAGTAGGATTGTGCTAAACTTGGTGCCGGAAAACAGTGTTTTCCACAGGGTAGAGGAAGAGAGAATATTGGAGGATCAGCATGGCTGCGAGAAGGTCATTGATGACCATCGTGCTGATAGCTGTCGGAGTGCTGGGCTGGACTTACGTTGGACAGGCGCAGTTCTTTGATTCCCTTGAGGGAATGGAAGCTCCGGAGGATGTCAGCAGTGTTGACTGTGCAATGTGTCATGGAAGCGCGGCTCAGGAAGTCAGCTTCCCGCATGCGCCGGCCTTCGAGGGCAAGTGCGACACGTGCCACCAGACCACTGGCGTCGGGGGCCATGGCGGGCTCGTAAGTGAAACCCGCTCACTCTGCCTCAATTGCCACCAGGACAAGTCCGAGCACTACCCTGCACTTACCTGCTGGACGAGCAATTGCCACAGCGACATGCACGGCAGCAACCTCGATCCCTTCCTCAACCCCAGCCGCCAGGAGGACTACCCCGGCTTTGCCGCCTCCACGGAAGGCGCGCAGTACGTCGGTACTGAGACCTGCCTGAGCTGCCACCAGGGCCATCGCCGTGAATGGCAGAAGTCCATGCACAGCCTGACCGACCACGGTACCCGCCCGATCAGCGAGCGTGGCTGCGAAAGCTGCCATGGACCGGGCAGCAACCACTGGGGCCGCCGCGCCGGAATCGGTGTGTTCAGCATGGCCAGCTCCAAGGAAATTGACGACACATGCCTTGAGTGCCACAAGTCCGACACCTATGTGCCGGACTACAAGGGCACCCGCCATGTGAAGGAAGGGATGTCCTGCATCGAGTGCCATGACCCGCACATGCAGACCAACAAGCACAACCTGCGCAAGACCCCCAATTCAATGTGCCTGACCTGCCACGAGTCGACCCGCCTGGACTTCGCCAAGTTCAGCCACCATCCGCTTGACAACGAGGACCCGAGAATGGGCCTGATGTGCATTGATTGCCACAACCCGCACGGCGGCGAGGGGCACGAGATGCTCAAGCAGGTGAAGGACGACCTCTGCTTCGAATGCCACGCTGACAAGCAGGGCCCGTTCATCTTCGAGCACGCGGGATACGATCCGGCAATGGGCAACGGCTGCTTCACCTGCCACAGTGCACACGGCAGCAGCAACCCTGACCTGCTGAACTTCTCCGGACGGGGTACCTGCATGGAATGCCATACTGACCGTGCCAACCACTTCCCCGCACAGAACTGCTGGACCTCGGGATGCCATTCCGACCACCACGGTTCCAACACTGATTTCTTCTTCTTCGGGAACTAGGAGGTAGCAAGCGATGCGCAACGGAATGTTAACTGCCCTCCTCGTCTTCTCCATGCTTGTCATGCTCAGCGGCGTGGCCCTTGCGGGCGATGCCTGCACCGGCTGCAACGCCGGCTGCGCTGACTGCTGTGAGTTCTGGGCCGAGGACGGTCTTGGCAACTTCGTCGAGATCGGCGGCACCAGCACGGAAGTGAATGACAACGAGGACTCCTTCAACCAGTACGGGCTCTACCCGGAGGACTGGTACACCAACGGCCGCTACAACAGCGTCGACATGGGCTGCGTGCTCAACCGCTTCGAGGCCCGCTGGCAGGATGTCAGCAGCGACAGCGGACGCGGCTGGGGCCGCCTGACGAGCTGGCCGCTCGTGCTGCAGGGTGACAGCACCCTGATCAGCGGCCGCGCCTGGAACGCATTCGGTGCGGAGCCGGCACTGGTGCCCTACGACTGGTCACATGACCAGTACGGCTTGCGGATCCACCACCGTGAGCTTGACAACATGGCGCTCAACTACGAGCGCATCGAGCTCAACCATGACACGGCCAGCCCGCTGCATGACCTCAAGGTGGAGCGCCTCGGCTACCGCTGGAACCTGGACATCATCGGCATCGACACGATGGCCCAGGTCACCCAGCGTGCCACCACGATCGACACCACCCTGCCCGGCGCCTCCGGCAGCATTGACCATACCCGCGTCAAGCTGGACGCCAGGCTGAGCGATGAGCTGAAGGCCTACGGCCGGATCAACTACAAGCAGTACCAGTACGATGACCAGCCCGACCCGGAGTTCTCCAGCGCGGACCTGACACTGGGCATGCGCTACGACCCGAGCTGCGACTGGTCCTTCAATGCGGAGTACAGCAGCAGCGAGGCCGCCGATGACAACATCGTCAGCAGCCACGTGCAGAGCTCCAGCGAGTATGGCTTCTCGGCGGCATGGTACCCCGGCTGTGGCAACAGCTACGAGGCCGGCTACAAGCTGCGCCAGGTTGACTACGCCAAGCTGGACATGCAGGACAGCTCGGTGTTCAACCTGCTGCGTGGCTCCTCCGTGGTGACACCGGCCCAGGTCGCTCCCGCGGTGACGATCCTCGCACCGGAGTACGACACGGTCTGGTTCGACATGAAGCAGAACCTCTCTGACCGCCTGAAGTTCCGTACGCACATCGACTACGAGTCGGGCAGTACCCCGGGCACTGAGCTCGTCAGTGTCGGCAGCACCAGCCTGTTCTTCGACAAGCAGCTGTCCCGCACCCACGGCCTGTCCTGGACGGTGGACAATCACAACTCCGTTGACTTCAACATGTACGGCCAGGAATCCCGCAATGGTGGCCGTGACAGCCAGACCAACCTGACCTATGCCGAGGGAGTCTGGATGCACCGCATCGACAGCTGCAGCCAGTTCGCCCTGTCCCTGCGTGACAGCCGCTCCGAGCTCGACATGCCGGGCGTTGACGACGAGTACAGCACCGACGACAAGACCTACGCCGCCACCTACGGGCAGCAGCTTGAGGACCATGACTACTCGCTGAACTTCGCCATGAGCGACGGCAGCGGGGCAGAGAACTATACCCAGACCAGTGCCGGGGCTGAGGTCCGCTTCAAGCGCCTTGGGCCGCTTGGCCTGCGCCTGGACTGGTACCGCAGGCTGTATGACAACTACCCGGGCCTTGAATCAGATGCAGTCTCAGTTGCGGTAAATTACAGGATTAGCTTCTGATCTGGGGTATTATCAAGTAAGGCAGACATATCGAATATCTCATGGAGCCTAAGAGGCTGGAATCCAAGGATTCCAGGAGAGTTGCAAGCACCAAGGAGGTGTAGCATGTTCAGGAAGTATGGCTGGGTAATCGCTGTGTTCATCGTGGCGATGTTCGCCTGGGGCGCCTTCAGCGCAGAGCAGGCAAGCGGTGCCGATGCCAACGAGTATGTCGGTGACAACGAGAAGAAGTGCGGCATGTGCCACAAGGACCAGGTCGCAGCATGGAAGAAGTGGCCGATGGCCAAGACCTGGGACACACTGCAGGCCAGCAAGGACAAGAAGGACAGCTGCATCCCCTGCCATGTGACCGGCTTTGGCAAGCCCGGCGGCTTCGTCAGCATCGAGAAGACCCCCAAGCTCGTCAACGTGCAGTGCGAGGCCTGCCATGGCCCCGCCAAGGACCACCTTGCCGCCCCGCTCAACGATGTTGAGAAGAAGCGCAACACGATGACCAAGCCCACGGAGGCGAACTGCAAGACCTGCCACAACAAGGACTCCCCGCACTACAAGGAGTTCAAGTACGCCGATGCCGTCAAGGCACTGGCGGACCACAAGCCCAAGCCGAAGAAGTAAGGGCATGCCCGCAGGGCATACAGACAGACCATCCTACGGGCGTCCCTCCATGGGGCGCCCGTTTCATTTGTAATCTGCCTCAGCTGAGGCAAGAGTAACCATGTCCAAGCAGAGTTCAACTGAAAAGCAGTCCCGCTGCCCGGTGTGCCGGGCCGCCAACCAGCCCGCTGCGCGCTTCTGCGAGCAGTGCGGTGCCGTGATGAATGCCGGCCCGGGTGGCCAGTCCGCCCCGGCTGCCAACCCGCTGCGCATCGTGATGCCGATCGTGATCGTGCTGGCGCTTGTCGGTGGCATGGTGATGCTGCAGCGCCAGCCCCAGCAGGGTGCTGATGCCATGAACCAGGCACTCGGCGGCAACCCGCACAGCCTGCCCGGCGCGGATGGCAATGCGGGCGGTGATGTAAATTCGATGGTTGAGCAGTACAAGGCGCGGCTGGACAAGGATCCACTGGACACTGCGGCACTGAACGAGCTGTACACGATCTACAGCAGCATCAGTGAAGCTGACAAGGTCACGCCCTATACGCAGGCGGCCGTCACAGCCTGGATGAAGCAGCCCGCGGACAGCCGCGAAGCCAAGCTGATCGCCGACGTGGCGGCGCTGTCAATGCAGAACGGCGACCTGCTGGGAGCGGCGGCCTCGTTTGAGGCATTCAGCCAGGCCGAGCCGGAGAACTTCTCCGTGATGGCAACCGTCGGCGACCTGCACCTGCAGCTCAGCCGCGTGGAAGCACCGGGCAGCGAGATTGCCGGCCGTGAGGCGAAGAAGGCCGAGACCTGGTACCAGCGCTTCCTTGACAACGCCACGCCGGAGAGCCACCCTGAGCTGTACTGGGATGTACTTGTCAACCAGGCCAGCGCAATGATGGCTCAGATGCCGGCCGAGGGTGCTGACTTCAGCCAGGTGCTGGCCAAGCTCGAGCGCGCGACGACGGAGAACCCGGACTACTGGCTGGGCTGGCACAGTTACGGCATGGCCCTCAAGGCCGCCGGCAGGAACGATGAAGCGATCACGGCACTGGCCGCTGCCAAGCAGCACGGCAGCCCGCGTGAGGCCTGGGAGAGTGAGCAGCAGCTCGCCATGCTGGAGAACCGCGAGCCGGACCCGGGTGACTTCGACCCGACGGACCCGCACAGCGGGATGGACATGAGCGGTGGCGGATTCAACACCCCGCACGGCATGCCCAACCCGCACCACCAGGGTGACGAAGTGCCGGAGAACCCGCACAACATCGGCACCCAGGGCTAGCAGTCGCAGACAGCAGCATGCGTTTAACTCCCCCTTCCCACTCAGCGATTAGCTGATTGAGGAAGAGCAATCCCGCATGGGTGCCCGGAACCCCCGTGCGAGGGAAACTGGAGAAAGACATGCGGCTTAGGCTGACAACGCTTGCTGCGATCCTGCTGCTTTGCACCCCTGCATTGGCGGGCAGTGCCTATAACGAAGTTTCCACAGAGCACTGGGCCTATAATGCCCTGGACTACCTGCAACACCACGGATACCTGCAGAACTATCCTGCCAAGGTGTTTGATGGATCACAGGTCCTGAAGCGTGACGAATTCCAGTTCGCCATCCTGCAACTTCAGATGGCAACTGCAGACACAGAGGAAGAGAATGTGCCAATCATGGTTGAAACCCTGAGGGCAGAATTCAGTGACCTGATTTGCTTTAGTGGAATAGTAAACCTTTCTGAGGATCCCTCAGGAGATCCAGTCCCAGCAGAGTCTGCACCGGAGACGGGTTGGCTCAGCTCGGATCACTGGGTATTGAATGCATTCGATTACCTGCAGACTGAAGGCTACCTGCAGAACTTCCCTGCCAACTACTTCACTAATTGGAAGTCATTGAGCAGACGGAATGCAGCCGTAGTGGTCAACCAGTTATTCCTCGATTTACCAGAGCAACCTGCAGTGGATGAGGTAATCATGGCAACTACCCTGCATCACGAGTTGGCAGATGTAGACTGGATTGCTGATTGCCCATTCGAGATCGTTGAATGTATGCAGCCGGATATGGTCGAAGTGACGGAAGCGACCGAAGTGCCAACTTCAGCATATGACGATGTTCCGCAGGATCACTGGGCATACAGCATGCTGAACTCTTATGCCGAACGCGGCTTGCTGGAAGGATATCCGCACAAATTCTTTGCCAGTGGTTCACTCACCAGATACGAACTTGCTCAAGCCGTAATGAGGATTATTAGTGACAATGTCCTCCAGATTGATGAGCCCTATTCACTTGGCATGCTGCTGCTCCATCAAGAGTTCAATAAAGAGATAAACGCGCAGAATGGCATGCCTCACCAGGTCAGACTGGATTTCTCAGAGCTTGAGGGCTGGGCCGCAAGTCGCAAGGCTGACCCCAGTTCGGCAGTGGTACCTGACCACTGGGCCTTCAACAGTCTTGAGTACCTACAGATGCGAGGCTACCTGGCAGAGTACCCACGAGGCATCTTCCGAATAGCAGGCGAAATCAACAGACACGATCTCGCGGTAGCCGTCAGATGTCTATGCGGCAGCCTGGATGACAACTCCCCGACGGATATTCTGATCATGGCTGAGGCACTGCGGCATGAATTCGAAGACCTGCTGCCTGATGTGAACTTTCCAGGCAGTGGATACGGAATCCAACGACTCAGTGAGTTGATGTCTGACAGCGAGGGACAGCAATGAATTTCGCAAATCCAATCGCGACACTGCTCTTCTTGCTTATGTGCTGCAAGCCTGCCATCGCTGGCAGCGCCTATGACGAGGTTCCGCTGGATCATTGGAGCTACAAGGTTCTGGAATACTGGCAGGACAGACTGCTAGTGCACCCGGAACAGGCTGAGGCAATCCGCTTCAGTGAGGCAGGCCAGCCCCAGACCCGGTATGAATTTGTCTTGCCCACCGCTATTGCAATAGACGGGCTTGATCGCAACTATCCCCTCGGTGACTTTGTGCTCATGGAGGTCATGCGTTTGGAGTACTCAGACCAATGGGGTTGTGGGATGGGAGGAATCAGGCAGGATGCAGATGGCAATGACCTGAGTTACCCTCAGGAACTGGTTGTTTCTGATTTGAGATTGAAACCAAGTGTCAAGATAGATTGCGATTCGGCCAATACTCAGATTGTTGCCATGATCATTGACTACTTGAACTTTGTCGGCAGACTTGATATTCCGAACCAGTTCAGAGACAGCTTCCTGCCGATGACAGCTCAGGACATTTCAAAGATGATTACTGAATCAGACATTGAGGGCCAGCCAGTGGTTGACAGATTACTGCTGGACATCGTTCATACTGAGATTGAAGACCAGCTGGAAGTTTTCAACGGTGTAGTGCCAGCGCAAAGCAATCCCGTGATCCAGGAATGGATTCCAAGAACCGTCAATCTGGATAACTTACGACAATGGAGATTTGCTTACAACAGCATTAACCATCACAGGAACACTTCGATCTCCTTCGAATTTTTTCCAGACCCTGAGCAGTTTGAATTAGCAACAGCACCTGAAGTCCAGCAACGGCACTCTGCCTATGACGAAGTTCCACGGGATCATTGGGCTTACGCCCTATTCGACTACTTGGTCAACGACCCGAACGTCGAATGGAAAGTTGTCCAACCAGGTGATTTCTTCAGCAGGGAAGACCGATTGCTGACAAGGTATGAATTTGCTTCTGCAGCTCTAGTCTTTGGATATTCTATTTTTGAAAATGGCTCTGACTCACAAAAGATGCTTCTGCACATCTGCATGAATGAATTCAAAGACCAAATTGTCAGTATGGGGCACACAGACCATTTCGTCAGCCTGGAGATATCCAACCTGGGCATGAACAACGAGATCCAGGGATCAATGCGTACCGGCGCATCCGCCGATGTCCCCCCCGAGCACTGGGCCTACGACGCGGTAGAGTTCTTCATTGACAGTGGAACCCTGGAAGGGTACCCGGCTGGCTTCTACGACCGCAGCAGGATCCTGTCCCCCTATGAATTCGCCCAGGCAATCGCTCGACTGTTGGACATTTTGAGTGATCAGGAAAATCCATATCCATATGAAGTACAGATTGCCGAGTGCCTGCGAGTCGAATTCAGTGACCAGCTGGATTCAATCAGCAGCTAGTTGGATTGTGCTTTACGGAATTACTCTTCTGACGCGAAAGCCAGAGCTGATGACCTTGCAGGTACAGTCTGCAACTAGCCTGTACTCCCCTCTGCCTGATCAGACCTCAAACAGCTGCCTTGGCAATCCACTAAGACGGATGATTCCTGAAAGAGTTCCCGTCTTGAGCTCCTTGTGGTCTGGTACTGGAACAGTCCTGCTTGAATGCTCTTGTTGCAGTTGCATGACAATATGGCTGCCTTTCCGGCGGACTTCCCGGAATCCATGATCAGCAAGTATGCGGCAGACTTCAGCTCCACTGAACCTGCCCAGACGGCCCATCAGTGCGGGCTTACTTCAAAGGTACTGATCTCTGTGTCAAACGGAATACGCTGCTTCAGCTCTTCTTCGCTGGCGCATTCAAGGTACAGTTCAACCGCTTCTTGCAGGTTGGCCTTGGCCACAGCAACTGTATTGCCCTGGCTGACTACATCCAGCTCCGGACACAGGGCCACGTACATGTCTTCCTCTCGGCTTATCACTGCGGTCAGTTTGATGGGGATGGACATACTTCAAGTTTATACCTCAATCCTCGGCCCAGGCTTCAGCAGATGCAAATCCCCCCGCCCTGCCCCGAACAAAACAGGCGTTTCACAGTCCTGTATAATTCACAGTGAGGGATGATATGAAGTACCTTATACCTATCAGTGGCCTTATCGCCGCAGTGTTGCTCTGCGTTCCCGCCAGCGCCGAGATCTTCGACCAGTCCAAGCCGAGCCTGGACCGTACCCAGGAGGAGCTCTTCAAGAGCAGCTTCCTCACGGTCGATGTGCCGGTGCCCTACATCAAGCCCAAACTGGCAGACATCAGCCGCAACCAGACCTACGGCGCCACGGACCTGATCAACCGCTTCTTCGGCGGCCAGGGCAACGTGACGGACAAGGAGCAGATCGTGCACCCGGTCTGGGGCAATGGCACGCGCTACAAGTCCGGCATGGTGCTGCGACTTGTGGAAAGCGGCAGCCAGACGATCAACAACTACGAGGACATGGAAATCGTGCCGGCCTTCCTCGATGTCTACAGCCGCGGCTTCGTCTACCAGAACAACGTGCCGCACCAGCCGGTGGTGAAGACCGACGTGGAAATCACGGGCACCTACAGCGCGGACATTGACACCTACAACTCCTTCAATGAGAAGGAAGGCCGCACGGCTGTCGAGCGCCTGATCTCACAGATGTTCGGCGACCTGCAGGTGCCCTCCGGTTTCCAGTCCATCGTGCTGGCCGGCATCCAGGACAAGGGAGAGCGCCTGTTCTCCTACTACGCCTATCCCGAGTTCATCGCTCCCGTCGAGGTGCCTGACGTGAAAGGTGGCAACACCATCGTCGAATCAGGCGTGCCGGTGCTGGACGTGTACTGCAAGGTGCTGATGGACGGCGACCGCAACCTGGTCGGGATGGAGTACTTCTGGGACAACGGCATCAAGGCTTCCGGCGGCGTCAAGGATTGCTACAGTGCCAACCAGGCACTGGTGCTGGCCCGCGAGGCGATCTACAAGAGCTACGACAAGCACCCGCCGCTGCTGACGATCACGAACATCAAGCTTGGCTACTACCAGAGCCGTACCAATTCAGGCAAGCTCGAGCCGGGCTGGCTGTTTGATGCCTGGTACAGCCAGAAGCGCGACCAGCTCAACACGCGCGGCACGACAACGTTCCAGCAGTATGAGTATGTGAATGTGCCGATGCCCTTTGCGGTGAATGCGATCACCGGGGAGTACGTGGAGCTCTAGCTCAGACCATCCGGTCGAAGTGCGGATGCTTCTCGGCTTCCTCTTCGGACTTCTGCTCAACGCGCACGATCCTGGTCTGTACCAGTTCCTCAACTGCATTCAGTGAGGCCAGGGACACGAGGTCATGCAGCTCCTGGTGCTCGGCCTGCTCCTCCGGCTGCTCCTCATCCTGGTGGTGCTGGTCCCGGTTGCGCCTGCTCTGCTCACTGCCGATGCCCTTCACCCGGCCCGCCGGCGCCACTCCGTCTATGCGCTTGAAGTCCATGCGTATCCGCTATATCGGCAGGGAGCGGCTGCCGGTTTAATCCCTGCCGGCGCTGAGGCGTGCCACAAAAGCTGCATACAGCCATTCCCTGAGCTGTTCCATATCCGCAGGATAGCCTTCCTCGGCCAGTCCGGTGATGAAGTCGGCATGGCTGACTCCGGGACGGTCCGGCGGGATCGGCAGGTAGCGCTCGATTGCCGTGAGCGGGCAGTGCAGCATCAGGGTGCCGTGGTGCAGCACCGCGCGGTGGGCGATGCGCTGGGCATTGCCGCTCACCTTGCGGCCGTTGAGGCTGATGTCAGAAGTGCCGGTGGCAGTCCACTCGCCTCCGTGTACTGACAATGCCCCGATCACCAGGCTGCGGAAGAAGTCGATGTAGGCTGAAGTGCTGAGCGCCCCCTCCCCCACCAGTCCGCAAAGCTCATTGAGCTGTGCGCGAGGCACGATGAAGGAGAAGTTCAGGTTGTCATTGTCGTGGTAGACCGTGCCACCGCCGCTGATGCGGCGCACTACCGGTATCCCGTCCGCCTCGGCCTGCGCAATGTCCACCCACTCGGATGGCTGGTTGCTGCGGCCAAGCACGATGCAGGGGTCATTGACATAGAACAGGCAAGCTGCCCGTTGCTCATACGCGCACTGCTCCAGCAGGGCTGCTTCGGCCGCGAGGTTGGCACTGATCTCCCGCTCGGGCAGGACATGCAGCGCGGGCAGTTCCCTACTCACCGCCGTCAAGCACGAGGACCAGCAGCCTGCCGTCCTCCTGCACGCTGCCGCCGGCCTGCTTGGAGGTCAGGCGGCCCTGGGGATCCACCAGCACCTGCTGCCAGCCCTGGAACTGCTGAGGCAGGCTGAGGCTGATGCCCGGACGCTGGCTGGCCACCATCAGCACATTGCGATCGCCTGACGTGAACAGTACTGCCTGCATGTCATCGCCGAGCTGCAATCCGGCTGGGGCCGCTGAGCTGGACATGCCTGCGCTGAACTGGCGGATCAGCATGAACTCGCGGTAGCCGTTGGCATTTCCATCGAACAGGCTGGCCTGCTCCATCGCTGCCAGGTCCGAGCTGCGCACAGGTATGTAGTAGGACTGGCCATTGCCAAGCTCTGCCAGGTAGCGCGCCGGGTTGAACAGCCCGAGTTCCATCCGCTCCCGGCCGTCCCGGCTGGCGGCAGCGCTGAAGGGGAAGTCCAGCGGGGCCTTGCCGACATTGAAGCCGCTGGCATAGCCAAAGCCTTGCAGGCCACATAGCTGCATGTAGCTTGCCAGCCGGTTCCACTCCGAGATGTCCGGCGAGCCGGCATAGCTGACGAAGGCGATCCGGCCGTCGTCAACAGCAGGCACGCTGGCTGCATATTCACGGCTGGCGAGGTTGATGCTCAGTTCCGCGCTGCTGCCCAGGGCGACTGGCCCATCGGGGGCGGCTGCCTGCTGAGGCAGCTGCATTGCGGGCTTGCGTCCGTCCGCTGCCATCGCGTCATCCGTTGCAGCGGCTGCACTTTCCAGCTGTTCGAGATCCTTGGCCTGGCGGGCAGCTTCCGCAATCAGTTCGCCGTTCTCAATCACCGGCGTATCGATGATCTGCACTTCCACACTGTCGCGGGCATCACGCCGGTCGCCCGGCTCCTCCACCACGGCGACTATCTGCTGCGGCGGCAGGCCGTCCAGCACCCTGAGCAGGCCGTTGCCGACCACGGACTCGCTGGCGATCATGTTGCGCGACTTGCCATCGGAAAGCACGCGGCGCAGGTCGTTGTCATCGACAAAGTTGGCATAGACCTTCAGCACCCGCGCTGCGTTTCCGCGTGTACCTGCCGGCACGCGCTGCCAGACATCGGCATCAGCCGGGATCCCGCCACTGATGGTTCCGCTCGGCATATCCATGCCTGCCACGGGTGCATCCATCAGGTTGAGTGGCATGCTGTAGTCATTCACAGGGTTGAGCGTCTCCAGCGTGGCCCCGCCACTGACCAGCTGCTGCCATTCACTGGCCGTAACGAAGGTGTATCCCTCGGCCCGCAGGTCCTTGATGATGCCCGGCAGGGCCTCGACGGTCTGGCTGACTGTGCTGTGCATCAGGATCACCGCCCCCGGTCCGGCGTTGCCGACAACCCGCTTGCGGATCACGTCAGAGCCCGGACGCTGCCAGTCATTGGGGTCCACGCTCCACAGCATGGTGTCCAGCCCGGCATCGGCAATCTGGTCCACCACCGTGCGGTTGAAGCTGCCATAGGGCGGCCGGAACCAGTGCGGCGTAATGCCGAGCTTCTCGAGGATGCTGCTGGTGTCGTCAATTTCCTTCTTGATCTGCGCCTTGCTCAGCGTCAGCAGGTCGCGGTGCGTGTAGCTGTGGTTGCCAATTTCATGCCCGTACTCCGCCAGTGCCACCACCTGCTCCGGATAGCGGTCGACATTCCTGCCAACGACGAAGAAGGTCGCGCGGATGCCCTCCTCCCGCAGGATGTCATGCACCTTCATCGTGTAGCGGACATCGGGGCCGTCATCGAAGGTCAGGGCACAGAACTTGTGCTCGCCCTTCAGCACCTGCTGGTCGATCCGGGTATTGCCGCTCGGCACGAGGTAGCCCTGGTTGAGGCTGCGTGTGGCGGAGCTGAGCAGGCTTGCAGCTGCGCAGAGCAGCATCAGCAGGGAAAGCCGCTGAATCAGGCACTTCATCCTAACCCTCTGTTGATCATCTTTGATTGCTATCCACAGTTCTTCCGCACCCGTGGAGATGATCAACAATTTGTCCACGGATTACCCTGTCAGATTCTAACACAGCGGGGTGCTCCATCCACGTATCCACACGATGTCCCCATGCTGGCCTATCCTGAATCCACTGCCGCTGTATAATGATGGGCGTGCAGAAGAAGCCCTACGATTTCCTGTTGTCACTGCTTGAATGCCACAGTCCCTCGGGGCATGAGGCAGCCGCCACCCGGGTCTGGCTGGACTACGTCACGCCCTTCGCGGATGAAGTGATGACCGATGCCTACGGCAATGCCTTTGCCGTGCTCAACCCCAAGGCGAAGCAGAGCGTGATGTTCGATGGCCACAGCGACGAAGTCGGCATGATGGTCACCTATATCGACGAGGAGGGCTACCTCTGGGTCAGTGCCATTGGCGGCATCGACGCCAAGGTGCTGCCCGGCATGCGGGTGCTGGTGCATGCCCCGGACGGAGACATCAAGGGTGTGGTCGGCACGATCGCCCCGCACATGCAGACCGGTGATCTTGCTGCACGCACCATCCAGATGAATGAGATTTACGTCGACATCGGTGCGAAGGACAAGGCCGATGCCGGCCGCTGGGTAAGGCCCGGAGTGACCGTCACGATTGACCATGGCCCCGTGCGACTGCTGGGGGACACGCTATGCGCCCGGGCCTGTGACAACCGTATCGGCATCTGGAGCAGCGCGGAGGCCCTGCGCCGCTGCAAGGCCGCCGGGGTGAAGCACAAGGTGATCGCCTGCTCAAACGTGCAGGAGGAGATCGGCCTGCATGGTGCCGCGATGGCGGCCTACCGCTGGGACCCGGATGTATGCCTCGTAGTGGACGTCGGCAACAGCACGGACTTCCCGGATACATCCAAGCACATGCGCAACGACATCCGCCTCGGTGGCGGTCCCTGCCAGCGCATAGGTTCCGCCGCGCACCCGGCGGTGGTGGACAGGCTGGATGAGGTGGCGGCGCAGAAGAAGATCAAGCTGCAGCGGATCCCGATCCCGGTGCGCAGTGGTACCAACGCTGGCTCTATCTACATCAGCCGCAAGGGCATCCCCTGTGGCATCCTGAGCACACCTAACCGCTACATGCACAGCCCGAGTGAGACGATTGACTTAAACGACCTGGATGCGATCCCTACCCTGATGACGGAGTTCGTTAAGTCAATCAAGGCCGGTGAGACCTTCACCGTACACAAGGGCGGCCGCCTCAAATAGCGAAATGCCCGCTTGCGCGGGCATTGGATTTCCTTGGTTGTTTAGATTCAGCCTCAGCGGCTGTAACGGGCGTATGCCGTATCAAGTTGCATGTCGCGCTTGATGTCACTGATGTTCTGCTCGAAGCCGAAGGGATCACCATTCGGCAGGCCATTGAAGCGGTCTGAGATTCCGACATGCAGGGACAGGTTGTCGCTCAGCTGGTTGAAGTAGTTGATCGCGAAGCGCAGGCGCTGGTCGAAATCACCCTCAACACCGTTGTCGGTATAGCGCATCTCATAACCGATCGCACCATAAACCGCAGTGCGCGGCTCGGGGCAGTAATCCGCAAGGATTGCTTCAAGCTGGTCACACATCCTGGTAGTCGCCTTGACCTGGTCAGCGATGCATTCGCAGCTGTCATCATTGGCGGAAGCGAAGACCGGCGCAAGCGCCAGGGAGCAACAGAGCAGTGCGGTGGATAATGCCTTCATGTCCATATATATACCATCGAATCATGCGGCATTTCCATAAACAGTCCAATCGGGATTCTTCGCTTCCCTGCTGGCCTCAACCGCCCTCGATCAGTAGCTGAACTCGAAGTCCACATCATGGGTCAGGTCCACATGGGTGATCCTGAATCCCTTGCCGCCATCCATCAGGCTGTATTTGATTTCACCCCTGCTGCCATCAAATGAGTATGCCTTGCCGGTCATGGGATTGATGGTCGTACTGGACAGGGGTCCGAAACCCGATTCCACGAGTTGCTGGATGCTATCCGGATAGTGTCCATTGACATCCTGGAATGCAATCGCTGCATAGCCAAGCTGGCGGATCTGTGCGAACTGGACCAGTTGAGCTTCGTTTCCCAGCCATTCACGGATTATCTCCTGCTGGCCAGCATTCAGGTCCTGCTCCTTCATCATTTCCGCGAACCGGTCAGCATAGCTGCCCTTGTTCGTGACAAGCGGACCGTCAACGTCTTCGGTTGATCCGTTCCAGGAGTTGTACAGGCGCAGGTCAGTGATATCTCCTTCCGCCGCGGTGCTTTCTATGTAGATGTCACCTGTGAAGTCTATGCTGGCATCATCCGGATTGATTCTCTCCATTCCGTAACCCAGCAGTACATTGTCAAAAATGCCCTTCTTCGTCACCTCTGACCAGGATGCAGGATTGCGGCCGAATGCCAGCTGGAAACCCTCGAGCGCGGCCCGAACCTGGGATTCAGCAATGTCTATCGCCCCACCACGAGTCTTCAGGCCGGGATAATCACTTGCATACGTTGTCTCAGCTGACACTGCATTGCCTGCACTGGCAATCAGCATGGCTGCGGCAATTGCCACACCGCTGAGTTGAATCGAGGTCTTCATAATCCATTCTCCTTCCGGGGCGCAGCAGCAATTGCGACCGAAACCCTGTATCAGCATTCCGGACGCATATGGTGGTGGATAGTTCGGAATGAAATGACAATGGAAAGAAAAAGCCCGGCCATTGTGACCGGGCTCATTTCGTTCAAACAAGTTGTGCTGCCTGATCAGAACAGGAAGCTCCACTCCACAACGTAGTAGTCATGGTCGGCCTTGAAGTCCGGCACACCGTATCCGAAGGCATTGTGCATCTTGTCCATGATGTAGTTCACGCCGACGAGGCAGTTCGGGGCCCACATGTAGTCCCAGCGCACGTTGAGCGTGTTGCGGTTGAGCAGCGGGAACTGTGCACCTTCGCGCATCAGGTTGGCACCCATCTGGCGGTAGTGGCCGTACAGGCTCCAGTCGCCGCACTCCTTGCGCCAGGTGCCCCACATCGCGCCGATCAGCAGGCCGTAGTCGTCGCTCGGCTCAGTGATGATCGGGCTGGCCAGTTGCTGGTTGACAAGTGCGATGTTGTCAGCGGCGTCGCTGTCAATCGCCCACAGGTATTCACCAAAGATGTTCAGCGGACGGTCCCAGACACACTCCCATGTGTATTCCAGGCCGACCTTGCCCATGCAGTACTTGCTGGAGAATCGGTCATCGCTGGTGCGCACGCCATCGCCGTTGAAGTCCCATAGGCCGCCGTTCTCCAGCAGGCCATTGCCCCAGAACCAGTACTCCGGCAGCTGGCCGACGTTGTCATAGGAGTACATGCCGACCCAGGCATTCAGGCCCTCGACGAGGAAGTCGTCGTGCTTCAGCTCCGTGGCAAAGTAGTAGGTGTCATCCCCGAAGAACTGCTCGCCATTCTGCTCAACCAGCACGCTGGCTACGCTTGTGATCTGGAAATCGTCGTTGAAGTGGTATGCCAGTCCGAGTCCCTCGAGGTAGAAGTTGTCAGTCATGTAACCCTCGGTCGGGATGTATGACAGGTGCGGGAAGATACCGGCGTAGATGTCCAGCTTGGCCTTGCAGGCGTTGGTCGTGGTGCACTCCTCGCAGCAGCCGCACTTGTCCTTGCAGGTTGTGGTCTGCTCGTTGTAGTAGCCGAACCAGCCGGGGCTGTACTTCACGTAGGCACGGTCAAGGTAGATGTCCGGGGACTTGCCATCCTTGCTGCCGAGGTCATAGGGCAGCGTGAAGATGTTCGTGCCGTTGTTGGTTGACAGGCGGAAGCCGACTTCGACGCATTCATTGATCTTCTGGTTGTAGCCCAGCTTGAACATGATGCGCTGGCGGAAGCGCTGGCTGTCTGCACGGTCGTCTGCCTGCCAGCGGTAGCGGAACTCACCGCGCCAGGCGGGGCCGGGCTTCAGTCCGGCGATCTTGTCCTCCAGCGAGCCGATGCGGTTGGTGTTGTCAGCAACGGCACCCTCGAGGTCCGAGACCTGGGCCTGCATCGTATTGATGCTGTTGCCAAGTTCATCGGTACGCGCATTGATCAATGCCAACTGGTCGCTGAACTCGGTGCGCAGGGACTCAGCCATCACCTGGATGTTCTCCGGGCTGCCCTCCCCGACCGTATCCAGCAGGCGGGCGATGGCCTGCGCGAACTCGTAACGGGTCAGCGTGCGGTCTCCCTTGAAGAAGCCATCGGGATAACCCTCAATCACGCCGCGGCTGGTCAGGTAGTCGAGCGCGTTGTATGCCCAGTGCTCCGTGGAGACATCATCGTAGGCATCGCCCGCCCAGGCGCTGCCTGCACAAAGAACCGCTGCTGCCAGCAGCGTTGCCAGAAATACCCTCATTCCTCTTTCCCGTAATACGGATTTGCGGATCGGAAGGGCCGGCGATGCAGCAGCATCCCTGCATCTCATCCACTCCCAGCCATTCCCGAAACCCGGCTCCCAGGCCCGGTAACCCACGGCAGGAATTCTAGCACTCGAAGTTAAAAAATAAAATAATGGATTTATCTGAGTATATTGAAGTTGACTATTGATGATCAGAAGCCAGAGCTTGAGAGTCAACTGAGCCAGTTTCATCCTCTGCTGAACCGCCTTCAGCCAGCTCGGGATACTCAATTGCCATTTGCTCAAGGAAGCGGTTGCCGGGACTGATCGAGCGCATGATCTTCTCAACCAGCGGCTTTGCTTCAGCATGCCGGTCCGGCGTGGTGAGGAAGTCGATCACCAGCACACGGTTGCCAGCCGGCCCGAAGTAGACATAGTGCGAAATGTTGCGCGACGGACCATCCTTCTCATACTGGGTTTCACGCTCAAACTCGAAGTGCTGGAAGATCATCCCGTCGAATTTAAGCGGATCGGTCCCTCCCTTGAAGGTCGCGCCGATCCCTTCATAATCGCTTCGGGCTCTGGCCACGAATTCCGTGACACTCTCACCTTCCTGCCGCATCGGCAGGCTGATCTTCATGTAATCCAGCTGCTGCTCGTACTGGAATACCACCTGGGAGTCGACGGCATCCTCATAGAAGCTGTCCCCCATCGGCAGGCTGGTGGTACCCATCGGCAACTTCAGGTCAAAGTCGCAGCGGTATACATCCAGCGGATAGCGCAGTGGCATCGTGCCGTCCGGCTGGGGGGCCATGAAGTCAAGGTAGTTCGTCGGGATCAGGCCCTGACGGATGGACATCCCTTCCGTGTCATCACCGATGTCCGTCACGACCTGCGGAATGTCCGGCAGGGGCGTGCCACAGGGCGCCGGCGAGCGGTCCTGGCCGAGGTAGCTGTAGGCAGCCCAGGCACCAACTGCAGTGACAAGCAGTTGCAGCAGCAGTCCGCTGCCCTTCCCGGCCTGGCTCCCTTTCTCGCTCATCCGTCAATTATAGAGCGCTGATCAGTCCTTATCGGGCCATTCGGGGGCTGCCTGCTCGATGCGGGTCTTGTTGTCATCAGCCAGCCTGGCACGGCCGCCGATCATCTTCAGCATGCGGGTATCGATGCTGCGGCTGCGCTTGATGGCGATCACGCGGTCGCGATAGGCACCTGAATGTCCGGCGTCCAGCTCGAGGGCCATGCTGCAATAGGCGGCCGCCTGCTCATAGTTGCGGGCCCGCAGCAGTTCATGCCCGAGCCGGGCGTACAGCTCAGCATCGCGTGCACCGGCATCCACCGCACGGCGCAGCAGCGGCAGGATCTCCTTGTGCTTGCGCTGCTGTTCATAGATCCGCGCCTTCTCGAGGTAGCTGCTGGCCAGCTTGCTGTTCAGCTCGATGGCGCGCTCGAAGCAACTCAGGGCGTAACTGGCCAGGCCCTTGCGCACATAGGCCACGCCGAGCTGGTGGTGGATGATGGCGAAGTTCGGGTTGATTTCGAGGGCCTGCTGGAACTGCTCAATGGCCTCATCCAGCTTACCGTCGTTCAGGTATGTGTCACCCTGCGCGAGGAAGTTGCGCGCCAGCTGGCCTTTCTTTGAGTGGCTGATGCTCTCATCGGCGAACACGTTGACATTGCCGATGCTGAGCAGCACGACACTGATCGTGCCCTCCAGGCGGCGCCGGATGGCATCGCCACGGATCAGGTCCACGGTCTGGGCCGGATCGCTGGAACTGGTTGCCAGCTCCTTGATCTCGCTGATGGACAGTGACTTGCGCAGGCTCGGGCTGAGCAGGATCAACTGGTCGCCATCCTGCAGGCGCCGCTTGAGCATCTGCAGCCTTGCGCGCTCACCGAAGCCGATGCGCTCGAACACCTCATCGGACAGAGCCTTGCTTTCATCGCCGATCACCTGCTCATCCGGGATCGTCCATTTGTCCTCGTTGATGTCAACCAGCTCACCCTTGCTTAGGATCATCACCTGCGCTTCGCCGCAATGCTGCAGGTAGAGCGTGTTCTCCTGCACCACTGCCACTGCAGCGCTGATGCCCATCTTGCGGGTCTTGGACTGGCCAAATGCGTCACGGTAGACCTTCTGGTTGAGGTTCTCCATCACGCCAGTGATGAATTCCTCGGGGCTGTTCTTCTGCAGCAGGGCGAAGTCACGGCTCACCCCGCCGGGATGGAACATCAACTCGCGCAGGTATCCGAGGGCCTTGGTCGCGCTCTTGGCGGCATCACCCAGTTCCGGTCCTTCGCCCACCAGCAGTGCAACCGCACCACGTGCGCGGTTATTGACAGCCGGCAGGCGGATGGCGAGCGTCTCCTCGCTCTTCTCACGGGCGTTCTTGCCGATCATCGACAGTTCGGCGAAGTCAAAGAACAGGTTGGGGATCTCCACCTGCTCCTTCTTGTCATAGCCCAGCAGGCGGCTCAGGTCGTCACGCAGCTCGGCGACGGTCTGGTAGCGCGCCAGTGGCTGCTTCTCCAGCATCCTGAGCAGGATGTCCTTCACTTCGCTGCTGATCAGGGCAGGTTCGACGCGGGTGGCGGCTGGCACACTCAGGTGGTCGTGGCGGATCTCGTCCTCGATCTTGAAGCTGAAGGGCGCGTGGCCGACCAGCATCTCGAAGAACAGCACGCCCATCTGGTAGATGTCAGTGCGCACGTCACAGTCGACATCACGGATGAACTCAGGCGTGAGGTACTCGGCACCGTTGAAGTTCAGGTTGCCATGGCGCATCAGGAAGTCGGCGACGAGGGTGTCGCCAAGCTTCACCGTACGCAGGTCCGATGTCAGGAACACGTTGCTCGGCTTGATCCCGCCGTGATAGTGGATCTTGCTGTACTCCAGCGCTTCCAGCGACTTGCATAGCTGGAACACGATGCGTCCCGCGTCACTGATCGGCAGCGTGCCGCGTTTGATCAGCAGTTGCTCCAGGCTGAGCAGGCCGGCTTCCATCGCGATGTAGCCATTCTCGAAGTGCACGCCGACATCGAACACATTCAGCAGGTTCTCGTGCTGGATGTTGGTCAGGGTGCGGAAGCGGGTGTGGAACACCTCGGTGTATTCCTTGTGCTTGCGCAGGTCAATCAGCTTGACGACGCAGTGCTCCTGGTCGACCGCACTCTTGCGGTCATCCAACAGTGAGCGCTTCTCCTCCTCGAGGCCCATTTCGTCCTTGCGGGTATCGATCGCGCGGTAGATCGAGGAAATGCGGCCCTTGGCAATCTCTTCCTTGAGCTTAAAGCGGCCGTTGATCAGGGTGTCCAGCACGAAGGTGCGGAAGGCCACGCCGCTGTCCTGCTCGCCTCCGAGCTGCAGTACGTCATCCAGCGCCTTCTGGAAGCTGTCGTAGCGATCCTCCAGCGTCGGGCTGAGCAGGCGGTACAGCAGCTCCTGGATGGGCAGGGGAAGGTGTTCCTGCTCACCAAGCCTTTTGCGCAGCTCATCGGGATCATTGCGGTCTCCGGCGGGCAGCACGTCCCAGCTGCGCCGGGCAGTAGCCAGCTCAAGGATGATCAGGCCAAGTGCATACAGGTCAATCTGGGAGTCCTCCAGCCCGCGGTCCATCAGCTCATATGGCGGGAAGTAGGCCAGCAGGTGGCTGCCTTCATCGGTCTTCGCCACATCTCCGGCCATGGACTTCAGCGGATAGCCGAAGAAGCCCAGCCGGACATCGCTTTCCTCAAGCGAGATACGGATATTGTCCGGGTGCATCATGCCATGGAAATGCACGTCGTTTGCGTCCGCAAACACCAGCGCCCGCAGCAGGCTGCGCATGATGCTCAGCAGTTCTGGGGACTTGAGCGCTGACAGGTTGGAATAGCTCGAAAGCGGCTTGCCGAAATCCGGCAGCACCAAGTAGGCGCGTTCCTCGAAGCGGCCCCAGGCCAGGGGCGGAAGCACATCCTCATGGTTCTTCTGGGCGAGGATGATGTTGACGCGCTTGAGCTCCTCAAGCTGCTCCGGTTCAAGCATCTCCTCGTTGAAGAGGAGGCAGAACACCGCTTCGTGGCTTTCCTTATTGAAGCCGATATAGGTGTCCCACAGCACCGAATGCGCCTTGTGGTTATTGAGCGTGAAGCGATCTACGGTGAAATTCTGCCTTTCAGCCATCTGTTCCTGCATACCTAACCGCCCTAGTCAAGGATACTAATTCGACTGCTAGAGTCTACAAAAAGTTGCTTGGTTTTGCCGGAGTATTCTCAATACCCCCGCAATCTACATGACGGATACAGTCAGCCGGCGGTTATCACTCGTGGCGCAATGCTTCCATCGGTTGCAGGGCTGCGGCCTGGCTGGCGGGCCAGACCCCGAAGAACAGGCCCGTCCCCACACTCATGGATACGGCCAGGAACACGATCAGGGGCGTCACCTGTGGTTCAGGGAAGTTGATGTCACCTGGCAGCTTTGACAGCGCAGTACAGATCAGGAAGGCCAGCATGCTGCCCACCGCCCCGCCAAACATGGTCATGGCCATTGCCTCTGCGAGAAACTGCCCCATGATCTGCCGGCTGGTGGCGCCAAGCGCCTTGCGCAGGCCGATCTCGGGCGTTCGTTCACGCACATTGAAGATCATGATGTTCATCACGCCGATGCCGCCGATGAACAGGGCGAGCGATCCCATGGTTACCAGCAGGTTGCCAATTTCCTTGATCTCCTGCTCGGCCTCCTTCTTCCACTCCAGCCTTGTCCAGATCCTGATCGGCTGCTCGCGGTCCACAGCCTCGGGGTCAACGGGCAGGCGTGGATGGCGGCTGTGCACCAGCTCACGGATCTGGCTGACGGCGAGGTTCACGTGGTCCATGCTGTGGGCCGAGGCATCGTAGGTCAGCGTTCCGTCCATGCCCAGCCGCTCCGCACCGGTGAAGTACGGCACGACGATGAACTCATTCTGGCCCCAGGCATTGCGGTGCTCGAGGATGCCGACGACCCGGAAGCGCCGGCCATTGAGGCGGATCATCTGCCCGAGCGGCGGAGCGTTGTAGAACAGCTTCTCGACCATGCCAACTGCCAGCACGCAGACCGGCTCCCGCAGCAGGTTGTGCTCGCGGCTGATCGGCTCTCCGGTCTCGATCTCATTCACCGGGATGTTGAACCAGCCCTCGTCGACTCCGTAGATCGTCATCTGGCCGGCATCCATCTCGCCGAATTTGACCCTGACCTCACCATCGATGAAGGGACTGATTGCGTCCACTGCAGAGCACTGATCCTTGATCGCTTCGCCATCAGCGAGTGTCAGCTTCTCACTGCGCGGAATGCGCGTGGCACTGTTGTCATGATTGATGTAGAAGCCCATGTCCGTCACGCCGAAATCACTGAAGCGGCTGATGATGTCCGCGCGCACCCCCATGCTGATGGACAGCATGGTGATCACGCTCATCACGCCGATGATGATCCCAAGCGTTGTCAGGAATGTCCTGAAGCGGTTGCTGGACAATCCACGGAATGCCAGCACCAGAGTCTGCCAGTAGAGCAAGGCCTGAAGTCCTGAGTTGGTTTCCCGCCGCTTCCCGGCGGCTGGGGCTTAGGACGCAGACTGGCAGGCAAAAGTATTCGTTTGTGGTGATTATTCGTAGCGCAGGGCTTCGATCGGGTTGAGGCGTGCCGCCTGGCTGGCGGGCCAGACACCAAAGAATACGCCGGTCATGAAGGTGACGGCGACGGCGATGATGATCGCATCCTGTGTGATCAATGGAGGCGGGAATCGTGCTTCCTCGGGCAGCCTGGCTATCACGCGGCACAGGATGAAGCTCAGTCCTGTTCCGATCAGGCCTCCCCCGATGCAGATCATCATCGATTCAGCAATGAACTGGGCCAGGATCGACTGGCTGTTGGCACCGAGCGCCTTGCGCAGTCCGATCTCGCGCGTGCGCTCCTTCACACTGAACAGCATGATGTTCATCAATCCGATGCCACCGATGAACAGTGACAGGCTGCCCATCACGAGCAGCAGTACGGTGATCTGCTTGGACTCAGCCTTGGCCCGCTCGCGCCATTCATTAAGGTTCCAGACCCGGACCGGCTTTTCGAATTCCTCAGCGTCAGCCACCACTGGGATGCGCGGATGGTTCTTGTAGATCGTTTCCTCGACCTGGGTCACAGCCAGCGGAACGTGCCTCAGGGTCTGGGCCGCCATCTGGATGCCGAGGAACTGGTTCTGGCGCGGGATCCACTCATGCACAGTAAAGAATGGCAGCAGCACCAGGCCGTCGATGTCCTCCTCGCCGGTGCTTTCCAGCACGCCGATCACGCGGAAGTTGCGTCCACCGACGCGAATGATGCGGCCGAGTGCCTGGTCCAGGAAGAACAGGTTCTCCTTCGTCGTTGCGCCAAGCACGCAGACGCGCTCGCGCAGCAGGCTGCTTTCATCAGGGAAGCGCTCGCCCTCGGTGAAGTTGATCTTGTAGATGTCGAAGATCTCCGGGTCGACACCCATGCAGTTGACTTCAGTCAGTTCCTTGCTGCCCTGGCGCACCGGTGCCTGGAAGTCGATCACGGCGCTGACATGCTTAACGGCTCCGCATTCACGGCGAATGCTGTCGCGGTCCTCCAGGGTCAGCTGCTCATTCGGGGGGATCTTCACCTTGGAACGCCAGTGGTTGATGTACACACCCATGCGCGTGGCACCGAGCTTGTCGAAGTCGTCAATGATCTTCTGGTTCAGTCCCTGGGTGACCGCCACCAGCGTGATCACGCTGGCAACACCGACGATGATGCCGAACATCGTCAGGAACGTGCGGAAGCGGTTGGCCCACATGCCACGCAATGCAACCGTGATGATTTCCCAGATGAGCATTCTCCAACCTGTACCGGACCGCCGGCTACCTTACTGGAAGCGCAGCGCCCGGATCGGATCCTGGCCGGCTGCCCTCATAGCAGGATAGACGCCGAAGAACAGGCCGATTGCTACGGTTACGCTCGCAGCAACGAAAATTGCCATTGGTGTGACGATCGGAGGCGGGATCTGGCTTTCCTCCGGCAGGCGCGCGATCATCCGGCAGGCCAGCACGGCGATGCCAGTCCCGATCAGGCCTCCCAGCAGGCAGATCACGATCGACTCCAGCAGGAACTGGTTCATCACGCTGGAGAATGTCGCTCCCAGTGCCTTGCGCAGGCCGATCTCACGGGTGCGCTCCTGCACAGTCACGAGCATGATGTTCATCACGCCGACACCGCCGATCAGGAGCGAAGTGAAGCCGACCACCCCGAGGAAGATCGTTAGCGTGCGGGCGGATTCCTCCCGACGGGCCTGCCACTCGGCAGCGTTCCAGAAGCGGAACGGTTCCGTCTGTCCCTTGGCCTCGTCCGGCAGCGGTACGCGGGGATGGCGTTCATGCAGCAGTCGGCGCACCTCCTCCTCCGCGCGCTCGCTCATGGACGGATCATGCAGGCGGAAATTCAGCGAACCGATGCCGTTCACTCCGCTGACGCGGTCCATCGCCGTGCCGATCGGGATCAGCACCCGCTCGTCATGCGATTCCCAGCGGCTGTTGCCCACGGGCTTGTATGTGCCAACCACCTTGAAGCGCTTGCCATCTATCGTGATGAACTCATCCACCGCCGGTGCACTGAAGAACAGCGCTTCCTTCGTCATGCTGGCCAGCACGCAGACGCGTTCTCGCATCAGGTTCTCATCGTCGGTGAAGAAACGTCCCTGGTCTATCTGGTAGTTGGAGATCGCTGTCCAGTCAGGCTCGATGGCAATCACGCTGTAGGCGTCAAGCTCGATCGTGTTGCGCGAGACATTGGCTTCGAGTTCCTGGATGGCGCTCACCTTGTCAATGCTCGGACAGGAGGCCCGGATCGCCGCGGTATCATCCAGCGTGAAGCTCTCCGTCTGCGGGATCGGCACTCCACTGCTCCAGCGGTCCATCCAGCAGCCCATCCGGTTGGCACCCCAGCGCTCGAAGTCCTTCAGCATATCCTCGCGGGTGCCGGCACTGTAGGCCAGCAGCACGATCACGCTGCCAACCCCGACTATGATGCCGAGCATCGTCAGCCCGGTACGCAGCTTGTTGGCGAGAATGCCGCGGATGGCTACGACGATGATCTCCCAGAACAGCAAATGCTACCGCCTATTCAATGGTTCTCTCAAGCACTACGGTGTCCCCTTCCTCGAGCCCGCTCGTCACCTCATAGCGCAGGCCATCGAAGAAGCCCAGCTCGATGTCAACACGTTCCCGCACGTCGGTGCTGTCAGCGTCAGCGGACACTTCGACGTAGGGCTTGCCTTCCTCGTACTGTATGTACTGCGCCGGCAGGATCAGCACGCTGGGGTGGTCCTCCAGCACGATCTCCACGTTGGCGGTCATGTTCGGGTAGAGCTTGGGCTTCTGCGGTTCAGGCTTAGCCTCTTCCGCCGGCTTTTCCTGGCCACTTGCACCACCGTCAGGAGCACCACCCTGCCCGCCTCCGGGCCTGCGGCCAGCTCCTCCGCCGCCACCGCCGCCGCCGCGACGGCCACCCCAGTTGCCTCCACCACCTCCACCCATGCGGCCGCCGAAGCCACCGCCTTCCATCGTGGCGCTGTTGAGGTCAATCGCGATGTCAACCGGGAAGCGGGTGCCGGTGTTTCCTCCGCCGGTCTCGCCCTGCGGGTAGATCTTCTTGATCTCGCCCTGCCAGACCCAGCCGGAGTAGGTGTCAAACGTGATCCGGCAGGGACCACCTACCTTGATGGTTCCGAGGTCTGTCTCCTCAATGCGGGCCTTGACGTAGATCGTTGACAGGTCAGCAACTGTGGCAATCACGGTGCCGGATGTGTTTCCTGAGGTCGCACTGGCAACCGCTGAACCGATCTCAACCGGCCTTGTCAGCACGGTGCCGCTCTGCGGACTGGTGATGGTGGTGTAACCCAGCTCTTCCTTGAGGCGGTCCGTATCGGCCTGGCTGGCTTCCACATCCGCTTCAGCAATTGCGATGTCGTCAACGTCACCACCTTCCAGACCCATCTGCAGCTGGCGCTGTGACTCTTCGTAACGCAGCTTTGCCTGGTCCAGGCTCTGTTCCGCGGACTGCATTTCCGCATCCGTCGCATACTTAGGTTCATGCTCATACAAGCCGAGGATGCGGTCATAGTCAGACTGGGCATTCTCGAAACTGATTCGGGCGCTTTCGACATCATTTTCCAGACGACTGCGGGCCTCGACAGTCAACTTGCGCTTGGTCTTTTTCAGCTGTGCCTGCGAACGCAGCAGGCGGGCCTCGCTCTCCTTGATGCTCTGGACGATCTGCTCCTTGTCCAGCTCGGCAATCGGGGTGCCAAGGGTCACCTCATCACCCGGCTCGACAAAGATCGCCTCAACAAGGCCGCTGGCCTTGCTCTTCACCTCGACCAGTACGGAAGGTTCGACGACACCGTCCGCCGGCACGATCTTGCGCAGGTCCCCGCGGGACACAGCCGTGGTCTGGATGTCGGTTTCGACCTCCTCGGGGGCGAACAGCGGCGAGATGAACTTCCATGCCAGGAAGCCAAGGCCGCCGATCACGACGAGGTTGATAGCAATTCGGATGAAGGTTTTCATGTCTGTTTAGTCTCTGTTACCTGTCAGCGGTCACGAGAGTGGAGGCCAGATGCCACTCAGCCGATGCCGCCATTGACATCGGCTGATCCCGGGGCTATACTTCTCTTCCTCATTGGGTCGCTAGCTCAGTTGGTTAGAGCGCATCCCTGATAAGGATGAGGTCGCTGGTTCGATTCCAGCGCGACCCACCATTCTCCCGATTCCCTGCTGTTTTCTGACGCAATGCTGCGCGATTTTGTTACGCTTCAGAAGCGCAGGAATGTTTCAAGCGTTTCGCTGTCAATCTTCCCATTGCCTCTGATGATCGATTGCGCAAGGAATTCGGTCAGCAGCAGCCTGCCGGCTGAGTCAAGTGCAGTGCGGGTGGCCTTGAACTGGGACAGTACATCCCTGCAGGGTTCACCCTCCTCCACCATCCTCTGCAAGCCCCGGACCTGGCCCTCGATCCGGCGCAGGCGCCTCAGAACATCAGCCTGCGTGCCTTCCTGATCCTGCATCGCACCAGTATAGCGTGTCCCAGACCGGCGCTTGCCCTGTGCACCATCTGGAAGTATCATTGCGCTACTTTTCTCCATGGAGGAGACAATGTCAGGCTTCTACAAACGGCCGAAACTCTCTGAACTAGACAAGCCGCTCGGCAAGCGCGTACGGTTGCACCGCATGCTGTACGAACACGGCCCCGGCAACGGCACGCTTCTGATCCTGCCGCTGGACCAGGGCATCGAGCATGGCCCGATGGATTTCTTCAGCCACGAGGACTGCAAGTTCCCGGCCTACCAGTTCGAGCTGGCCCGCCGCGGCGGCTTCAGCGCGATCGCCGTGCACATCGGTCTGGCCCGCAACTACCTGCGCGAGGTGGCGGGCGACGTGCCGCTGGTGCTGAAGATCAACGGCAAGTCGAACATCCCTGACAACGAGCCCTTCTCACCGCTGACAGCCACGGTGGAAGACGCCGTCCATCTCGGTGCTGACGGCATCGGCTACACGCTGTATGTCGGCAGCGGGATGCAGGAGGAGGAGATCCGCCAGCTGATGGAAGTGCGCCAGGACTGCGACCGCTTCGGCATGCCGCTGATCATCTGGGCCTACCCGCGCGGTGAGGCGATTGAGCAGAAAGGTGGACGCGACAGCTTCTACGCCGTTGACTACGGGGCCCGCCTCGCGGAGGAATTCGGGGCAGACATCGTCAAGCTGCACATCCCGAAGATCAATCCGGCGACGGATGTTAACTCCCCTGCACCCTATAACAGCATGCAGATTGACCAGCTTGGGGCCTTCCGCCAGATCGTGCAGAGCGCCGGCCGGGCCTTCGTGCTTGTCAGTGGCGGCAGCAAGCTCGGTGATGACGACATGCTGGCAAAGGTCCGCATGAGCTTCGAGGGAGGCGCTACCGGCCTGATCTTCGGCCGCAACATGTGGCAGCGCCCGATGGAACAGGCGCTGGAGATCACCGAGAAGGTGAAGGAGATCATGCGCGAGTTTGGCGACAGCTGAGCAGGCCGGGAGAACAGATCCCGGACAGTTCACGAAATGAAGAGGCTCCCTGCGGGGAGCCTTTTTCATTTGTGGCGACGTCCAGGCAAAAAAAACCCCCGGCCCATGGGCCGGGGGAGTTTCAGGCGTTGTTCCGCAGGTTTCCCTGCAGCACTCAGCAAGGACTATACCGACTCGTTAATGTCGTCAGACATTGACTTCTTGTCGATACCGGAGTCGAGAACGATCACGACGCCATCCTTCAGGGTGTCAGAACCACCATCATTGAAGTCCAGGGAGACGGGGTTGCCGGTGTTGCACAGGCACTCGACGTCCCAGCCGAAGATCGGCGTGGCGCAGTCAATGACGCAGGAGTTCGTACGGAAACGACCCTTGAAGTCACCGTTACGGTTGTACACGTCCTGACCCTTGGTGCGGACGGAACCATAGCCGGAGAGGCTGTAGCCGACCGGGTCACCGGAACCGGTGATCGGGAAGGCGATGTTGGTGCCGGCGCGCGGGTAGTAGCTGAAGTTACCGGTCAGGAACTTGTTACCACTCGGGTCGGTCCAGTCGCCACCGACGTTGCTGGGCTCCTTGAACATGTCACCGGCGTAGTCGTACGGCGGGTTGTTGTAGATGTGGTGGACGAATGCGTCACCCATGAAGGACTGAACAGTGATCAGTCCGGCGGGGCCGAAGCACTCCCACATCTTGTCGCTCTGGCGACCACCGACGTAGCGCTGGTCGGGATAGTTACCACCAGCAGACCACGGGAAGTGATGGATGAAGGGCAGGATGGTGTCGGTTTTGTTCTTGACGAACGGGTTGCCGGGGTAGGAAGGCATGTAGGCCTCCATCACCAGCGGGTCACCGACATCCTCTTCCGCGGCACGCCACTCGTTGCGGCGGGTCGGGTTGGAGATATCATCGACGCTCAGGTTGTCCTGATCGTCGACCCAGCTCTGCCAGACGACATCCTGGTCAGTCCAGTCACCACCGTTGATGATCAGCGGGTAGATGTTACCGGCTGAGTCAACGGAATAACGCTCGAGTGCAAGCTGAATAGCGTGCAGGTTCTGCTTAACCTCTGCTTCCTTCGCCTTATCCTTGATGCGGATGAAGTTCGGAAGGGCAATCGCCACGAGGATACCGATGATCACGATGACCACCAGCAGCTCGATCAGAGTGAATCCTCTCTTTGTCATAGCATCCTCCATAGATGATCCGAAACCAATTGACTTGACATCTAACCCGAAATCAAGGCAGGTCAGCCGGCAAGACTGTTGTCGCTGCCGACCTTCTTGTCCATGCCAGATCCGAGATGGATGATGAGGAAGTCAGGGATACCATCCGAGAAGGGACGCTCATCATAGTCATCGACCTGGGTGGTGTTACCCCACATACCCGAAGTGGTCCAGGGGTTGCGCTCCTGGCCAAGGGTGAGGTAACCGGTACGCCAGTACTGGGCACCAACCGAGTCTTCCATGCTGTCGTCAAGGTCCTGGCCCTTCGTGCGCTCGGAACCGAGGGCAGTCAGGTCGTAACCGGCGACATCAAGGCTTGCCACGTTCTGGACGTCAGCGTTGCCAAGCGGCGGAGTCATCTCCGGCGGCATGGTGGTGGCGTCGCTGTGATAAGGCACCTGATACAGGAAGTGACCGTGGTTGGTGGTCTCATCGCTCCAACGAGCGTGATAGGCGAAGTTACCCTGATACTCAGTGCGGACCGGCTCGTAGTCCGGGGCGCTGAAGAACATGTACTGCGGGCCCTCAGAGAACCACGCGATGTTCCACATCAGGTCTCCATCGTAACCGCCGAAGCAGGCATGGTCCTGGTAGTTGGTGGACAGAGCGTCGATACCAAACACCTTGCTGGAGCTGCCGACCTGGAAGGGGTTACGGGGGAACTTCGGCATGTAACCTTCGTACTCGATGGTGTCGCCGAAGCCGGACTCAATGTCAGTCTGCTGGGTCAGGTTGCCCCACGCAGTGTCATTGTAATCCCAGGTGTCAGTGTTCAGCCAGAACATGTCGAACGGCTGCACAATCTGGCCGGTCGTGTAGGCACGCCACTGGTGCGAGCCATTCACGCCGTTGATGGTACCGATGTTGAACAGGGACTCACCGCCGTACAGGTAGTAGGGGTAAATACCGTCATAATCGGTAGCGTAGCGCTCAATCGCCAGCTGGATCGCATGAAGGTTCTGCTTAACCTCCGCCTCACGAGCCTTATCCTTGATCTTGATAAAGTTCGGGAGCGCGATAGCGACCAGGATGCCGATAATCACGACTACGACTAGAAGTTCGATCAGCGTGAAGCCTTTAGTCTTCAAGACGCTAACCTCCTATTCTGGTATGGATTACGGGAAGCCACAGCAATTAACACTTGTAAGCCAAAGGAGTATAACTATCCGCCTATGCTTTGTCAAACTAGGATTTAACAAGGCTTTGAGCGGATTTACACCACCGATAACTAGACGCCACAGAGGGGCAAACGTTACAGGTGCCTATAGAAATTTCCAATATTTCCCCATCATTTTTCCGTTTTTGTCCATCTGCCCTAAACATCCTCAGGACTGATCCATAAAGGGCTCCGACGATCAACTGCTTCATCTTGGCAACTCCGGGCAAACTAAAGTTAACCGATTCTTAACCGCCGCTGGCGGTCTTGTCCGCTTGGGTGCCGGCATCTCGATCCTGCGGCGTGGCAGTTGCGGGATTGGCAACGCGCTTGTCCATCCCGGTACCCACATGGATGACCACGAAGTCATCCACTCCGTCGCTGAATGGCCTGGGATCGAAGTCGGCCACTGCCGTTCCATTCCACAAACCGGATGTGACCCAGGGATTGCGGCCGGCCCTGTCTCCGAGATATCCACTGCGCCAGATATGCCTGCCCTGCCTATCGAGAATGGAGTCATCCATGCAGTCCCCCTTGTCCCTGTCCGACCCGAATCCAAGCAGGTCATATCCTGCAACATCCAGGCTTGCTACATTTGCCGCATCCTGTTGTCCAAGTGGAGGGACGATCTCAGGTGGAAACGTGGTTGCGACGCCAGTCTCACTGATCTGATAACCAATGTGACCATTATTGGTAGCCTCGTCTGACCAGACTGGAATGTAAGCAAAGCTGACGGGAAAATCAATGCGCACCGTCCGGGGGTCGTTGCTCTGCATGTCCATCAACTGCGGAGCTTCACCAAACCAGGCCAGGTTCCAGCTCAGTACCCCTGAACGGCCACCGAAGCAGGCCTGGTCGTATGCCGTGGTCTTGAGGGCTGATAGCCCGAAGCGATTACCACCTGTCGCCTGGAAGGGGTTGCGTGGATACTGCGGCAGGTAACCACCGGCCTGCAGGGCATCGCCATACGCATGATCTCCCCTGCCAGCTGCCAGGTCGGACCAGCTCGCTCCCCCATACCCGGCCCTGCCCGGTGCCAGATTTGCCGGATCGAAGGGCTGGATGATCCTGCCTCCCGGGTAGCCGGAATGCTGGTACGCGGTGTTGACACCATTCACCGTACCCAGGTTGCAGTTGAGCTCCCCGCCGTACAGGAAGTATGGATACACTCCATCCTGATCTGTTGCATAGCGCTCGATCGCCAGCTGGATCTGGTTGATGTTGTCCTTTACATTCTGCTGGCGGTAAGTCTGGCGCGCGGAGATGGATGGCACCATGCCCTTCGTGACAACCGCGAACAACATCAGGGCGATCATCAGTGCCAATACAGCGTTGCCAGCTGCTGTCAGTGCAGCCTTCGTTGAGGCAGTACGCATTTTTCCTCTCACGAACAGGCTGACACCCCGGAGATGCCATGGTAACGCTGTGCTTCCTGCTGTCCGCTGAGGCAGCAACTTGCCAGGTTGTCACTTGAAGCAATTATCTTGAATCTTGAGATTGCCAATAAGACTGTCCTATTGTTCCAGACCAGATCCAGGTTTGCGATCCATGCCAGATCCCAGATGGATGATGATGAAGTCCTGTACGCCATCAGAGAATGGACGCTCATCAAAGTCATGCACGGGGGTCTGCTCTTCGAACAAACCCTCAACGATCCATGGATTGCGTTCCTGCCCGAGAGTAAGGTATCCCGTTCTCCAGTAGTGATTGCCGGTTTCGTTCTGCACGGAGTCATCCAGGTCCTGTCCCTTGGTTCGCTCACTGCCGAGGGCGGTCAGGTCATAACCTGCCACATCAATGCTGGAGACGTTTTCAGCGTCCTGGTCTCCCAGCGGCGCTTCCATCTCTTCCAGGATTTCAGTGGCATAGCCATTGAACTCTATCTGGTGAACGAAGTGTCCGTGGTTGCAGACGGTGTCACTCCAACGCGGATGGTACGTGAAGTTCCCCTGGTATTCCGTGCGGACCGGCTCGTAATCAGGAGCACTGAAGAACATCATCTGCGGTGATTCCCCAAACCAGGACAGGTTCCACATGCACTGCCCGTCAAGTCCCCCGAAGCATGCATGATCTGCGTAATTTGTTGCCAATGCGCCGAGGCCGAACACCTTGCCGGCTGAGCCGACCTGGAAGGGATTGCGTGGGTACTTTGGCATGTAACCCTCAAACTGGAGGCTGTCACCGAAACCGGCATCAATGTCCCGGTCCAGCAGGTTCTGCCAGGACGTGTCGTTGTAGTCCCATGTCTCGGTGTTTTCCCAGAACAGGTCAAACGGCTGGACGATCTTCCCAGATGGATAGACGCGCCATTGATACTGGGGGTTTATGCCGTTCACCGAGCCCATGTTGAAAAGCGACTCCCCACCGTACAGGCAAAAAGGGTAGATACCATCCTCATCTGTACTGTAGCGTTCCAGTGAGAGCTGGATTGCATCCAGGTTCTGCTTGACTTCAGCTTCCCGCGCCTTGTCCTTGATCTTGATGAAGTTTGGCAGCGCGATTGCAACGAGGATGCCTATGATCACCACCACCACCAGCAGTTCAATCAGGGTGAAAGCTTTGTTTACGGTTTCCATGACAATCTCCTTCTTAATGATAGAAGATTATCATTATAACCTATTGATAAACAATTATCGTTTAAATCACATGGAATTCCAGGGTCTGGAATAAGGAAGTAAGGAAACTGTCTGGCTGAGCGTAATACAACCTGGCTAGATGATCTGGCCCTGGAGCATGCGCTCCCACTTGCTGGCCTCATCAAAGATGCCCAGGTCGTCATTCTCGCGCGCCAGGATCCGCGCCAGCGCTTCAACCACGAGCGGGTCGACATGCATGCCGCTCTCGTTGTCATAGCGGTCACGATGAGCCCTGGTCATCACCCGTAGTTCCGACAGCGCTTCCGGAACAGCCATCCCCTGCTTGTAGGGCCGTGTCTGCGTCAGGGCCTGGAAGATATCTGCCACCGCGAGGATCCGGCCCTCCAGCGGGATCTCGTCACCTCGCAGGCCGAAGGGATAGCCGCTGCCATCCAGCTTCTCATGGTGCATGCCAGCGATGCGCGGGATGTCCCGCAGCTCGCGGCTGAAGTTGATCCGGCGCAGCAGGAGGATCGTCTTCAGCACATGGCTGCGCATCATCGCCCGCTCCTCCTCATCCAGGCTGCCGGGCTTCTGCAGTACATTGTCAGGGATGCCGATCTTGCCGTAGTCATGCAGCACTGCCGCAATGCGGATGCGCTCCACCGTGCGGCGGCTCAGGCCCATCTCCTGCGCAATGGCAACAGACAGTCCGGTCACGAGCTTCGTATGGTTGCTGGTGGTCTGGTCGCGGGAGTCAACACTCTGCGCGAGGGTCACGATGAAACTGCGGAACTGGCGCTGCTGCTCGTCATAGAGCACGGCGTTCTCCAGGAACACGGCGGCGATGGCGGCCATGCTGGCAAACAGTTCGGAATCCTCTTCCGTGAATTCCCCATGCTCACTGCTGCCGGCTTCATCCAGGCGGTTGATGGCCTGGAACACGCCGATCAGCTTGCCGTCCATGCTCTGCATCGGCACGGCCAGCAGTGACTTCGTGTGGTAGCCGCTGCGCTTGTCAACTTCAGGGTTGAACAGCGGGCTCGAATAGGCATCGTTGACAACCACCACGCGTCGCTCACGGGCGGCAATGCCGGCTACACCCTCGCCGATGCGGATCCGGATCTCGTTCTCGAGTCCCTCTCCCACGAAGGTGTAGAGCTGGCCGCTCTCCTCGTCAGCCAGCCACAGGGTGATGCGGTCGGCACTGACAAGCTCCCGGGCCTGGGTCATCGCCTCGGCGATCATCGGCTTCAGTTCGATGCGGCGGCTGATCAGCTGGTTGAAGCGCAGCAGCAGCTGCAGCTTGCGTGCATCCCCGGTTGCCTGTGGCGCTTTATCCATCTGCTCTCCCCTGTCCTGCCACAAGGCAGGCAGGTCAATCAGCCGTCACGCCTGTTCCAGTCGTATGGAATCTCCCCGCTGTGCGGGTCGATGCGGTATTCGTCCGGCTCGGAGTAATTGTACGTCTCCGTCGGGATGTTGAGCAGCAGGCAGACATTGGTACCGATGTTCTTGTAGCCGTGGTAGACGAAGTTGGGGATCTTGATCACCTGGCGGCGCTGCTCACCGATGTAGAACTCGTTGATCTCGCCTTTTGTAGGGGAGTCATCACGCGAGTCGTACAGCACGACCTTTGCCATGCCGCTGAGCACGCAGAAGTGGTCTGTCTGCAGGCGGTGGTAATGCCAGGCCTTGACGACACCCGGGTAGGCCGCGGTCACATAAGCCTGGCCAAACCTGTCGTAGATGGCATCATCCGCGCGCAGGATCTCCATCAGGAAGCCCCGCTCGTCCGGAATGAGTTTCAGGTCCTTTACAGCTACACCTTGGATCATGCACCAACCCCGACCGGCGCCCGTAAGAGCATGTTGCTGGAATTGCTAGCAACAAGCCAGTCGAGCTGCTCGGCATGGGGTGGCAGTCCGTGGGAAAGCGCCCGTCCCAGGCTTTCGTGGGGAGTGATGCCCCAGTTACTGACCCGCTCCGGATCGAGCTCGCTCACCAGGTGGATCCTGTATCGCTCAGCATACTGCTTCAGTAGCAGTGCGGTTGCACCGGCAAATGTCGGCCTGCGCTCAACCACATCACTGATCGAACTGGCCGAGAGGTCCGCCATGTCACAGAATTCGCGGTGCCCCTCGCCTCCCTGGCAACGGGCTATCCAGAACACGCTGGCACCGGGCTTGAGCACTTCCACTGCGTGGTCCAGGGAAGCGAAGGCACGGTACAGGCTGCTGTCGTTGGGATAGCCACCCGCGTTAATGATAGCAATGTCCACGGGCCGCATCTCAACCCGGTTGTGGTCCTCGATGAACTTGGCACCATAGCGCAGCGCATAGCCGGCGTCACCACCCTGCATCCAGACGATCTCGCCGTCATCATTGACAACCACGTTGATGCTGAAATCCGGGCTGAACAGGCTGTGGGCCTCAAGCATGTCCTCGCTGACCGGATTCATCACCAGCGAACCGCTGCAGGCACGGGGGTGGCGCTTATGTGAGCTGGCATCCCAGAGGTGGCTCTGGTTGGAAAAAGTCGTGTCCGCACTGCAGCAGCCCGGGATCAGCCTGGCATGGCTGCCGGTGAAGCCGCAGTAGGGGTGGAGCTTGATGCCGCCGGTCAGGATCACCAGTTCCGCATCCCGTACGCGGTCATCCAGCCGCAGGATGGTGCCGTAATCGGTCCGGCCGTTCTTGCTGAACGAGCCTTCGGTGCCAGACTCATGCTCAATGAACTTGACCCTGTCGCAGACTTCCGGCGAATAATATTCAGCTCGCAGGTACTTGTCCGGGGGGTTCTTCAGCCCGCTGGCAACATAAATCGAGATCTGCTCGTCGCCAATGCCGGCCTGGTTGAGGTAGTTCAGCAGCTCGGGCAGCCACTGCGGATACGCTGTGTAGTAGCCACTGTCCTCCACCACAATCATCGCACTGGAGGCCTTGCGTGCCAGCACATCGAGCGGCGGCCGGCCCATCGGGTCCATCAGGGTCGCATGCAGGGCCGCACGCAGGTTGATGAGGGGCAGCATTGTGCGTGGGGTCACATCCACCGTCTTGATGCCCGGTGGAAGCTTGAATTCCATGGCTTCCCTGCCATATTTGAACTGGTAAATCATCGGAAAATCCGTCTCCCTGCTTGTTGTGGGGGCCAGAGCCTGTTCAAGTTATACGTGGACGCGGCTCCCATTGCCACGACCAAACCCAGACTTAACAGGATCAGCTGCCACGGCGCGAGGATATGCGCCACAAGCAGGAAGACGACGCCAAGGGTCAGCGCGAACTGGACCGGGATGGCGGCGAGCACATAACCGAAAATGTTGCGCTCAATTCCAAGTGTGATGACAAGCAAGGTGATGAGCTGGGTGCAGGCCAGCAACAGGACGAACACCAGCAGCTGGCCAATGCCAACCACTCGCAGCAGCATGCCCTGCTGGGACGTTGCAAGCATCCAGATCGTGACACCGATGAAGAAGGCCAGGCTCGGTGGCCAGAGCAGGGAGAACAGGTGGCGCATGGTGGCCAGCAGCAGCTGAAAAGGCGTAACGAGGGTCAAGCGCAACTGCTCCACCAGCTCGCTGCGGCTGATACTGGTCACAAGCATGGTTCCGAGGAACAGGGTGGCCAGTCCCAATGAGAACTGGAACATCATGTACAGGCTGAACAGGCCGTAATATTCACCGAGGCTGTCGCGGAATTCCTCAAGCAGGCCAGCCACAATGTTCAGGCTGATGGGGAGCACGAGGATGCAAAGCCAGGCAAAGGCGGGGTATCGGGCGCTGCGCGACCATCCGGTGAACAGGCTGATCAGCGATTGGGTCAAGAAATATATGTATCACCGGTGCAAGGATAAAAACCTGCAATTGTGGTATTATTCCTCCCCTGACCCACGTAAACAGCGTGGAGGAGCAACGATATGAAGAAAGACCTGCATCCCGAGCTCAAGCTCACAGAATACGTCTGCGTCTGCGGTGAACAGTTCACCGCCCTGGGCATCCGCGACAAGATCAGCGTGGAAATCTGCTCTAACTGCCATCCTTTCTACACCGGCAAGAAGCGTGTCGTGGACACCGCGGGCCGCGTGGAGAAGTTCAAGCAGCGTTCCGACGCTGCCGGCGGACGCGGCAAGAAGATCAAATAGCTTTCCCCACCCGCTGCGCGGGGTAGAATCAGCCTGTGAAACCCAACCGACTGCTTAGGCACCTGCTGCCAGCTTTCCTTGCCCCGGCGATCCCCTATGGAGGCCAGGCCTGCATTGAGGGCGTCATGATGAAGGGACTGAAGCACGCAGCCCTCGCCGTACGTCGCGCCAGTGGCAAGATCGAGGTGATCGACCGTGAGGTCGTTTCCCGCTTCCCGGCGCTGACCCGTATGCCCTTCATCCGCGGCTTCTTCATCCTCTGGGACATGATGACGCTGGGTACATGGGCACTCAAGGAGAGCAACCGCCGCTTCGAGATAGACATGCTCGCGGCGGATGCCGAAGCCAAGGGCGAGAAAGTCGAGCACAAGGAAGCTGCAGCACCATCGAAGGGTTCAGTGATGCTCGAGGCAATCATGATGGTCGTGGGCTTCGCGATTGCCATCATGATCTTCAAGGTATTGCCAGCGATTGCCGCCAGCTACACCTTCGAATGGTTCGGCTGGGGCAACCTGAAGACGATCGAGAATCCGACCCTGACCCACCAGCTAGTTGCCAACCTCGTGGAGGGGCTCGTCAAGCTGGGGATCTTCGTTGGCTACATCTCGCTCGTGGGCAGGCTGAAGGAGATCCGCCGGGTGTTCGAATACCACGGCGCAGAGCACATCGTTATCAATGCCTACGAGGACGACATGGAGAACCAGAAGATGGAGTTCATCCAGTCCCACAGCGTGGCCCATCCACGCTGCGGCACGAGCTTCATCGTGATCCTGATCCTGGTTGGTGTGGTGCTCTATACCTTCCTCGACTACCTGTTCGTCAGCAATGCGGCTGCCATCAACGCCTCGCTGCCTGAATGGTGGATGAACAGCATCCTCGGCCCGGCGGTGCATGACAACATCCCCGGCTGGTGGATCCGCTGGCCACTGCGCATCCTGGCAATCCCTATCCTCGCCGGCATCAGCTACGAATTCATCCGGGCTGCCTTCCGCTATTACGGAAATCCCTTCCTGCGTCCGCTGCTGCGCTTCGGCATGCTGTTCCAGGCCCTGACCACCCGCCGTCCGAGCGACGAGCAGGTGGAAGTCAGCCTGGCCAGCTTCAACCGGGTCCGTTACCTGACTGAGGACATCCCGGAGCCCGAGATCCGCCAGCCCGCCTCCAGCGCCAGCTCCTAGCTGCGCCTGACCCGACGTGCCACTGCCGCTTTGTGCGGCTTGTTTCTGCTCATCTATAATTAACGGGATCAATCCATCATGTGGGACAAACTGGAACAGGTTGAACAGCGCTATCTCGAGCTGGAAAAGGAGATGGCCGAGCCGGAGGTGATCGCTGATCACGAGCGGCTGGCTAAGATTTCGCGCGACCACTCCGAGCTTGAAGAGATCGTGCTGCCCTATCGCGAGGCGCTGATCGTCAAGAACAACCTTGAGCAGAGCCGCGAGGAACTCAAGGGAGAGAACGATGAGGAACTGCGCGAGCTTCTCAAGCAGGACATCAACGAACTTGAGCCACAGCTGGCGGAGATGGAGGAGAACCTCAAGCGCCTGATCACACCGAAGGACCCCAATGACCGTAAGGACTGCATCATCGAGGTGCGGGCTGGGGCCGGTGGCGACGAGGCCGCCCTGTTCGCCGGTGAACTGATGGAAATGTACATGACCTTTGCCAAGGGCCGGCGCTGGGATGTCAGCATAGTTGACCTGCAGGAGACCGGCCTCAAGGGCGTGAAGGAAGCGACGGTCGAGGTCAAGGGCCGTGATGCCTACGGCTGGCTGAAGTTCGAATCAGGCGTGCACCGTGTGCAGCGCGTGCCGGCGACGGAAAGCGGCGGCCGGATCCATACCTCAACCGCCACGGTGGCGGTGCTGCCGGAAGTGGAGGACGTGGATGTCGAGGTCAACGACAGCGACCTGAAGATCGACACCTACCGGGCCAGCGGTGCCGGCGGCCAGCACGTCAACAAGACGAGTTCCGCGATCCGCATGACGCACCTGCCGACCGGTGTGGTCGTCACCTGCCAGGACCAGCGCAGCCAGCTGCAGAACAAGGAAAAGGCGCTCAAGGTGCTCAAGAGCAAGCTCTACCAGATGGAAGAGGAGCGCAAGGCTCGCGAGAATGCGGAGAACCGCAAGAGCCAGATCGGCACCGGTGACCGCTCGGAAAAGATACGGACATACAACTTCCCCGACGGCCGGATCACGGACCACCGGATCGGCAAGAAGGTGCACAACCTCGAGGGATTCTTCCGCGGGGAGATCACGGAGATGCTCGAGGCTCTCCGCACACATGAGGAGGGAGAGAGATTAGCACAGTTATAGAGCTGTACGACGAGGTGCGCGGCCGGTTGGACGGCTGCAATGACGTCGTTGACAGCCGCCAGGAGACTGACAACATCTTCCGCGTCAAGCTCGGGCTGGACCCGACGGACCGCATCATCCACGCCCGCGGGCATGTGCATACACCGGCGCTTGAATCAGTGCGCCACATCGTCAATGAGCGTGTGGCAGGTGTGCCGCTGGCCTACCTGCTGGGACGCGCCGACTTCGATGGCAACAGCTTCTTCGTCACCCGCGATGTGCTGATCCCGCGCCAGGACACCGAGTTCCTGCTGCGCCGCGGTGACTGGTTCATCCGCGACCAGATCAAGCCACGCCGCTCGATGTCGATGCTCGACCTCGGCAGCGGCAGCGGCTGCGTCGGCATCAGCATGGCGCTCAGGCACCCGCGCCTTGAGGTGGTGTTCATTGACATCAGCCCGGCAGCGCTTGAGGTGGCAAGGAAGAATGCCCGCCTGCACGGGGTGGAGCAGCGTTGCCAGTTCCTGGAGGGGGACTGGTTCGAGCCGCTTGACCGGCGCGACCGCTTTGACCTGATCCTCTGCAACCCGCCCTACATCACGCGCCGCAATGACCCCCTGCTGGAGAAGAGCGTACGTGACCATGAGCCACGCCTGGCGCTGTTCCTCAATGAGGACCCGCGCGAGTTCTTCTTCCGCCTCGGCCGCAGCGCTGTCAGCCACCTGCGCACCGGCGGGCTGTTCGCGGTGGAAGTAGGCTATGACACTGGCTGGCCGGCGCGTGAAGCGCTGGACAAGCTCAAGAGCCTGGAGCGCGTGCAGGGCGTGCACGACTTCAACGGCACGGAACGCGTGATCTGGGGGCTGAGGCGCTGAGATGACAAGCGTGCTGCAGTACTCGCATGGTGAACGTGAGGGCGTACTGGAGCAGGCCGTTGCCATGCTGGACAACGGCCGGGCGATCATCTTCCCTTCCGACACGGTCTACGCCCTGCTGGCTGGAGCAGGCAGCGCGGATGCCTACCGGGAGATCTATTCCGTCAAGCACCGTAATCCCGAGCAGCCACTCGCACTGCTGGCCGCACCGTCGCATCAGGTTGTTGGTGAGGTGATGAAGCTGCTGGAAGACCTCGAGGATGAGCAGGATGCCTTCCTCAGCGGTGAGCTGACGGCGGTGTTCCCGCGCGGCAGGCTCAAGAAGGTGCCGCAGGCCACACTGGCACTGCAACAGGGTAGTGTCGGGATCCGCATCCCGGCCTGGGAACCGCTGTGTGAGCTGATCGAGCGCTGCGGTGGCCTACTGTGGGGTACGAGCGCCAACATCAGCGGCAGCGACCCGCAGACCACTGCAGGGGAAATGCAGGCCGCACTGGACACGATGGATCCTCAGCCCATGCTGTGCGTGCTGATCGCCGAGGAGCTGCCGGGCAATGTCAGTGACGTGGTGCGCTTCGGCCCGGACGGACCGGAAGTGATCCGCTGACCCTGACTGCCCATTCTATAATCGGCGCATGCCGCTATTCAACAATTCCCCGGCTGCCGCTTTGTTGCTGTTTGCCGGCAGCAGCATGCTGGCAATCATCCATCCGAATGCAGCACAGGCCAATCCGGATACCTTCATCATTGATGACCAGGTCATGGAAGTCGAGATGTACCGGGACTTCCCTTCAATCCGGAGTTACCACATCCCGGGCAGCGGCCTCAGCTTTGATGCGGCAATCAATGGTCCCGGTACGCTCCTCATCAACGGCGAACCGGTTGAACCGGTTGTCAGCATCGTGCACCACGAGGGCACGGCAAGTTACACCATCGACCTGCCTGAGCAGCAGGTCAGCCTGCAGGTCGGTTTCAAGCTCAGGGGAGGCACCCTGCACCTGAAGATCGGCCAATTGCAGGAACGTGGGGAATTCCGTGTGCACAGCCTGGCCTTCCGAGATGCTCCCCTGCTCTCCTGCAAAAGCGCTGCTGATGCGCAGTTCGCCGGGGCGAGCATGTACACGAAGGTGGAAGGCACTGGCGATACCTACCTAGCACTCGATGGCAATGAGCCTGTCGATGCGGAGCGTGACGGCTACATGTACGCCATGCTCAGCAACGGGGAGCTCTGCGGCAGTATCTGGACCAACTCCGTCTACGACTTCCCCGATGGACCGACCAAGCGTGAGAACGGAAGGATCTGGAAACAGACTGTTGCCGATCCCGAAGGCAAGCGCACCAGCATCTGGAGTGGCGACTGGCTGCTCAGGGCTGAAGGCTCCGATGAGCTGGAGCCAATGGCTGAGGCCAGGATCGTTATTGCGCCTGACCTGAATGATGACAACGTGGTGGACTGGCAGGATGGCGCGATCGCCTACCGCAGTGTAATGGACATCCCGCTCGGTGCTGAGCAGGTGAAGGACCAGGTGGTGCAGCGCATCGTGCACAACTTCGGCAGCCAGGCCACGAACCCCTTCCTGAAGACCCTCGATGAAACGAAGCGGATCTACAACGCCACCGGCGGACTCGGCCAGCATGTGCTCTTGAAGGGCTACCAGAACGAAGGGCATGACAGTGCCCATCCGGACTACGGTGGCAACTACAACGAACGCGCCGGCGGGCTGAAGGACCTGAAGTTCCTCGTGGAGCAGGGGCAACTCTACAATGCCAACTTCGGCGTGCACATCAATGCGCAGGAGGCTTACCCGGAGGCGAAGTCCTTCACGGAGGACCTGACACTGGAGCAGAAGGGCTGGAGCTGGCTGGACCAGGCCTGGGTGATTGACAAGCGGCACGATGCCCTCAGTGGCAACCGGCTCAGGCGGCTGGAACATCTTGCCGACGAACTGCCGGGCCTGCAGTTCATTTACCTCGACGTCTGGTACCAGGATGGCTGGGAGAGCCGCCGGGTGGCGCGCGAGATAAACAGCCAGGGCTGGGCACTGACAACGGAGTTCCCCAATGCGCTGGAGTGGGACAGCACCTGGTGCCACTGGGCAGTGGACCTGAACTATGGCGGCACCGACCTAAAGGGCCTGCACAGCGATATCGCACGTTTCATCCACAACCACCTGCGTGACAACTGGGTGGCCAACCACTCGCTGCTGGGTGGCACTGAACTGATGGGCTACGAGGGCTGGCAGGGACGCCGTGACTTCAATGCGATGCTGGAGACGACCTTCCGCGCCAACCTGCCGACCAAGTGGCTGCAGCACTTCGAGATAACGAACTGGAGCGAGGATGAGATCCTCTTCAGCGGCAATGTAGTTGCGAAGCTGGTGGATGGCAGGCGCGTGATCACGCAGGATGGCCGCGTGGTGCTGGATGGTGACAGCTACCTGCTGCCCTGGCCACCCGAAAACCCTGAAAAGTACTATCTCTGGTCTGGCAGTAAAGCTGAGCATGACTGGCAATCGCACCCCGCGCTTGTAATCGATGGCAGCTTCACCGCGCAGATAATGGATGCGGACAAAGTGTTCAAGAGGGAAAACCTCGCAGCCCCGGCCGATGGAACCATGTTTCCACATCACTCGGGGAAACTGGCGATCCTCGCGCCTGGCAACAATCCGTTCTTTACTGTGCAGAAATTCGGCACAAGGTCCGCGTTTGACGACCCAGGATTCAACCAGGGCACGACTGCAAGCCTGGAGATCGCCAGTGATGATCCGAATGTGGAAGTGATTCGCAATGAATATGGCGACTTTGAGCTGCATCTACCACCCGGCCAGCAGCACATTCTAAAGACACCATTGTCAGTGCTGTCCAGCGGCAGCTATGCGATCAGCCTGGCTATTGAAATACGGGGAGCGAAACCCCGCCTTGTCGAAATATCAGTGGATGGCGGCACCGTGCCAGACGGCTACCCTGATCATGTCTGGCTGGACCATTCCGATGCGATCAACTATGTGGCCGCAGATTCGAAGCATGACCGCTCGATGCAGCGAATGCAGCTGATTGTGGATATCGACAGTCGGCATAGAAGTCCCCAGCTGGTACTGGATATCGCAGCTGGTAATGCCGAGGTGTTCATCGACGACCTGCAGTGCGTACCCGCCGTGCGCCCTCCCCTGCCCGATGGTGCTTACTTCTTCGAGGACTTTGAGCATACCGTTCGCGGCTGGTATCCCTTCGTTCGTGGTGACTGCGGCGGGGCCAGTGATATGCGCACACATCTCTCTGAGCGCCACGACCCGTTCACCCAGCGTGGCTGGCGCGACAACATGATTGACGACGTGATTGAGGGCAACTGGTCGCTGAAGAGCCATGCCGACCGTCCCGGCATGCTGTACCGCACTATTCCGCAGAACCTGCGCTTTGATCCGGGTCACCGTTACATCGTCACTTTGGATTACGCCTCTTCCGGGGATGAAACCCATGAGATCGTGATCAGCGACAGCAGCGGTAAGGAAGTGGTGATCCCACTCAAGCAAGCGCTCGACCCGCAACCGATCCTGTTCCGCTTCCGCGCGGCGGATGACGGCAGCTCCTGGATAGGAGTGCGTAAACCGGCGGATGATGACAGCGACCTCGTGATTGACAAGCTCAAGGTGGTGCAGGAGGAAACACCCGATGGCAACTGATAACAGACACTTCTTTGCCAGCCTGCTGGCCTGTGCAATACTGCTGGGCATGCAGGGACCGGCACAGGCAGCCTATGACACGGCGGAAGCACTGGCGGCACTGCCCCATGTGGTAATCCCCACCGGCGACATCAGCATCAGCGCAGACCAGCAGTCCGTGCGGATCAGCAACGCCTGCCTCGAGATGCAGTGGCGCCTGTCCAATGACAAGATGTTGAGCCCGGTGTTCACGAACAAGCTCGATGGCAGCAGCCTGGAGCTGGGCCACGAACTGTTCATCCTACACATGCCGGAGGGCAGTGAGATCCCCAGCTCCGAGTTCATCCTGGATGGCCCGCCACAGTTTGAGGCCATTCAACCTTCAAAGGTCGCCCCAAGGCTTGCCGCCCGGCTATCGGGCATGAAGGTCGTTGCCAGCATGACTGCACCGGACTTCAACCTGCAGGCAAAGTACACTGCAATCCTGTTGGCAGACTCCCATTACATCCGCCAGCAGCTGGAGATCCTGCCCGGATCAGCATGGGAAGTGGAGGAACTGGTCTGGTTCAGCGGCGCTGACCCGGCACTGCGTGCCGGCGGGATGGTGGACGGCTCCCCGGCCCTGTGCGGCGACATCTTCCTCGGGATCGAGCATCCGATGGCGCTTAACCAGGCGGGGGCCAGCCCGGTGCAGGTCTCACAGTGGTCTCCAGAACAGATGAGCTGGCCGGAATACGTTGACCGGGAATGGAAGCTCGGAGACTCCGTCAACCATGACGGGCCCTGGATGCTGCGCTTCCAGTACACAGAAGGCGCGCATCGCATCGAGATTACTACGGCAAGCCTTGTACAGGATGGACGCGTGCTGGCGACTGATGAGCATTTCGGCGCCAGTGGCATAGCTCACGTCGACAACGAATACAACTTCGACGTCAGCGGTTATGACCCTTCCGGCGGTCCCGTGTTGCTTGCCGCAAATGTGCGCAGCGACCTCGGCACCGACAGCAACGGCATCATCCTGCTGGCCGACCTCACTGCGGACCCGCTGCTGCGCTGCAGCCAGCCGGTCGGTGTGACGCTTGAACAGGGCCGGCCCTACAGGCTGTCAGCCGTATGTGGGGTGGCAACACCGGGCCAGATGCGGCGCGCCTTCAACCGCTACCTTGAGCTGGAACGGGCGCATCCGTACCGTCCCTTCCTGCATTACAACTCCTGGTACGACATCGGCTTTTTCAACAAGTATGACGAGGCGGACTGCCTCGGTGTTGTCAACGTCTTTGCCACTGAATTGCATGACAAGCGCGGCGTGCAGCTGGACAGCTTCCTGTTTGACGACGGCTGGGATGACTACGACAGCCTGTGGGACTTCCACGAAGGATTCCCCGAAGGCTTCAGCAATGTCGGTGCTGCCACGGAGGCTTTCGGCGCAGGCACCGGGGTCTGGCTCAGCCCCTGGGGTGGCTATGGCGACCCGCGCCAGCAGCGCATCTCGGCCAGCGAGGGGATGGGCTATGAGATCAATGAAGGCGGTTTCGCCCTGTCCGGCCCCAACTACTACCAGCGCTTCCGCGACATCTGCCTGCAGATGATCAATGACTATAATGCCAACCAGTTCAAGCTGGACGGGCTCGGGCGCAATACCTCCGCGCCTGCCGGCAGCCAGTTCAACAGTGACTTCGACGCGGCGATCAGCTTGGTCGGTGAGATGCGCCAGGCCCACAGTGATGTGTTCGTCAATTTGACAACCGGCACCTGGCCGAGTCCCTTCTGGCTGCCGATTGCGGACTCGATCTACCGCGGCGGCTGGGACCACGAGTTTGCCGGTGAAGGCAGCCCGCGCCAGCAATGGATCACATTCCGCGACAGCCATACCTACCAGAACATCGCCAAGGGTAACCCGCTTTACCCGATCAGCTCACTGATGCTGCACGGCATCATCTATGCCAAGGTGGCACGTGACCTCGACACGGACCCGCAGGACGACCTGCGGGATGAAATCCGCTCATACTTCGGAACGGGCACATGCCTGCAGGAGATGTACATCTCTCACGAGCTGATGACGGAGCGGAACTGGGATGACCTGGCTGAGGCGGCAATCTGGTCACGCCGTCACGCACGCGAGATGTGCGATGTGCACTGGTACGGTGGTGATCCGCTGGATGGCAATGTCTACGGCTGGGCCGGCTGGTCGCCGGACGGGGCTGTGCTGACGCTGCGCAATCCTTCGACGGAATCGCGCGTGGTGAACCTTGACATGGCTGAGCTGTTTGAACTGAACGGACTGGACGCACAGATAATGACGATGACCTGCCCGTTTGCCGAGCAGCGCATACGGCAGCTTGTCTTCGGTGAGAACGGCACGCTATCCCTGTCATTGGAACCCTTTGAGGTGCTTGTGTTCAGCACTGGCGACTGATCCGCAAACTGAGCCTTCATCATTGCAGCACCATAGTCGCGTCAAGCACCCGCCGCACGGCCAGTGCCAGGTCGCGTCTTGAAATCGGCTTGCAGAGGAATCCGGACTCCAGACATTCACCATCAACACAGCGCGCACTGCTGAATCCGCTGCACGTAATCACTGGCAGCTCAGGCCGGATTGCCTGGAAGCGCTCCACCAGCTGCTCCCCGCTGAGCTGGGGCATGTGCATGTCAGTGATCAGCAGGTCATAGGCAAATGGATTGACCGTGAAGCGGTCCAGCGCATCAATTGCGGAACTGCAGGCATGCACCGTGTAACCGAGCCCATCAAGCATGCGTGACATCAGGCGGCAGATCGCACTGTCGTCGTCAACCAGCAAAATGGCTTCATCGCCACGGGGTAACTCACCATTCTGGATGCTGCCGGACTTGCCAACACTGTTGCACTGCGGGATCAGCACCCTGAATGTGCTGCCACTGCCGGGTTGGGACTGCACAGTGATCGATCCGCCGAGGCCTGCAATGATGTCCTTGATCACGCTCAGGCCGAGACCGGTTCCCTTGTCGGGGTCCTTCGTTGTGAAGAACGGCTCGAAGATCCGTTCGTGCAGCTCAGGAGGAATGCCACAGCCCTCATCCCGTACAAGCAGCTCGACATAGCTGCCCGGATGCTTCAGCGACAGGCTCGTCCGCTCACTTGCGGCCAGCTGGATTGAACGGTGGATGATCTCCAGCAGGCCGCCGCCGTCCAGCATGGCGTGCCTCGCATTGGTGAACAGGTTCATGATGATCTGGTGCAGGTTCGTCGGATCAGCCTTGACATAGGCATCGTTGTCATTCAGGTGCATCCGCATTTCCACACCAGCCGGCAGGGTGTTGCGGATCAGGCGGCCGGCCTCCTTGACGATCGAACCGACCTGCACCGGAACCGCCTGCAGTTCGCTGCGGCTGGCAAATGTCAGGATCTGGCGCACGAGTTCACTCGAGCGCTGGGCTGCACTGTTGATGTCCTCGCAGTTGCCTCGCTGCTCCTGCGTCAGTTCACACTCCATCAGTTGTGCAACGGAACCCGTGATCACGAACAGCAGGTTGTTGAAGTCATGCGAGATCGCGCCGGCCAGTGAGCCGATCGCCTCCAGGCGCTGGACCTGCCTGAGCTGCTTCTGCAGCGTCATTTCGCTGGTGATGTTGCGCATCACCGCCACGAAGTTAATTGTGCGCCCCTCTGCGTCCCGCACTGGACTGACTGTGCTGTCCAGTACCAGCAGCTTGCCATTGCAGTCATGCGTGGCGAAGGTGCCCCGCCAGGTCCGGCCGGCCCTGACAACCTGACGGCATTCCTGGATCACGCTGCGCTCCTGCAGGCCGCCGTCGAACATGTTCAGCGGCCTGCCGAGCGCATCCTCCTGCCCCATTCCCGTCACCTCCGTGAAGGCCGGGTTGACGTATTCGATTTCCCCGCTGCGCGAGAGTACGACCACCGCTTCAGCTGTCTGCTCAATAGCCGTCGACAGCCTCAGGTAGCCATCGCGGGCGGCCTTGTGCTCACTGACATTGCGGACCACCGCGAAGACGCGCACCCGCCCGCTCTGGCGCAGTGTTGTCAGCTGGACCTCGGAATGAAAGGTATGGCCGAGCAGGTCACGGTGCACCCATTCAAATCGCGCATTGCCGGTTTCGAGGGCCACCTGGATCAGCTGGGTGGCCTTTTCGCGTGAGCGTTGGCCATCGGGCTGGAACTCAGGCGAAAGGTCAGATGGATGCTGGTTGAGGAACTGCTGCTTCTCCGCCATGCCGAACATCTTCAGGCAGGCCACGTTGCAGTCCACAAACATCTCATCCTCAAGCAGCATGTAGGCATCGTAAACCTTCTCGAACTGCTCACGGTAGCGCTGCTCACTCTGGAACAGCAGGTTTTCTATCAGCTTGCGCTGTGAGATGTCCCGGGTAACTCCCAGCAGCCCGATTGGTTTCTGGTTCTCATCGCGCTCGAATGTCGCGCAGATCTCAACATTGAGCAGCCTGCCCGTATTGTGGTATTCCTGCAATTCCATCGTGCGGTGGCGCATCGGGTCAGGGGCACCACTCAGTTCGCGCTCGATCTCGGCTTCCAGCACGCGCCGGGCCTTTTCCTGCGAGTCCGGAGTCAGGTGCCCGAATATGCCCTTCTGCAGGCAGTCTGCGACACTATGGCCCGTAACCTGTTCCACTGAAGGGCTGACGTATAGCAGCCTGCCCTGCAGGTCTGCACGCCAGATCACATCCGTGCACATTTCAGCAATCTGCTGGTAATGGTGAGGGCTCAGCTGCTGGTTGTTGTCGTCAGCTTGCATGTCGCAGTTTCCTTTCCGAACTTCAAATATCAAAAAGCTTGATGACGGCGGTCTCCGTTCCGCCGCCACCATGAACATGGCAGCATTATTGAACTGCAAGCGCAGAAAGTTTGTTATCAGGAATTACCCGTACTGGGAGACCGACGAAGAAGTGTTGCGGTAGCTGGAGCGATATGTGACTACTGAACTGTCCAGCCCTGTGCCAGACTGGACCGGCGAGCATGTCAAACTGACCCGGTTGCACCTTCACAAAACTACGTACGTAGTTTCAGGCAAGCGGAGAAAGGCTGATTGGTTCTTTGCAGGATGGCCTTGCTAAATCTCGATGCCTTCCTGGATCGCCAGCCGTATCAATTCAGGCAGGCTGTTCACACCGAGTTTCTTCATGATGTTGCGCCGGTGGGTCTCCACCGTGCGGATGCTGATGTCAAGCTGGATGGCAATGCTCTTGGATGCCTCCCCGCGCATCACCATCCGCAGGATCTCCAGTTCGCGATCAGTGAGAACACTGAGGGACAGCCGCTGGCGTCCGGCGGCCTCCGCGATGTAGTCATTCACGACCCGCTCAGCAACCTGGGCACTCAGAAATGAAATGTTGTCACTGACCGAGTGGATCGCATTCACCAGGTCATGTTCAACATGGTTCTTCAGCAGGTAACCCCGCGCCCCGGCCTGCAGCATTTCACCGACAACCTGGATGTCCTCATGCATTGACAGGGCAACCACCCTGGTTTCCGGCATCGTCCGGCGGATCTCCGCTGTTGCCGCAATGCCATCCATCTCAGGCATGTCGATGTCCATCAGCACTATGTCGGGCCGCAGCCGGCGTGCCTGCTCCAGCGCATGGCGTCCATTTTCGGCTTCTCCTACCACCTCTATTCCCGTATCCCGTGACAGGATGCTTCGTACCCCCTGGCGGATCAGCTGTTGGTCATCGACAAGCAGCACACGGGTCGTGCCTGTTACGGCAGTCTGACCCTGCGGGGCCGGCTTGGCAACCTCCACCTGCTGCCGGTTGGCGGCACTGAGCGGGGCATTGAGGAAGAAGGAAGCACCCTGGCCCGGACGGGCGTTGATCTCTAGCTGGCCTCCCACATGGTTCATCCTCTCATTGATGCTGTACAGGCCGTAGCTGCCTGTCTGGCTGCGCATTGTCAGCAGTTCGTTGAAGTCGAAACCGACGCCGTCGTCCGAGACACCGAGCCTGACACCGTTTTCATGCCCGTCAACGGTGATGACGACGTGTGAGGCCTTCGAGTGCTTCACTGCATTGAACAGCAGTTCCCGCACTGCCTGGAACAGCAGGATCCTGATCTCCTCCTGCAGCGGAGCGGCGACTTCGTTGTCAATCACACTGACAGGTATGCCGTAGGTCTTGTGAGTATGTTCCGCAAGCCAGCGCAGCGTGGGCAGCAGGCCCATCTCATGCAGCATCGGCGGGCTGAGTTCAAACACGATCCCCCGTGAGGAGTCGATCGCCTCCCGGGTGATACGCAAGCCCTGTTCCAGCTTCGCCCCTCCTCCGTCCGGCAAGCTGCTGCTGAGTTCCTGCAGCAGCATGGCTAGACTGGACAGCGAGTGCCCTATGCCGTCATGCAGGCTGCTGGCGAGCCTGCGGCGCTCTCGTTCCTCTGACAGTGCAAGTTCCGCCGTGATGCGCCGCATCTCCTCACGATGCTCACGGACAGCCTGCTCCTCCCTGCGCTTCGAGCGGAGGTCCGTCACGATCGCAATGCTGCCCAGGAAATCGCCATCGCCGGAAAAGAGTGGTGTCGCATTGACACGGACGGGTATCGAATCACCATTTGCGCAGAGCAGCATTCCCTCATAGTTGCCTGCACCACCACTTCTCCGGCGTTCCCTCTGCTCCGCATATATATCCTGGCTCTCATGCGCGACGATGTCCTCCGCCGGCCGGCCTTCCAGCCGGTTGCGCGGAAGGCCGATCAGGCTGGCCAGCACCTGGTTCACATAGCTGATCCGACCTTCCGCATCCAGCATCACCATGCCCTCATTCATGATTGTCATGGCAATGCGGAACCTTTCCTCGCTTGCACTGAGCTCCTGCTCGGCCTGCAGCCTTTCCAGCTCGGCAGCGGCGCGGTTCGAGAACACCTCGAGGAAGTTGCGGGCAACATCGGGACTGGCAATCGCCTCACGTCCGAGGATTGCCATCAGGCCGAGTGGCTGGCCCTGGGAGGAATTCAGCGGTATTCCCATGTAGGAATCGACACCCATCTGGCGCAGCAGTTCATCATGCGGGAACTGCCGCTGGACGCCGTTCTCGATATGGCAGGGTCTGCCGCCGATCACGCTCGCACAGGGCGTACCTTCCAGTGCATAGGAAATGTTCTCAAGCTGTGTCCCGTCCTGGCAGACGGAAATCGTTTCAACCATCCCCCTGTCATCCTTGCTGATCTGGCAGATCAGGGAATGGCTGACCCCGAGGGACTGGCACAGGCGCTGCGTCAGGATGCGGAAGAATTCCCGTCCGGTGGCGGCATTCAGACTGCTGGCCAATTGCTCAAGCATCTGCTGCGCTTGCTTGCGATCGGTGATGTCCTCTGTGATGCCAATCTGGCGCCAGGTCCCGCCATCCCCGTCCTTTGAAATGTAGACCTGCTGGGAGACCCACTTCGCAGCCCCCTCCGGCCTGTTCAGGGTACGCAGCTCGGGAATTACGTATGAACCACCGTTTCTCTGGATCTCGCGGATCCGAGCAACGTCTTCCTGCCTGTAATCCGCAAAACTGGGCCACTTGCTCTCCACCTGTCCTGCACCACGGCCCATAAGCTGGGCAATGTAGTCGTCATCAAGTTTCCAAATCTGGCGCCAGGCATGGTTGAACACCAGAAGCCTGTCATCCTGGTCTCGGATTGTGATTCCAAGTGGGGAATCCTCAAACAGGTCGTGGAAAAACAGGTCATTGCGGCGAATCTTCTCAATCGCCTCAAGGCGGACGCGGTTGCTCATCGTCAGTGCAGCCTGGTCCGCCAGGGCGCGCATGAAGAAGATCTCTTCCCCGAGCCAGTTGCGACACCTGCCAATCGATTCGCAGCAGATCACTCCCAGCAGTTCTCCATCAAGGCTGATAGCGGAATCAAGCATGGCGCCGATATTGAGTCTGTCAATGTAGCTGTCCTTCAGTTCCTCCAGTCGTGGGTCATTGGCTGCATCAGCCGTTTCCAGCACCATTTCCGCCCTGAGGTACCCAAGGTACTGAGGAATCGCAGCGGAATCATATATTCCGCCTTCCGCGAACTGGTCCTGTCCCATCAGGTACAGCTGCTGGCAAACCAGCTTGCCATTTTCACTGAGCAACCAGATACTGCAGCGATCAAGTGAAAGAGTGCGAGCAACCGTCCGGCAGATCTGGCGGAATGCTTGTTCCACCTTGCCTTCAGTAACAGCATTGCCAGTGACAATCTCTGAATAGGCCTCACGCAAAATACGTGCGTGTGCGTCCCTTTTGTGATCGCTCGCGCTGTTGTATGTTTCCTGGGAGTCTGACACCGCTTCCTGAATTCCCGGCCCGCTGGAATGAATTGACTGATTAATTCCTGAAGTATCGGACTGGTCCAGTAGAATCCGCAATTGGTTCAATGTTTGCGGGGAGAGTAGACCCGACAGATTCGACTTCCGGTATGAATACCTTATCTTCAAACAAATCAGATATTTCGCTTTTAAGCTCCATTTTACGAAATCGAGGCGTGCAATGATCATCAGACCTGTATGGTTGATTTTGTTTGATTAGCTTGGTTGGAATGCTTGAAATTTCCATCATCTTCCGGCACCCTGAATTGACAAGTTTCGATGGGCCGCTTGCCTAGCCTGCTTCCTCTTTTCCGAATTCGAAGACCGGTGCAATTGCTCAGCTATTCCCGTTTCGCAGACCTTCTTGTCTCGCTGAACCTGCCGCCTGAGACTTCACAGAAATACCCGTGAGTGTCACAATAGGCAGCGGGCGCTGCCTGGCTGGTGCAGCCGTCCATCCATACCAGGTCGGTGGGAGCACCAATGTCTGACAGTCCTGTAACCGAAAGCCTCAAGAAGCTGCGCCAGTACCTGCTGACCGGCGTTTCCTATGCTATCCCCTTCGTGGCAGCAGGCGGCATCCTGATCGCGCTGGCACTGGCATTTGCCCCGAAGGGTGCCGACAACGCCCCGGACCCCTCAGGCAGCCATGTTCTGAGCACCATGCTCACCATCGGAGTGGCGGCCTTCTCGCTGCTGCTGCCGATCCTCGGCGGATACATCTCCTATGCGATCGCCGGGCGGCCCGGACTGGTGCCAGGCTTCGTCGGCGGCTTCCTCTGCAACCACATCCCGGTGCAGAATCCCGTTGAGGGTGCCCCGACTGAGGTCAGCACTGGCTTCCTCGGCGCACTGGTGATCGGCCTGCTGGCAGGCTGGATCGTCAACCAGATCAAGAAGATTCCCGCGGGGAAGATCCTCAAGCCGATCATGCCGATCCTGATCATCCCGATCCTCTCATCAGTGTTCGTCGGCCTGCTTGTGCTGATGGTGATCGGCAACCCGATCGCCGACATGATGCTCTCGCTGGGTAACTGGCTGGAAACGATGGGCACCGGCAACCAGGTAGTGCTGGCGATGATCCTCGGCGCGATGATCGCGTTTGACATGGGCGGGCCGGTCAACAAGGCTGCGTTCTTCTTCGGTCTCGGCATGATCCAGCAGGAGAACTACGCGATCATGGGCGCCGTGGCAGCCGCGATCTGCACCCCGCCGCTCGGCATGGGCCTGGCCACCATGCTGCAGAAGAAGCTCTGGAAGGAAGAGGAGCGCGAGGCCGGCATTGCCGGTCTGGCAATGGGCATGATCGGCATCACGGAAGGAGCGATCCCATTCGCCGCGGCAGATCCACTCAAGGTGATCCCCTCGATCATCGTCGGCTCGATGGTGGCATCCACCATCGCGATGCTCAGTGGCGTGGGAGACCATGCCCCGCATGGCGGCCCGATCGTGATTCCCGTAGTTGACAACAAGATCATGTACGTGGTGGCGATCATCGTCGGCACCTTCGTGACGGCAATGATGATCAACGCGCTTAAGACCATCTCGCAGCGCAATGCTAAGCAGGACGAGGAACAGGCCGCAACTGCGGCCGGCTAGGCTACAAGGAGGAAGGCATTGAAGATAGTGGCGGTGACGGCTTGCCCGACGGGCATTGCCCATACATACATGGCGGCCGAGCAGCTCGAGAAGACCGGACGTGAGCTGGGACATGAGGTGAAAGTGGAGACCCAGGGGGCAATGGGGATTGAGAACGAACTGACTGCGGCTGAGATCGCGGCCGCCGAACTGGTGATCCTCGCCGTTGACATCGAGATCGAGCAGCGTGAGCGCTTCGATGGCAAGCGCATCATCGAGGTTCCGGCCCAGCTGGCCATCAAGGACCCGAAGTCGATCTACGCCAGGCTGGACGGCTGAACCGTCCATGCCGCTTGAGTTCCGCTTCAGCTGCCCGTTGCCAAACGGACTGCATGCGCGCCCGGCCAGCATCCTCGCTGAGCTGGCAACACGTTTCAATGCTGACATCCGGCTGTTGAACGAACGCAACAACAACTCCGCGGATGTGGCCAGCGTGCTGGACCTGGTCGCCGCGGGGGTAATGCACACCGACATCTGCCTGCTCAGGGTGGATGGCCGCGACTCGCAGCCGGCTTACAACGCCCTCGTGGAGTTCATCACATCAAGCCTGGCCGACTGTGATACGCCCTTGCCTGAAGCCAATGGCAACATGGGAGGTGGCCAGCTGCCGCATGTCCTGCGTGGCCTGGTCGGCAACTGGCTGGGCGGACTGGCGGCATCCGGGGGCATTGCCATTGCCAAAGCAGTGCGCAGCAATGGCATGAAACTGCCGGCAGGCTTCAGCCTGCCTGCAAGCCTCGGCGAGGAAGCTGAACTGGCCGCCTATGAAAAGGCCAGCGCCGCCGTGCAGCTGCACCATGAGGAGCAGCTTGAGCACTGCATCGGATTGGCGGAGGTCGAAATCCAGCGCGCCCTGCTCAGCCTGGCCCGTGACCGCAGCCTGCATGACAGCGTCCGCCAGCGCATCAGTGAGAATGGCGACAGTGCGGCACAGGCCGTTGCCTGGGCCATCCGCAGCTACTCGGAGAAACTGACTGCATCCGGCAGCGTATACCTGCAGGAGCGGCGCGGTGACCTGGAGGACCTCGGCACGCAGCTGCTTGAGGAGCTGACGGGTGAGAACCTGCATGGGCATGAGCTCGTGCTGACGGAGCCGAGCATCGTCTGCGCCGCCAATCTGCCGACCAGCACCATGCTGGCACTGGACAAGAAGCTGCTGAAGGGTATCGTGCTCGGCGAAAGCGGCCTGACCTCGCATACCGTGATCCTGGCCCGCTCTCACGGCATTCCCGTGGTGGCTGGGATCAGCGACCAGAGCCAACTTGCCAACGGCATGCCGCTGTACATAGATGGCAACCGTGGGGTGGTTGTGCTTGACCCGCCAGTTGCAGTGCAGCGTTATGTGGAGCTGGAAACACAACGGGAGACTCAGCTCAGTTCAGGCAGGAGTGCCGCCGCTGCAGTTGCTGGCCGCACTGCGGATGGTCACGAGGTGGAGATTGCCGCCAATGTGGCAGCTCCGGACGAACTTGCCGCCGCCCTCGCCTCCGGGGCTGAAGGTGTCGGCCTGTTCCGGACCGAGATGTTGTTCGCCGCCTCCGCGAGTATGCCCAGCGAGGACGAACAGGCCGGAATCTACACCGAAATGGCAACGGCAATGAATGGTCGCCGCCTGATCATCCGCACAGTGGACATCGGCGGTGACAAACCCCTGCCCTGGCTGCCGATGCCGCATGAGGAGAACCCCTTCCTCGGAGTGCGTGGGATCCGGCTCAGCCAGCGCTACCCCGAAATGATGAAGACCCAGCTGCGCGCCATCCTGCGCGCCAGTACGAGCGGCGAGATCTGGGTGATGGCACCGATGCTTGCCAACCTGGCAGAAGCGCGCTGGCTGCGGGAAATGTATGATGCAGCGCGTGCTGAACTGATTGCAGAGGGATGTCCCGTCAGCGATTCGGTCCGGCTCGGCTGCATGCTGGAAGTCCCGGCAGCAGCCTTGCAGGTCCCCGCGCTGTCGCAGTACTGTGACTTCTTCAGCATTGGCAGCAATGACCTGACCCAGTACAGCCTCGCAGTGGATCGCGGCAACCGTGATGTGGCCGCCATCCATGATGAGCTGCACCCTGCCCTGCTGCGCCTGATGAAGATCGCCAGCGATGACGCACGGGCCAGCGGACGCTGGATAGGTATCTGCGGGGAGTTCGCGGCCAAGTCATTGCACGCGCCCCTGCTGGCCGGGCTGGGGTTCGATGAGCTGAGCATGTCAGCCCCGGCGATCCCGGCTGCCAAGCAGGCGCTGGCTGCCTGCAGCATGGAGCAGGGCCGTGAATTGCTTGACAGGTGCATCGCGGCGGAGGATGGCAATGCCGTACGGCAGATCCTGCATGCAGCATCCGGCAGCACTGAAGCGCCCATGATAGCCCCGGCGATAGTCAATCCGCAGGGCAAGGCATGCAGCAAGGCTGAGGCGATCCGTGAGCTGTGCGGGATGCTGCTGCTGGATGGACGCACTGCAGACATAGACGGAATTGAAGATGACGTCTGGGCCCGTGAGGAGACATACTCCACCGGACTGGGCCACGGGATCGCGATCCCTCACTGCAAGACTGAGCACACCGCTTCCGCCAGCCTGGCACTGCTCAAGCTGCCCGAGGCAGTCGAATGGGGCAGCCTGGACAATGCCCCGGTGGACATGGTGCTGTTGCTTGCGATGCCGGCATCCGAAGAGGGTAACCGCCACCTGAAGGTTTTCGCCCGCCTGGCACGACGCCTGATGAATGAGGACTTCCGCAGCGGCCTGCGGGCCGCGGAGACCGCTGATAACATTGTGCAGTTCCTGCAGTCCGAACTGCGGGAAAACGAGGAGTGAGGATGGACCAGATGCGTTTGATGACCGCGGCACTGCTGTGCTGTACCTGCCTGGCACTGCCGCTTGCGGGCCACTGCCAGAATGAAGCCCCCGCCCCACAGGATTACGAGATGATTGACCTATCCGATGGCAACACGCTTTACGTGGTGGGCTATGCCCACCTCGACACCCAGTGGCGCTGGTCCTACCAGGAGACCATCCGCGACTACCTGAAGGACACGCTGAAGGACAACTTCGCGCTGTTCGAGAAGTACCCGGAATACATCTTCAACTTCAGCGGTTCGCGCCGCTACGAGATGATGAAGGAGTACTTCCCCGAGGACTATGAGCGCATGAAGGGCTACGTTGCCAGCGGCAACTGGTTCCCCTGCGGCTCCAGCGTCGATGAGTGCGATGTCAACGTGCCGTCCTGCGAATCACTTGTGCGCCAGGTGCTGTATGGCAACCGCTTCTTCCGCGACGAATTCGGCAAGACCAGCCAGGAGTTCATCCTGCCGGACTGCTTCGGCTTCCCGGCCAACATGCCAGGCGTGCTTTCACACTGCGGCATCCGCGGCTTCTCCACCCAGAAGCTGACCTGGGGCAGTGCCGTCGGCATCCCCTTCAACGTCGGAGTCTGGGAAGGGCTTGACGGCAGCAGCGTCGTGCTGGCGGCCTTCAACCCGGGCGCCTACGTCGGCCGCGTCGACCAGGATCTGTCCAACAGCCAGGAGTGGCTGGACCGCATCCAGGCCAATGGCGATGCCAGCGGTGTATATGCCGACTACCACTACTTCGGCACCGGCGACATGGGCGGCGCGCCGACCACCGGTTCGATGGAATGGATCCGCAAGAGCCTGAATGGCGATGGCCCGGTACGCGTTGTCAGCAGTACGGCGGAGCAGATGTTCCTCGACATCCAGAACTCCTCCATCCCCAACCTGCCTCATTACAAGGGCGACCTGCTGTTGACCCAGCACAGCGCCGGCAGCATCACCAGCCAGGCCTACATGAAACGCTGGAACCACATGAACGAGCTGCTGGCCAGCGGCGCGGAGTCCGCCGCCGTCAGCGCCGGGCTCAGGCACGGTGCCAACTATCCCTACCGCAAGATCAAGGACGCCTGGTACCTGACGCTTGGCAGCCAGATGCATGACATCCTGCCCGGCACCTCGATCCCCTTCGCCTATGACCTCGCCTACAACGACGAAGTGCTCGCAATGAACATGTTCTCCGACGTGCTGGCAACGGCCGTCGGACAGGTCAGCAGCACACTCGACACCGATGTTGAGGGTATCCCGCTGGTTGTCTACAATCCGCTCGGACGCGGCCGCAACAGCGTCGTGCAGTGCAGTGTCGACTTCGGCAGTGATGCCCCGGAAGACATTGTGGTGCAGGGCGCTGACGGCAGCATGATGGCAGCCCAGGTGCTCTCCCGCGATGGCAGCACCGCCAGCATCGCCTTCCGCGCCCCGCTTGAGCCCTTTGGCTTCAGCGTGTTCGACGTGCGTGCCGGGTCATCTGAGGCTGGCAGCGCAGTATCCGCCTCCGGCAACACCATCGAGAATGAGCGCTATCGCGTCAGCGTCAACAAGGCCGGTGACGTTGCCAGCATCTTCGACAAGTCCATCAACCGCGAACTGCTCAGCGAGCCGCTGCGCCTTGCCTTCACGCATGACGCCCCCGGCTACTGGCCGGCCTGGAACATCGACTGGGCTGACCAGTCACAGGCCCCCTTCGCCTACGTCGACGGCCCTGCGAAGATCAGCATCGCCGAGGACGGTCCGGTGCGCGTGGCCCTGCGCATTGAGCGCGAGGCCCAGGGTTCGACCTTCAGCCAGCTGGTCAGCCTGAGCGCCGGCGGCCAGCGGGTTGAGTTCCACGACAGCATTGACTGGCGCACCGCCAACTGCAACCTCAAGGCCAGCTTCCCGCTCGCCGCTTCCAACCCGAATGCGACCTACAGCTGGGAATGCGGCACGATCGAGCGTGGCAACAATGACGAGAAGAAGTATGAGGTGCCCTGCCACCAGTGGTTCGACCTGACCGACAGCTCGGGCGAATTCGGTGCCACCATCCTCTGCCCCTACAAGTACGGCTCTGACAAACCCGATGACAACACGATGCGCCTGACGCTGCTGCGCACCCCCGGTGTGCATGGCCCGGACTACTCTGACCAGGCCAGCCAGGACTGGGGCCGCCATGAGATCAGCTACGGCATCGCCGGCCACAGCGGTGACTGGCGCAGCGAGCACAGCTACTGGCAGGCCTATGGCCTCGAGCAGCCCGCCGTTGCCTTCCAGACCGGCAGGCATGCCGGCAGCGGCCGCAGCTTCTCATTGTGCAGTGTGGACAGCCCCTCCGTCAGGG
>JAGRNR010000079.1:0-13093 GCA_020440645.1 bacterium | reverse complement strand
GAGAAGAGCGTCGTGGGCGTAGAGCAGCGACATATCGGCCAGGGCAAGAAGTTCCACCTGATCGTGATGGCGGAGGGCGCCGGCCGCGCGATCAAGAAGCCGGACTACGGCGCATTTGAGCTCGTGAACTACATAGACGAGAACACCCCGGCCAGCGTGACCGTGCGCGGCTGCATGCCCGGCCATATCCAGCGCGGCGGTGCCCCGACGGCCGCCGACCGGATCTACGCCACACGCTGCGGCAAGGCCGCCGTCGAAGCGCTGCTCAACGGCACCAACGGTGTGATGGTCGGTGAGCTCAACGGCCAGATGGTCGAGGTGCCGCTCAGGAACGCCGTGCGCGGCAGCCGGCGCATTGACCGCGAGCTGTACAACCTGGCAACACAGGTCAGCTGACAACCGGCCGCCGTCCCCTGCGTTAAATCCCCGTCTCATCCCGGCAATTCCCGGTTAACCCGCTGTGCAGTGGCACTGACAACAGGTATAAACTGCCCGTAGTACAAGTGCCCAGAAGCACGCGGGATAAGTGGATGATAGAGCTTACGAAACTCAACGGCGAGAGCTTCATACTCAATGCCGGCCTGGTTGAATCCATCGAGGCAACGCCTGACACCATCGTACGCCTGACCAACGGCAAGCGCTTCATCGTGCGCGAGAAGGTCAGCGAGGTCGTCGAGCGGGCGATCGAGTTCGAGCGCCGCATCCACTACATCTCCATCCCGCAGCCGGGCGAAGTTGCCGCCGATTCTGCCGATAACTGACAGCAGAAGCCGGTGTTTATGGAGGATTCGTGGCTGACATTCTGAGCCAGGAAGAGATCGATGCCTTGTTGGGAGCCCTGTCGTCGGGCGAACTGAAGGCGGAGGATGCGCGCGAGGAGGCTTCGGAGAAGAACTCAAAGGTCAAGGCCTACGACTTCTTCCGCCCGAGCAAGTTCTCCAAGGAGCAGATCCGCACGATCTACATGATGCATGAGACCTACGGGCGCCTCTGGTCGAGCAAGCTCGCCGGCCAGCTGCGCAACTACGTCTCGATCAGCGTCAGCGCCGTGGACCAGGTGACCTACCAGGAGTTCATGCAGTCGATCCCCAACCCGACGATCACCTGCACCTTCAGCCTCTCACCGCTCGAGGGCCAGGCCCTGTTCGAGTTCTCTCCGACCATCGGCTTCCCGATCATCGACCGCCTGCTGGGCGGCCAGGGCCAGAGCAACGTGCAGTCCCGCGAGATCACCGAGATCGAGGCGCACGTGTTGTCAAACCTGATTGACGAGGGCATGATCTACCTCAAGGAGGCCTGGTCCTCCATGATCGACCTCAAGCCAGAGCTGATCGACCTCGAGAGCAACCCGCTGTTCGTGCAGATCGTGCCGCCCGCGGACATGATCCTCTTGATCACGCTGGAATGCCGCATCGGTGAGATGAGCGGCATCATGAACATCGTCTACCCCTACGTGGTGCTCGAGCCGATCCTCTCACTGCTCAGCGACCGCGTGCTCTATGCCGTCGGCACCCGTGGTGCCAGCAAGGAAAGCCGCAACAAGACAACCCAGCTGCTGCAGAACGTGGGGCTGAAGGTCTCGGTCGAGCTCGGCACGGTCAAGCTCAGCCTGCGCGACCTGCTGGCGCTGGAAGCTGACGACCTGGTCGTGCTGGAGACGACCACCGACCAGGACCTCGTTGTCAAGGTCGGCAACATCCACAAGTTCAACTGCATCCCGGGACTGGACGGCAAGCACTACGCGGCCCAGGTCACGGAAAGCGTCAGCGATGCCGACCTGCTGGCATCGAATCCCTTTGACGGAGGAATCTAGGTGGCAGACATCGGACTGACACAGGAAGAGATTGATGCCATGCTCGGTGGCGGCGTGGACGAGGATGCGGGCACAATGCCGGCTGCAGCTCCTGCGGTGGACACCCGGGCGCTGGCGGAGCTGGAACGTGAACTGCTGGGGAGCATTGCCGACGTGATGAACGCGATGACCGGGTTTGACTACCAGGTCAGCAATGTCGAGTACAGCACCCTGTCCAGCGCTGAGATCAGCGACCTGCTCGGAGATGACATTATCTTCAAATCCGCCGTTTCGGTGGATAAGCAGCCTCTGACACATTACTATGTCTATGATGCGGCGTTCGCCCGCAGCATCGCGGCTGCGCTCACTGGCGGTGACGACGATCCCGCCGCCGAGCTCAACGAGATGCAGGAGAGCGCACTGATCGAGGTTGTGTCGCAGGCCAACGGCAGCTACATGACGATGATCAATGCCCAGCTCAAGCTGGCAACGGATGCGCAGGCGATCGAGCGCGGCAGCATCGATGCATTGTCCGGGGATGTAGTGGATGGACATCTGATCTCCACGATCACACTGGAGAACAGCGAGGGCAACTCCGTCGTTGTGCGCCATGTGGTCAGCGGGGAACTGGCAGGCATGTTCATGAAGAAATTGAATGGAGAGGACGAGGCCCAGCAGCCGATGGCTGCGCAACCCGCCCCGCAGGCTCCGGCGGCACCGCCGGCCCAGGCGCCGCTGGCGCCACCACCTGCGTCGTCAATGCCCAACACCGGCACAACAGAGTATTCGCCTGCTCAGTTCAGCCAGATCTCAGAGCAGCGCACCACGGCTGACATCAGCAACCTGGACATCCTGCTGGACGTGCCGCTGCAGGTCACGGTCGAACTTGGCAAGACCCAGCTGCCGATCCGCACGATCCTCGAGTACAGCCAGGGCAGCCTGATCACGCTCGACAAGCTGGCCGGTGAACCGATTGATCTGTTAGTTAATGGTAAATATTTCGCAAAAGGCGAAGTTGTCGTGATAGACGAGAATTTCGGCGTTAGAATTACTTCAATACTATCGCCGGCGGACAGGTTGGCACAGCTCAGCTGAGTCTGGCAATGATATCGAGTAAGCCCGGAGGCAATAAAAAATGCCAAGTGTACTGATTGTTGATGACGCGGCCTTCATGAGGATGATGATCAAGGACATCCTCAGCAAGAACGGCCTTGAGGTTGCCGGTGAGGCCGAGAACGGCCAGGTTGCCGTCAACAAGTACAAGGAGCTCAAGCCCGACCTGGTCACGATGGACATCACGATGCCCGAGATGGACGGCATTGCGGCACTCAAGCAGATCCTGTCCGAGGATGGCAAGGCCAAGGTCGTGATGTGCTCGGCGATGGGCCAGCAGCAGATGGTGATTGAGGCGATCCAGGCCGGAGCGAAGGACTTCATTGTCAAGCCCTTCAAGCCCGAGCGCGTGATCGAGGCCATCACCAAGGTCATCAACAGCTAATTACTTCTGGCAGCGAGAGGCTGCATTTATCCGGTCGAGGAACCGGGAAGGCGGAAAGCAATGGGGAGATTGCGTTTCAGCCCGCAGATGCGGGCATACCTTGCGGCATGCATTGCCGCACTGGCACTGGCAAGCCTGCCGGGTGCGCCTGCGCGCGCCGAGGACAAGCCACCGGCAAGGGAAGCGGAACCTGCCACGCTGCAGGATTCGATCCTCGCCGAAATCCCTGAGGAACCTGTCAATCCGATGCAGGCGATCAGCGTGATGCTCGGCGGCGGCAGGCCTCAGGCCATGTCCGGCCTGCTGTCGCAGAGCCTGTTGTCAATGGACAGCAACGCCGTGATCGGCGCAGCACACCCGCAGTCCAGCGAACTGGAACTGCGTATGGAGCAGCTGCAGCTGGCCCAGCAGCGGGAACGGATCAACGCGCTCAGCACAGCCCTGGCACTCGATGACAACTTCTCAGCCGCTCGTTTCGGCAATTTTCCTGAGCCGCTGCCGCAGGTCACCGTCGCGCCGGCCAGCAGCCAGGCTACCCCCGCGAAGGCCAGCTCCGGCAAGCCTGCTGCCACGAAACCGGCACAGCCTGGCAACACAAAGCAGCATCCGGTTGCCAGTGGCAGTACCGGTCCCCCTTCGTTTCGTGTTGCTGAGACGACGGGTGATCCGCACGACCCCGAGTTCCGCCGCCAGACCATTGAGGAGCTGAACACCCTGCTGGCCAGCCTGCCGGACCCGGCTGAAGCCGGGCTGGAGGGATTGCCCGGCCAGGATGGCAATGTCGAAACAACTGACATGGCAGAAGCGAGCAATGAGGTGGAACCCTACGGCGCGATTGGAATGAGTGACAGTGGCTCGGGCTTCCATGGCCTGCTGGACCTCAGCCATGATGAGCTTGACCAGGCGGAGACTGATCGCCACAGGGAGCCGGGTTCCGCCGTCAGCAGCTTCGGCGTGAAGATGGCGATCTTCACCGTCGGGATCCTGCTGCTGGCAAGCTTCCTCAAGGGCAAGGGCAACCCGCTGGCGCGGCTCAGCCGCCGCAGCATGAAGGTGCTGGAAACCGTCAACCTCGGCCCCGGCCGCCAGATCATGGTGGTCGAGACCAGTGGCGCGAAGCTGGTGCTCGGTGTGACCGGTGGTGGGATCAACCTGCTTGATCGCATCCCTGATCAGGCCAGTGGCGAGGCCTATCGTGACAACATGGAGGACATCATCAACCGCGAATCAAAAGCGGATGAGGATTCCTGGAAACAGCGACCAGCACTGGACCTGCTGGATACCGCCACCCTGCGTGGCAACTCCGGAAGCACCGGAGATGGACGCAGCATCAGTGTGGCGCAGCTGCGCCAGGCGCGCGCGAGCGCAGTCCCACAGCCAGCCAGCCAAGTGCCGGATCGCCATGCTGAGCTGCTCAGTCGCGTGCGCACCCAGCTTGAAAGGGTCAGGGGGTAGGCGATGCTGGCAACACTGAAGCTAAAGCTTGCGATCCTGATCCGCTGCACAGGCACTCCCCTGCTCTGCCTGGCCTGCCTGCTGGCACTGGCGGCCCCTGCCTTCGCGCAGGAGCCGGAGAGCGCGCCTGCCCCTGAGAACGGCCTGAGCGTGAGTGCAGGCGACCTGAATGTGACTGTCAACAGCGGTGATGGCGATGCGGCCAGCATCTTCAAGATCATCGCGCTGTTCACCCTGATGACGGTGGCCCCGACGCTGATCCTGATGGTGACGCCCTTCACCCGTGTGATCATCGTGCTCAGCCTGCTGCGCAATGCACTGGGCACCCAGCAGAGCCCGCCCAACCAGGTGCTGATCGGCCTCGCCGTCGTGATCTCGGCCTTCATCATGATGCCGCGCCTGGCGGTGATGAATGATGAGGTGATCAAGCCCTACAACGCGGACGAGATTTCACTCGATGAAGCGCTGGCGCTGGGGACGTCCCACCTGCAGGAGTTCATGTATCCCAACACGCGCACTCCGCACAAGCGCCTGTTCGCCCGGCTGGCACGTATCGACTCTGAGGAAATACAGCTGGACTCACCGGACAACGTGCACGCCCTGCCGCTGCATGTGCTGCTGCCCGCTTTCATCATCAGTGAACTGACAACGGCCTTCCAGCTCGGCTTCGTCATTTACCTGCCATTCCTCGTGGTGGACATGGTGGTGGCCTCGATCCTGATGAGCATGGGCATGATGATGCTGCCACCGGTGCTGATCTCGCTGCCCTTCAAGCTCTTGATGTTCATCATGGCCAACGGCTGGGCTGCGATCATCGAGGGCCTCGTCTCCAGTTACTGGGTCAGCCCTGGCTAGCGGAAGCCAGACAAAAGTCTGGCAACGGATCCCCGAGCCATGCTCTGGCAGCTCGGCTTGCAAGCAATGAGCAATGAAGAATGAGCAATGAGTCTGTCAACCGAATCGGAAATCGGGCTCATTCCTCATTACTATCGCGTTACTGCATCCCGCGATGCCGGGCGATTGGAGGTCGGACGCAAGTCCAGCTCGGCATCCCGGCGCAAGCCTGATCCTCATCGTATCCTGCGCGTTTCCAGCTTGGCGTACCAACTCGACTCTGACAATGAAAAAACCCGGACCACCATCGCTGGCAATCCGGGTTTGTTTCAATCGGGAGTGTTGCTCAATCAGGTTTATTTCGTGCCGTAGCGTTCCTCCATTGCCTTGCGGATCCGCTCGCTGGCATCCGCCGCACCTTCCACGAACCAGCTGTGTTCGGGGCGGGCCAGCACTTCATCAATCGTCGCATCCACCGCATCGGCCGCCGCTGTGTTGCCATCGTGGCGGGCCTGCTCGGCCAGCTCGCGGGCCTGCGGGATCAGCTGCATGTAGAAGCGGTCAGCCACCTCGTACATGCCGTGCCAGTGTGTGTAGTCCGGTGCCATCATGCTCGCACCATGCCTGGCCCGGCGGCCCTCATGGTGCCACAGATAGAACCAGGTCCACTCGATCTCCTCGTCGAATTGCGTCGGGGACACCAGTCCATTGTCACCGAGTGACTTCATGATCGTCGTACCCGGCTTGGCGAACTTCTCGTTGTAGAGGATCACAAGGTTGTCATACTGGTCGTAGAACTTGTTCACGTAGTCCGGGCTGTGGCAGTGGCTGCACACCAGCTTCATGCGGCTGCGCTTGGCATCCGCGGTATCGGCGATCTTCTCCTGGCGGGCCTGTGGATCAGTCTCGGTGACGATCTTGTGGTCGGCATCAGTGTCCATCCGTACTGACACCGGCGGGCGGTTGGTCCAGGAAATGCGCTCGCCCGGGTCATGCGTGACCTCGCCGCCATTGCGGGAGTTGCCACTCATATGGCAGGTGGCACAGGTCGGTGCCGCTGAGTAGTCCTCGCCGAGCACCCACTTCTCCGCATCGAGGTTCATCTCATCCTTCAGGTCGCGGAATGCCACGCCATGCTTGCTCTCCTCGTAGATCTCCTTTTGCGGGTGGTCCGGACCGAGGTGGCACTTGCCGCAGTTCTCCGGTTGGCGAGCACGCCGCGGACTGAAGTCGTGGCGGCTGTGGCAGGCTGAGCAGGATCCGCGGGAGCCGTCCAGGTTGAGGCGGCCGATGCCGGTGTTGGGCCAGGTCTTCGGGTCCAGCTCAGGCTTGCCCTTCGGGTCGCGCTTGACCATTGCCAGTACCGTCTGGTCCGTCGGCATGCCCTTCTCGTCAGGCTTCAGCTGCTCAAAGGTGATGATGCTGCCGTCGGTGCCGACCAGGCCGACCTTGCCACCATGGCACTGCTGGCAGCCCGAGTTGGCACTGGCCATGCCGCGCACGTTGGCAACGTCCATGCCCGGAGTCGGGCTGTGCGGGCTGAACTCCATGCGTGCGCCCTCAACCGTCTCCGCGAGGAAGTTGTCAAGCGAGGCCAGGATATTGCCGGCGGAGCTGTGATGGCTCTTCTGGAACTGCTGGCTCTCCTTCGGATGGCACTTCGAGCAGTCCATCGGGGTGACCACCGTGGCAATCAGCTGGCCGTAGTGGTCGAATGCATCCGCCTCGCCCGGCTTCGCTTCATGGCACTCGTAGCATGACACACCCTTCTCGGCATGCGTGCTGCCGGTCCAGTGCGAGAGGATGCCAGGGGTCTCCTTGGCATGGCACTCCACGCACTTGCTGGATGACGCCGGGGCGGAAATGTGCTTCGGGGCCTGGCCGGTCTCGACCCGGCGGCGGCTGACCTCCATCGCCTGCACCAGCAGCAGCGACACCAGGAAGATAAATCCCAGTGCTGCAATCACGATCTGTTTCATGTTCAGTGACATTGCCATCTCCTTGGCCCGCCTAGTGGGCGACGAGCGCTTCCCAGACAGTCAGCCCGACGATTGCCAGTACTGCGAATATCCCGATGAACACACTGGCTTCACTGCCCGGCCGGCGGCGGCGGATCGCGCCGTCAATCCATGGCCAGGCGAACATCAGGAACACGATTGCCCCGGTCGACATGATCGCCACGCGCTCCGGGAACAGCTTCAGCCAGCGGAACACCACGTAGAAGTACCACTCCGGCTTGATCACCTCCGGCGTTGTCAGCGGGTCGGCGCGGTGGCCCATCTCCGCCGGCAGCACCGTTGCCAGCACGGTCAGCAGGATCACCAGCGTGGTGCCGATGATGATCTCGGTGTAGAGGTGGTCCGGCAGGAAGTTGAAGGTCTTCCGCTCCTGCCGTTTTTCCTCCTCGCCCTCCAGCTCGGTCACACCCTGGATGCGGATCAGCACTATGTGCAGCGCGAACACCGCGAGGATCGCCATCGGCAGCGCCGCGCCGTGCAGGATGAAGAAACGGCTGAGGGTATGGGCGTTGTAGCTGTCACCTGCCAGCAGCATCTTCTTCATCGCCGCGCCGACCAGCGGCACGTTGTCAGCGATGTTCGCGCCGACCGTCGCCCCCCAGTAACTGAGCTGCTCATACACGAGGCTGTAGCCTGTGAAGCCGCAGATCACCGTCAAGAACAGGAGCAGCATGCCCACCACCCAGCTCAGCTCGCGCGGCTTGCGATAGGCTCCTGTGAAGTACACCCGCATCTGGTGCAGCACCACGGCGGCGATCATCAGGATCGCGCCCCACTTGTGCACGCTACGGATGTACCAGCCGTAAGCCACCTCATCCGTGATGTAGGCCACGCTGTCCCAGGCATCCGCCGGGCTGGCCTGGTAGTAGAAGGCCAGCAGGATGCCGGTGAACAGCTGCACGAAGAACAGGTAGGCCGCGGTGCCGCCGAGGCAGAACCACCAGCGCTTGAGGTGGTTCGGCACCGGTTCATTGGTCAGTTCACGGATCTGATCCCCGCTGACGGGGATGCGGTCGGTCCACCAGCGCTGCAGTGCATTCACCTCAGGCCTCCTGTGAGCCGCCGCCTGGCAGCTTCTCCATCGGCACGAGGATGTACAGCAGGCCGTCCTCAACCTTGAGCGGGAAGCGCGGCAGGCTCTGGCCGGCCTCTCCGGGAGGGCCACCGATGCCCTTGCCGCTCGGGTCGAACACGCCGTTGTGGCAGGGGCAGAAGTAGCGGTCGTTGTGTGCTTCCCAGTGCACCTGGCAGCCGAGGTGCGGGCAGGTGCTGGACAGCGCGATGAAGTCCGTCGCTTCCCCGCTCTCAGCCTGGCGGGTGATGGTCACCTTGTCCCCGCGCGGCGCGCGGTAGGCCAGTGAGTCTCCCTTCAGGAAGCTGGCCACGGCGGCAACGAACTGCCATTCCTGCTCCGCCGGGTGTGCCGGGTAGAGGAACTCGACCGCCATCGAGGCAAATCGCCCGTAGCCTGCCAGCAGCGCGGCCAGCATGGCCAGGCCACTGGCCTGGCGCAGGAAACTCCGCCGAGATCCCTCTTCAGGAATCCCGGACGGAACTGATTGCTCATCCTCTTGGCTTGCCATAATAAGGATAGTTTACGTCCATTATCCTTGTTTGTAAAGAGATTAGAGATATAAAATATCTGCGATTTCTGAAATCTTAGTCCTTATATATTCTTTGCTATGATGCGGATTCATGCTAATTGTGCCAATTGGACTGTTCTGATACTCCCTATCTCAGTTAGTTGCTGTCCCGCAACTGCCCCAAAGCCAGGCGGAAGTTTTGTGAATTCCTGTTGATAGCTTTCCACGCGTGAAATCTGTTGTGATAGAATGTGCTATCTCAGGGTTGAGATAAGGGTTGAGATATGAGCTATCAAAGGGGTATTGCGCTCGCAGTCCTGCTTGCGCTGTCCGTCCTGTTATGCAGTGCGGGCGAGAAGCCGCCGGCTGAGTTCCTCAGCAGCGGTACTTTCAACGGTGGCACCTCAAAGGGCGACATGCTGCTCGAGGGTGTGCGTTTCGGACGGCAGGGAAGTGCCACCAGAATGGTGCTGGACCTCGCGAAATCCGACGGCTCCGCTGCCGATAAACATCCCGTATACAGCGTGGAGTACCGGGAATTCCCCTACCGGCTGGTTGTCCGGCTGGAAGGTGTGAGTTTCAGCGACAAGACTAAGGTGCAGAGCTCACCGGCCCTGCCCTTCAGTGTGGTCACCCCGCCGGATGGATCCATCAAGGAGCTGCAGGTCTTCCTCAGCGGCCCGTCCGAGTTCAAGGTGATCGAGATCGATGACCCCGCCAAGCTGTCCATTGATGTACGTCCGCTCAAGACGGACATACCCAATATCTACTCGGTGCAGCTCACCGGGCCGGCCAACGCCGCCGAGGCCTATGCCCTGATCGAACAGGGCAGCTTCCCCGACGGTTTCCTGCCGGATGCCGTGGTGATGGGCAACGTGGTGGTGGTGGAGCAGACCTTCACCTCCGCCAGCGAGGCCGCCCGGATGGACCGGATGCTGCAGGAAATGGGGTATACATGTATCATCAATGAACGCAGGGGCAACGAACTCCCGCAAGTCTGATACCGGGAGGCGGACATGGAGCCGCATGCAGGACAAGTGAACCAGTTCCTCATTCTGGGGCTGCATATCATTGCGGTCATCGGTCTGCTGTATTTCCTGCGCAGGCTGCATAATGGACTGCGCCGCCAGAGCCATGAACGCTTCATACGTCTGGCGTCCAATGCGGACATGGCGCGACGCAACATCAAGCGGATTGAAGATGAGCAGTGGCATGAACGTCTGAACAGCCACCTCCGCATTTCACGCTACCAGCTGGGCCTGAGCCGGGAACAGCTGGCACAGCTGGCACGGATCGATGAGTTCCAGCAGTCCCGGCTCATGCGTTGATGAGCAGAACAGCAGACAGAGCAGGTAGCAGCACAGGCCGCAGTGCCCCCGCCGCGCGCAGCTCTACCCGGGGGAGCGGCAAGCCGCCCGAGCAGGCCACAAACAGCCCCTGGATGGAAGCGCTGCGCATCCTGGGCAGCATCCTCGGCATCCTGCTCGGTCTCGTCATCACTGGCTTCTGCCTCGGGGTCTGGTACGCATCCAAGGAAGGCGCGGAGATCATGCGCGAGATCGCGCAACGTGACGTGAGCGGCCCACGCGAGCAGGTCGACCGCTACGGTGAATTCTTCACCGGGCTGGACACCTCCCAGTTCATCGTGCGCCGGGACGAGCCGCGCAACCTGCAGAATGTGATCACCTACCTCTGGACCGTTGAGCACCGCCAGAGCGGCGAGGTCACCCAGTTCCGCTGGGAGTGGGACATGTCCACGCTGAATGTGGTGCCGCGCTCAAATGGCGCCCTGCTGCTTGACCTGCGCCTGAAGAACCTCGCCGACAGCGAGGCCGGGGGCTTCAACTTCTACGACCCCGACGATACTTTCGCGCTTGCGATCGTCAACCAGGACATTTCGCTCATCGGCATGGACGACATCAGTGAGAGCTGGGGCAACAGTGAATACACCGATGGTGTCGCTCCACCGCTGATCTCACCTGACGATGCCAAGGGCCGCGCCTCCGAATATGCAGCTGAGCAGGAGGAGAAGCTTGCCGAGGAGCAGGCTGCCGGCGGGAATGATTCCGTCCCGGAGCGCGAGGCAGGCGAAAGCAGCGAGGTCAAGCCCGACATCAACCTGCCGCCCTCCAACCATCCGGCCAACCCACCCGTACGTGAGGATATGTAGCGCTTTATCGCTACTTAACCGGCGAATCCGCATCCTTTAAGCCAGCCCCGACAGACTGTCCTATAATTCAGCGTAACTTCCGCTCGCCGGAAGCCTGAAATTGGAGGAAACATCAATGTCTCACGCAGTCAGTGAATTCATGGAGCAGGTCAAGGCCAAGAACCCGGCCGAGCCGACCTTCCACCAGGCAGTGCAGGAGGTCGCGGAATCGGTCCTGCCGATCTACGACCAGCACCCTGAATTCGTTGAGGCCCGCATCCTCGAGCGCATCGTCGAGCCTGAGCGTGTGCTCATGTTCCGCGTGCCCTGGGTTGACGACAGCGGCAAGGTGCAGGTCAACCGCGGCTTCCGCATCGAGATGAACAGCGCGATCGGCCCCTACAAGGGCGGCCTGCGCTTCCACCCGAGTGTCAACCTCGGCATCCTGAAGTTCCTCGCCTTCGAGCAGGTGTTCAAGAACAGCCTGACGACGCTGCCGATGGGCGGCGGCAAGGGCGGCTCCGACTTCGACCCGAAGGGCAAGAGTGACAACGAAGTAATGGCGTTCTGCCAGGCCTTCATGTCCGAGCTGTTCCGCCACATCGGCCCGCGCACCGACGTGCCCGCCGGTGACATCGGCGTCGGCGGCCGTGAGATCGGCTACCTGTTCGGCATGTACAAGAAGCTGCGCAACGAGTTCTCCGGCGTGCTGACCGGCAAGAGCCCCGACTGGGGCGGCAGCCTGATCCGCCCGGAGGCCACCGGCTATGGCAATGTGTACTTCGCGCAGGAGATGCTGGCGACGAAGGGGCATGAGGTCAAGGGCCGCAACGCCCTGATCAGCGGCAGTGGCAACGTGGCCCAGTACTGCGCCGAGAAAGTGATCCAGCTCGGCGGCAAGGTGATCACGATGTCCGACTCCGACGGCTTCATCGTCGACCGCGACGGCATCGACGCCGAGAAGCTGGCCTGGATCATGGACCTCAAGAACAACCGCCGCGGCCGCATCAGCGAGTACACCGAGAAGTTCGGCGGCGAGTACGGCGACCGCAGCAACGGCAAGAGTGAATGGTACGTGGACGGCTGCACGCTGGCCTTCCCCTGCGCCACCCAGAACGAGGTCGATGTCAACGAGGCCAAGGCGATCGTCGACAACGGCATCATCTGCGTGAGCGAAGGCGCCAACATGCCCTGCACCCCCGAGGCCTTCGCACACATCCAGGCGAACGGCCTGCTCTACGCACCGGGCAAGGCGTCCAATGCCGGCGGCGTGGCCACCAGCGGCCTGGAGATGGCGCAGAATGCCGCCTTCAGCTACTGGACCCGCGAGGAGGTCGACGGCAAGCTGCACAACATCATGAAGAACATCCACCAGCAGTGCACCAGCACCTGCGACAAGTACGGCAAGCCGGGCGACTACGTGTTCGGTGCCAACGTGGCTGGCTTCATCAAGGTTGCCAATTCGATGCTGGCCCAGGGCGTCGTCTAGGAGCGACGTTGCGAAGGCGAAGCCAAAGCTGCGTCAGCTCTTCCGGAATCAACAGAGCCCGCGCAGCTTCGCAACGCGGCTCCGGTAAAAGGAGCGACCTTGCGAAGGCGAAGGAGGCCAGGCTGTCAGCCTGGCAAGTACCAAGTCAACGACTGGGCCTCCATCAATGAACCACATAGGGGACCCTGCGGGGTCCCATTTTTTACGTTCATAGCCCGATTCCGGGGAAAGCATTCTTGATCTTGAGGAAAAAATACTCGTCATCGCGGTAGCCA
>JAGRNR010000078.1:0-13319 GCA_020440645.1 bacterium | reverse complement strand
CTCGAAGGGTGATTCTCACGGAAACCGTTACCTATGTTCTGAACCTAAACCATTACCTATGTATTGAACCTGTACCAATGGCTGCGAGATGACCTCCGCCTGAGTTTGACTCATTGCTCCTCACTCATTCTTCATTACTCCAATGTTAAATTATTTGACCAATTTTCCCTGCAAAGGATAATACCTAACATCAAGCGCTTGATGTGGTGCGCTGCCTGGCAACAGGCATCGCAGGCCGGATGGACTACGACGCCCGGCCGGGGATTCCCAGTCCCACGGAGCCGCGTTGCGGAGGCGAAGCCGAAGCTGCGCAACGGAGGCCAAGCTGTAAGCTTGGCTGGAAAGCGATGAGCAATGAAAAATGAGCAATGAGCCTGACAGAGTTCGGAGATTACTTCGACCGCCAGGAATTTCATTGCTCACTCTTCATGACTCATTGCTCCACGGAGTGCCGGATTTCCGGCATGGCCATGTGGCCTTCGGGCCACACTCCGGACTTTACTTTGGAGGCCAGGCTGTCAGCCTGGCACGGAGGTCGAGCGCAAGCTCGGCGCGATATCCCGGCGCAAGCCGGTCACTGGTTTGATCAACCACAAAGGACACATAGTCCACGAAGTTGGTTAATGGATCACAAAGCCGAACTTTGTGACCATCCAGGAATCTTTGTGTGCTTTGTGAGTTTTGTGGTGATACTCCAGCGGAGGACAGGCTGTCAGCCTGGCAAACAATCAATGAGGATTGATCCTCGGGGGTGACGAAAAGGAAAAACACAGGCAATCTGAGCAGTGCAAACTTTGAACGAGATACGAAATGCAGCATGATCTCATTGCTCATTCTTCACCACTCATTGCTCAATGAACTCATTGCTCATTCCCACCGTAGCCCCCCGCTAAAATAACCGGCATGGCGCTTCGCGTTTTCAACACCCTGTCACGGAAGAAAGAAGCCTTCGTCCCGGCCTCGCCGGAAGTCGTGCGCATCTACACCTGCGGCCTGACCGTCTACTCGCGCATGCATATCGGCCACGCCCGGACCTATTGCTTCTGGGACATGTTCCGCCGCTACCTTGAGTACAACGGCTACCACGTGATGAGCGTGATCAACTACACCGACATCGACGACCGGCTGATGGACCGCGCGACAGACACCGTCGGCAGCATCGACATCGCTGAGCGCGTGATCGCCAGCTTCCGCAATGACTGCCGGATGCTGAAGATCAAGGACTACGCCATCTACACCCGCGCCACGGACTTCATCCGCGGGCAGGTCGAAATGGTTGCCCAGCTGATCGAGAAGGGCCATGCCTACGTTGTCAACGGCGAGGTGTTCTACGACGTGGCCAGCTTCCCCGGCTATGGCAAGCTCAGCGGCCGCACGGTCGAGGAGCAGCAGGTCGGTGCATCGGGCCGCGTCGGCGAGGATGTCTCGCGCAAGCGCAATCCGGCGGACTTCACACTGTGGAAGCCGAGCGAAGGCGGGCAGCCGAGCTGGCAGACCGGCCATCCGGACTGGCCGCAGGGCCGCCCCGGCTGGCATATCGAATGCTCCGTGATGTCCAGTGAGACGCTCGGCGCGACCTTCGACCTGCACGGCGGGGCCGTTGACAACATGTTCCCGCACCATGAGAACGAGATCGCCCAGAGCGAACCGCTGTGCGGCTGCTCCACCTGGGTGAAGTACTGGATGCACCCCGAGCACCTCGACCTGCGCGGCGAGAAGATGAGCAAGTCGCTTGGCAACGTGGTCGGTGTGCCGGACCTGCTGGAGCGCCACAGCTATGACAAGGTGCGCTGGTTCTATGCGATGAACCACTACCGCACCAAGCTGGCCTTCAGCGGCGAGCTTATAGACAGCGCGGCCGAGGGCTACCGTAAGATCACAAACCTGCTGGACATCCTAGAGGGACGCCTGTCAAAGTGGGACGAGGTCGCGGAAGGCGTACCGGCGCGCGGTGAATACGCCTCTCTGCGAGAGCCGGAGATGCGCGTACCGCGCCTGCGCCACTACTACGAGTACGGCCAGTTCGCTGAGCTGGCAACGAAGTTCATCGCGAAGTTCCGTGAGGCGATGGATGACGATGTGAACAGCCCGCAGGCCACGGCTGCGATGTTCGAGTATGTCAATGAGCTGTACAAGGGCGGGATTGAGTCATCTGACGACATGCCCTCGGTGCTGGCGGCCTACCGCTGCCTGGCGCGCCACCTGTATGTGCTGGGCATCGAGCGGCCGAATGAGCTGCTCTACCCGCAGCTGGCGATGGACTGCTTCCCCGTCGGCGGCAGTGCCGACACCGCAGCGCAGGATTCCTTTATTGACAGGCTGGTCGAGGCCCGCGGCCAGGCCCGCGCTGACAAGGACTGGGCCAAGGCCGACATGCTGCGGGACCTGTTCGCACAGTGTGGGCTGGAGGTGGAGGACACCGCAGAGGGCGCGCGCTGGAAACTGAAGGGGTAATCAATGCCTGACAACGATGTGACACCGATTGAAGTGGCGGAGATGTTCAACCAGGCCGCCGAGGAATTCGAGAGTGCCGCAGCGCACTGCCGGGTCAGCGCCACGCATTTCGAGATGCGGGACGTGCCGGCGGGCTGCGCCCACAAGGTGGCGGCGCTCGGGCATGTTGCCAAGGGGCGTGAGATCCTCGACCGCATCAGCGTGATCCATGCCGGGAAAGCCCAGCTGCCGGACTAGGAGGTGCGGCGCAAGTCGCACAACCGTTCAATGGCGCAAGTCGCACAAGGGAGCCGCGTTGCGGAGGCGAAGCCGGAGCTGCGCAGGCTGTGCTGCATGGTGGGAAAAATGATCGCCTAGTGGTGCTACAGAAGTTGTCGCACAATCCACTGACTCAAGTTGCCATTCCGATACAATGCCGGCTCTGCCAATCCATGGGATTGGCCTCCTGTCAGGCCATGGGCCTGACCTCCCTACACGCCTTCGATGCGGCGGTACAGTGCGACGGTGTTCTCCAGCACCGTGGCGATCGTCATCGGGCCGACGCCACCCGGCACCGGGCTGATCCAGCTGGCCTTCTCCGCCACCTCGTCAAACACCAGGTCACCAACCAGCATCATGCGCGGCTCGCCATCCGCGTCATACTCCGGCTCACCGGCGTCATCAAGAATGTGCACGAAGTTCGTGCCGACGTCGACGGCTACCACGCCCTGCTTCACCATGTCGCCCGTCACCAGCCCGGCACGTCCGGCGGCCGCCACGAGGATGTCCGCCTGGCGGGTCACCGCACCCAGGTCGGCCGTGCGGCTGTGGCAGTATGTCACGGTGCAGTTGCGCTCCAGCAGCAGCAGGCCGAGCGGCTTGCCGACGAGGTTGCTGCGCCCGAGCACCACGGCGTGCTTGCCCTGCAGTTCGATACCGTTGGCATCCAGCAGGTTGATGATGCCCTGCGGGGTGGCCGGCCGCGGGGCCGGCAGGCCGAGCGCGACGCGCCCGACATTCTCCGGGTGGAAGCAGTCCACGTCCTTCAAAGGTGAGATCGACTCCGCCACCTGCTGTTCGTCCATGTGCGCCGGCAGCGGCAGCTGCACGAGGATGCTGTGCACGCCGGGGTCGGCATTGTGGATCGCGAGGCGCGCCAGCAGCTGCTGCTGGGTAGTGTCATCGGGCAGCAGCTCGATTGTGGAGCGGCAGCCGATCTTCTCGGCCTGGCGGTTCTTCATCCCGACGTACTGCGAGCTGGCGGGGTTGTCACCGACCTGGATGAACACCGCATGCGGCTGTGGATGCCCGTCCGCCATCCAGAGCCGGATCTGCCTGCGCAGGGCCGTCCTGATCGATTTCGCCGCCTGCTTGCCGTCGAGGAGCTTTGCCACGCGGCAATTTTACTTCAAGGTCAGGTCATCCAGCGGCTTGTCGGGCGACTTGATGAAGTCCGTCTGGTCCGCTTCCAGCTCCTCCATCACCACGCTGAAGTCGTGGTAGTCCTTCAGGTTGACGTAAGAGTTCAGGTCCGTCAGCTGGCCCTGCTTCAGCTCGGCCAGCAGGCGGTCCATCCCGAGCTGGTCAGCCTTGTTGAAGTAGATGCCGTACAGCTCGTAGCGCGCCTCCTCCACATCGCGGTTCGGGCGGCGGGCCAGGTAGCCCTCCAGCAGGCGCTGCGCCTCATCCATCTTGCCGGCACCCTCGAGGATGCGTGCCTTGGCGGCGGCCAGCGCAGGGTGTTGCGGGTCGAGTGCTTCCATCGCACGCATCTGGATCTCCAGCACGCGCGGCAGCTGCTGGATCTCAGCGACCTTCATCAGGTCCGAGAGGTAGTCCCCCAGCCAGGGCACGCCACGGCGCTTCAGCTCGGCGGTGATGTTGTCAGCCTCGGGCCAGCGCTTGAGCCGCGCCATGCACAGCCCGCTCATCGCCCAGTCGGTGTCACTCATCCGGCGCTGGCGGGTCTCCAGTACGCGCAGGGCGGACTGGTACTGCCCGGTCCAGTAGTACATGCGCGCCTCGTCCACGATGTTGCTCGGGTTGTGGCTGGCCTGGAACTCGAGGTCCGCCAGCTCACTCTTGAGCAGGTCGGTGTTGCTGAGGATCACGCTCTGGTCGCGGTCGGTGATGATGTTGGCCTTGCCGATCGCGGCGATGGCGTTCGTCAGGTCGTCGAGCTGGTAGTAGTAGACCGCGCGGTTGTTGTAGCGCGCGCTTTCCACGAGGCCGTTATCCGGCAGCAGCTCGAGGTGGTGCATGATGTCATACTGCCCGGCCGCATCCTGGCGGATGATGAAGTACTTGTACTTCACCGGGAACAGGCCGTCCACGTTCAGGTAATGGTCCGCCGGCTGCCACACGAGGTTGCTCGCGGTCAGCGCACCCTTGGCCTGGAAGGCCAGGTCGGTCACGTTGTCCAGCTCGAACAGCACCTGCGGGCTTTCGCCGGTCATGTCATAGATCTTCAGGTCACCGATTTCATGCGCGCGGCCCTTGTCGTCCGTCCAGCTGCGGGTCGGGTAGGAGAGGAACTGCTTCCCGGTGAGCAGGAAGGTGAAGGGGCGCTTGCCCGTATACTCCGGCATGCGCTCCGTCAGGCGGCTGACGGGCTGGCCATTGCGCAGCTCCACCACCCGCATCTCGAAGCCGCCGCCGTCACGGATCACAGCCGCACCCATCTCCGGGCCGCCGAGCGGTGTAGGCAGGAAGTATTCCACCGTGCCCAGCGAGGAGAAGTGGTTCTCCAAGCGCTTGCTGTTCTCCTCCGTGGCGCTGTGGCCGATCGCTGGCCAGGCCCAGAGGGCGCAAATGCCCAGCACCACGACCGTGTTGCGCATGCGGGAAATCTGTCCATTCATAGAAGCATCCAACCCTGTCCGGGCCAAGGCCCGGTGATAGTGTCCAACCCGTCAATCATAGCAGTGGCGCATGCACGCAGGCCTGCGCGCGGCGCACAGTCTATAGACGGGGAAACGGCCCAAATGTTCCGTTTTCGGGGGATCAGCCGCGACTGTGGTACTGGGCCAGCACCGAGGCCAGGTAGGAGTCGCGCTGCCCGAGGCTGAGCGTATCCGCGTTGTAGCCCAGCGCACGCACCAGCCGGCCGCTGAGGTTATGGCGGAGCTCCGGCTCGAAGTTCACGGCGCGCATCAGATAGCTGTTGATCGCAAGCGCGATGCGCGGGGTCACCGTGCCGATCTCCGGCGTGTCCATCGCCGGATTGCCGCCGTAGCTGCGCACCCAGCTGACCGGCTGCTGCTGCTGGAACTCGCGCACCACCACGGTGTCCGCCACTAGGTCGCCGACGCGCTGCTGGCTGGCTGATACGAAGAAGCTCACAAGCCCGGTGAACTGGTTGCTGGGCAGCATGTCCACCAGGCGCATCAGGTTGCGCATCCAGATCGACTGCGGGGTCAGCGGCAGGCCACCGCGGCGCACCACGCGGATCCCGGTCATGCGCTTGCCGGGGGTCTGGCCGTTCCAGATCGACTCAAACATGATGTGGTAGGCCGGGTAGAGCAGTATGAGCAGCAGGATCGCGATCAGTACGAAGGCGATCACCAGTCCGGTGTTGCCGGAGGCTCCCGCGCTGCCCAGCGTGCCGATCCCGACCATCAAAAGCAGGCCGCCCAGCACGAGCTGGACCACGGCGATGATCAGGCTGTCCACGATGAATGCGAGGGCACGCGGGCCGAAACCGGCCAGCGGGAGGTGCAGTTTCAGCAGCTCTGGCGTCTCGATCTCGATGACCTCGTAGTCCTCCCAGTACTCCATCAGCCGGCATGCTCCCGGCAGGACTTGAGCGCCTCCATGAAGGACATGTGGCTCATCGCGTTGCAGTGTGACTTGTGCTCCGGCAGGCCGCCAAGCGCGATGATCACCTCTTCCTGGGTCATCTGTTCCGCATCGTCGATGCTGCGGCCCTCGCTCATGCGGGCGATGGCTTCGGCGGAAGCGATCGCGCTGCCGCAGCCATAGGCGATGAACTTGGTCTGCTCGATGGTGTTGTCACTGGCGAGCCGCACCTGCATCCGCACCCAGTCGCCGCATTCGCTTTGCACATGCCCGATGCCGGTGGGCTCGTCCATCTCGCCCATATGCGTCGGGTTCTGCATCAGGTTGATCATGTTGTTGCGCAGTTCTTCCATGACTTTGCGGGCCTCCCAGCCCGTTTATCAGTTTAACAGTGAACAGTGAACAGGGAACAGGGAACGGGGAGAAAGGAGCTACCTGCGTTAGCAGTAGTGGCTCGCTCTTGTGGGACGGGGGAAGGGAGCTACCTGCTTAAGCGGTAGTAGGGTAAGGCCACCGTGCCTTGCCAGGATGGCGACAGCCATCCGCTTGCGAGGAGAAGTCAGAATAGTCTGAATATTGCGAGCATTGGAACAATCTGCGACGAGACCCACGTCATTGGACTGCTGCCACCTGCAACCGTGATCTGATCTCCTCCCCAGCCGCCGGCCGGATCGCCATCCCCGCCCAGTGGCGATCACACCTGCGGTGTGATCCCCCCACCCGGGATGTCCGGCGGCAGGTGAGTCGGAGTGTTGCTCTTGGAGCAACATGGCCCTGTAGCTCTTAGAGCTACACACCGTTCAATCCTCCTCCCGCCAGCTGATCCGGCCCACCGCCCAGCGGCAGAACAGGAACACGACCGCCAGCCAGGCGAGGTTGAGCAGGCTGGCCAGGGCTTCACCGAATGCCGTCACGGGAAAATACGTATTGGGTATCCAGCCAAGTGCAAGGCCGCTGATGCTGTCGGAGAATGAGAATGTGGCGTCCGCTGCTGGCCTGAAGTGGAAGGGCGCTGAAGTAATGCTCGCAAAGAAACCATAGCTGATTTCACTGATGATAAGCCCGGCCGGCCTGCTGACAACGGATTCCTGCTGCACGACCATCATGAACAGGGTCAGCAAGCCCAGCAGCAGCAGGGACGGAGTGGCTGCCCTGGATGCAGGAGACCGGTCCGCGGACTCCTGCACAAGCGTGGCAATCAGGGCAAGGGCGAAGCAGACCCCGATGAAGGGAAACAGCGCAAAGCTGGAATAGGAATCCATGTTGGCAAACGGCATTGGCAGCCTGAACACGAGCACCAGCCAGCTGGCGGTAGTGATTGCGACATATACAGCCATGATTGCCAGTGAGCGCCTGCGGCCCCTTGCATGAACATTGGCAGCCAGGCTGCAGCAGATTATCACCAGCATGGGCAGGATTTCGTACAACAGGGACTGCAGGATCTCGCCAGGCGAGATGGAGTTCCCGAGGAAGCTTGAAGTGTAACTGGCGCGGATCATCTGCAGGATGGTCAGGTAAAGCAGGTGGCAGTAAAACGGAGGGGAAGCGCAGACCAGTGCTCCGAAGAACATCAGCCTGGCAACGGCGGAACCGGCTGGCAGCACGGCATCCCGTGCCATTTCCTTCATGCTGGACTGGAATGCCAGGCCGGACAGATAAGCCAGCACGACCGTGAACAGCTGTGCCAGCGAGCTGGCAATGAAGGATGCGAAGAACAATGTGGCCGACCGACTGGCGGTATTGAATGCCCAGGCCTGCCAGAGACTGACAATTGCCACTACCTGCACCCCGATCAGGGCATACAGCCAGGCACGGCCCGGACCGGTCCACCAGCGGCGGAAATGGTGATTCAGCGGTGCGGCGAACTCGCGGTACTCAACAAGTTGCGTCTGCCATATGCATCTCATCCAGCTATGCCTCCCGTCCCGCACTGCGGCCCACCGCCCAGCGGCAGAACAGGAACACGCCTGCCAGCCAGGCGAGGTTGAGCACGGTTTCCAGCAAGTAACCAGCCATGCCAAGCGGGAGCAGCCAGTCTTTGTTCCATAGCACTGACACACTCAGCACACCTTCAGTGTTGCCATTGACCTGCATGGCGTGGATGTTGTTGGCAAAAGGCATCCTGACAAGGAAGTTCTGGATGCCCCACAGCATTTGCAGGTAAACGGGCTGATTGCCGGATGTCCTGTCGATGTGAACGAACAGGTCGGCGAACAGTGTCAGGAGCTGAAGTGTGATGATTCCGAGCACCATAAAGGTCTTGCCGTCGCGTGAAGGGATGGCGATTGCCAGGCAAAATGCCAGGACGGCCAGCAGGCAACCAGTGAGCATTGGATATTGGTTGGGGAAATCGACAGCTTCCAGCCAGACAAGAGAGCTGCCGCTGCGCACCACAAGGTAAATCAGGTTGGTGAGCACCGGGTACAGGCATGCTAGCAGCATGATCCTGCGGAGGTACCTTAACTGGCAGGAGTAGAGGAATGCAATCGCCAGCATGGCAAGCTGGATGTATGGCATTGGCCATGAGCTGCTGCTCAGAAGCGATTCCAGCAAGGTCTCTCCTGACTGGCCCTTAAACAGGATCTGGAACAGCACCAGGTTGACAAGCAGGCTGGTCAGGTAGAAACAGGCAATGAACGGCCAGCCGAGGAGGATGGATGCCATGAATGATCGCGCGAGGATGCCACGCTGGGAGGGAATTGCCGATTCATTCAGCATCTGGGTGAGAATGCCATGGCGATTTACTGCATGGTTGTACATGCCAAGGACCAGGCTGGCGTTCTTCAACTGCACAACAATGAAGGCGGCATTGCCCAATATGGTACCGGCCCCGACCACCGTTGCCCCGAATGTGGAGTTGAGCGCAGACAATACAACCGTCATGAACCCGCACGCGCCAATCGCCACCAGCCACAGCCTCCCCGGTCCGGCCCACCAGCGGCGCATGCTGCGCTTAAGCGGCGCATCAAATTCATGGTAGTCAGCAATGTTGTCAGCCAGCGTCGCCATCAGGTGATCTGTTCCTTCTCGAAGCGGCGCACGCTGTACAGGCAGACCGCAAGCACGGCGGCCAGCCAGGCCAGGTTGCCAAGCCAGGCTGCAAGGATTCCCCAGCTGCCGCAGGGCAGGCCCTCGCGCACCTGGTCCATGAACATCAGCATGTAGCGGTCCTCGAAGATTCCGCGCCCGAAGCCGTAGATCCGGTTGAAGTTCTCCGGCAGGCAGCTGAAAAGCGGGTACTTCATCGCGAGATTGGCATGCCAGCAGAAGTTCAAAAGCGGCATGCGCGAGTCGTCATACTGCACGGAGGCCACGAAGCCGTTGCGGCTGAGCGCGAGGAACAGGTCTGCTGTGCGCATGATGGACAGCCAGGCGAAGGCGTACAGCAGTGGGCGGTCCGACTGCTTCAGGGCGATCAGCGGCAGGCCGTAGACCACGGCGGCCCCGGCCAGCATCAGCAGGAACAGCAACGGGCGGGTGGTGTACATCGTGTCCTGCCAGTACAGCGCATAGACGTTGACATTGAGGAAGGCCGCGAGGATGTCCAGCAGCAGCTGCAGGTTGAGCAGGCAGAACACCAGCCAGACCGTCGAGCTGCGCCGCGCCATGCAGGCCAGCGCGAGTGCGATCGCGGTGAAGCCGCAGTACATCGCCAGCTCCCCCGGCAGGTTGCCAAGCTTCACCAGCAGCTCCCCGCGCACGTGTTCCATCATCGAATCCCAGTTGTATGACGGGCCGAGCCAGCTCGGCTCGGTGGCATTCGCGGCCTGGAAGGACTGCGCGGCCAGCACCGTTGCCAGCAGGATTGCGCCAATGAGCACGGGCCACAGCCCGGAGTGCAGCGTGAGGATGAAGCGGAAGGACGCACTGCTGCCGCGCCGGCCAAGCAAGGCCTCGTCCAGCAGCGAATCGGCGATGCGCAGGTTGGCAAGCGCCAGCACCACCCAGCCGCTCAGGGCGGCGGGCAGGAGCAGTGCACGGCAGAATTCGCCTATGTCGCGGAACAGCTCAGCAAGGGACTGGGTGGGGCCGGGCAGCCACCAGCCCGCCATGAACAGCAGCGCACACAGCGCCAGCAGGCAGAGCAGGGCGATGATGATGGGCAGCACGCCGCGCCTCCAGCCGGCGAAGTTGCGCCGGATCGGGGAGTAGAACTCCTGGTATTCGGAAACGATCGAGGTCGAAGCCGCCATCTCAGCTCACCATCTCCCTTTCATGCCTGCGTACACAATACAGGCAGACGATGCAGACGAGGAAAAAGCAACAGCAGTTGAGCAACAGGGCGATCAGGTGACTAAAGGCAGCTGTGCTGTTGTAGAAGGGAAGCTGCAGGTACAGGTTCAATGTCATTGGTGGAACGGAACTGTAACCCCGGGCCAGCTCGTAGCCCGCATACGTCATTTCATACCTGAAGGGGACAAGCTGGTAGGGCAGGTTGAACAGCCAGACAAATTCATTGATGCCCTCCGTGACGGCATCACCGGCATTGTACTCAGCGAAGTTGTAGCCGACACGTGTGTAGGCCAGCAGGTTAAGCAGGTGACACAACCTGAACAGCACAATGCTGGCAGTTGAATACATAAGCAGTCTGTCGCGCCTGAGCAGGTTGCCAATCGGCAACAGCAGGGGCAGGCAGGCTGACAACAGCAGGGCCAGCAGGAGCAACAGGCCAGGGGGCTGGTTCATGTGGCTGAAGCCCTCGCCGTAATCCGAGAGGCGCATGAATGGATGGACAAGCTGTTCAAGCAGTGAGAGGTTGAAAAGTGCAAACACTCCAATTGCATAACCTGCCCGCCTGGTCATGCAGAGCAGCGCCAGTGGAATTGCCGTCAGCCAGCCGTGGAGCAAAAGCCGCCCGAGCCAGTCGATCACCATGGAGGTGTTGGCATTGTGCTCACTGGCCAGCATGTTGCGCACTTGCTGGACAATGTATCCGCGGTTGAAGAATTCCCGGGGGTCCACATTGGCAAAACTGATGATGTAGACCGCGAGGGCAATGCCGATCAAGACGATGGCAACAAGCATCGGCCACAACCCGGAATGCATAGCCAGCATGAAACGGAAGCTGCCGCCATTGCCCCGCCGGCTAAGCAGGGCGGAATCCAGCAACGGACCTGAAACCTGCAGGTTGCCGATTGCTATGGCCAGCCAGCTTGCTATTCCGATGAGCAGGATCAGGGCCAGGCTGGCACTGGCGAGTTCCCGATCTTCCCAGTAATAGCCTGAGTAACCTGTTATCGCGGCCTGCCTGTTCAGTATGACGGCAAAACAGCCCGCAGCGACCATCAGCAACGTGGGCCACAGCATAAGCGGGCTGCGCCAGCCGATGAAGCTGCGGCGCAATGGCCGGTATAGCTCAACGTAATCCCGGATGCTGTCCCTGATCCATCCCATCCATTCAGCATACGACCTGCCGTGCTGCAATGCCAATGCAATAATTGCAGGGTGGAGAACTCACTCACTCCTGTCCAGCAACTTGAGCAGCTTCTCAGCGAGGAACAGAGACTGGAGGCGGCTGGGCAGCCAGCTGATCCGGAACTGCTGGACCGCAAGTCTGACCTGCTGTTCAAGTTGATGCGCTACGATGAAGCGCTGAGCGCCGCCCAGCAGGCCATTGAGATCCTCAAGCAGCAGGGAAAACCGGAGGATCCGCGGATCCTGATGCGAATTGGCGGCTGCCTGATCAGCTTGCACAATTACGCCGAGGGCCAGCAGCAAGTTGAACTGGCGCGCCGGGCCTTCCTGGACCAGTGCATGCCTGTGGATCCCAAGCTGGAGTTGATGCTGGCAACTATCCAGAGGCACCTGATCTCGTATGACGACGCCCTGGCCAGCCTGGACAGGGCAGATGAGCTGTGCATGGCGCAGGGAAAGCCCCTTTCACAGGGGGTATCTGGCTTCAGGGCACAGCTCTATTCCGACAGGTTACAGGTTGACAAGGCCCTGCACTGGCTCGACCGCGCTGAGAAGCTGGCAATTGAGCAGGATGAGCAGCCGCTGATGGCGCTGATGAACCTGCGGGCCTACCTGCTTGTGCAGATCGGGCGGTACGAGGATGCATTGGCAGTGCTGGACCGGGTAGAAGAGATATTTGATGAGATGCAGCGGCCGCTTCCAGCCGCACTAGTCGGAAACCGGGGCGCGATTCTCCTGAAGATGGGCAGGCCCCAGCAGTCCCTTGAGCTTTTCCAGGAGGCTATGCGCCTGCACCGTGAACAGAGTGGTCAACTGGCTTCCTCGGCTATGATCGGTATGGCAGATGCACTGGGCAGGCTGGGCAGGATCGAGGAATCCCTGCACTATTACGAACTGGCCGAGGAAACCATCAGGGAAGGCGGTGCTGAAGAGGAATGGATGCTGTACTTCGGCCGGGCGATCTGCCTGCAGGGGGCGGGCAGGCTGGATGAGGCACTGAAGGAAGTCTACCGGGCCATTGAGATCTGCACGAAGCAGGGCATTCAGCAGCCCCCATTCATAATGGAAACCCTCAGGGACTGGATGTCACCCAGTCCGGACAGGCTGGTGGCTGATCAGATCGCCAGCCAGCCCGAGGCAGTCAGCGTGATTCCTGACAACGAGAAGAAATATGACGTGTTCATCTGCTACCGGCGGGAACCGGCGCTTGCCAACGCGATGCTGCTGCAGGCCCATATGGAGATCCGCGGCAAGACGGTATTCCGTGACCAGGACGGCCTGCACAAGGGCCATTTCGCCGAGGACCTGAAGGAGGCGATCCGCTACAGCCGGCACATGCTGGTGCTGCTGACCCCGGATTTCCTCGAGCGCTGCGGTTCCGACCCGGAAGACGTTGTCAGGCAGGAACTGGCCACCGCGCTGCACCACGGCGTGCATATCATCCCTGTGATGATGGACGGCTTCAGCTGGCCGAAGCCTGAGGACCTGCCTGAGGACATCCGCGGGCTGTGCCAGGTGAATGGCATGTCATTCACGACGGAGTTCTTCAACGCCTTCATTGACAAGCTGGTGAGCTGGATCGAGGGCTAAAAAAATGGTTCTTCTCCCATCAGCGGGGATGGGAGTGAAGTTGGTTCCACAAGAAAAGTAAGGTGGGCATCCCAACTGGTAAG
>JAGRNR010000077.1:0-13852 GCA_020440645.1 bacterium | reverse complement strand
TGCTGCTCGGCCTTTGCACCCGTCCGGTGGCCTTCCTGTTGTCGGGGATGATGGCGGTGGCCTATTTCCAGTTCCACGCACCGGGCGGCTTCTGGCCGAGTGGCAACGGCGGAACGCCGGCGGTGTTGTTCTGCTTCATCTGGCTGTACATCTCGGCCGCCGGGCCCGGTCCGCTGAGCATTGATGCAATATTGGCCAGGGTCCGGAAGCAGGCGGGCTGAGGGACTACTGGCGCAGTTCTGACTGCTGGGCGCACCACTGCATCAGCGTGGTACGGCCGCGCACCTGTTCATCGTGGCCCTTGATGCGGTGCGAGCCTTCCGGCGCATCATTAAGTAGCTGCATCATGGCCTCGTAGTACTGCAGGTGCGGCCGCGGGAATAGCTTCTTGGCAACGCTCAGCACACCGCGCGGCAGCTTGATCATGTTGGCGCGGTTGTGCACGTTCAGCAGGTAGGTGCCCATCGCCCGGTCGAAGGTGTAGGGCTCAGGCCCCTTGGGGTACAGCACCTGGTTGGGGTCGAATTCGCCGCGATGGGCCCTGGCAACCACGGCGGCGTAGTCGGAGCTGGCAATCCAGTGGTGTGCCTGCCCCATCTCGCCGAACTTGATGCCGACACCGAACTGGTTGAATTCGCGCAGGTATTCCATCGGCTGGGCCACGCGCAGCACCATCCAGGGGGCGTCATTATCAATATAGATCTGCTCGGCATCGAGCTTGCACTTCACTATGAAGTTGTCAGTGAACTCCTCATTCACGAAGGAGCAGGAAGTGTAGGTGACGAGGTCCAGCCCGCGTCCCTTGACAGCCTCAGCCACGGCGAGCGCAGTCCTGCTTTCCAGGGCTTGCAGGCTGTCCGCCCCCTCACTGACCTTCACGCTGACATGCAGGCCGCTGCAGCCGGTCAGAGCCGTGCTGACATCGAACGCGCGGCGGCAGTCCCCCTCGATTATCTCGATGGCATCCATCGCCATCTCGCCCTCGTTGCTGATGATCGTGCCGCCGAAATGCATGCGCGTGTTGAATGGTTCGCGGGACAGCAGCCGGACGGTGAAGCCATCACTGATCAGCCGGCGCACGACAGGCTGGCCGAGGGCTCCCATGCCCCCGAGGATCAGGATGCGCTTTGTCAGTTGGTCAAGCAATGCATCTCCAAGATTAGCAAAGCGCGACAGTCCCAGGCCGGCCTGGCTTGCCAATTGTTTCAGCCTTCTTGTGCCAAAGTGTCACGGGGACAGCCGCGAGCTGATCAGTACTGGCCGGACAGCGCAAGACGCGTCACCGATTGGCGGTTAAATTCAGGTTAAACCTTCCGGTATCGCGATCTCGCGGGCTACTGGCAGGCTTCGCAGTCCGGGTCAAGAATGCTGCAGACCTTCGGTGCGGACATCTCCACCGGGGCCGCACTGGCAACCGGAGCCGCCTTAGCGCTCTCCTGCTTGCTGACCGTCGCCTTCTCGATGTTGCTGGCACCGAGCGTGCGCAGGTAGTAGGTGGTCTTCAGGCCCTTGGACCAGGCACGGCGGTACATGTGCGACAGGGTCTTCATGTCCGGCTCGCCGAGGAACAGGTTGAGGCTCTGGCTCTGGTCGATCCACTTCTGGCGACGGGCGCCTGAGTCAACGAGGAACTCGAAGGGGATGTCGAAGGCGGTGCGGTACTTCTCGCGGATGTGCTGCGGGATGCCGGCGATGTCGTTCAGGTCACCGTCGAAGTACTTCAGGTTGTCCCGCATCTCGGCGTTCCACAGCCCGGCCTGCTTCAGGTCGCGCACCAGGTACTGGTTCAGCACGATGAAGTCGCCGGACAGGTTGCTCTTGACGTAGAGGTTCTTGTAGGTCGGCTCGATGCAGGGGCTGGAGCCCATGATGTTGGCAATCGTGGCCGTCGGTGCGATTGCCAGCACGTTGGAGTTGCGCATGCCCTGCGCTGCGATCTTCCCACGCAGTGGCTGCCAGTCAAGCTTGCCTCCACGCGGGATGTCGATCTCGACGCCGCGCTCGCGCTCCAGCAGGTCCACGGTGTCCTGCGGCAGGATGCCACGGTCCCACTTACTGCCGCTGTAACTGGAGTAGCGTCCCTTCTCCGCGGCCAGGTCGCTGGATGCCTCATAGGCGTAATAAGCGATCGCCTCCATGATCTCGTCACTGAAGTCAACCGCCTGTTCGCTGCCGAAGGGGATGTCCAGCTTGTAGAGCGCGTTCTGCAGGCCCATCACTCCGAGGCCCACCGGGCGGTGGCGCATGTTGGCATTGCGCGCCGGCTCGGTCGGGTAGAAGTTGATGTCAATCACATTGTCAAGCGCACGCACCGCGATGCGCACCGTCTCGCGCAGGCGCTCGTGGTCAATGCGGCCATCGTCAGTGATGTGCTGCTCCAGCACGACGCTGCCGAGGTTGCAGACCGCTGTCTCGTCCACGCCGGTGTTGAGCGTGATTTCCGTGCATAGGTTGCTGCTGTGGATCACGCCCGCGTGGTCCTGCGGGGAGCGCACATTGCAGGCGTCCTTGAAGGTGATCCAGGGGTGGCCGGTCTCGAAGATCATGCGCAGCATGCGCTTCCAGACCTCAATCGCCGGCTCGCTGCGGCCGAAGATCTCACCACGGGCTGCCATCGCCTCATACTCCTCGTAGCGCTTCTCAAAATCGCTGCCGTAGAGGTGGTGCAGGTCCTTCACCTCGTTGGAGCGGAAGAAGGTCCAGTTCTCGCGGGCCTCCATGCGCTTCATGAACAGGTCCGGGATCCAGTTGGCGGTGTTCATGTCGTGCGTGCGGCGGCGGTCGTCACCGGTGTTGCGCCTCAGCTCAAGGAAGTCGCTCAGGTCGTTGTGCCAGGTCTCGATGTAGGCACAGCCGGCACCCTTGCGCTTGCCACCCTGGTTGACAGCGACGAGCTGGTCATTGTGCAGCTTGAGGAAGGGGATCACGCCCTGGCTTTCACCGTTCGTGCCGCTGATGTGCGCTCCGGTGCCGCGCACGCTGGTCCAGGATCCGCCCAGCCCGCCGGCCCACTTGGAGAGGAAGGCGTTCTCGGTGATGCCGCGCAGCATGATGCTCTCGATGGTGTCGTCAACCCAGTACAGGTAGCAGGATGACAGCTGGCTGTGCATCGTGCCGGAGTTGAACAGCGTCGGGGTGGAGGAGCAGAAGCGGCGCGTGCGGTACAGGTTGTACAGCTCGATGATCTGGTCCTCCGGATTTTCGTAGGCAATGAACAGGCCCATCGCGACGCGCAGCCAGAACAGCTGGGGGGTCTCGATGCGGCGGTGGTCGCGGCCGGTCTTGTCAACGATCAGGTAGCGGTCGTACAGCGTCTGCACGCCGAGGTAGTCAAAGGCCCAGTCGCTGGACGGGTCGATCGCGTCAGCCAGCTTGGCGAGGTCGTACTCCAGCAGGCGCGGGTTGAGCCGGCCGATGTCAACGCCGCGGCGCAGGCTCTCGGTGAAGGCTTCACGGTGCGCATTGCGCAGGGCCCCGAGCCCGTCCATCACGCTCCAGGGCAGCACTTCCTCGTAGATGTAGCTCAGCAGGATGCGGCCGGCGAACACGTTCATGCCGCTGTCCAGTTCCATCATCGCCTTGGCGTTGAGGATCACCGTGCGGTTGAGGTCGCGCCGTGTGATGCCATCGAACAGGCTGCGGCGCAGCTCACGCTCGATCTCCTCGCTCATCAGGCTGATCTCGGGCAGGTCCAGCAGGCCGAACTCGATGCGGCGGCGCAGGTCCTCACCATCCCACTCAATCGTGCGGCCGCTCTCCTCGACGACGCGCAGCGTTGCCAGCGAGGGTTCCTCGACCTGCTCGGCCTGGGCATCCTCCAGCTCGCGCAGCATGTCGCGGCGCGCGCGATAGAGGATGTAGGCCTCGGCCGCCTTGTACAGCCCGCGCTCCATCAGTGTCTGCTGCACCATGTCCTGCACTTCCTCGATGTGCACGAAGGCCTTTGAGCCGTCGGCGAGCTTCTGCTCGACCATCCGTGCCACCTCGACGGCGGGGGTGCTGTCCAGCTTGAGGTGCAGGAAGGCCTTGCGTACGGCGACCTCGATCTTCGAGGTGTTCCAGGGCACGATCTGGCCATTGCGGCGGATCAGGCGCACCTTCTCATCGAGCTGGATCTTCTCGAGGCTGCGCTGGATCACGAGGATCTTGGCAATCTCGTACTCCTTCAGGTAAAGCAGGGTCTTCTCGACGATTGACAGCAGGCGCTGGTCTGAGATCGGGCGGTCCGGCAGGCTGCGGAACTTGTCCAGCACATGGTCCACAATGCGGCGCACCATCTGCTGGTCCTCCTCCTCGAAGAACAGCAGGTGTCCGTCGGCCAGGCGGTAGTCCTCATAGGCCAGCCCGACCAGCCTGGCAACATCCGCCGGGCGCACCATCAGGCCGCTTTCGAGCGTGACATGCGGGCTGTCCTGCCCCTCGTAGAGCTGTCCCCAGGGCTGGGCCTGGCTCTCCGTGCGGGAGCGGTTGACGATCTCCTTGATCGCCTGGTCGCGCTGCAGTACTTCAGTAAAGGCCATCTCGTTCTCTCCTGCCGCCATGGCGGCATTGTCAGAATCAGCAGTCAGTCGTCAATCCCCGCGTCCCCCGCGGTTTTCGGTCCTACAGTTCGTCGTCCTCCACGCTGCGCAGCGAGGAGGCCTTCTGGTACTCGGTCACGCGGCCCTCGAAGAAATTCTGTTCCTTCTTGATGTCCATCATCTCCGCCAGCCAGGGGAAGGGGTTCGGTGCATCCACCGTCAGTGGGGCCAGGTTGACACCCTCCAGCCGGCGGTTGGCGATGTACTCGATGTAGAGGTGGAAGTCCTCCTTGGAGAGGCCAAGCGCGCTGACCGGCAGGCAGTCCGAGATGAACTCCTTCTCCAGCTCGACGGCGGTCGCCATCAGTTGCCGGCATTCCTCGCGGAACTGTTCGGTCCAGACATCCGGGTTCTCCTGTACCAGTGTGTTGAACAGCTGGCGCAGCAGTTCAATGTGGTTGCTCTCATCGCGCAGGGTGTAGCGGAACATCTGCCCGATGCCGGGGAACTTGTTCTGGCGGTAGAGCGAGAGCACCATGCCGAACAGGCCATAGAACTGGGTGCCTTCCATGCACTGGCCGAACACGAACATGTTCTTGGCGAACTTCTGCTTGCTCGGGGTCTCAGTCAGGTCGATGTCGCGGCGCATGCCCTGGGTGACGCGCTCCACGAACTCATTCTTGCGCCGGATGGTGGCGATGTCCTCGAACATGGCCTCGCACTCATGCGGGTTGATGCCGAGGCTGGAGACCATATAGAGCAGGCTGTCGGCGTGGATGTTCTCCTCATGCGCATGGCGGCCGAGCACCAGTTTCAGCTCGGAGGCGGTCACCTTCTCACGGATCACATGCAGGATGTTGTCACCGACGATGCCCTCGGCGGCTGAGAAGTAGCCGACGCCCATGCGGATGATCCAGCGGTCGATGTCAGTGATGCTGCCGTCGGAGGAGCGCCACTGCTCGATGTCGCGGCCCATCGGGATGTCCTCGGGCTCCCAGTGGTTGGCCTTCATGTTGCGGTACAGCTCATAGGCCCAGGGGTACTTCAGCGGGAGGATGTTGAAATGCGGGGTCTGGCGGCCGTTGATGATCGCCTTGCCGTGTATCGCCTCATCGGCCTTGGCGCCGTCCAGTTGGAAGCGCCTGTCACCGATCCTGATCTCCATATCTGCCGCCATCGAAACTCCCTGTCGCAATCTCCGGATTGGCGCGCAGTCCGGCATCCGGGAAAGATGGGGCATGCGTGCCTTTACTCAACACCCGTATAGGAAGGGCTGAGTTATCAACATTCTAAATCCTTCGGGGAGCTTTTTCTACTTTACGTTTGTAGATAGTTGGTGTTTTGGGTGAATGAGAGAGTGATGAGATGTCTAAACAAATGTGAAGATTTGGTGTCCCGGCTTATTCACAGCGGGGATAAACTGGCACTGCAAGCAGTATAGGCCACGGCAGGCCAATCTGGAAGCCCGCTGCGGGCAGATTGAGCTTATTCACGGCGTTGATTTCCCTGTTGATCCCCGTTCGGCCTGTTTAGAAGGATGCGCAGCTGTGTATACCTTCCGGTTTGAAATTTTCGGAGGAAACCGATGACACAGGTGACAATTGACGGCATGGACACACAGCTTGACTTCCAGGACTGGGAATGCGTCTGCGGCTATGTCAATGAAGGCATAGACGAGAACTGCATGCGCTGCAGCCGCGACCGTGCTACCTGCATCGCTGAGCTGAACGCCAGGAAGGAAGCGGAGCTGGTCGCTGCGCAGAAGGCCAGGCTCGAGGAAGAGCAGCGGCTGCAGGCTGAGGCCGTCGAACGCGAGAAGGCGCAGGAGAACCGCGTTGCCAGGCTGACCGGGCTTGAGTTCAACGGCGATGCGAAGGACTTCCTCGGTCCCTTCCTGCTGATCATGCTGCTGAGCTTCGTCACCTTCGGCATCTACTCCTTCTGGGGAGCGGCCAAGATGATGGACTGGGTCGTTGGCAACTGCACCCTGCAAGGCCGCAATCTGCGCTTCACCGGAACCGGTGTCGACGTGCTCTTGCTCTACATCGTGCAGGGCATCCTCGTCAGTATCACCTTCGGCATCTACACACCCTGGGCAGTTGCCAATATCACGAAGTGGTTCACCGGCAAGGTGGAGTTCGCGGACTAGTCGGAGGTGCGGCGCAAGCCTCGGGGATCCGCTCTCAATGTTGGAAACCCGAAACCGAAACCTGTCGATCAACTCCTCAGCCGTTCCTCACCGCTGCGGTACTGGATCGCCTCGGCGAGGTGCGGGACCTCGATGCTCTCGCAGCCATCAAGGTCGGCGATCGTCCTGGCAACACGGCGAATGCGGTCATAGGCCCGCGCGCTCAGGCCCAGGCGTTCAACGGCGCGGGTCAGCAGTGAGCGGCCAGCCTCGTCCAGGCGACAGTGCTCCTTCATCATCCGGCTTGACAATGCGGCGTTGGTGCAGCTGCGCGCATGCTGCCCGCTCAGCCCATGTGCGTTGCCACCTTTCAGGGCCTGGCGGGCCGTGCGCTCCAGTGTGGCAGCGGAAGTGCGTGAGGCCGTCGCCGGAGCCATCCCGGCTCCGCTCAGCCGGAGCGCCAGTTCAGCGGTTGTCATTTCCGCCAGGTCCTCCTCGCCGGCACTGCCCGGGCTGCCCTCATCCTCCGCCTGCTGCTGGGCCCGGCGCTGCAGCTCCATGGTGTCTACGGGACTGCCGGCTGCGCTCTCCTGCTCCACAGGCAGCAGGTTGCGCTGCTGCTGGATGCGCCGGGCCGACATCACGCGCAGCTTCACCTCGGCACTTGGCTCCCCGCGCACCTCCTCATCGTCACGGGTCAGCTTCTCCACCGGAAGGCGCGCCACCTCGATTGTCATGTCGATCCGGTCCAGCAGCGGCCCGGAGATGCGCTGGCGGTAGCGCAGGATCTCTCCCATGTTGCAGGAGCACTTGTGCACGCTGTCGCCATAGAAGCCGCAGGGGCAGGGGTTCATCGCTGCCACCAGCATGAAGCGGCTGGGGAATGTCAGTGCGAGGTTGGCCCGGCTGATCGTGACCTGTCCGTCCTCCAGCGGCTGGCGCAGTGTTTCCAGCAGGGTGCGTGACATCTCCGGCATTTCGTCGAGGAACAGCACGCCATTATGGGCCAGGCTGATCTCACCTGGACGCGGGATGCTGCCGCCGCCGATCACTCCCGGGATGCTTGCAGTATGGTGCGGGGCGCGGAAGGGACGCGTTGTCACCAGTCCAAGCGACTGGTCCAGGAGACCCGCCACAGAGTAGATGCGCGTCACTTCAAGCGCTTCCTCCTCGGACAAGTCCGGCAGGATGCCCGGCACGCGCTTGGCAATCATGGTCTTGCCGCTGCCGGGAGGACCGAGCATCAGCAGGTTGTGCCCGCCGGCCGCCGCCACTTCCAGCGCCCGCTTGGCATGCTCCTGGCCGCGCACCTCGGCGAAGTCAGCCAGGTGGCCTTCGTTGACAAGCAGCTCAGAGATATTGCGCAAGGGTTCCGGCTCGATCTCCGTGAAGCCGCGGGCCCAGCTGACGAGTTGCGACAGGTGTTGCGCCCCGATCACTTCCACTCCGTCCACCACCGCGGCTTCCGCTGCATTCTCCTGCGGCACGATCACGCCCTTCATCCCCAGTGCGCGGGCCTTGAGTGCCATTGGCAGCACCCCTGAGACCGGTCGCAGTGCGCCATCCAGCGACAGTTCGCCGATGATCAGGTAGTCCTTCAGGCGCTTCGTGTCGCACTGGCCATTGCAGCAGATCACCGACAGAGCGATCGGCAGGTCGAAGCCTGTCCCCTCCTTTCTAAGGTCCGCCGGCGCAAGATTGATCACGATCTTGGCCATTGGCCATTCGAGGTCGCTGTTTCGCACCGCACTCTCAACCCGCTCCTGGCTTTCCTTGAGCGAGGCATCCGGCAGGCCCACGATCACCAGTTTCGGCAGCGCGGAGCGCATGTCCGCCTCCACATCCACCACGAAGGCATCCAGCCCGACGATACTTACGCCCCTGACAATTGCTAACATGCGTGTAGTATAACAGTCTTTGACTGGAGATGTCAAGTATTTTCCCTGAATTGTCGGGTCCGGATTCTCAGTGCGAACTAAGAGTTTCCGCAAGATCCGTCAGTGGCCCTTTCCAGCCTGCGGATTTCATGCGGCAAAGTCCCTGCCGCGCATGCATGTGCCAGGGATAAGCTCCATTCGCGCGCTGTAACACCACTTGGCAACGGGGATGGACAAGGCCGTCTCGCCGGTCTTCAATGAGATACTGCCAGCAGCCGGCCTCGAACTGTCAGGCGGGCCGATCTGCCTGGAGGATTAGTCGCCGGACTTCCATGATGCGGAAGCCGGCAACTTCAGGCTTGATCTTTACCCTCGTCTGGCAGGCTGCTCACTCGTAGTTGACAACGTATATCTGGGAGAAACCTGGTACCGGATCCTCACTCCAGGCCGATGGGAACTGGGATATGTTTCCTTCCGATATTGAACCGGAAAATGTCAGGGGTTCGCCTTCATTGAAAGAAACCGTCAACTGCCAGTTGGCAGGAACCACACCATGATCCTCAACCGTCGACGTGTTGATCACCCTGATCTGGTAGGGTCCCGCTGCCAGAGTACCGTCATGCGGAATGACGAAGTACAATGGCCCGCCACCCTCATATGATCCTTCGTAACGGCCTCCCGCATCAGTCACGAGACTCATGTCATGGTTACCGATCCTTGTCCCCGGGTCCCATTGCCCGGATGGATCCTTAACGAACATGCCGAAGCTGTTGTTCTGGTCCCATGTGAGGGTGATGCGCAGCTTGTCTGGTGGAATGTCACCAACCAGCTTCAGTCCACCCCTGCCAGTGTAGTTATTCGGCGTTTCAACCCAGTTATTGAATCCATTGCGACCTTCCGTGATGAAGGTCAAAAGGTTGTCGCCATCCTTGATCGGTACCTGGATACTGAAGAAGCCGCCAACGGTGTCTACAGGCACCTCGCTGGTCTGGTCTTCGTTGACAACCTTGAGCCTTTCGACGAGTACCTCGCTGCTTGAGATGGTGCCGGTAAGCGTGATTTGCGGTTCGGTGACAGTGTCATTGTCCTCATGATTCAGGTTTGAAATGAGAGCATCCTCACTACCTCTGAACCCGGCTTCGGCATCCGCCAGGATGGCTTCAAAGCTCTCTCGCGCCAGTGTTCCCGTTCCGAAGCAGAAGATGCTGTCGTAGTGCTCACCGAATTCGTAGTAGAAACCGTCTCCCACGATGTCTATCTTCAGGGAAACACCGGGATGGTTGGGATCATAGACAAGCAGGCGATCCTGGGTGTAGCCATAAGCCAGGACCGCATGCCCATCAACGAAATGACCATCCTTGTAACCGTAGATCAGGCTGACATTGGTCGGTGCTGACGTATTTCTGATCACATGCTTGATAGCAGTGATCTGGTCCCGGACCGTCCCCGGCTTTGGTCCACTCTTCAGCCAATTGATCTGCGACTCAACCACTGTGTTGAAAGCCCGTGTAGCAATGACATCCTGCCCTAGTATTGGCTTGCCATCGCTGTCCGTGCCAAGCGATTCAAGGAAGCGGGTATACAACGGAAGTTCCTTCGGGCCATATCGGTAGTACCACTGCGAAAATGATGTCATCCCCAGGCATTCTCCTCCGATGTTGTAATCAGAACCTCTATTGACAATATTGAATCCAGAAGTGCCAGGGGAATAGCCGGGTGCCCGGTACTCTCCCGAACCGTCATCCGGCAGTGTCAATACCCATGTGTATTCGGAGGTATGTTCCGTTGCGAAGCTGAATGTGCCGCTGCTTCGGTCCATGTCAGTCAGGATGCAGGCCTCAAGCTTGCCGTCATCGCGTATGTAATAGGGGACCGGGACCACGTCAGGATCGCCACTGAACGGAGCGGTGATGATTACCGGCTTCTCAAACAGGATCGGATTGGGGCCGGAGATGTCAATGATCGTTCCGCCCCAGGTTCCATCCACCGGCAGCAACATGCCGTCATTGCTGCCTAGCGTGATCATCTCCGAACGGTCCAGTGCACCGACTGGAATGTCAACGACAATTCCGTCAAGGCCGCCGGATCCGACGAGTTGTCCGCCACCAAAGTCTATTGCCTGGCTGGTCTGCTCGGTCGTCGTTCCGGGGATGAACTTCGCAGCAGTCCCACCTGAGTTGGCAATGCTGTCCTCATCAGTTGAGTCAAACGGAGCCACCGTGACGAAGGCATGCCCCTGTGCCCCATAGGCATAGCTGAACTTCCGCGGGAAGCCTGTCGTCGCATCCGCCAGCTCAATGCTGCCCACCAGCAGCCATGGACCGTCCTCGAAGTTGCTGGCATAGACGTTGTAACCAAGCACCTGCGAGCCGAAGTTCACGCCGATCGGGCTGACATCCGCGATGTTGATCTCGCCGTTGCCATCACCATCAGCGGTCTGCGCGCTGGCCCAGCTGCTGCTGGACTCATTCTTGCCGAAGTGCACACCGATCGCGCTCAGGTCGGAGACGTTGACCTCGCCGTTGTTGTCATAATCTCCGGCATTGCGGAAGGTCCATTCCAGGCTGAAGTCCCCGCCGCCATTGTCGATCCACTGCAGGTCATCAATCACATTGCGGGACTCGTTAGGCAGCTTGCTTGTGCTGCGGTTCTGCATGGAATCCAGCAGCGCATCGCAGAGTTGCTGCCAGGCATCACTGCCAACACCGTCCGGAATGTCCAGTGCCGCCAGCTCCCTGCGGGCGATTGCCAGTTCCTCGCCCGTTGGGGCGGGAAGGGCATCCATCTGGCTGGGCACCGCCACAGCCTGTGACGGGACAAGTATCTCGGTGTCGATCTGAGCCTTGCCCTTGCCACATGCTCCGGTGATCAGCAGGAGGATGAATGTAGCCAGGATGAATACTGGTCTCATGGCAATGGTCAGAGCTGATTCTTCCCGAGATTCAGTGATTCCTGCTATCCGGCTCGGACTTGTTTCCAGTGATTCCATATGAGGCTCCATAGTGATTATTGGACATTGCCGATTTCAGATCATGGAGTGATATCTATGTACTTGCTCCAGTAGGCTCCGAAGTCATCCGGGTCAACATACTGGTTGGTTCCTTTGGTAAGTATTCCTGAATAGTAGACAGGAGGACCATCATTGGCAGAGACAGCAAGTGTCCATTTGGTTGGGATCTGATCATATGTGGCCGAGGAGGAGTTATTCAACACCCTGATTCTGTATTCCTCTCCATTCCTTATGGTGTCATTCTCACCGATAATGAAACTTAAAGGCCCTCCGTTGAAGTAGCTTCCATCGATCCTTCCACCATCGGATGTTGTGATCCCGGCGTTGCCGTGTGAGCTGGCGGAGCTTGCTACATCGCCCGTCGGATCCGTCACCTCGAGCCCGAAGCGATTTTCCTGATCCCAGGTCAGGGTAATACGTAGTTTGGTTGGCTCAGTTTCGCTGATGATATGCAGGCCGTGGCCTGAGCTGTAATTGTGGGGAATCGTATACTCAGTTCCATACTGATTGGTGCCCTTCGCAATCATACTGATGAAATTATCGCCTTGCTGCAGTGGTAGTCGTACGGACCATTTACCCGTTTCGAGGTCAACCAGTTTGTCAACCACGAGCAGGCCGGTGTCGAATCTCAGTGATTCAACCAGCAGCTGGCTGCTATTAACGGTGCCGGAAAGCACTATCTCGGGTTCGGTCACGGTAGTGCCATTTGCATAGTTCAGATCAGTGATCTCGGCCCCGAGATTGCCTGTGAACTGATTCTGGGCATCCTCAACAATGTTGGCAAAGTCCTCCTTCATCAGAGAACCGATGCCGAGGTTGTAGACGGTATTCCATCTGTCATCAAAACTGTTGAACTGAGTGCCATTGAATACGAGGGGCCTCGAGGATTTCGAGACATTCGGATCATACACCTGAATCACATTGTCCTTGAAGCTGATTGCCAGAACACAGTGGAACCCGGCGGTGAGATTCGGATAACCGGTAGCCGTATAGTCCATCAGGAAAAGTGCAGTGGGTGAACCGGTGTTGACCATGGTGCTGCGAATCTTGTCCCACCTGTATTCTCCGGGGATGATGTTCTGCACGTACGCACCACCCCATCTGTACCAATATGAATTGAGAGCAGTGTGTGCTCTGGTGGCTATTGCATCCTGCCCTGTGATTGGAACATCTACTACATTTCCATCCTTGTCTTTCAATGTTTCCAGTCCAAGGTTGTACATGAAACTGGGAAACAGAGTCGCGCTGTATGTTCCGGCCCTGCGTTTGTTGTAATACCACTGTGAAAAGATGCTCATCCCGAGGCATTCACCACCTCTTTCGTAATATGAACCCCAGTTGTCAATCTGGAAGCCATCTACTCTGGGTGCAAAATTGGTGTTGTTTGAATCTGGCAGGTCTGATCCCGTGATGGTCACGAATCTTGATGCATGCAGAGTCATGAAGGTCATCGTGCCGCCGGCTTCATCAAGATCAGTGACAATGCAACCCTCAAGTCTGCCTTCATCGTTTATGTAGAAGGGGAAAGGATAGTCATCAGGGTTTCCCGACCATGGAACCGTGATCAATACAGGCTGATTGAATTCTATTCCGGAAGGACCATCTATATCAACGATGAATCCACCCCAGTTGCCAACAACGGGAATAATCTCGCCATCTTCATACCCGATTGCGAATTCAGATGACACACCAACGGTCCCGGGAGGGATCTCCACCAACACATTCTCAATCGGAGTACCGGCTCCACCTGTGAGCACAGCGCCGGTTTCATTGTCAACGCTTGCACTCTCGCCAATGGTGACCTCGCCGGGAATGTACTTCGCCGCCGTTCCTCCTGAATTGGCAATGCTGTCCGCATCGGTCGAGTCAAACGGTGCCACCGTCACGAAGGCATGCGCCTGTGCGCCATATGCATAACTGAACTTCCGCGGGAATCCGGAAGTTGCATTTTCCAGCGGGATGCTGCCCTGCAGAAGCCAGGGGCCGTCCTCGTAGTCCGAGGCATACACGTTGTAGCCTAGCACCTGCGAGCCGAAGTTCACCCCGATCGGGCTGACATCGGCGATGTTGATCTCGCCGTTGCCATCTCCATCCGCGGTCTGCGCGGTGGCCCAGCTGCTGCTGGACTCATTCTTGCCGAAGTGCACTCCGATCGCGCTCAGGTCGGAGACATTCACCTCGCCGTTGTTGTCATAGTCGCCGGCATTGCGCAGGGTCCATTCCAGGTTGAAGTCCCCGCCGCCATTGTCGATCCACTGCAGGTCGTCGATCACATTGCGCGATTCGTTTGGCAGCTTGCTTATGCCACGCGCTTGCA
>JAGRNR010000076.1:0-14226 GCA_020440645.1 bacterium | reverse complement strand
AGTACTGGATGTGGCGGATGACGGCACGCTCAGCCTGCGCAGCACGCTGGATGTGCCGGGCAAATGCTTCAGCGCCTCGATCGGCAGCGGCTACCTCTCGCGCGAGGCGGTGCTGGCCTGCTGGCAGAACACTGACGGCACGGGCAGCGCCGGGGCCTGGCTGACGGACAGCACGGGCACGCTGGCCGCCACGCCGGTAGCGTTCAGCACCGGCAACAATGTGCCGACCTACTGCCTGGCGGACGAGACCGGCAATGACAACTCATCCGACATCATCCTCGTGACCGGTGACCCGGACAACCTCGACCAGACCCTCTACATCCAGCGCAGCGGGCGCGAGACGCCGCAGGGCGGCGGTGACAGCGTGTTCACCTGGGAGGGTGACATCATCACCTACCTGACGGGCCTGCAGCCGACGCGCATTGAGGTCGCGCCGGTTGACAACCTCAGCCGCGACGAGCTGATCGTGCCGCACTCCTCGCTGGAGGACGGCGGCAACTCGATCTCGATCTTCTACGGGCTCGGCAAGAGCAACTACACCACCGCCGAACGTTACTGGACCGACACCTTGCCGGGCATCCTCAGCAACATCTACCCGTGGTACGTCGGCAGCCAGTTCACGCAGAACGCGATCTCGCTGACGATCGACCCGAACGTGTTCTACGACCTCGCGGAGCAGCGCCCGGAGAACTTCACCGTGCAGTTCTTCACCTGCGACGCCGGCATCAACCTGCTTGACAATGAGGACCAGCTGGGCGAGGTGCGTGACCAGCTGCTCAACCCGATCGCGGTCGAGATGGAGGTGGACTTCTACACCGACGAGCAGATCAACCCGCAGGCCAATACGGACGTGTTCTCCGTGCCGGAGGCTGACATTGACAACTACCAGATCACAGTGAACTGATGGGCTGTTTCCAGAGACTGGCGAACTTCGTGCTGGTGCTGGTGGTGCTTGCACTGCTGGCCCTGGCTGCGCTCAACTGGCTGCTGCTGCCGAAGGTGGACGAGGAGCTGGCGGACAGCGTACGCCGCGAGTTCCTGTTGCCGCCGAGCTCGACCGTAGTGATCGGGCGCGGCAGCCTGCTCGATACGCTCGAGGGCCAGGTGGACAGCTTCTACGTTGACAGCGCCGAGGCCAAGTTGGACGGGATGCTCGTCGAGGACCTGCGCTTCAAGGGGCGCGGCATCCGCTTTGACCTGCCGCAGGTGCTGCTCAGTGGCAACGCAGGCCTGAGCGAGGTGCAGAGTGGCGAGCTCGAACTGAAGGTCAGCGAGGATGCGCTCAGGCAGCGCTGGGGCGGGGAGCTGGAGAAGAAGGGCATGCGCGATGTCGAGATCGCACTCGAGGATGGCAGCGTGACGATCAACGGGATCTTCGACATGGCCTTTGCAGAGGTGCGCATCGGTGCCAGCGGACGGATCGTGGCCGATGGCAGCACGCGCCTCAAGCTGGAGGTGGACGAACTGCAGCTCGGTGGGGCGGAGATCGGTGTGAAGGAGCTGAAGGCCGCCTTCAGCACGCTCACCCCGGTGGTGGACCTGGACCAGTTCCGCGTGGCGATCGAGGTTGACAAGCTGGAGATGCACGACGGCTACGTGTTCGTGCAGGCCCGCAGCCGCGCGCTGGATGAAGTCAGCACCGAAGCGGCTGGCGACACTGAACTGGATAAGCGTGAACAGGAGCTGCTGGACGAACTGGAGCGCGTGCGCCGCAAGAAGGAACAGCAGGAAGCACTGGAGAAGGAAGAGGCCGCGCAGCAGAGTGGCAACCCGGCACCGGACTACATCCCGGATGAAAGTGAGCCGGACGAAAAGGACATGAATTCGCTTGGTGGCGAAGCCTGAGGTGGGAGTTATGAGAATGATCGGAATCCGGCAGCGGCTGCTGCTGGCAACGGCCGTGACCGCGCTGTGTTCGCTGGCGACGATGGGCGTGCTGTCCGCTGACCCGGGCAGCAAGGAGGACCCGCTGGCGACGGTCAGTTACGTGCAGCACCGGGGGATGTTCACCCTCAGGCAGGTGCCGGCGGGCACCAGCATCCGGCTTGGCACCGGCGCGGAACTGATCGTGACCCAGCCTGCCGCCGGGCAGGTGGTGATTGACGAACTGGACCCGCTGCGTGACGACCTGCTGGACATCAGCGCGGGGGAGCGCGTCAGCGCGACGGCCCTGCTGCCGGCGCACCACTATGTCAACGGCAGCGGGCATGACATCTTCATCCGCCCGGCCAACGACTGTGCCCTGCTGCTGCGCGGTGAATGGAAGTGAGCGAGAACACCGAGAAGCTGTTCTTCGGCAGGAAGGAACTGCTGTGGATCAGCCTGGCATGCATCGCCCTGTCATGCATCGGTGCGGTCTGGATGTGTGTCGGCCGGATTGAGATGGATCGCTCCTACCGCACGGTGGCTGTCCTCGTGGACTGGCAGGAACTGGCATCCCTGCCGGATGCCTCCGGTGCTTCGATCTCGTATCCCGAGGATAGTGAGCAGCCCTGGCAACTGCTTGCCGCCCTGCCGGGCGCACAGCTCTGCTACGGTGAGGAGACCGTTGGCAGTCTGCTGGACAGCGGGATCTTCGCCCCAGCCGAACTGGCGACGGGTGCACCCGCCTATGAAGTGACGGATGAGCGCTACAGTGCTGACATTGCACGCGGGGCATCTCGCCACGGGTACCCGTATCGTCGCGTGGCGCGTTTCGCCAGCGGCTACGAAAGCCTGGTCGTGCAGTTCCCGGCGATGCCGGAGGAAGACCTGCGCCTGCTGCCGGTGGCCTGGTTCCAGAGTGTACAGGATGCGGCCGCGCTGCATGGTGCCTCGCTGATCCTGCGTCCCGGTGGCTCGGAGTTCCTCGGTGACAACGGCCTGCAGGAGACGATGGGCTTCATCGCGAAGCAGCCGCTGGTGCTGTTCCAGGGTCCGACCGTGCTCGGCTACCCCGGCCGGCTGGATGAAGTGGCGGATGCGATCAAGCGCAATGGCCAGACCTTCTGCTGGGTGGAATTTGACGAGCAGGATGGTGGCAACGGCCTCGCCCACAGGATGCATGGAAACCTCGGAGAGATCAACCTTGCGCGCCTGCACAGCATCCCACCGGAGGAAATGGACAATTACGACATCGCCGGGGCCGTTGCCCGTTACCTGCGCGCGGTGGATGAGCGCAGCATGCGCGTGCTGTACATTCGGCCCTTCATCCGGGGCAGGCAACTCAATGCTGGCAGCGCCGGTGACACTGGTTACGTGCAGCGCTTGCTGGAGCTGAACCGGAGTTACTTCCAGACCCTTGCCAGCGAATTGCAGGCTGAAGGGTTTTCCATCGGCAAGAAACCGATTGTTCTGGCAAGCAATGCAGTGAAGGCGTCCCACTACTGGATGTTGCCGGGGCTGCTGGGAATCATGCTGTTGATCCTGTTGCTGAGCAGCGGACTTTCACAGTTCAATGAGACCTTCTTCAGAGCAGTCGGACTGTGTTACTTCCTGCTGGCAATGCTGTTGATTCTTTATCCGGACCCGCGGCTGATTGACCTCTGCCTGCTTGCCATCGCCATCGCCTTCCCGCTGGTCGGCTTCTGGCTGGCGATGCATGTCTACATGTACCTGACCACGCGGCTGGTCTGCAGGCGCTTCTGTCCGCGGCGGATCTTCATTGCGCTGCTCGGGCTGACGGTTGCCAGCCTGTTCTCGATCGCCGGCGGAGTGATCATCCACGGCACGCTTGCCAGCGCCGAGGGCATCCTCAAGCTGTCTGAATTCCGTGGCGTGACCCTGTCCATGGCCCTGCCGGTGCTTTTGTTCGCCGCCTGGGGCTGGCAGGCCGAAACACTGGCCGACGCCTGGCAGGCCGCCGAGAACCGCCTCGTCGGTTACTGGCAACGCTTCTCCACCCTGTGGCAGTCGCCGATCCGCTACGGCGACGTGGCCTTCATCCTGATCGCGATGGGCATCATCGGCGTGGTGCTGCTGCGCTCTGGCAACGACTCCCTGCTGGGCGTGCTGTCCATCGAGAACCTGTTCCGCGAGGGTCTGGAGCAGAGTTTCGGCGTGCGCCCGCGTACCAAGGAACTTATCGGCCATCCGCTGCTGATGCTGTTCCTGCTGTCCATCGCCTGGCGCACCCGGGTCTCAGTGATGCTCGGCATCGGCGCACTGCTGGGCCAGATCAGCATCCTCAACACCTTCTGCCACCTGCACACCCCGCTGGAACTGACGGTCACTCGCGTATTGCTCGGCCTCGGCCTGGGTGCAGCCACCGGACTGATCTGGTGCGTGCTGGCAATCGCGATTGGCAACATGTGGGAGTGGTGGAAACGACGTAGCGGCGACACTCCTGTCGCCGATGCCTGAAACCTGTCGCCGATATCTGATTCCTATTCGTAAACCCTCAGCCACATGTAGCTTCTGACACCCCATTTCCTGAATGGGTTCAGGCTGACATAATCAATACATGACCTGATCGAAACTTCATTCCCCAGCAGTTCGGTAAAGCTGTCCTTTTGCCAGATAACTCCACTGGATCTTCTGTATCGGTTGATTGCACGGGCTGAGCGACCTTTCATGGACTTGAGAATTGACGAGAGCTCGAAACCTGGCATGGTTTGTAATACCAGATGGATATGATCATCCATAACCACAGATACTGCCAGCCTGTACTGCTGTTGATGAAAATGCTCGATGGATTTCAGTACTTCATCCTTCTCAGCACTACTCAATCGCATTTTCCGGTTCTGCAGGCACCATGTCACAAAGTAGTTTCCGCAGTCTTGTCTCCATTGCGGTAAACGATTTCTGTATGTATGCAATCCATCTTGCTTAGTGGGCAACATGTTGGGAGGATAACAGATACTGACAACTAATTGGCAACGATGAATAAATATTCACTCTGAATTTGCATTCACGATTGCCGGTGACAAGAGCTGGAGATGTGGTTGGAATATCCGCGTTGCCATGATCAATCCGGCGACAGGAGTGTCGCCGCTACCCCCTACAACCGAGATCCTGGATCCTACGTTTCGTACTCAACCCCATCGATGATCCCGCCGAACAGCACAACGTCGCCGTCGTAGCCGACGCACCACTGCCCGAGGGCCGCTCCGTACTGCCGCTCAAGTGGATAGACCCGCAACTGTCCCTCATGCTCAAGCACCCTGGCCTTGAACAGCGGCTGGCGGTAGCGCATGCGCACCTGGATATCCTGCCCGAGTTGCCAGCGGCCCGGTGCCATGTCCACGAAGTCGCGCAGCCCCACATAGTCCAGCGGATGCGCATCCTTCATCGCCACCACCACGCGGTTCGTCTCCGGCTCAACGCGGTGCACCACCAGGCCCTCGGTGCCGCCACCAAGCCGCATCCCGCGCCGCTGGCCAACCGTGTAGCGCTGGTAGCCCTTGTGCGTTGACAGCACATTGCCGGCCTCGTCCACCACCTCACCCGGCTCGGGTGCCTTGCCCATATGCCAGCTCATCAGCTCGTCGATGCCGGCCCCGTTGTGCATGAAGCAGACATCCTGGCTCTCCGTGCGGTGCGCCGTCGGCAGCATGGCCTCACGCGCCAGCCGGCGCACCTCCGGCTTGTCAATCCCGCCCAGCGGGAACAGCACGCGCTTGAGCCTGTGCGGCGGGATGCAGGCGAGGAAGTAGCTCTGGTCCTTGTTGTTGTCAATCCCGGTGCCCAGCAGGCGTGCGCTGCCATCCTCGATGATGCGCGCGTAATGCCCGGTGGCAACGTAGTCGCAGCCCCATTCATCGGCGTACTTAAAGAAGGTGTCGAACTTGATGAATCGGTTGCAGTCGCTGCAGGGGTTGGGTGTGCGCCCGGCGTCGTACTCGCCGAGGAAGCGCCCGATCACCTGCTCCTCGAACAGCTCCGAGAGGTCAATGTGGCGGAACTCGATGCCGAGCTTGTTGCAAACGCATTCGGCGGAGTTGGCCCCCTCGGTGCCACAGCAGGGCCCGGCCGCACTGGCATCGCCGAACAGGATGGCGGTCATGCCGATGCACTCGTAACCGGCGCGCGTGAGCATCAGCGCGGCCACTGAAGAATCCACGCCGCCCGACATCGCCACCATCACACGTCCCTTCGACATAGGAGGGATATTGTAACGCGGACCCCTTGTGCATGCTCCGTTTCGACTCAGCCGCTTATCAATTCAGGACCGTGGGCGATAATCTAACCGGAAAGGGACAGAGGAGGGACCTGCTTTGCTGCACAGCTTACTCACGATTGCCGCAGGCTGCCTGTTTATCGGCGTTATTACCTTGGGAATTCCAGGCGGCTTGATTGCTGCCCATGCATATTCCGATGAAATGCCCTCTGAAGAGATAGGCAATGACTGGCCCATCCCGGTCCAACCTGAGCCAATCCCCCAGACCGGACCACTGCCATATGCGGGCTGGTGCCGCTTCATTGATCCGGACAGCTTTGCCGACAAACTGCTGCTACATGACGGCATCCTGCTCATCTGCAGCAATCATTCGATGCAGGCAATCGAAGCGGATACAGGTGAACTGATCTGGGAGAACGAAGCACGTGACTGGCGCAGCACCAGGAGCCTGACAATCGGAGATGGAATCGCAGCATGGTGGGATGACTCCCTGCATGTGCTGTCGCTCGAGGATGGCACGGAACTGTGGAACATGCCCGGCATGCAGGTGCTGCGCCCGGAAGGCAACGCACTGTGGGTCGCCCGCCAAGGTGGACTTGAAAGTCCGACCATGATTCTGAGCGCACATGACCTGCTGCTGCTCAATGCCAGCGATGGCAGCGTCCTGCAGGAGCACAGGATTGGCAACCTGTATGGAGCCTCCGAATCCCGCATACCCCGCGCGGGACCGATGGCAGTGGCAACGGATGTCAGCATACTCACCTTCAGCCTTGACGGAGCGCGGTGTGATTTTCAGCGTCAGGCACCTGGCTGGTTTGCGGCAATTGATGGCAACGAACAAGGGATCATTGTTGCAGCTTATGATGACAGCACTGCTGCGAACACCGATACCATTCTGAGCTGGTTCAGCCTGACGGACCCGGAAGCAGGCTGGACCAGGCGACTGGAGGATTACCGCGGCAACCCATCCTGGGTCAACCAAGGCGGAATCCACGGTGAAATGGTGATCCTGGGCAGTATGGGGCGGAATGTGGCGCTGGACCTCCGTGACGGCAGGACCCTGCGTGGCCTGCTGCCCCAGGGGCCCGACTACTGGACGCATCTCCTTTCCGCCGGTGATATGCGCATGCTGCTCAGCACCGGCGGCGGAAGGGGCAGTGCAGCAAGCCACCGCATCCTGGACCTGGAAACCTGGCAGTCAACAATCCTGCCGGACGGCCTGTTCTCCTTCTACTGCGAGGCTGTGCTATCCGGCCAGCGGCTGTACATCCTGCGAAACTCAGATGAGCAGGACATTCTTGGAAATGGCGACATGCTCTACCTGAATGCACTGGAGCTTGATTCCAGTGACCAGCTAATTGACGGTGAGAACCAGGTGCTCAGGCGAGCCGACGATTATGGTGAATTGCTGGCGCAGTTCATTGCCAGCGAGGACCCAGTGTCTGATGTCAGGTTCATGGAACAGCTGCGCAGGGGTGACCGGCATGCCCTCCTGCCACTGGCGGAGGCCTGCCCCGCTGGCAGCCAGGCGCACTGGGATGCCCTGCTGGCAGCAGCGCAATATGCGGATGAGTTCGGCGCAACCAACTACACGACTGGATCCGCCCGGGAACTGCTGGCAGACATGCTTGGGCGCCGGGCCTGCCCGGAACTTGCACCGGTGCTGATCAACTGGCTCGGCAATCCTGAACACGGATCGCTGCACGGGCGGATCCGCGGCCTGTTGGCGATCTGCGGCGGAGATGGGGCACTGGCCTGGCTGCGGGAGCACAGTATGACAGGCTATGAGGGCATTCATGAACTGCCCCCTGCCAGCCTTGAGCTGCTGCCCCAGCAGCGATTCTACGCAGACATCGGGGAGCAGAAGCATAACGACACCAGCTGGTCGGAATGCAGCGCAGCGGATGGAAGCAGGCTGCTGGCCTATACAGCCAGCGGCCTGATGACGGAGCGTGACATCTACATCGCAGTGGACGCCAATGCCGACGGCATCTTTGAGGAATGCCTGGCAACTCCATACGCCGATGTCTACGAGGGTTTCGGTTTTCCGGGCGGTGCCTTTGACATGGGACGCAGGCATGAACTGGCACTGGAGTTCACGGAAGGCCAGCCTGTGCTGTTCCACAACAGCCTGGGCCATCAGGATGGCGACGATGTGCAGCTGGAACCGGTCAATGCGCAGGAAGCCTGGCAGCGGCATGGCGTGGACTACATCCGGCGCGTGCTGGACCTGGATATGCTGCGACTGGACAGTGATGGTGACGGATTGGCTGACCTGCTGGAAACGAAGTTGCTCACGGACCCTGCCAACCCGGATACGGATGGCGACGGGATCCCGGATGGGATCGATCCCGCTCCCAATGTGGATGCAGCGGTGATGGGTGCAGTTGAGCGCGGTGTTGCAAGGGCGCTCAGTCTCTTCTGTGACGACAGGGATGCTTCCGGCTACTTTGCAGATGCCTGGCAGCTTGACGACTCAGGCCACCCCTGGCGTGCCGTCTACCTTGAAATCCAGGGCTGTAGTCCGGTGGCATTCGCCCGCGGACCAGAGGGCTATTGCATCAACCTGGCAACTAACGCACAGCGCAAGGCGTATGAGGAGCAGCTGCACGGCTTCCCGGCATTCAGCCGCTGGGAGCTGCGCTGGCAGGACCGCACATTGCGCCCGGGGGAGCAGCTGCAGTCATCATCCTATGCCCGCACCTACGCAGAGCAGCTGGCGGGGCTGAGCCCTGAGGAGCTGGACAGGGCAGCCCAGGGAATGGGCATCGAGCAGCTGGATCCCGCAGGCAGTGATGCGAACCTGTACTTCCTCTACATTGACCTCACCTGGCTGGGCTACCGGATCAGCATGGTGAAACTGGATGGTGAGTACTACCCTGTCCATGCCGAGCTGTCCTGGATCAGCTGAGCCCTACCCGCTCCTCCAGGCCGTCGCCTGCTGCCAGGCATTGGCGCGGCGCGCGATCTCCCAGAAGAGCGGGTCCTTGGCATCGCCGAAGTCGCTCACGCTGTCCCAGTCACGCTGTGCCAGTACGCGCTTGGCATCGGCGTAGTACTCGCATTCATCGGGGCTTGCGCGCAGGTAGTCGCGGAACAGCAGCGCGAACTGCTGGCCGAAGGCCCCGCTCTCCCTTATATGTATATGCGTTCGCCGCATTCCGCTGCTTTCACGGAAGTAGCGCTTGTTGCGCTCGAGGTTACCCGGCTTCTCGAAGTAGCCCAGTGACTCCAGTCCCTTGCCATAGGCCTCCACCGGCTCGATGGCCGACACACTGAGCTGGATGTCAATGATGTCCTTGGCCGCCAGGCCCGGCACGCTCGTACTGCCGATATGGTCGATGCGCTGCACCTCCGGCCCGACCACGCCCCGGATGTCCCGCTCGATTGCCGCATACTCCTCCGCCCAGCGCCGCTGGTAGTCCATGATCACGATCTGCATGCACAGATCATATATGCGGCCCCTGCCGGCGGTCAGGCTCAACCTGCTTAACAATGCCTGCCATGCTGCGATAAACTCAGCAGGAAGAGTGAGGGGAGGAACACACTGATGCAGCGACTGCGGATCGCAATGCTCATGCTTTGCCTGCTGCCGGTGCTGGCCACGGCGCAGGAGGAGCCTGCCGCTTCGGCACACTGGAGCCTGCCGGCACCTGACCCCGAGACGGGCTACCTTGAACTGCAACTGCCCCCGGATGGGTACTGTGGGCTGGCCCCCGGCGATGACTGGCTGGCCAAGGACCCTGAGCTACCTGACTACGAAGGCTGGTACCGCTACATTGATGGCGGGTCAAGGTTCGATGCCTTCATCGCAGATGAAAAGCACATCGCCTACACCAATGGCTGGGACATCAATCTGCTGGATGCCGCCAGCGGGGCGCTGCTCTGGCAACAGGACTACGCCAGCGATTTCTACCGGCTGTTTCCAAACGGCACGGCCCGACTGGATAAGCTGTTCCTTGCGGACAAGCTGCTCGTATACGAGTGGCGCTACAAGACCGAAGCCCGCTCGCTGGAGGATGGGCAGCTGCTGTGGACTGCGGACTACGAGGACATCTTCGGCATATTCGATGGTTACGTCTGGGTCGGCACACATTCCCCCGATGTCAACCAGTATGGCGAGCCTGATGTGCTGCGAGCCCTCGATCCGTTGGATGGAGAGGTGCTTGGGCAGTGGCAACTGACACCAATCAAGCAATTCAGCCGGCCTGGTGACGGCGGTGGGCTGGTTGTCAGATCTGAGAGCCAGCTGTATCGCTTCAATGGCCTTGAGGATCCGCTGGCAATCCCGCTGCCGCAACCCGAACTGCATGCGGTGATCTACAGCTACCCGCAGGGCATCCTGCTGGTCGGCCAGCCGAAGCGCGACGATCTCATCGACTTCAGCCTGGACTGGTTTCCGGCAGGCGGAACTGAGGCAGTGATCAGCCTGCGGCATCTTGCAAAGGAAGCCCACACCAGGGACAGGTTCTATGTACTGGACCTGGATGTACGCTCGTTCTACTATGCGAGCATCGGCCTGGTTGATTCAATGCTGCTGCTGGTGGACGAATCTGGCTTGCGCCGCTTCGACATTGACAGCGGGAAGGAACTCGCCGGACTTGGCAAGGCTGACGGCTGGCCAGGAGGCGTGCTGCTGGGCAGCAACGACAACATGGTACTGGCAACGATCAACATCGGTGATGTCGACGAGAATGGCCACCAGGACAGCTACTTCGCAATGCTCGACCCCCGGAGCCTCAGCATCTCAGAACTTCCGGCAAGCCTGGAGCTCAGTGACTGGACTAGCCAGCTGAACAGCAGGAACCTGCTGATTGCCAACGGAAGGCCATATACGCCCTCTCCGCGGAATACGGAAATCATCTCCGTGAAGATTGGCGCAAACGGCCAACCCCTCCCCGGCCGGATGCAGGCCCTGAGCTGGCCGCCGCTGCATGACGAATTGCTGGCGCGTTTCCTTGCCAGTGCTGATCCGCTGGCGGACCGGGAACTGATGGGCGAAATCATCTCCGGTGGACTGAATGCCCAGGAGCAGCTGCTGAACGGCACCGCCGGCACGGATGCGGTCCACATGGATGCGCTGGCCCTTGCCAACTTCTACATGCATCAGTCCGAGAACATGAATGCTTCACGACAGGAATTCGGCAGCTACGGTTCTGTGACCAGCGGACTGCTGCGCGTGCTGCAGAACCTCAACTCGGAAGCGAGCCTGCCAAGCCTGCTGCGCTGGCAGGAGATGCCGCTGTTTGCCGGGCAGCTGATCGAGCTGCGTGAGGCGATATCCAACTGCGGCGCTGCCGGGGCGAGCTACCTCGCTGCCAACGACGAGTTCGGCTACAGCGGCCTGCATGTGCAGGCCCCCGGGTTCTACCCAGTCAGGGAGGACAATTTCGAGCTGTACGGTGGTGGGGACAGGCATGTGAGCATTCCCGGCTGGGCCGAAGTCCACAGCGGCACACCGGACAGGATTGCCGTGTTCACCTCACCGGGCCTGTATGACGACCGCGACATCTACATCGGCTTTGATCCCGTTGAGGGCCAGGGCTTCCGTCACGTGTTGCCAACGGGCCTGGTTGACAGGGTTTCCCACTGGAACAGCAACCTGGCACCGACCGCCTGGCTCAGTCTGCGCGATGCTGGTGATGGCGGGCTGACCGTACTGCACAACCGGCTGAAACCGGATGCCGACCTGGAGCAGTACCCGATTGTTGATCCCGTGCTGGACTACGTCGAAATCCCACTCAGCCTGGAAGATGTGCAGCGTGACAGCGATGGCGACGGCCTGACGGACATCGCGGAGCGACTGCTGCTACTCGACCCGGCCAACCCGGACTGCGATGACGACGGCATCCCGGACGGGTCTGACTGCACTCCGAATGCTGATGCGGCTGCGATGGGCCCGGTGGAACGCGGCATCGCCCGCGCGCTGGCAATGTACTGGCCTGAGGATGGCAGCGGCAGTAATCACGACTGGGTGGCCAGCGTAGAAACCGGCAGCCCCTGGCAGGCGCGCTACTTCACTGTCTACAACTCCGGCCCGGTGGCCTTCGCCCGCAGTGCCGGCGAGTACAGCATCTGCCTTGATGGCAGCAGCAATGAGCGTCTCAACAATGGAGATGCCAACCGCTGGGAATGGCCGGAGAACAGCATCACAATGGAATGGATTGACCGCCGTGCCGACCCGATTGAGGGCTACAAGCGCAGCAGGATGTACCAGTACTACATTGACGAAGGCCGCGAATTCACTGAGGATGAACTGCGCGAGAAAGCAGAGTCATGGCAGCAATACGCCGGGTTCTACTACTATGACCCGGAGAGAGAATCCGACGAGGCTGGTCCTGACGCCGTGCTTGATCTGGACTTCCCCTACCACGGTGAAGTGATCCTGTTTCGCCTGGTGGACGGGGAGTACTGGCCCTACCATAAACGCGGAACCTGGGTGTCATGAGCTGGAGGTCCAGGATGAAACACAGATCATTGCCTGCCTGCCTGACAATACTGGCAGTCCTGCTGGCAACATTACCCCATCCAGCGCTGGCACAGGTGCACGAAGCACATAACTTCTGGTGGCAGGCACTGGATGACGCTGCGGAGCGGGCCCAGCTGTTCCACGGCCATAGCTTGTACTGCCTGCATGACGGCGTGCTCGAACTGCGTGACGACGGCGGTGGCACTGTCCAGTGCAGCATCAGCGACCCCGCCCTCGCCGCCGGTTTCGAAGCAATCCACATTGACAACGAACGCCTGCTGCTCAGCGATGCCGGCGGCACGCGCGCCTATACCCGCTTTTCGGATGAACAGCTGTGGAGCGCGGGGCTGCCTGCCAACCTCGGGCGCAACCATGACCACCTGTGGGGCCTTGTGCCGCGCGCGGACGGACAGCCAGGTATTACACTGCTGCGCATGTTCAGTGAGGACGGAGGGCTGCAGGAAAGCTACGATTATGACGAAGTGGCGGCTGTGGTTGACAACCGCTTCGCGGGCGAGCGCAACATGGCAATCGCCACATCGACTGCGCTGTTTTGCTTCCCCGGCCCCGGCTTGCCCTTTGAGATCGAACGACCCCATCTGGGCTGGCAGGCACGGCTCTGCTCCAGCCGCGATGGGATCCTGCTGGCGGAACACGACGCCGAGCAGCTCAGCCTGCACTTCTACCGCACGGGCCAGCTGGAATCCTCCAGCAGCTTCGAGCTGGATTGCCAGGGCGACTGGCAGGTCGAACTGTCCGGCACTGTCGCCATGCTCGCCAGCAGCAGCGGCCTCGTGCAACTCGATCTCGCGGGCGGCGGGCAGCTCAGCCTGCTGGCAGGCGGGAATGACTGGGACAATGGGCGGATCCTCATGCGCAGGCGCAGCAACCTGCTGGTTGACTGCGGAACGGCCAGCCGATACGGCCTGGCCCTGGTCAGCATTGCCAGCGGCCGGATCGAGCCCCTGCCACGCTTCATGCAGGACCGCAATGGCAGTTTCGCACTGGGCTACGACTCCATCTACTGGCAACCCTCACAGGGCTACGGCATCATTGACAGCCGGCTGATTGACGACAGGCACCTGTACGGCATGCACTTCGGAGACAACCTGCGCGTGATGGACGCCTGGGACCCGCCGCAGCAGCAGTTCGCCATTCAGCTGCCTCCCTACATCATCGACCTGCAGAAGATCAGCGGAGGCTACCTCAATTACCGGCCGCAGACGGAGAAGGACTGGAGCGAATGCCTGCTGCCGGACGGCACGCGCCTGTTGGCCTACAGCAGCGGCGGGCTGACCAGCGAGCGCGACATCTACATCGCCGTGGACAGCGACAATGACGGCGGCTTCGAGGAAGTGCTGCCGACCCCCTGGGCGGATGTGGCTGAAACATACATTGCACCAATCGGCGGCTTCCAGTACGAGGGGCGCGGGCCGCTGCTGCTGGAATATGTAGCGGGCCGGCTGCAGCTGAGCCACAACAGCCTCAGGGACGGCCGCACGATGGATCACGAAACCGGTGAAGGGATCGACTACCTGACGGAGAGCACAAGCCTTGCGGAACTGCGCAGTGACCGCGATGGTGACGGCCTGACTGACATCACGGAGCAGCGCCTGCTGACTGATCCTGGCAACCCGGACACTGATGGCGACGGCACACC
>JAGRNR010000075.1:0-14346 GCA_020440645.1 bacterium | reverse complement strand
AGCTGGTGCTCAACGGCGTGTCCCCGAATAACGTGCGCATCGGTGGCAGCATCATCATGCGTGGAACCAACTTCGGCTTCCAGAAGGGCAGTGGCGACATCTCCGTCGGTGGCAAGGGCCAGGATGTGGCTGACACCAACGGCAGCCAGGCCGGCTGGGTTGACAACGAGATCCTGATCCCGGCGCTCGGCAGCGTGACCCCCGATGGCGACGGCAACGTCGACGTCGTCGTCACCAACGATGCCGGCCTCGCCAGCGATCCGTTCACCGTGAAGATCACCTCTGACCTGACGGGCTTCGCCGACGTCACCCCGACGGCCGGCGTGCAGGGCCTGACCCAGTTCAGCTACAGCGTCTCCGTGGTCGGCGGCAGCGGCAGCTACAGCTACCAGCTGATCCCCGATGCCGGTGACCCGAGCATCAAGGGCAATGTCCAGAACTCCAGCCCCTTCACCTATGTCTATGACAAGAAGGGCACCTTCCAGGGACAGGTCCTGATCACTGACAAGAGCACCAACGACAGCGTGATCGTTGATGTGAACAGCAAGGTGCTGGTCGTCGGCCCGAACGAGCCGGTGATCACCGAGATGGGAACCTCAGACTGGAACCAGTTCGGCCAGGATGCCCCGAACCTGTTCATGTTCTACGATGACAACGGCGAGGAGAAGTACAAGGTGATGAGCTTCGGCTCCGAGGCCTGGTACCACTCCGACCGCTCCGACCACATCGAGAGCGGCAACAAGCTGAACACCTTCCGTCGTGACCTGAAGGCCTTCAGCCCGGGTGGCGCGACCAACCGTCCGCTCGGCTACCGCTATGTGGACGCCGGTGGCAGCGGTTCCCGCATCCGCCTGGTCGGCCTCAACTTCGGCACCACGGCCGGCAGCCTTGAGCTTGCCACCGACACCGCAGACAAGGTCGTCGTTGACATCGTCAGCGGCAACAACCTTGACTGGACAGACACCGCGATCGAGTTCGACCTTCCGGCCCAGACTGGCAAGAGCCTGAGCGGCAAGATCAAGGTGCTGACCTCCGGCGGCGCTGAGTTCACTTCAGTTGAGCCGCTGGTCTGCTCCGCCCACAAGCTGAGCATCCAGCCCGCGGACGGCCTGATCGCCGACGGCACCATGCAGTTCAACGGCCGTGACCTCGTCCCGCCGCAGATCCCCGGCAAGGTCGGCAACAAGACCTACCTGTTCTGGGTCGTGCAGGCCAACTACGTGGATCCGTTCACCGCCAGCCCGTCCTCCGGCCTGGTCCCGGTGGTCACCCCGTTTGAGGTGACCCCGACGAGCACCACGATCAGCTTCGACATGAACCGCCTCGGCGGCAACCTGATGGTCGAGGTCGTCAATGGCGCCGACCAGAGCGAGAGCGCGGTGGTGACCGGCAACATGATCACCACTGACGGCACCCAGCACTACTTCTACGTCTGGACCGGCGCACTCGGCAGCGGCACCAACCAGGAAGTGGCGAACTCCGGCGTGATGAGCGAGGCCTACGCAGTGGCGATGGGCACCGCGATCGTGACCGGCCCGAACGCCAACCTGAGTGGCAACCCGACCAGCGGCGCAAGCCCGCTGAACGTGACCTTCAATGCCGCAGGCTCCAGCACCGGCGCCGATGGTGAGTACACCTACACCCTGAGCTACGGCGACGGCAGTGGTGATGAGGTCTGGACGCTTGGCACCACGCCTCCGAACCAGCCGCATGTGTATGCCGCCGATGGCAACTACACTGCGACCCTGACCGTGGAGCGCATGTCCGACAACGCGACCGACACCGACCAGGTGCTGATCTCCGTTGGCGGCGGCGGTGGTGGTGACATCAACCTGAACTTCGGCGGTACGGTGTACCTGTTCGACAGCGTCCCGCCGCTGGGTGGTCCGCTGCCTCCGAAGCAGCCCCTGCCCGGCAAGGAAGTCGGCATCTACCTTGACGGTTCCGCCACGGCATTCGCCCTGACGACCTCCGGTGCTGATGGTTCCTTCTCCTTCAGCAACGTGCCGATCACAGATGGCGGTATCGCCACGGTGCAGACCACCGAGTCCAAGAACGCGGTTGGCCAGTGGCTGCCGGGACAGATCATCCTGTTCAACGACGGCAGCTTCGCTGATGGTTCCACCATCGACCTGGATGATGGAACGGTGGGCAACGGTCACGGTAACGGCCTGAACAAGGTTCCGCCCGATCCGACTCCGTAATCCACGAGTCCTGAACCGGATTCAATCGGGGCGCCCCTGTGGGGGCGCCCCTTTTTTGTTTCTCAATTTGCGCCATCCGGGCGTCGCCAATCACCGTACCAAAGCAAATCAAGGGTAGCGACGCATCCCCGATGTGCCAGAACGCGAGGGGAAACTTCGTGCGCAATGCGCTTCGTGAGCGAGGTTATATTGCCAGAGTTAATCCATCTCTGCGCCTCAGGATCCCTTCTGCACCTCTGCGCCAACAGAACCGCAACTCAGGCTTCGCTGTCACCCAAGCGCATGCGAGGGAAGATTGTGCGGCAATCACGCATTGTCGTGACCACCCCTCCAAAATCCTCCGCGCCACCGCGGCTCCGCGTTGATAAAACCGCTACTCACACCCCGTTGTCACCCAAGCGCAAGCGAAACTCGCCGGCGCGCAGTCGCGCGGGAAACACCGTGCTCGCCAGGCTGGTTTTACTGGAGCTGAGGCGCAGAGGAAGAAAAGAGGCGCAGATAATTCTCAGCTCCATGCCAATCCCGTCTGACATGCGATCTTCGCTGCATTCCCTCCCAGTCGCACGAAGCGTGCACCGCTACTGGGTCCTTACACTATCTTCACTATTCAGACTTGCCCTCCGGCGGCAGAGTGCCGCCGCTACGGCATGCCCACCCCGCATACCTCATCCCCCATATTCCCTGTTCCCCGGTCCTTGATCACCCTGATTTATCCAATATCTATATGTGGCGCAGTCGCAATCCGGTTACCCTTTGGGAAACATGGCCGCAGATACGACAGTCAACCAGCACCTCAAGCAGCTGATGGAGGGAGTGCCGCGCGAGGCCGCGGCTTCCATCGGCGAGGCCTTCCTCGAGCTGGCTGCCCAGCGTGAGGGTAAGGCGGGCGCCGATGCTTCTACAAAGTTGCGCACAGCCTGGCTTGAGTTGATGAAATGCCTGCTGCGTGAGCGCTTTGACAGGCTCAACCCGCAGCAGCAACTCTTCCTGATGACAGGTGCCGTCGCTGACAGCGTGACCGTCAAGGACAGCGCCGGCGAGAAGCTCTGCCTGCAGCTGCTCAGCAATTCGCTCTATGAAGCGCTGCTGGAGGAATTCACGAACCAGATCGTGGCCCCGGCCTGGATCCTCAACCCGACAAACCGGATGCACATCCTTGCTTCCGGCCAGTTGAAGCCCTTCGACTCAAACCGCAGTGGCCGCTACAGCGGCGAACAACTGCAGGTCGCGGGCAGCCAGCCGGCTGCAACAGGATCTGCCGACCCGCAGCAGCTTGAGCAGGAATACGCACGCTGCCGCCAGCTGCAGCAGGAGGTCGGCCAGCGCACCCGCCGGCTGGTGGAAGTACTTGCCAGCGAGAACCTCGGCCCAGTGATGCAGGGCCTGATGCACCCCGCCAATGAACTGAAGCGCCTCAGCCAGGACGGCCAGGCACTGGCCAGCCTGTCCGCGCTGGACCTCGGCAAGGCCCCGAAGCAGCATGACTCGATTGCGCGCCTGCGCCGCCTGAGCGAACAGTTCGCCAGCGCCAGCGCCGACCTTGAGCGCAGCCAGATTGAGCTGCTTGAATCAATGGACAGCGTGGCCGGCCTCGCGCGGCGCCTGCAGGACTGCCCGGCGGAGGCGGCTGCTGTAAGCTCTACGGAGAATACGGTCGTGCTGGATGACAAGGCCCGCAAACTCGTCGAATCTGATTGGTCAAGCGCCGCCAGTTTCGTCAACCAGACCCTGATCAATGACGCCAAGCGCAGCGCCTGGTCCAGTGCGCGCGTGCTGCTGGATGAGCAGCTGGAGAAGTTCAGCGACCCGCAGCGCGACTGCCTGCTGACGGTCTCCGCGCTGCATGCCTCAATGGAGGCCATGCTGCGCCTGCACATCAACTGCTTCCCGCTGGATGGCAACGGCCAGCCGGTGATCCCCGCCGTCTACATCGAACCCGGCGTCGGCATGCTGAAGTGGATGGACGACCGCTACATCGCGAGCTTCGTGCAGACCGAACCCGGTCGCCAGGGCAGCGAGCTGTCCCTGTCCGGTACGGACATCGCCGCCCTGCGCATCATGGGCCTGTTCCTGGCCCGTGGCGACATCTTCAACTACCGTGGCGAGCGGGTCTCCGACAGCTTCATGGCGGAATACGCCGGGCATATCGAGCAGAAGGCCGTGGTCAAGTTCACTGGGGCCTCAAAGAAGCTCAGCTACGGCACGAGCACTGAGGAGAAGGACGGCGCCAGCCGCGAGGATGCGGTGCTGGACTACATCGACTTCATCTTCGCCGTCAGCAACGGCCTGCCGGTGCCGAAGAAGATCAGCCCGCGCAAGATCGGAATCATTCTCAAGTACTGCTTACTGAAGGACGTCTGGTACACATCCTGCCTCATCATGCGGCTGGTGGCCCCTTCCGACATGGAACTGGCCCGCCATACCCTGCTGAAGCTTGCGCATGACCACAAGGTGCATGCGATTGAGCTGCTGCGCCATGCAATTGAGTCCGACCCGCAGGTCGGATCACGCTACCGCAATGATGCCGCACATGCCGCGAAGGAAGTGTTCGGCAAGCTGGCGGACGAGCTCACCCGCCAGGCGGAAAGCGGGCTGGCACCCGGGGAGGCCGGGGAATCGGACGCGGTTGAAACAGTGCACGACTACTTCGACGTCTAGGCCAGAGAGTAGAATCAATTGCCTGGACCTCGCAGAGGTCAAGCGGAGATCTGATGAATCCTATCCAGCAAGCAATGATCATGGCGGTGACACTGTACTCATACATGTGCTTCATCTGGGTGTTCGGCAGCTGGTTCCCCAACTGGCGTTACCAGGAATGGTTTAAGATGCTGTCCAGTATTGTCGAGCCTTATATGAACGTGTTCAAGGGTCTGCCCCTGCGCTTTGGCATGTTCGACCTGAGCCCGATGATCGCTATCTTCGTGCTATACATTTTCAGGTCGCTGATAGCAAGTATCCGATAAGCATTTGAGGTGCAGAGATGGGTCTCACCCCACTGGATGCCGAGAAGTTCGAATTCCCCTCAGGGTTTCGCGGCTATGACCGCAATGCCGTTGAACAGTTCCGGGCGATGGTCGTACAGGCGCTGGAGGACAATATCCAGGACGTGGCCCAGCTCAAGCGCCGCATCTCCGAGCTGGAAGAGCGACTGGCTGACCTGAAGGGCCGCGAGGACCTGATCCAGACCAGCATGCTGACCGCGCAGAAGACCGGCGAGGACGTGATTGCCAATGCACGCGAGGAAGCCGGTCTGATCAAGGCCCGCGCCGAAGCTGACTGCCAGGCGATGCGCAATGAGATGGCCCGCATCCGCGCCGAGCGTGAGGAGTTCGAGTACGCCTTCCATGGACTGCTCAGCGGCTTCCTGCACCGGCTCGAGAAGCGCAACCCCGAGATGGCCAGCGAACCAGGGCCCTCGGTGGAATCTGCGCCGCCAATGCCGGAACAGCCAGCGCCCGCGCCGGACCGCCGGCCGGAACCGATGGATGAGATGCTGGAACTGATGAACGAGACCCTGCCAGTGGACGACGATGACGAACCGGATGAGCTGGCCCCGCCAGCTCCGGCGCAGCGGCCGTCCAGCTGGACGCCGGAACCGGCCAGTCCGCGGATCACAAGCAGCCGCGGCAACCTCGATGAGCGTGACAGCGACCACGACGACTTCAGCCGCATCCTCAGTGAAGCTCAGCAGCATACCGCACCATACATTCCGCCGGCAGCCCCGCCGGTGGATGTCAGCACGCCGGTCCCTCCGGCCCGCGACATGGATGAGGACCTCGACATCTCCGATGAAGTGGAGCTGATCGACCAGCAGGTTGAATATGAGGAAGTGGCGGACTGGCATGTGCCGGATGTGACGGAAATAGCGCACACTGAGCCTGTGCCTGAGGCTCCTGCGATGCCCGACCCGCCTCCGCTGGAGGAAGTGGAGGGCCTGCGTCCGCCACCCCCGCCGGAGGATGACCCCTGGGAAGCGCCATCGGAGCCGCATGCGGACAACTGGGCCATGGCCGATGAAGCGCCCGAGGAAGAAGAGGTATCCCCAGCCCCAGCTCCCGATCCGTTTGCCGACAGCGAGCTGCTGTATGGCAGCCGACTGCAGCCCTCGCGCAGCATGGAGGATCCTCCACCTGCCCCGGCGCCCGAGCCTCGCTACGACTTCGAAATCAGCGAGCCCGCGGAAGATGCAGTGCCTGACGTGATGCAGGCCGGAGCAGATGAAACACCGAAGCAGACCCCGGCCAGCAACCTGGATGAGATATTCGGCGGCATCAAGCCCCCGCCGGCCTCTGAAGAGGATGAGGATCCGCCCTACCGCGCTGACTGGTAGGACAAAATCGTGCAAGCGTTCACGATCAAAGCGGAATAATTGACCATCTTCGAGTCTATCCGCATCAGATAAGCTTGAAAATTGTGGAAATCGCGTATTTTATTGTGAATGATTGCACGAATTAAGCCTGTTTCATGGTATATTGGGGCTGGTGCGAACCAGCCACGGAGGGTCTCGCACTCCTTATAATCTTGGAGTGGATTTCCGCTTCAAGTACAGGCGCCATAAAGCCAGTGACCAGGAAAAGCGCCGCGAGCAGCAGTCAGAGGAGGACCGCAGCAAGCGGATGCGGGGCGTGTCCTACGCCTTCGTGATCCCGGCATACCTCGTCAGTGGCACGGTCGCCGGATGGCTCGCCGGGAGCTGGCTTGACCAGCGCTTCGGTACGGCCTTCTGGCTGCCGCTGCTGGTGGTGATGTTCACTGTCGCTTCATTTGCGATGGTGATCCGCCTGATGGCAAGCCTGAACCGATGAACCGGACCAGAGATGCTGAGCACTGCGATGACAATCCGCTGCGTGCGAGACCTGGCCCTGCTCGGGCTGGTCGGCGGGATTGGTATAGGCATCTACTGGGGTGAGGGAGCAGGAGCGTCATTCCTGCTGGCCTGCCTCTGGGCGGCGTCCAACCTCGCCCTGCTGGCCCTGTTCATTTCGTCCCTGATTGCACAGAAAAGCCCCGGGAAACTATTGGTGTTCATTTTGGTCTGTGCTAAAATTCCGGCGTCCTACCTCATCCTGCTGTGGCTGTTGTCAGCCGATTTCACGGATCTGAGGGGACTGGTTGCCGGGCTCGTAGCTTTCCCTGTCGTGCTTATCGTGCGGGGCTTGCTCGACAGGCCGACTGACCCAGTTGTTGAGGAAGGTAGATAACATGCTTGCCATGTGGCAGTCTCACGGAGACAGCGTCTCCGAGGATACGCACGACAACCATGCAGCGCCGGACAACGGTGTCCATTCCGCGCAGGCCGCAGACGGTGGCCACATGGCAACTGAGGGCCACGACGGCGCGCATGGCGATGCGCAGGGTGATTCCCATGGCGATGGACATGCGGAGCACCATGGCTCCAAGATTCCCGAGCTTCCCAACCTGCTGGGCCTGATCCACCACGAGGCTTACGCCCGTCCGGCGGGCGATCCGCTGCATGACGGCATCGTCGGTGTTGACAACTGGGCCAAGGGCCTTGGCCTGAACGACCCGAATGGCGACGCCTTCACCGCGCTCGAGACCATCATCTTCGGCTTCGTGGTCGTGATCGGCCTCTGCGCCTTCTTCCTCGGTGCTTCCCGCCAGCTCAAAGCCCGCCCCGAGAAGGGTGAGCAGCTCAAGAGCCGCGGCCTGTTCGCTGAGATCGTGTTCGAGTTCTTCGAGGACTTCTTCGGCGCGATCGTCGGCCGCGACAAGGTGCGCCGCCACCTGCCGCTGGTCGGCACCCTGTTCATCTACATCCTCGTCTGCAACACGATGGGCCTGATCTTCCTTGGCAAGGCCCCGACCGCCAACCTGTCCTTCAACCTGGCAATGGCCCTGGTGGTCTTCCTCTACGTGCACGGCTCCGCCATCATGCAGAGCCCGCTTGGCTGGCTCAAGCACTTCCCCGGCACACTGCCGACTGCGAAGGAGCTGGGCATGGGTGGCGCCAGCTACGGCATCATCGCATTCATGGCGACCCTGTTCACGATCATCCACATCATGGAGCTGTTCATCCAGCCCATCTCACTGTCACTGCGACTGTACGGCAACCTGCTCGGCAAGGATGTGCTGCTCGGCGTTTTCGCCGGCCTCATTCCCTGGGTCCCGCTGCATACGCCGTTCCTGTTCCTGGGCCTGTTGCTCGGTGCCATCCAGGCGCTGATCTTCAGCCTGCTTTCAGCCGTTTACATCACTATGTGGGAGCCGCATGACCACCACGAGCATCATGAACACCATGATGCGCATGACCATGCGCACAGCCACGCGTAACATCAATTCATCAACGTTTTAGGAGTTTTCGTCATGGATGCAGGTGCAGCCTTAGGATTGGGTATCCCCATCGGCCTCGGCCTTGCGGCCTTTGGATCCGGTATTGGTATCGGTCTGGCCGTGAAGGGCGCAATGGAAGCTATGGGCCGTCAGCCCGAAGCCATCGGCAAGCTCCAGACGGCGATGCTGATCGGTGCCGCGTTCATCGAGGCACTTACGATCTACTCGCTCGTTATCGCTTTCGTCCTTCAGGGCAAGATCTCTTAACAAGGAGTAAGTTGTGGACCTAGCAAATCTGCCAGTAATCGTAGCCAGCCTCGTTGGATTCCTGATCCTGATGGCTGTGCTTAAGAAGCCCTTGTGGACGGCAGTGCCCCAGGTCATCGACTCACGCCGCAAGAGTATCGAGGACGCCTTCGACGAAATCGACCGTGCCCGTACCGAGCTTGCTAAGCAGCAGGCTGAGTACGAGAAGCGCATGGCCGATATCAACGCCGAAGCACAGGCGAAGATGCAGGAAGCACTGGATAAGGGCCAGGCGGCCGCCGCGGAAATCAAGGCACATGCCGAGGAAGCGCGCGAGAAGCTGCTGGCCCGCACCCAGGAGGACATCCAGCGTGAGAAGGAGAAGGCCCTGGCCGAGCTCAACAACGCTGCGATCGACCTCTCCTTCCGTATCGCCCAGCGGGTGATGAAGGAAGACCTGGACAAGGACCGCCATGACAGGCTGGTCTCCAGCTTCATCTCCGATATGAGGGAGCTCAACTAGCATGCTCGGAGCTGTAGCCAAGCGGTACGCCACTGCCCTGTTCGAGCTGACGCTCGAACGTGGCACGATGGAGGCCGTAGACGCCCAGGCCCAGGTGCTTGAGGATGTGTTTAAGGACCGCCAGGTCCGCGACTTCCTCGGGTCACCGCAGGTGCCCAGTGCCTCCAAGAAGGACCTGATCAGGTCCCAGCTCGGTGGCCGGATTGACGACACCCTGCTCACGCTGGTGCTGCTGATGATCGACAAGAACCGTATCCTGGCCCTGCCGGATACGTTGCGCTACTTCGACCACCTGACGGATATGCACCGTGGTGTCGAGGAGATCACGATCGTCAGCGCCGTGCCGCTTTCCGCGGAGCAGAAGCAGGCCATCGTGGCGGGCGTGAAACGCTTCAGCGACTACGAGAACCTCGGCGTCACCGAGAAGGTGGACCCGGCGGTGCTCGGCGGGGTCAAGGTGCAGCTCGGTGACCACCTCGTGATCGACGGGACCTTGGCACACCGGCTGGATGACCTCAAGGAGCAGATGCTCAACTACCGGCGCACGCTCGCCGGGGCCTGAGCGGGGCCGATCGGACCAAACAGGGGCAGGCGGATGGCTATCCGCATCCCCCTGACAACGCGTGTTTGACAACACAGGAGATATAGCAAGTCATGTCAGCTATCAGACCTGAAGAGGTAACTGCATTACTCAAGAAGCAGATCGAGAGCTACGAGGGCAGCCTCAAGCTCGAGGACCAGGGTACGGTCGTCCAGGTGGGCGACGGTATCGCACGCGTCTTCGGCCTGTCCAACTGCCTCGCGTCCGAGATGCTTGAGTTCCCCGGTGGCGTCATGGGAATGGCGCTCAACCTGGAGGAGGAGAGCGTCGGCGTCGTGCTGCTTGGCGACGACTCGGGCGTGAAGGAAGGCGACCCGGTCAAGCGCACCGGCAAGGTGCTGCAGGTGCCCGTCGGCAAGGCCATGCTTGGCCGTGTTGTCAACCCGCTCGGCCAGCCGATTGACGGCAAGGGCCCGATCGTCACCGACCGCTACCGTCCGCTGGAGCGCAAGGCCGACGGTGTGGTCTACCGCCAGCCGGTGCATGAGCCGATGCAGACCGGCCTCAAGGCCGTCGACTCGATGATCCCGATCGGCCGTGGCCAGCGCGAGCTGATCATTGGCGACCGTTCGACCGGCAAGAGCGCGATCATCCTCGATGCGATGATCAACCAGAAGTACACCCACGAGACGAACACCCCGGTGTTCTGCATCTACGTGATGATCGGCCAGAAGGAATCCAACGTGGCGCGTACCGTCGCCAAGCTGGAGGAGACCGGTGCGATGGCTTACTCCATCGTGGTTTCCGCCTCCGCCTCCGATCCCGCGCCGCTGCAGTACATCGCCCCCTACGCAGGCGTGGCGATGGCCGAGGAGTTCATGTACAACTCCCAGGATGTGCTGATCGCATACGATGACCTGACCAAGCAGGCCGCCGCGTACCGTACGCTGTCCCTGCTGCTGCGCCGTCCGCCGGGCCGTGAGGCCTACCCGGGCGACGTGTTCTACCTGCACTCGCGCTTGCTGGAGCGCGCCGTCAAGCTGGCAGACTACAAGCTCTGCCCGCAGTGCGGCAACAACAACCCGCTCAACAAGCTGCATGCCTATGAGGAGCAGGCCATCTTCAAGAAATGCGCCAGCTGCGGTAACGACATCAGTGGTGTCGAAGTGCGCCGCGGTGGATCGATCACGGCCCTGCCGGTGATCGAGACCCAGGCCGGCGACGTGTCCGCCTACATTCCGACGAACGTGATCTCCATCACCGACGGACAGATCTTCCTGGAGAGTGACCTGTTCTACCAGGGCATCCGTCCCGCGGTTAACGTGGGTATCTCCGTGTCGCGAGTCGGTGGTAGCGCCCAGACCAAGGCCATGAAGAAGGTCGCCGGTTCACTGAAGCTGGACCTTGCGCAGTACCGCGAAATGGCGGCCTTCGCACAGTTCGGTTCTGACCTGGATGCCGCCACCCTGCGACTGCTCACCCGTGGTGAGCGCATGGTGGAGCTGCTGAAGCAGGGCCAGTATGTCCCGCTTGCCACCGAGGAGCAGGTCGCGCAGATCTGGGCCGGCAGTAAGGGTTACTACGACAAGCTGCCCGTTGACCAGGTACAGGCCTCCAGCGCCGGCTTCGTGAAATACCTGAAGGAAAACTACGGCCAGGTGCTGGAGACGATCCGCAAGACCGGAAGCCATGCGGATGTCGAGGAAAGTATGAAGACCGCCGCCGATGCCTACTTCGCCGATTTCGCGGCGAAGCATGCAGGTTAACTGACAGGAGGCAGCTTTGCACAAGGCAGTCACGATGGAGGATGTGGTCGGCACGCGAGTGCTGATCCAGCTCGACCGGACCGCCTATGAGCTGCTGGACCTGCCGGGCGTCTACAGCGAGAAATTCGCAGCGGACGTGACGGGCATCGACGAACTGGGCATGTGGATCGAGCACCCCAACTACAAGGTGGTGCCGGTCTACGACCAGCATGAGACTTACATTCCGCCGGAGCAGCGACGGGAAGAGAGCCATCGCGCGGTGATCCTGGTCCGCTGGGACTACATCGCGACGGTGATCCAGTTCCCCGAGCGCACGGGCTGGCGGGCCGGAGCAGATGAAAGTGACATCGGCTTCAAGCCCCGGCTGAACGGAAACGATCCGAAGGAGGACGCAGGTGGCTAAGGGCGGCAAGGAAATCCGCAACCGAATCAAATCGGTAAAGAGCACCCAGCAGATCACGAAGGCGATGAAGATGGTCGCCGCCGCTCGCCTGCGCAAGAGCGAGGGCCGCACCCAGGCCAGCCGTCCCTACACGGACACCCTGGCCGGCGTGATGCGCAACCTCGCAAGCGTGGCAACCGAGGTGGACCATCCCTTCCTGAGCCATGTGAATGCTGAGGCGCCGAAGGTGATGCTGCTCCTGTTCACGGGCGACAAGGGCCTGTGCGGCAGCTTCAATGCGAACCTCGTGAAGAAGGCTGAGCAGTTCATCCGTGAGCAGCGCGCCCAGGGCCGCGAAACCGAAATCGTGTTCGTCGGCAAGAAGGGCTGGCAGGCGCTGGGCAAGGGGGGCAGCTGGTTCCCCGGCTTCAATGAGAACACCAGCTACGCTGACCTGAAGCCGGTCAACGCGGTGCTCACGAATGCCTACCTCGAAGGCGAGGTCGCCGAAGTGCACATGATCTACGCCCGCTTCATCAATGTGATGAAGTCCGACCCGACCGCCGTGCGCCTGCTGCCGATCCAGAGCCTGGAGCCGGCCGGCGAGGATGAGGCGGAGGGTTTTGCAGACAACTACGACCTTGAACCGAGCCCGGAGGAGCTGCTCACCGCACTGCTGCCGCGCTACTTCCAGACGATCATGTTCCAGGCCGCGATGGAGAATTTCACCTCCGAGAACGGCGCCCGCATGGTGGCGATGGAAAACGCCACCAAGGCCGCGGGCGACATGATCGACGCCCTGACACTTGAATACAACAAGGCCCGCCAGGCGGGAATCACCCTCGAGCTGCTGGACATCGTCGGCGGTGCGGAGGCGTTGAAGGGATGATCAGGCTGAACCGCGCAGAATCAGGCTATCCTGCCGCATTCCGGCAGGCGCTTGTGCGCGGGAAATCAGCTGTTCGTGGATTGAACAGCGGCAGCTCCAGGACACTCCTGACCTGCATGCTGATTAACTGCACCGAACACTCTCTCGATTCAGTAGACATGTCTACTGAAAAAACTAACTGCGGCCCGCGTGGATTCATGGCGGGCCTGTCCAGGGGCCTGGCCTGCCTCGCCGCCGCACTGCTGCTGGGGGCCACTCCCGCGCTGGCGCAGCAGGGAGGCCAGAACCCCCCTGAAAACGGTGATGAAGGGATGGTCATCACCCTCAAGCAGATGTCGGAGAACCTCGACAAGTTCCGCACTGAACGGGATGGGATCGTGGTGCACTTCGTGCTGCCCAAGGGCTGGGATCTCGTCGAGCAGGGGATTGACCCCAAGACCGGTGAGCCGATCCAGGATGTCGGGATGTATGCGCTGCTGGCGCGCCGTCCGATGCCCGGAGACACGCCGACGGACTTCATCTTCGAGATGGACATTTTCGACCGGCGCCTGATGGAGGAACTGCCGGCCGACATCCCGGAAGAGGACCGCAATGAGAATGCCCAGTTCTGGGGCTTCATCAATGCGCAGATCTCCATGAATGCACGCTCCGGAATCAAGATGACCAGCGAAGTGCGGGACATCAACTTCAAGGAGTACCGCAAGAACATGGCCTGGGTCCCGATCTACTACGAGAGCCAGGCCAACGGCACGCGGCTGATCACCTTCACCACCGTGGTGGACCGCAAGCTGGTTGTGATGAAGTTCCTGATCAGCAAGGACATGTACGACGTACACAAGGGTCTCGTGACCCTGATCATCAACAACTCCTGGGTGATCACGACCGAAGCACTCAAGGAGATGGAGAAGGAAGCGGGCATCAAGGACCCGCAGACGAAATAGCAAGCGGAAGAGGGCGGCGGCAGGTCCGCAGAGCCCAGGAAAAGTTGTAGTTAAGGAGTTGACCATGGCGGATGTCGCCACACAGACTGGCAGCAGAGTAGCTGGAAAGATCGCCGAGATCATCGGCCCCACGATCAGCGTCGAGTTCCCGGAGGGACACCTCCCGGCGATCAACAACGCGATCGAGGTCAAGCATCCCGATACCGGCGAGCTGATCGTGTCCGAAGTGGCGCAGCACCTTGGCAACAACGTTGTCAAGTGCGTGTGCATGGAGGGAACGGACGGCCTGCAACGCGGCATGGACGCAGTGGACACCGGCGCCCCGATCACCATCCCGGTCGGCGAGCGCTGCCTCGGCCGCATCTTCAACGTGCTGGGCAAGCCGATTGACGAGGCTGGCCCGGTGGCCGCGGGCCGCATGTACCCGATCCACCGCGATGCCCCGTCACTGACCGACCAGAGCGTCGGCGTGGAGATCCTCGAGACAGGCATCAAGGTCGTCGACCTGCTGGCTCCCTACCTGAAGGGTGGAAAGATCGGCCTGTTCGGTGGAGCCGGCGTGG
>JAGRNR010000074.1:0-14361 GCA_020440645.1 bacterium | reverse complement strand
CGGTGCCATCCCCGCCAGGTAGCGCCGCAGCATGCGCCGGTGCAGGTCCTCACTTACAGGGCTGGACAGTTCGCTGCGGAACTGCGTCAGCGTCTGTGCAATCGAGATCCCGCCCTGCAGGCAGAAGCTGATCCCGTCGCCGCTCGACGGGCTGACCATCCCGCTGGCCTCACCGACCGGGATCACGCCGCACTCCCCCCACCACAGCTGGCGCATGTCAGTCGGGGTGGTGATCGGCGAACCGAGCGGCTTGGCATCCTCCAGCTCGACTGAATAGCCGAGCGCATCGAGGTAGTCCAGCATGCGCGTCAGCTTGCTCCAGGGGTTGTCCGCCTGGTCGCGGGTCACCTCGCTGGCCTGCAGGTAGCCGGCCCCCAGCAGGAAGCGCTGCCCGCCCTTCGGCACGATCCAGGCGTAGTAGTCCGTCAGTGCGCTGTCAAAGATGGCCCACATGCTGCCGGGTGGCAGGTCGGCCGTGATCGTGCCCTGGAAGGCATGTACAGCCGGGGCCGGGCGGCGTTCGCTCTGCTTCCTTGACAACGCGCGCCAGCCGGTGCAGTCCAGCAGCACGCGACAGGACAGTTCGCCGGCACTCGTTGCCAGGCTGATGCCGCGCTCGTCATGGCTGATGCGCTTGGCCCGGGTCTCGTAATGGATCTTCACGCCCTGCGCCTGGGCCTCCTCACGCAGCCAGGCGTCAAAGGCCGGGCGGCTGGTGTTGACATAGCGAGGGTCGTATTCGAGGCGGATGCAGTTGTCACGGTCGTGGTACTGCAGCAGTGGAGCCAGCGGCTCGCGCAGCACATGCGCCGGTGGGCTCACGCCCAGCGCGGCCTGGGCCTCCGGGTTGAGCAAACCGCTGCACAGCACATCGTTGTCAGGCCCGCCGGATTCGAGCAGCAGCACATCGAAGCCAGCGCGCGCCAGCAGGCCCGCGGACATCGATCCGGCCGGCCCGCCGCCGGCAATGACTATTTGTGCATCGGGAAGCCCCACGCGGGGATTATAGAAGGAGCGCGAGCCCTTGGCTCGCTTTCGTGGGATGTGGGATGTGGGATGTGGGATGGGCAGAAAACAAATGTAGGTGCGCAACTTGCTTGCGCATAATGGAATGGTGGACGGAAGGCAGAAGGCAAAAGGCAGAAGGGTAAGAAGCAGTGGACAGTAGGCGAAAGCTGATAGGAGTGTCGGTCTTAGACCGACAAGTCCAAGTAGCTCTAAGAGCTACACTCCGTTACTCCCTACAACCCAGCTCCCAGATCCTTCCCCGTCCCCATCCCCTGTCAGGTTTTCACCTGACCTCCCGCGTCCCTCTATAATCTCCCCGTGCGCAGCCTGAGCTTCGACTGGGTCCTGTTCCTGCTTGGTCTGGCCCTGTCAATCTCGGGGCTGGTCTACGTGTACAGCGCGACCTGGGAAGCCGGCGACACCCCCGGCGTGTTCTTCTCCATCGTCGAGATCAAGCAGATCGTCTGGCTGGTGATCGCGCTCGTGGTGCACCACTTCGTGCGCCGCGTGAACTGGGGCCTGCGCCCGGAAAGCTGGCTGTGGTTCTATGTGCCCGTTGCCGCTGCCCTCGTACTCGTGCTGCTGATCGGTGCCAGCCACGGCATGGGTGCCAACCGCTGGATCTCCATCGGCCCCGTTGACATCCAGCCCTCCGAGTTCGCCAAGCTGGCCTTCATCCTGATCCTCGCCTGGCTGTTCTCCCGCGAGGGCCTGCGCGCCGACCGGGCCTACCTCACCGCGCTCGGCGTGCTGATGTCACTGCTGGCGCTCGTGCTGCTGCAACCGGACCTCGGCACGGCGATGGTGTTCGTCGCAGTGTTCTTCGTGATGGCACTGTTTACCCCGGTGCGCCGCCGCCTGATCCTGGCAACGCTTGTCGGCTTCGTGCTGATGGGCATCTTCGCCTGGCAGTTCCTGTTCTATCCCCACCAGAAGGACCGCATCCGCGCCTTCCTCGACCCGAAGGCCGACCCGCAGGGCATCGGCTACCAGATCAACCAGAGCGAGATCGCCGTCGGCAGCGGCGGGCTGACCGGCAAGGGCTTCCTGCGCGGCACCCAGACCCGCGGCGGCTTCATCCCGGTGATTGAAAGCGACTTCATCTTCGCGCTGATCGCAGAGGAGTACGGCTTCCTCGGCTGCCTGTACGTGCTGACGATGTACTTCTTCCTGATCGCGCGCATCCTGGCAATCTCACGCGACGTGCAGAGCAACTACGAGCGCTACATCTGCTACGGGGCCAGCGCGTTCTTCTTCTTCCACGTGTTCGTGGCGGCGGGAATGACAATCCGCCTCACCCCGGTGACGGGACTGCCGCTGCCATTCATCTCGCAGGGGGGCTCGTCACTGATGACGATGTGGCTGGTGCTCGCCATCATCCAGTCGCTGTACTTCAACAGCCGGCGGGACTTCCGCGCACTCAGGATGAGACGTTGAGTTCGCTCCTGAGCTGGCGGTAACGCTGCACCAGGTCATTGCGGCCGGCCTGCTGGGCGGCATCGATCAGCTCTGTCGCCATTGCCGCCTGCTGCTCCATCCGGCCGTCGCGGTCGAACAGTTCCCAGGCCTGCACCATCGCATCAAGCGCTGCCGCACTGTCATCCTGCAGACTGAGGATCCGCCCGCGCTCCAGCATCGTGCGCGCCTGCAGGTAACGGTCCGGTGACTGAGCGAGGATCCCGAGGCAGCTGTCGGTGCTGTCGAGCGCTTCCTTCAGGCGCTCCATCCCACGCAGCGCCGCGCTCAATCCGAGGTGCAGGTCCACGCAGGCCAGCGGATCGTCAAGCTTCTCGCAGAGGAACAAGGCCTGGCGGAAGGCCTGCTCCGCGCCGTTGTCATCATTCGCCGCCAGCCGCGCCTTGCCGGCGCTGCCGTAGCTGTGCATCAGGCCGCGCTCGTCACTGAGCGCGAGGAACTCATCGCCGGCCTGTTCGTAGTACTCCGCGCTGCGCAGCGGCTGCTCCATCAGTTCAGTGAGTACGCCGAGACTCATCAGCGTGCCGGCCATGCTGACATGGTTGCCATCCTCCGAGTAGATGTCGAAGGCGGCGAGGTAGCTCTCCTCGGCCAGCTTATACTCGCTGCGGGCCTTGAGCAGGCTGGCCAGCTGGTTGGCAAGCTGTGCCGCCTGTGCATTTCGTCCGTCCTGCACCAGCATGTGGCGGGCCTTGGAACTGGAGTCCACCGCCTCACTGATCATCCCGAGGCTGATCTGCAGGAGCATCAGCGACTGGGCCACACGCGCCGCTTCTGCATACTGGACATTGTCGCTGTAGCCATCGTAGGCTGACTGGTAGAGCTTGAGCGCGCTGTCCTTGTCCCCGTTGCGTTCGGCGGCAATCGCCACCTGCTCATCATTGAGCGCATCGGCGTACGCGAACTGGGGCAGCAATATCAGGCAGGCCAGCAGCAGCAGCAGCTTGAAAAGCGGTACTCGCTTCATTGAAGTGAGGAATTATAACGACACTTGGGCAAATCCGAACCCTCATTTCCCCAGACAGCAGGATCGGCTATGGGGTTCAATCGAGCGAGCCAGGCATATAATCCCGGCATGGATGGAAAGGACAGGCGCAGTTCACAGGAACTGGCACGTGAATTCATGGCACGCGGCGACAGCCAGGGCTGGTTCGAGGAGCTGTACCGCCAGGCCGAAGGAGACCCTTCCTTCGTGCCCTGGGCTGACCTGCAGCCCAGTCCGCTGCTTCTGCAGCTGCTGGATGCACACCTGCCCAAGCCGGATGGGCCGGCCGTTGTGGTCGGCTGCGGGCTGGGGGATGATGCGGAGGAGCTGGCCCGCCGGGGCCTGAACGTGACGGCCTTTGACCTGTCCGAGACCGCAATCAGGTGGTGCCATGAGCGCTGGCCGGACAGCCCGGTTGAATATCGCGAGGCTGACCTGCTGCACCTGCCTGCTGAAATGAATGGCCGCTTTGGCCTCGTGGTGGAGATCAACACCCTGCAGGCCGTGCCGGATGCCCTGCGCCTGCGGATGTTCGCCCCGCTGGCCGGCATGCTGGCCCCGGGAGGCCGGCTGGTGGTGATCTGCCGGGTGCGCGAGGAGGGCGAGCGCATCGAGGGGCCGCCCTGGGCGCTGTGCCGCAGCGAGCTGGACATGCTCACTGCCGACCACGGGCTTGAGAATGAGCGCTTTGAGCTGCTCAGCGATGGAGAGGACCCCCCGCGCGTTCGCTACGTCACGGTTTTCCGGCGGCCGCCTGCCTGACGCATGCTGCCTGCGCGGATATAATCTGCGCCGTGCTGGACCACGCTGAACGCGAACGCCTGACGAACCTGCTGAAGGACTTCATGGGAGCCAAACGCCATGACCACAGCGTGAAGGTTGCGACGGCCTGCGTGCGCTTGGCCCAGCTGCATGCACCGCAGCTGGAGGACCAGGCGGAAATCGCCGGCCTGCTGCACGACAACGCAAAGAAGATGCCCGTGCCGGACCAGCTGGCCATCGCGCGCGAGCGCGGCCTGCCCGTCAGCCCTGAGGAGGAGAGCAGCCCGGAGCTGCTGCACGGCAAGGTCGGGGCTTTGCTGCTGAAGCGCCGCTTCGGGATTGATGACCCGGAGGTGGAGCAGGCGGTCTGCGACCATGTGACCGGCCGCCCGGGGATGGGGCTGCTTTCCAAGTTGCTCTACGTGGCGGACTACACCAGTGCTGACCGCAGCTTCCCCGGAGTGGAGGAAGTGCGGGAGATCGCCCGGCAGGACCTCGACGCCGCAGTGTTCGCAGTTGCCAGTGGAAAACTGCGCAGTATTATCGAACGCGGCCTGATGATCGAATCTAATACGGTGGCCCTTTACAACGAATACCGGGAGCATGCGCACCGGTTACTGCGGGAAGAACGAATTGACGGATGATGACAACAGGATGCTGGATCAGCTTGAGGAAGCGGATGGCCAGCCGGGAACTGAACTAGCCGGACACAACGGCCATGCCGATGCGCAGCATGCGCATGGAGCTGCGTCCAATGGCGCGCCTGCTCCCGCCAAGGCTGAGCCCGCCGTTGAGCCGCTTGCGGAACAGCAATACGTTCCATATATTCCCCAGTCCCCGAAGCTCAGCCGCAACATAGTCCGTGGCAGCAGACGCAAGCTGAAGCGCAAGCCGCTGCAGATGCGCAGCAGCCTGCTCTATCCCGCGATCTTCCTGGCGGTAGTGGGCGCCATCTTCACGTGGAACTGGTTCACGGTGCCGATCGAAAACCAGGTCACGGGCGAGACCCACACCCGCTGGGAGCAGGGCGTGAAGCTGGCACGCAACATCGTCAGCCCGAAGGCTTCCCTGACCGAGAGCTTCAACGGCAAGGAGCGGATCAACATCCTGATGCTCGGCCTGGACCATACACCGACCACAAAGAAGGACCCCGGCCTTATCCACCGCTGCGACAGCATCCTGATCGCCAGCACGGACTTCGACAAGAAGCAGATCCGCCTGGCCAGCCTGCCGCGGGACGGCTGGGTGCAGCACTTCCAGGATGGCAAGAGCCACGGCTATGACAAACTCGGGCATACATATGCCTTTGGGCAGATGCAGAACGCCAAGGCCAAGCAGGATCTCAGCGAAGGTGGAATCAACCGCTCCACGGAATCAATTGCGAAGCTGCTCGACATCGAATTTGACCACTATGTCGTGATCGAATTCGACGGTTTCGTGGAGCTGATCGACGCTCTCGGGGGCCTGGAGGTCGATGTCGAGAAGGACATGAAGTACACCGACCGTGCCGCAGACCTGCACATCAACCTGAAGAAGGGCCTGCAGCATCTCAATGGTGAGCAGGTGATGCAGTACTCGCGCTTCCGCCATGATGCAATGGCCGACAAGGGCCGCATGCAGCGCCAGCAGAAGGTGATCAAGCTCGTGCTGAAGAAGATGGCCAGCCCGCAGATGATACCGAAGCTGCCCCAGCTCACCCGGCTGTTCTCAGAAAGCGTCAAGACCAGCCTGAGCGTGGACCAGCTGCTGGCCCTGGCCCAGCACGCGGAGGACTACAACCTTGACGAGATGGAGAGCATGAGCCTGCAGAGCTACTGGGCGCGTGAGCCCGGGCATGAGCGCAACCTGCCCGGTGTCAGCGCGGAGAACCAGCACCTGCATACCAGCGATGAATACGTCGCACCCTCCGACGTGCAGAAGGTGCATGACTTCCTCGTGAACATGAACGCCCCGCCGGTGGCGGTCGCGAAGCTGGCGGAGGAGCAGGGCTTTGCCCCGATGACGGTCAAGCTGGACGCTTCGAAGAGCACGGACCGCGACGGCAAGGTGGTCGGCTGGGAAGTGGACTGGAACGGGGACGGCAACTTCGAGGAGCAAAGTGAAGTGCCCCAGCTGGCGCGCGACTTCCCGAAGCCCGGGGACTTCACGATCCACATCAGGGTGGTGGATGACATGGGCAAGTACAGCCAGACGCGGGAACTGAAGCTAAAGGTGCTCGGTGCCCCGGAACCGGCCACGGCTGAGAGCACAGAGGGCTGAGCAGCCTACCGGCTCCCGCCTCCTTCAGCTAGAATCAATCCCGGCCGGATTCGGCCAAGAGGTCTACCGTACATATATGGTCAAGATTCCGAAGAAAAGCCCGCAGGTCACGGATCCTGATGATGATCCGAGCATGGATGAAGTCCTGCGCAGGATCCATGACACGATTGACATGCGCAAGGGTGAGCGTCCCGTGATTATCGACGTTTCCGAGCAGGTCGACTACCTCGATTACATCGTGATCGCGAACGGCCTGACGGCGCTGCACAACCGTGCCATCATGGACTACGTGATTGAGGAAATGGCCAGGTATGATATAATGCCGGACGGCCTAAACGGTTATGAAAACGGCGAGTGGATACTTGCCGATTTCGGCGTTCTGACCGTCCATTTGTTCACTCCGGCACTGAGGGAGTTCTACAGGCTGGAGGATCTATGGGCGGCAGGCAGAGAGGTTGAGATGAACTGAGTCGGGGCTGTGGCGCAGTGGTAGCGCATCTGTCTGGCAGACAGAGGGTCAGGGGTTCGAATCCCCTCAGCTCCAGTTTTTTTCAATTCACTGCAACCGATCACCGTTCCGGCAGTCATAATGATCTGGACTACCGGGGAATGCCAAGGGTGGTTTGTATGAACAACGCTTTTAAGAAGTTATGCATGGTTGCCATGGCCTTGTTTGCCCTGGCAGGCTCGTTTTCCACCGCCGAGGCCAAGATCGAGGAAGCACAGCTTCTTCGCTTCAACCCGGAGGAGGATCTCAAGACCCGCTACATGCTCCAGCTCATCATGAACGGTGAGCAGGTCTCGCCCGGCTTCAAGGATGAGATCGTCTGGGGTGAGTTCGCGATCGGCTCGGTCTACGAGGATGTCGTGAACTACAGCGGTCCGGGCCTGAACCGCAACCGGATCAACTTCTATACCTACCGCGTGCGCGCCCTGGATTCGCTCCTCGGCCGTGACCGCACCGACCCGCGCTTCGGTGATGACTCCTGGAGCAACTTCAACCTCGACGGCGGCGGCTCCGGTGGAGACGGCGGCGGCGGTGCTATGGGCATCGGTGACGACTTCATCAAGAACCTGAACCTTCCCCCCGCAGATCCTTCCAACGTTGGCAAGGGCGGCCCGATGCAGGGCGGCGGCGGTGGTGACGGCGGTGGCGGAGATGATGGCGGCGGTTTCGCCGGCTCCATGTCCGACTCCATCGACCTTGACTCCGTCACGGTCAACAACATTGAATACGTCAGCAACAAGCAGGGCGAAGTGCTGGATGTCGGCGGCCTCGAGCTGCTGCGCAAGGTCTCCCGCAACCGACTGATTGCGGATGCCGATACCGACCGCAACTACATCGACCTGAACATCTCCCATGTGTTTGAGTGGACCCACCTGCTGTACCTGCCGGACTACCCGGTCTACAACGACAACATCTGGTTCCACAGCTTCCCGATCCACGTTCCCGGCCTGCCGGAGAACGAGCCGATCATGACCAAGTTCATGTACAAGCTGATCGACTACACCCAGATCAATGGCCGCAACCTCGCGATCATTGACATGAGCGGTGTTTCCGAGTGGAACAAGGAGTGGGAGGAGCGCACCAGCGAGGAGCTTACCGAGTTCAAGAGCTGGGGCAACATCGGCATCTCCAGCCGTTACTACTTCGACATTGACCGCGGCGTGGTGTTCGGCATCGAGAAGCCGCCCCACCGCCACAGCATCACCAACGCGGTGGACCAGCCCGTCGGCGCTCCCTATCCCTTCGACGGCGTGTTCGGTGTCCGCTTCCCGGGCCTGATCGTGATGATGGAGTTCTTCTATCACACCAAGGTGACTGACATCTCCGGCCGCCCGCGCCTGATGGAGATCGAGCCCAAGGAGCTGCGCCGCTACATCGTGTTCAACATCCTGGCCCAGCTTGAAGCTGAGTAGGACCTACGAAAGCAGAACCATCCGAGGCCCCGCTGCGGCGGGGCCTTCTGCTTTTCTGGGCCACTGCGATACTGCCGCCGCCTGCGGGGTTTCATAGCTCGTGAACCGTACCGTCTGGATACTTGCCGCATTCGTGCTGCTTGCCGGCCTGCTGGGCCTGCTGCTGCCGCCGCTGATGACGCGCGGAGCCGTGCGCAGTGCGGTGCTGCAAATCGGGGACGCCGTGCGCGCTGAGGACATGAACCGGCTTGAGGCCGGGATCATCCCCGTCCAGCGCGGCATGGCACGCTCGCTCATCGAACCGCTGCTCAAGGGACATGGCAGCAGCCTGCAGCGCACCCGCATCACCGGCATGGAGAAGAACGGCGATGGCAGCTACACACTGGAAGTGGTGTTCAGCTTTGATGATGCTAGCTGGGGCCGCCAGGTGGTCGAGGCCCGCATGCCGATGAAAAATGATGCCGGCCAGTGGCTGCTGGACCTGGCTGCCTGTGAGGCCCGCCAGTTCTCACTCAGTGGTGATGGCAGCTGGACAAAGGCGGTGGATTGGCTTAATCTGGCGCATCCCTGATGATCACTGACACGAACCCCCATCCCGCCGGCAGCGACGAGTACTGGATGTACCGTGCACTGCAGCTGGCGCGCCGCGGCCTTGGGCAGGTCAGCCCCAACCCACTGGTGGGCTGCGTTCTGGTGCGCGATGGCAACCTGATCGGGGAGGGCTGGCATGCAAGCTATGGCGGACCGCATGCGGAGGTGGCTGCACTGGCCGCCGCCGGCGACAGCCGGGGGGCCGTGGCCTATGTCAGCCTGGAACCCTGCTCCCACCATGGCCGCCAGCCCCGCAGCTGCACGACCGCCCTGGTTGAAGCTGGTGTTTCACGCGTGCTGTTCGCCTTTGACGACCCGGATCCGCGCAGCCACGGCCAGGCCAGTGGCCTGCTCAGGGCCGCTGGCATTGAAGTCCAGAGTGGACTGCTGGCGGATGAGGCCCGGCTGCAGCTCGATTACTTCATCCACAACAAGGAACGGCAGTCCTGCTTCACCTGCCTCAAGCTCGCCAGTTCGCTGGACGGGCGGATAGCCTGCGCGAATGGGCACAGCCAGTGGCTCAGCGGGCGGCGCAGCCACGGCTATGCGCACTTCCTGCGCCAGAAGCATGACGCGATCCTCGTCGGCAGCGGCACGGTGCGTGCCGACAACCCGAAGTTGACAACGCGCCGGGATGTGCTGGCTGAGTACCTGGCGGATACGGAGAGCGTTCAACTGCGCCATCCAACCAGGGTGCTGCTGGATCCGCGTTTCGAACTGCTGACTGAACTGGATCGCTATGCGCTGAGTGATCTGTCAGGCGATTTCCGCGCGGATCGGCCGAAGCTGGTCGTCGCCGGACTGCAGCAGTATGCTCCTACCGGTTGGCAGGGTGCTGCCGAACTCCTGCCACTGGCCGGCATGGCTGGCAGGATCAACTTCAATGAGCTGGCCGCCGAATTATGGCAACGTGGTATCTGCAGCCTGCTGGTGGAAGGCGGGGCATCCGTCGCAGCCAGCCTGCTTGGGCAGGGCGCGCTGCAGCAGCTGGCGCTGGTGCATACGCCGGTGCTGCTCGGTGGTGATTCACTGTCTTTTGCACCCCCTCTCGGGCTGCAGTCCGTTGATGATGCCCAGCGCTACCACCTGATTGACAGTGCAAGGCTGGATGACGACGTGCTGATGCTGCTGGAACCCCGTTCCTGATTATTGGTTAAATCCCGGTTTAGCCATCTATTTGCTCCTTAATGTCCGATCAGGCCTGCCGATATCCTGTATATTCTGATTGGCTAATAAAAACCAATATCGGTCTGTCAGTAGAGATTTTCCATTTTTTAGATTGTCCGTTTTATTGGCCTGAAGGGGTTTAACATGCGTGGAAACGAACTGGGAAACTACATCAAGCTCCTGCGTATCAAGAACAACATGACGATGACGCAGACCGCAGGCGTCACAGGGATCACCCAGGGCTACATCAGCCAGATAGAGAATGGGATCTACACCCCCTCAGCCAAGACACTGGCCAAGCTGGCACGGGCCTATAACGTGCCGGAGATCCACCTGCTGCGCAAGGCCGGCATCGTGCAGTCGATTGCCCCGGCGGTCAGCGAGGTGGAGAGCGGCAGCGGCCTGAGCAGCTTCGAGGCTGACCCGCTGGTCGAGGTCAGTGACGGCACCGAACTGATGGACATGCTGCGCCGTGGCATCAGCAACCTTGAATACATCACGAGCCAGATCCGCCAGCGCGGGCAGATCTCCAGCCTGCCGGCGGCGCAGTTCGCCCACAGTACGGGCAACGAAGAGCTCTCGAGTGAGATGAACCTGCCGGTTTACGAGTCAAACTGGCAGCCGCTGACAAACATCGCCGGTGAGCAGGCTGGATTCCGCCTGCCCGCCGCATTCTGCAACGATGACACCGATGCCTTCGTGCTCAGTGTCGATGACAATGCCATGTCCCCGATTGTCAATGCCGGCGACTGGGTGGTGATCAGCCCCTCAAGCAAGCCGGTGAACGGCTGCATGGTTGCGATCAACGACCGCAACCAGATCAAGCTGCGCAGCTACATGGAGGTCGAGGGCATGCTGGCGCTGTCGCCGGCCAATTCTGACTACGCCCATTCGACCCTGCTGGTCGAGCGCAGTGGCGAGAAGGTCGAGATCGTCGGCCGAGCCCTGCGCGTTGTCAACCGGGAGCTGTAGCGCGCCTGATATCATCTGCGCGTGGCATCCAGCAGGCAGCCAGGCGGTCCCGGCGGACAGTACTCCGTCAGCGCGGAGCAGTACACCGCGCTGCTTGACCGCATGGCCCGATATGCGGACGTGATGAAGCCCCGCCCGGACTGCGTAGTCGGCGTGATCCGCAGTGGCCTGTTCCCCGCAGTCTACATCAGCCATCAGCTCAAGCTGCCCTTCTTCTGCGCCAGTGACGTTGACAACATCCCCGTTGACAGGCTGCTGCGTCCGCTGATCTGTGACACCTCCTGCTGGAGCGGGGCAACCGTGCGCCGCCTGCAGGGCAAGCTGCTGGCACGCGGCTGCGCGAGCGTGCCCGTGCTTTCGATGTACATCCGTAATTTCCCCCGCCCCGAGGTGGATGAGCTACACTTCCTCGAGGCCAGTGACCACATCATGCAGTTCTGGTACGACTACGAAGGAATCATCGAGGAGGTCAGCACCCGCTCCCGCATGGGCGGGCCGCCTCCCGAAGGGGAAGGAAGCGATGGATAGCAAGCGAAGGCCGCTCCTGGCCGCGAACTGGAAGCAGAACCTGCTCTGGCAGGACATAGAGAATTACTGCGAGGAGCTGCGTGCTGAACTTCCCGAATACTTCGCTGATTCAGCCGAGCCCCCGATTGACCTGCTGGTCTGCCCGCCGCTGTGCTACCTCGGGCTGCTGGGTGCGCTGCTGGAGGATTCGCACGTGCTCAGCGGCAGCCAGCTCGTGAGCACCATGGGCGGCGGGGCCTATACCGGCGAGGTCAGCGCGCAGATGGTGGCGGACCTTGGCTGTGACTACGTGATCGTCGGCCATTCAGAACGCCGCGGCCTGTTCGGTGACAGAGAGGAAAGCATCACGCAGCGGCTCAGCCAGGCGATCGAGCAGGACCTGGTGCCGATCCTGTGCATCGGCGAGAACCTGGAAACGCGCCGCTCAGGCCGGGCGGGGGAGCATTGCCGCCAGCAGCTCGAAGCCCAGCGTGGCATCATCTCCGGCATCGAACCCGGAGAGCTGGTGCTGGCCTATGAACCGATCTGGGCCATCGGTACCGGTGAGAACGCCAGCCGCGATGATGCCCAGGAAATGGCGGCACTTGTGCGCAGCTGGTTCCGGGAACATGTCTCGCCGGAGGCGGCGGAGGCCATGCCTGTGCTGTACGGCGGATCGGTCAAGCCGGCCAACATCGCGGATTACTTCAGCCAGCCGGACATTGACGGAGCGTTGATCGGTGGTGCATCACTGGCAGCGGCCAGCATGGCGCAGATGATCCGGGCCTGCCTGGCCGGCATGGATTCCTGACCTGCGGTAATATTTAGGTTAAGTAACGGCAAATCCGACCGATAGGATATTCAGCTCCGCAGCATGCGGTTACCATCCTATTGGTTCACCAAACAAGCTGTAGGGAACGTCGGAAATGCGGATCACCATTGGACAATTCATCGGGCTGCTCCTGATTGCCGCGGCAATCTACTACTTCGTATCACCCTGGTGGGGCAACCAGGACCGGGATTCATGGATCAACCGCTGGAACAACTCCATCATTGACGACGGCCGTGATGACGGCTCCGCCTCACTGACAAACAAGAAGGACGAAAGCGAACCCTACGACCCATCGGGCTGGAACTGATCAGTCGGCTTCGCTTCCCTCACCTGACACGACTTCATTGAATTCAAGCGGTCTGCTGCCATCCGCTGGCTTGCCCGCACTGTCCTCGATCGTCAGGTTGCCATCGGCATCCATCTCGAGTGAAACCACCTCGCCAAGGCTGAAGCGCCTGCCATCACCAAGGCTCATGCCGCGGATGTAGAGCTCATCCTCCCCGTTCATCAGCTGCAGCAGCTGGTCCAACTCACGCACCTCGCTCAGGCTGAACTGCTGCGGGAACAGTGCGGCTTCGCTGTTGATAGTCACCAGCCGGCTCTCATACAGCTGCCCCGGCTGGCGCGGATTGCTGAACCAGCTGGACTGGCGCACACCGGTACGTTCAACATTGCGCTGCCCGCTGAACTCGGCATCGAACTGCACGAGGTCCGGTGGGCTGACATTGCGCAGGCGCAGCACGGCGGTCACCATGCCGTCCGTGCCCGGTTCCACTGCCAGCAGTTCCACGCTGCCCCGGCCGAAGCGGGATTCCCCGATGGTGCTGGCCTCACCGGCGAGCTGCTTCGTGAAGTACTGCAGGTCACTGCCCGGGTCCGGCTGCAGGCGGTAGCTGATCTCGAAGCCGTCACTGCGTTGCCAGCGCGAGGAATACTGCTGCAGGTACAGGCCTGCGGAGCACAGGATGATCAGCATCGCTGCACTGCCCACCAGTGCCCGCAGGCGCTGCGGGCTGAAGCTCATGCTAAACAGCGACAGGATGCCCTTTCCATGTGCCGATTTCTGGTAGACCTGGCGCAGCATCTGGCTGCGTTGCGGGGCCTGCCAGACCCGCGGCCGGGCCTGCTCAAGCAGCCGGTTCTCCTCAATCAGGCTGCGCAGGACGGGGTCCGCGGCCAGCTGGCTGCGCTCCGCGCTGCTGAGCTGCTCCTCGGAGCTGATCCGTTCCTGCATGATCCTTTCATGGAGACTCACATCTTTCCCCTAGAACAAGGCCGAAGTATCGGTCGCATCAATCATCGGTGTCAGCAGCCGCCGCAGTGCCGCCCGGGCACGCAGCAGCCGCTGCTTGACAGTGTTCTCACTTGTGCCGAGAACGATCGCCACTTCCTTCACGCTGAGTTCCTCGTAGTAGTACAGGCACAGCAGCTCACTCTGGTTTTCCGGCAGCTGCGAAAGCGCTGAGTTGACAACCTCCGCATCCCGGTTGCGCTTCTCGGTGGCACTGAGCACAGGCAGTTCCAGCGTCGCCGGCCGGCTGATATGGCGCCGGCGCTGGTCAATGTACTTGGTGCGGATGATGGAGAACAGCCAGCCCTTGAAGGTCTGCCTGTCCCGCAGCTGGTGGAACCGGGTGAACGCGACAATCAGTGCCTCCTGCAGCAGGTCCTCGGCGCTTTGCGGGTTCGCACAAAGCCGGCAGCTGTAGGCCCAGGCCGCCTGGTAGAGCTCTGCCGTCAGCAGAGCCTCGAACTGCATCTGCCGGTCGCCGGAATTCATTTCCAGTCTATAAAGGTACCAGCCGCCGCCATCCCTCAGCGGACGGTTCGGGAGGGGCCGGTACCCTGGCTGGACGGTGCTGCCACAGGCATGCAGCTCTAC
>JAGRNR010000073.1:0-14553 GCA_020440645.1 bacterium | reverse complement strand
ATCTCTGCGGCAGTGTTCTTGCACTCAGGCGCGGAACAGAGTCACCCGGCTCGCTCGTTTTCTAACATACAAGGCGCAGAGATTGAAGAGAGGCGCTGAGAATTCATTAAAGCAATGAGCGATGATGAATGAGCAATGAGCCTGGCAATCTTCATCTTCCCACGCGGCTTTGCGCCTTCGCGTTGACAAAAACATCGCAGCCTTAGCTCGAAGAAACCCGAGAACATGCGAGCCACGCTGCTACAACCTTAACCCGGCACTAACAACTAAGAACTGACAACTTCTTCCGGCTGCTGGAAGCAGCCGCTACTGAAGTCTGACCACTGACCACTGCTGCCAGCGGCGGGGGCGCCGCTGCTACTACGGAGTGCCTGTTGTTGCCACTTGCAGCATCGAGCTGGCCTGATGCAGCTGGTAAGCCTGTTCATCCTGTTCCACCGTGCGTAGCATGCGCAGTGTGCCCAGCAGTGACCTGATCTCCGTCGGCTTCATCACCGTGGCCAGCAGCTCGCTGGTGCGCTGCCTGAGCAGCGCGAACAGCATCTGCAGGCTGAACAGGCGGCCAATGCGCAGCAGGCCGCGGATGTGCTCCCGGCGCTCGGGGTTCTCCTTCAGCAGCTTCTCGGCCTCGGCACGCTGCATGCCGCCCTTCGCCAGCCATTCGTCATCGATGCCGCCATTGGCCTCGATGCTGTACACCAGCAGCCACTCCAGCGGCTTGCGGCTTTCCAGGTCATCCCAGTTGAGCGGACCTTCCTTTACGACTTGCATGAATCTCTCCTTTGATATTACGATACAAATGTGTACCTGAGTCTGTATGCAGTGTCAAGGAATGTAAATGTTAATTTATTAATCAGGCAACAGAAACAGATTGAGAATCAGGAGATTGTGGGAGTTGCGATCGCTCTACTACTAGGCGCGCCTGTACTTCCTCTTCCTGGTTCTATACCTGTTTCTCATTCTGCTTCTGCTTCTGACTCTTCCCCTAACACCCGTTAAGCCCAATCCCACACAGGATTCGCAAAATGCACATACTTATTAAGAATGCATCCCCGCCGGCGATTATTCTCTTACCGGTCGGCGTGGCGATTCCTTCGCTGCGCAAGGGGTAAAGGACCGGACAGAGAGGTTATGGGATTGATTCGGACTGCAATTCTGGCCTGCCTGCTGTTCATGCTCGGCACCATTGCCGCTCATGCCAAGGCTGAGGGCCCGTTCTACATCCACGGTACGGAAGTCAACCTCAGGGAGGAGCCCTGGGGCGAGATCATCCACATCTTCGACGTCAACGAGAAGATCTTCGTCGTGAAGACCGAAGGCCAGTGGAGCTACGTCAGCGCACCGGTGCTCGAGCTCAAGGGCTGGGTCTGGAACGAGTACATCGGCGATGGCCGCCTTAAGCTTGATGAGAACCAGCAGCAGGCCGGCGACGCCACTCCTCCCGTTCCCGTGGTCCAGGCGAAGCTGTCCAGCGCTGGCGTGCAGGACACGGTGATCACCAGTGCAGAGCCGCTTGCCGTGGCCGATGGGATTACCCCTGCCAGCGAAAGCCCGGCAGTGGTCAAGGACGCCGTGGCCGGCGGCAGCGACAAGTCCGCCAGCGGCTTCATCCCGGATGAGGATCCGGCGAGCGGCTTCGAGGCGCATGTGCCCCCGCCGGGTGTGCAGATCACCAGCGGCCCTGAAATCAACATCGACAGTTCTGCGATGCAGAAGCCCGTCCCGGCTCCGGCCCCAACGCCGGCACCGGCCCAGCTCACTCCGAGCCCCGGCGAGCAGGACAGCGGCCTGCTGATCACCCAGGAGCAGCGCTTCCGTCCGGCGGCGGACCTGCCGAGCACGACCGACATGAAGAGCGGTTTCTACCAGCCCTACGAGAAGAAGCAGCATGTGGCCCCCGACCAGCTGCGTGGAGTGGCATTCCTGCCGGTCGGTGGCTATGACATCGGCCTGGCCAGCGGCACCCGTGTCAACGTGCGCGAGGAACCGACGACTGACGGCAAGATCCTCGGCAAGGTCAACAAGCGCGACAAGCTGTTCCTGATCCACGAGGAGGATGGCTGGTACTTCGTCAGCATCCCGGACCAGGAGCTGAAGGGCTGGGTCTCGAAGGAATTCATCCTTGAGCTGCCCCGCGTGGAGATCACCGGTGACAACGTGCGCCTGCGCGAGGACCCGAACATGAAGGCCCGCATCAAGAAGGAAGTTGACAGCGGCAGCGTGTTCTACCAGTTCGACACCAAGCATGACTGGATCGAGGTCGCCGACAGCGTGAGCGGCCTGCGCGGCTGGGTGCATGAGGACTACATCAAGCCGACCCAGCTCAAGCCGAGCCGTCCCTACAAGGTCAAGGGCGACGCGGTGAACTTCCGCACCTCCCCCTCGCTGGACGGCAGCGTGATCACGAGCTTTGACAGCGGCACCGACGTACAGGTGCTGGGCCGCACCACTGACTGGACCTACGCCAAGCAGGGCCAGCAGTACGGCTGGATCTTCTCCGAGCTGCTGCAGCCGGCGGCCTGGGGCAGCGAGGGCACGCTGAAGATCAGTGACCCGAAGAAGGCCCCGAGCCTGCCCAGCCGCGAATATGCAAAGGCTTCCAGCCCTGTCGGCCGCCAGCTGATCGAGCGTGCGATCGCGATGGCCGGCGTGCCCTACGTCTGGGGCGGCAGCTCCGACAGCGGCGTGGACTGCAGCGGGCTGATCTACAAGATCCTCTGCAGCGACATGAAGTGCGGCACCTCCGGGATGCCGCGCCGCGCCAGCGAGCAGTTCGCGGAACTGGGCTACGCGGTGGACTATGACGACCTCGAACCGGGCGACCTGGTGTTCTTCACCACCTACAAGGCCGGCGCCAGCCATGTCGGGATCTACCTCGGCGAGGGCGACTTCATCCACGCCTCCAGCGTGCAGCACCAGGTCGGCTATTCCAACATGGAGGACGGCTACTACAAGCGCAACTTCGTCGGCGGCCGCCGCCTGAGCGAAGCACAGCTCAAGGCGCTGCAGGACTAGGCCGCGGGCCTGCGGTAGACTCCATACATGTCAAAGAGCATCATCGCCATGCTCGTGATGCTGGTCGTGCTAGTCGCCGCGCTGCTGATCCCGATCATGCAGATGACGAGGTGGGATCCCAAGCTGAAGCAGGGCGTTGCCAGGCAGGCTGGCCAGGAGCAGGCCGGGGCCGCGATCAGCACCGAGCCGAGCGGGGATCCGCAGTCGGTGGCAACGCTGGAGACGGCTGACCAGCTGCGCCAGGAATTCAACGCTGACAACGGCCGGCTGCGCATGCTGGCGATCCTCTCCCCGACCACCCAGAGCAGCCGCGAGGCGGCCAGCCTGATTGAGCAGGTCGTGCTGGAGGAGCACCCGGACCTCGACCTGACGGTCTACGTGCTGTGGATCACCCAGACCAGCAAGGATGACTACGAGGCTGCGCGCGAGGCCAGTGCCCTGCTGACCGACGGCCGTGCGCGGCATTACTTCAGTTCGGATGCTGCGGCGTCCTACGTGGCCGATGCGATGGGCTACCCCGGAGACAAGGCCTGGAACTGCATCATGCTGTTCGGGGAGTCCAGCGTGTGGGACCCGGAGCTGCCCCAGCCGCAGCGCATCCTGCACCAGCTCGGGCCACAGCATTGGCTGGGCTCGCAGAACTATGCGACGGGCAACGACCTGCGCAATGGGCTGTCCGCGATGGCCAGTGAGCTGGGCGGCTGGCAGTTTTGAGAGAGCAGGCAGCAGGGAGCAGGAAGCAGGGAGGGACTGGCGCTGGACGGCGAATAAACCGCCGTCGGTCGCGCTCCCGTAACCTCATCAAATGACGACGTAGGGATGGGGTAACATCCCGTCCCGGTGACAGTATCACCGCCACCCTACTTCCCCTATAGCATCCTGTCCACCACTCCTTACACTTCCCCAGATTCCCCGACTATTCATACTACACAGACTATTCCAACTCTTCCCGCGCAGCTTCGCAACGCGGCTCCGGATATTGGTCACTGTTGCCAGAATGAATTCTGACCTCCGAAATGGAAACGGCATCCGGACCTGCCGGATGCCGCGATATGCTCGCAGGTTGCATTGGAGCCCATTTGGCTCAGTCGTCGTCTTCCTCCTCGCCCTCATCATCATCATCGCCGCCGGAGCCATGTTCCCCGTCGTCGTCTCCCATCGAGTCGTCATCGCCGTCGTCATCATCGCCGCCGATGCCGTCATCTTCACCATCGTCGTCACTGCCACCGGTGCCTGTCCCGGGGTTGCTGCCACCACCTGCCGATGCACGGTTCAGCCAGGCCGTCAGGTCAGCCAGTTCCTGCTGCGAGAGCTGGATGCTGCGCATCGCCCCCACATTGGCAATCGCTGACTCAAGTGTCCCGAAGCTGCGGGCTCCCATGCTGCCGTGGCAGCTGCTGCAGTTACTGGCAAACACCTGCTCGCCGGCGCTGATGCTGCCGCTCATGCCGGAGGGGATGCCAAAGCCCGTCAGGCTGTCGCCGGCCGCCGGGTCAGGATTCGTGCCAGGATCCGGCTGGCTGGGCGGCGGATCCGTCGCCGGCGGATCCGTGGCAGGAGGATTGCCCGTGCCGGGCTCCGTGGCCGGCGGGATGCTGGCCCGGTTCAGGTAGGCGGTGATGTCCGCCACCTGCTGCTGGCTGAGGCTTAAGCCCTTCATCGAGCCGACGGCCACCAGTGCGGTGTTGATCTGCCCGAAGTTGCGGGCACCCATGTTGCCATGGCAGCCGCTGCAGTTCGAGTTGAACAGCGACTCACCGGTGGCGACGGTGCCCTCCATCCCGGCCGGGATGCCGAAGGCGGATGTGACACCGTTGCGGGTGGTGATGTTGTCCTGCGGCAGCGGGTTGCTGCCGGCGGACGGGTCGGGGCTGGTGTTATCGTCCCCCAGGGCGGAGACGAGCCCACCGGCGCAGGCGGTACAGAGTAGCAGGCTGGCCAGCACCAGGACACTGGCCACGACGGAACGGCCTTTGCGGGACCGCAATTCATACATAGACGACCTCCTTTGTATGAGTAATTGCAGCTTAACCCGCCGGGGCATCTCTCATTGGTGACACTTAATGAGAATTTTACCGGGGACACTGCACCACCCAGAGCTTCCGCGGCGGCCGGAGCGGACGTAGAATAAGGCCATGTCCAGCCTGTCGCCGGCCATGCTCCTGCAGGGTGCCGCCCCCGTCCCGGCGATCGACTGGCTGCTGCTGGCGATGCTGCTGCTCGGCGGGCTGGCGTTGTTCCTGTTCGGGCTGGAGCACATGAGCCAGAGCCTGCGCAGTGCCGCGGGTGACCGGCTGAAGGATGTGCTGAAGCGCCTGACGGAGCACCGCTTCAGCGGGCTCATGACCGGGTTCCTCGTCACGGCGCTGACCCAGAGCTCCTCGGTGACAACGGTGATGCTGGTCGGTTTCGTCGGCGCGGGCCTGATGAAACTCTCGCAGACCGTGGCGGTGATCATGGGCAGCAATGTCGGCACCACGATGACGGCGCAGATAATCGCCTTCAAGGTCTCGCACTACGCACTGCTGCTGGTTGCCATCGGCTACCTCAGTTCGCTGGTAATCCGCCGCCGCGAGCCGAAGCTGTGGTTCTCGGCGCTGGCCGGGCTCGGGCTGATCTTCTACGGGATGGAGCTGATGAGCACGGCGATGCAGCCGCTGCGCAGCCATGCCCCTTTCATTGAATTGATGCTGTCACTGGAGCATCCGCTGGCCGGACTGGCGGTCGGATTCCTGTTCACCGCGCTGGTGCAGAGCAGCTCGGCCACGATCGCGCTTTTGATTGCGCTCGGCAGCCAGGGGCTCGTCAGCCTGCCGGCGGCGATCGCGATCGCCTTCGGGGCCGAGGTCGGCACCTGCATCACGGCACTGCTGGCCGGGCTTGGCAACAGCACCGAGGCCCGCCGCGTGGCGGTGGTGCACATCCTGTTCAACCTGCTGACGGTGCTTGTCAGCCTGCCCTTCATCGGCGCGCTCAGCCGGCTGGCGATGCTGATCAGCCCGCTGCCGGTCGGCCCCTCGCCACTGGATGCGCTGGCCACGGTGCTGCCGCGCCAGATTGCCAACTCGCTGACCTTCTTCAACCTGTTCTGGGCGCTGCTGCTGCTGCCGGCGACGGGGGTGTTCGCCGCGCTGGCCCGCCGCATCATCCGCGAGCCGGCCCAGGCGCCGGACCCGGATGCGCCGCAGTTCCTCTCCGCGCAGCTGCTGGCAACGCCGCCCGCCGCGCTTGAGATGGTGCGCCGTGAGCTGTCCCGCCAGGCGGATCAGGTGACGGCGATGCTTATGGACAGCCGGGAGCTGGTGCTGCATGCTGACAACGAGGGCCTGGCCAGCCTGCGGGCGCGGGACCGGCAGGCGGACCGGCTGCACGACTCGATCGTGGAATACCTCGGACGGATCAGCCTGTCAACGCTGAGCGAGTCCGACAGCCATGACTTCCTCGCGCTGATGCGCTGTGGCAACGCGCTGTGGCATATCTCGAACCTCGTCGGCGACCAGCTGGTGCACCTCGGCAGCGAGCGCATCAGGGACGGGCTGCTGCTGGATGAGCCGGTGCGAGAGACCATCGGGCATGTGCATGGCAGCGTGTTTGAGGCCTGCCGGCTGGCGCAGCGGGCGCTGGCGGATGGCGACCTGCAGGCCGCGCGCGACTGCCGGGCGATGAAGCATTCGATCAGCGCGATGATGGCGGATGCGCGGCTCGGTGAGGCGGCACGCCTGCGCGGCAGCAGCGCGGAGGCGATGAACGTCTACGGCTTCGAGATGGGCGTGCTGGAATGCTACAAGCGGACCTACTACTACGCCGCCCGGATAGCCAAGACGCTTTTGCACGTTGACGGCGACGGCGAGGACGACGACTGAGGAGACAGAAGCTCGGTTGTCGGGGGTAGCGGAGGTCAGACGACAGTCTGACAATGGAGGTGTGACAGCCTGGATTCAGGTGTAAGCACGTTTACGTCCGCTCCTGTCCCGGGCGTGAACGCCCGGCTACCGCTGCCAGGCTTACAGCCTGGCCTCCAGCGGGACTGAGCTCCGTGCCAGACCATGGGCCTGGCCTCCGGCCCTCCTAGCCCACTATCTGCTTCACGGCATCGTAGGCTTCCGACACATGGTCGGCCACGTTGCCACGTCCCTCGTAGTAGTAGATATGGCGGATCACGCCCTTGCCATCGATCACGAAGGTGATGCGCTTCATCTCCTTGCCCGTCGGGGCCGGGGTGCCGAGCTTGAGCCGGTACTCCCAGTCCTTGTCAACGAGCAGTCCGAAGGGCAGGCCGAGCTTGGCCGCGAAGCCCTGGTGTGACTTGACTGAATCCTTTGAAACGCCGAAGACCTCGGCGCCCAGCCTGGTGAACTCGCTGTAGAGCTCACCGAAGGCTGAAGCTTCAGTCGTTCAACCCGGGGTGTTGTCCTTCGGGTAGAAGAACAGCACGAAGGGCTTGCCCTTCAGGTCCTTCAGGCTGACCGTGCCGCCGCGATGGTCCTCCATCGTGAAGTCCGGTGCCTTCTTGCCGACGGTCAGGCCGTCTCCGCCAAATGTCTCTGCCATGTATCCCTTCCTGGAAAGTGATCGGCATATTCTAGGACATGAGAATCTGGCAACGAGGGTGACTGGATGCAGCCTGAAGATCATGAAGCATGCAGGCGGCAGCATTCGTGTCAAAGTGGATATCGAATGGTTCGCTTTTGGGCTGACGGCAGTGTAAAGCAGTGCATAGCAACCCTAGCGCACTCCAAGCTGGCTGGAAGCAGACCCCCAGCATTCTAGCCGGTTTTGTTTTCGACTTATAAACTAAGTCGGTATGCGGCCACTTGTGTAATTGTTTAGTTATATCCAATGTAAAACAATCGTTTGCCACTCTGCATTGATTCATCTTCGTATTCCCAGACGTATGTGAAAGCAGGCAGCCCGCCAATATCTGCCAACTGTGAGCGGTCAGCGGTCTGGTTGTCATTGGTGGATCCAAGGATGATTTGCAATGATACGAGGGATTGTGAAATAGGCACATCAGCAGGGAAATTCCAGTACGTTCCCTGTTGATCATTCGCACTAATGAATTTCAGGCTGTTGCTGATTCTGTCAGAATACAGGACAACTGGTCGTCCATCAATGATTGTTGCGAGGCGACCACTGCCAGCTCTTGGATCAAGGGTAACCGGCTCATTCCAGGAATTGCCGGCGGCATCAATCGCTCTGCGGTACCTGAGATCCGCCGAGCCGGCCTCCTTGTAAACAACCGCCGCACGTCCCCCGACTTCTAGCAAACGCATGGCGGTCTGCGCTTTCTCATGCTCATCAATCAGCACTGACGGGTCTGACCAGGAGTCTGCGGTATCGTCCAGGGTCCGATTGAAGACCAGGTCTTCTGAGTTGATCTGTTCCACCCTGGCAAGCTTGCCAGTCAGGACGCTGTAAGAGAACTGTCCGTTATAGTAGCCAAGGCTCAACGTGGAACTTTCTGGAGCTGCCCAGGCTGAGCCGTTTATTGTCGTAGCGCGAGCGTAGTCCAGACCTCCTCCAATATCTCCGAGGATTGCCGGCTTACCACCGATTAGCAGCAGATCTCTGGGAGCCTGAAGGACTGGAATTGAGTCATCTGTCCGCCTGTCGCTGTAGAATGCCGTCGATTCAGTCCAGCTGGATCCTTCAGGATTTCTTGCTCGTTTGAAGTTGATGAAAAACTCCCCCTGGCCGCTGGAGTTGCCGTTATAAATCTGATATACCGCAGCCGGCAATCCATCAACCATAGTGGCTGCACCGTAAAACGAAATAGTGTCTCCGAAACTTGCATCAGTTCCAACGTCAATGTATTGGATTCCAGACCAACTGTCACCCTCCGAGTCCTCTGCAATCATATAAGTCAGTCCAGCATAATCTGGATGAGGATCATCGGCTTCCTGCTTGCGAATATAGATCATGGCCGGCCTGCCATCAACTTCCATGAGTCGAATTGGAGCCCGAATACCATCAGGTTGTCCACCCACTACATCCAGCCGTTCATCCACCATGGTTTCCTGCCAGTCCTGCACCTGGGTGATGTTGACAATGGCTGTTGCAGTGTCGGTGCGCTGGGTGTCATCCGTCACCTGCACGGTGGCTGAGAACTGCCCCGCTTCGTAGTAGTAGAAGTCCGCCGTTGGCTTGCTGCCATCCGTCGTGTAGTCAAACTTGCCGTCGCCGTCGAAGTCCCATTCGTAGCTGACAATCTCACCGTCCGGGTCAAAGCTCGCCGAGGCATCCCAGACGATATGCGCCATGGTGCTCGTGTCGCCCGTGGGTGTGATCGCCGCCTGCGGCGGCTGGGCCGGGGGCAGGTTGACAGCCACTGCGTTGCTGGCCGCGCCGTCCAGCGTGCCGTCCGTGGGCCGCACCCAGAACTGCTGCTGAAGCGCCGTCGGCACCACCTGCAGGGTGAAGCTCTTGCGGCCGCCCGTCAGGTTAGCGGAGCTGAAGGCCACGCTGTCAACGAGCGAGGCCCCGCTGCCATTTGGGGCGTCTGGCGTCGGCGGCACCGCCGTCTCATTCTCCGCGACGTAGATGTTGTAGCCGCTGCACTGCACGCCGAAGTTGACGCCGATCGGCGTCACATCCGCCAGGTTGATCTCCCCGTTGCCATCGCCGTCCACCACGGCCTCGATGCTGTTCTCGGGAAAACTACCGCCCTGGGCCGTCTTGCCGAAGTTCTGCCCCAGCGGCGTGAGGTCGGAGACGTTGACGAAGCCATTCTGGTCGTAGTCGCCGGGGGAGTAATAGCGCCAGACCAGGCTGGAATTGCCGCCGTTGTATGTCAGCGGTGCTGCCGCCTGCTCGCCCTTCGGTGGAGTGGAAACGCCGCGCTGCGGATTGGCTTCCAGCACGCGCTGCAGTTCATCACGCAGCTGCTGCATCAGCTCCGGGTCAACCGTAGCTTCAGGCATCTGTGTGGGAACTGCCTGCTGCAATCCATCCGGGTTTTCCGTGCGTCCACCGCAGGAAGTGGTGCTGAAGCAAAACAGCATTGCAAGTGCCGTCAGTATGTATCCCTTGCGCAGTCCCATGCCTGCCTCCCAGTGCCAGCCGGTTTTGTGTTCCGTCCCTGCCCTGTGGAAAGCCTAACTGGAAATGGACCGGAGGTCAAGAATTGACGGGCCTGGAGCGTATAAGCAGTAGGTCAATCACAAAGTTCTCCAAACGCACGAAGAATTCAAGTCGAAAGCGTGGAGTGCTTTTTGTGCTGCAAAAAAAACTTCGTGAGCTTTGTGATCTTTGTGGTTAATCTCGTTGTGCTCCTCCTGCTCGGTGCGCTTACTTACTAGGTGGCAATCACCGTGTAGGTCTGGAAGTCGCTCGTCATCGGCGGTGTGCGGCCCTCTTCCTTCGCCTTCTGGATGTCCTCGAAGCCCCGGCGGTGGCCCTTCAGGAAGGTCTCGCTCTTCGTCCAGGCCTTGAAGTGCTCCTCCGCCTCCCAGTGGGAAACGATCAGGTAGGGCTTGCCCTCGCTGGCCGGCCGCAGCACTTCCATGTACTTGAAGCCCTCCATCTTGTCGATCTCCCCGGCCCGGGTGGAGAACAGGTATTCGAAGCGCTCAGCGAAATCAGGCTGGCACGTAATGTAGTTGATCGCGACAAAGGTCATGACGTCCTCTCTGGGAGATAAGGGTCGGATGCACTGATCCGCCCTACACGGGAACAGCCCGCGGCTTTTACTTCGTCATCGTCGCGTGACCCGTTTGCCCGGGTCACAATTCATCCCGCTAATTGAGACAGCGTCTCAGTAGGTGACTGATTATACGCCGCCTGGGCCAATCTGTAAATACTGTGAAGGCCCGGATAAGCTTACCCGCCGCTTCCCGCGATATCATTTCCCTGTGAGCGACAGCAGTGCACCCACCAAGAACCGCCCCGGCTGGATCCGCGTGCGCCGGCTCGACCTGGCCACCGAGGAGCAGGTCGGCACGACGCTTGGCGGCCTGGCGACTGTCTGCCAGAGCGCGAACTGCCCCAATATCGGCGACTGCTGGGGGCGCGGCACGGCGACATTCATGGTGATGGGCGACAAATGCACTCGGGCCTGCCGCTTCTGCAACGTGGACTTCGGCAAGCCGGAGCCGCTCAATCCGCATGAGCCGGCCCAGCTGGCCCAGAGCGTCCGCGAATTGGGACTGAACTTCGCCGTGGTGACCTGCGTGGACCGCGACGACCTGGCGGACAGCGGTTCGCAGCACTGGGTGGACTGCATCGACGCCGTGCATGCTGTCGGCAAAGGCGTGAAGATCGAGGTGCTGACCGGCGACTTCAAGGGCAGCGAAGCTGACATCGCACGCGTGGTGCGCAGTGCCCCGGAAGTGTTCGCCCACAATGTCGAGACCATCCCGCGCCTGCAGGGCCGCGTGCGCCACAAGGCGCGCTGGGAGACCAGCCTGCGCGTGCTGAAGCTGGCAAGGAAGATCGCGGCCGACGAGGGCATCCCGCTCGTCACCAAGAGCGGCATCATGCTTGGGCTTGGCGAAAGCTTCTTCGAGGTGCAGGAGGCGATGCACCTGCTGCTGGATGAAGGGGTGGAGATCCTCACCATCGGGCAGTACCTGAAGCCCTTCGACCGGCCGGACAAGCTGGCGGTGGAGCGCTTCGTGGAGCCGCAGGAGTTCGAGCGCCTGCAGGAGTACGGCCTGTCCATCGGCTTCGCCGGGATTGCCAGCGGGCCGCTGGTGCGCAGCTCCTACCGGGCGGAGACGCTGTACGAACAGGCGATGGCGCGCAAGGCGGGCTGAAGACTTGGCAACAGGGCCCTCCGCCATGCGCCGCATCCCGCTGCTGGCACTGGCAAGCATCCTCGGCGCACTGATCCTCGTGGCGCACATCATCACGCTCGGCATCCTGCCGAACATCGGCATGGAACTCGTGACCTTCCTCGCCGGCACGCGCTTCGAGTTCAGCATCCCGCGCAATGAGCTGCGCGACCTCGGCCTGCACATGGGGATGTTCACCCTGTTCACGCTCAGCTACCGGCTGAGCTGGCGCAGCGGCGGGCCGGCCGTGCGACTGGCGACGATCATGCTGTGCAGCGGCTGGGGGATGTTCTGCGAAAGCCTGCAGATCTTCATCCACCGCCGCGACTTCTCGCTGCTGGACCTGGGCGTCAACATGCTGACGCCGATGCTGGTGGTCGGCCTGACGCGGCTGTTCGAGAGGAAGTAGTCAGTGGTCAGTAGGCAGTGGTCAAGACTGGAAGCAGAATCAGAATGAGAAGCAGCAGTCCTCAGTTGCAAGACTGAAAGCTGGCCTCCAATAAAAAAAAAATAAGTAGGGATGGGGTAAAACCCCATCCCCGGCGGCAGTATTACTGCCGCCCTACTTCCAATGAAGTGGTCAGTAGGCAGTGGTCAGGACAGGAAGCAGAATCAGAAAGAGAAGCAGCAGTCCTCAGTTGCCAAACTGAGGCTGGCCTCTTGTGGAAACCTGGAAAACGAAGCAGGGATGGGGATGGGGAATGTAGCTTTCAGAGCTACAGGGCCATGTTGCTATCAGGGCAGTACTCCAGGATCCTGCCCCGGCTTGTGGACAGGAAGTCTGCAGCACAATTGCAAATTGCGGTATGATCACTCCATCTTGTCCCGGTTTCCCTGACCGGGACTGGCGCCGCGACCCGACGCCGGAGGTGGAGAGATGCCTCTGCAGCACCGCGCCATTGGCAGCCTGCTTGCCATTGCATTCCTCTGTGTATCCGCCATTGCCTGCGGGCGCTCCCCCGGCAGGATTGACAACAACACTGTAGAGCGCCCAGGCCTGCAACAAGCGGCGGCTGCGCCTGACCCCGCCGTGATGCAGCAGCTGCGCAGCGAACTGGAGCGTGTGCTGGCCCAGCGGGGAATCGAGCTGGACGATACGGGACAGCCGCTGCGCTCCGTGTCCGCCATCCCGAAGCTGGTCTACCGCCAGCCCGGCTGGTTCAGTGACTTCAACGGGGACACGGCGCTGGCCTGGGCGCATTACCAGCAGGGCGACTATGACCTGAACGGCGAGGTCAACATTTCCGACCTGACGCCGGTCGGCATCCACCTCGGCAAGACAACCGCCAGCCCGGACTGGCTGACGGCGGCGGTGGTGGCGGACGGGGATGGCAACGGCGAGATCAACATCGCGGATGTGACCCCGATCGGGCAGAACTTCGCGGCCCGCGTCTCCGGCTACATGGTGCAGGCCCGAGAGGCCAGTGGTGAATGGCACGAGGTCGGCTTCACACCGATGGAAAGCGGCTTCAAGTCCGGCCCGGGACTCGAGATGGGATACTTTGCCAACGGGGGCGAGGTCGAGGCGGACTGGCGTGTGGCCCCGGTGGCCGGCGTGCGTGAGTTCAGCTGGAACCGCTATGCGCTGACAACGCAGGACTTCCAGCACTTCGACGTGCAGGGCTGCATCGTGGATGGCAGGCCGGCACTGGTCTACGAGCGCTACGGGCTGACGCCGGACACGCATGACGGCTTCGCAATCGCCGCCGTTGCACGGCCGCAATCCGCGGCGGACTGGTACCTGGAGGATGACCTTGGGCATTTCCTGTATGACAACAGCCCGGTCGCGATTGCCTCAGTGGACGGTAAGCCGGCGATCGCCTACGTGGACTACAGCGCAGCACCGGTTTCATTTGCCGTGATGTACAGCCGCCGCGACAGCGCAGTGGCCGGGCCCGCCGGCTGGAGCACGCACCAGGTCGCCAGTCTGTCCGCCAACCCGGTACGGCTTGCATTGACGGTACGTGAGGGCCGGCCATACATCCAGTTCAATAACAGTGGGCTGGAGGCCTGGCAGGCAAACACCGCACAGCCGAGCGGCCCGGCGGACTGGAGCGGCTACAGCGCAGCGCCGGGCTTCAACGACTTCCGCAGCCCGCAGTGCATTGCCAGCGGGCCCTGGCTGTTCAGCTGCGGACTCGGCGTCACGCCCGCCCCCTACCTGCTGTTCAACCGCTCAACGGTGCTGGCCCCGAACGGCTCCGGCAGCTTCAGCGATTACCTGCTGACGCCGGTTGATTCGGCCTATCCGCCAAGGCTGATGCTGATTGCCGGCCTGCCCTGTGTAGTGGTCTCCGACGCGACAAGTTCCTCCCTGCAGTTCCTGCAGGCCGGCAGCCGTACTTCGGCCAGCGCGGCCAGCTGGTTCCAGCATACGATCGTGGCCCAGCCTGGGTCGGACCTTCACTGGGAACCGGCTGCGGCCCTCGTCGGCGGACGGCCGGCGGTGGCCAGTGGCTACAACGAGCTGAGGCTGTACTGGACCGGCGGGCAGTTCCCTGACAACAGCGACCAGTGGAGCAGCCAGCCGGTGGACGATTCCGCGGAGCCCTTCGACCGGGTGCTGCTGGCGCTGGACGGCCTGCCGCTGGTACTGGAACTGGGCAGCGCCAGCGGGAACAGCCAGGTGGTTGTCAACATCGGGAATGAACAGTGATCAGTAGTCAGTGGTCAGTGGTCAGGACAGGAAGCAGAAGCAGAAGCAGAAGCAGGGATGCGGGATGGGGAGTGTAGCTCTTAGAGCTACCGGGCCATGTTGCTCTCAGAG
>JAGRNR010000072.1:0-15933 GCA_020440645.1 bacterium | reverse complement strand
GCTTCAGCGATGCGCAGCGCCACATTGAGGCGCTCGGCCATGCATACCGCCGCTTCGCCCTGAAGCGCCCGGCCTGCTACCAGCTGATGTTCGGCACGCCGGTACGCGAGTTCACGCCAGACCAGGACTGTCTCGAGAAGAGCTACCTGTGCATGGAGGTGCTGATCGGCGCTGTCAACGAGGGTGTCTCACAGGGACTGTTCATTGAGCTGCCGGTGGAAATGATCGTGCTACAGCTCTGGAGCGCCGTACATGGGATGGTCAGCCTCGAGCTGCGCGGCTACTTCGAGACCCGTGCCGACGCCACCGCGGCATTTGAGATCCGTGTGGAGACCGCCCTGCGCGGACTGCAGAAGGAAATCGCCGAGTGTTGATCGGACTTTTGGCAACTTTGGTCAGCAGCTTTGTACTGCTGTTGATGATTGGAAGAAGATGGCCCGCAAGCGGACTGTCCGCTCAACGCAGCGGCATGCTGGCAATGGCTCTGCTTTTCCTGATAACGGGCAGCGTGCATTTCGCCATGACTGATGGAATGGCAAGGATGATTCCCGAATTCATGCCTGCCCCCAACCTGATCGTCATCCTCAGCGGAGTGGCGGAAATTGCGCTTGCTGTTGGTCTGGCAATCCCCCGCACATCTCGCATGGCAGCCCTGGCCGCCTTATTGTTCCTGCTGGCTGTCCTACCTATCAACATATACAGCGCACTTAATCACGTGGATTTCGGTGGTCACTCCGCAGGTCCCAGATACCTGCTCCTGCGTATTCCATTCCAGCTGCTGCTCGTTACCTGGCTCTGGTGGTTCGGGATTCGCGGGCCGGCAAAAAACCAGCTACAGCAGCCCGCTTCCTGAGCTCGTGATTACCCCTTGTCATCAAGAAGGCTGCTTCCGTCCCAGCTTGCCGGCTTGTCGATGCCCAGCAGCTCGAGGATGGTCGGGGCCACGTCGCGCAGCGACCATTGCGCCAGGGCCTTGAGCTCACGCTTCGGTTCGCTGACAAGCACGAATGGTGAGTCATTCATGCTGTGCTGCGTATGTGGCGTGCCGTCCGGCCATGTAAGCACATCGCAGTTGCCATGGTCGGCAGTGACAATCGCAGTCACATGCTCTCCCCAGCCCGCTGCATCCAGCACCCGCCTGAGGCAGGCGTCGACCGCTTCGCAGGCCGCGATGCAGGCCGCCTTCACCCCGGTATGGCCGACCATGTCACCATTCGCATAGTTGACAACGTACAGGTCGTGGCCCTGCACACGCAGGTCCTCCACCAGTTTGTCAGTCACTTCATTGACGGACATTTCCGGCTGCAGGTCGTAGGTCGCCACCTTCGGGCTCGGCACCAGTACGCGCTCCTCACCGGGCCAGGGCTGTTCCAGCCCGCCATTGAAGAAGTAGGTCACATGCGCGTACTTCTCCGTCTCGGCGCTCTTGTAAGTCGTCAGGCCGTGCTGGCTGACAACCTGTGCAAGGGTCTCGTCCACGGTGTCGCGGTTGATCAGCACCGGATTGCCAAAATGCGCCTCGTAGCGTCGCACGGAGAACAGTGGCAGCGGGCTGTAGTCACTGCGGTCGAAGCCCTCGAATTCCGGCTGGGTCCAGGCGGCCACGCTCTGGCGCATGCGGTCAGCGCGGAAGTTGAAGCAGAGGATGCGGTCATTCGGCTCAAAGCCGGCGTAGTCGCCGATCACCGTCGGCGTGATGAATTCATCCCCCTCGTCGCGGTTGCGCGCGGCGGCCACTGCGGTCTGCCAGTCCCTGGCGATCGGCCCCATCCCATGCGTGATCACGTCCCAGTGCTGCTGGGTGCGCTCCCAGCGGTGGTCGCGGTCCATCAGGTAGTAGCGCCCGCCGACGGAAGCGAAGAATGCGTTGTCAGGCAGCTCTCGCTGCGCCAGCTCGAAATACTGCTCGCAGCACTTCGGTGCGGTGTCGCGCCCGTCGGTCAGGGCGTGGATCGCTATGCGCTGTACTCCGACTGATGCTGCATGCCGGGCCAGGCCAAGCAGGTGATTGATATGGCTGTGGATACCGCCATCGCTGAACAGGCCGACGAAATGCAAGGTGCCACCGCTGTCCTTCATCGGTGCGAGGAACTCGTTCAGCGGAGCGTGCGTGGCCAGCTCGCCGGCACCGATCAGGCGCGTCACCTCCAGCAGGTCCTGGCGCACCACGCGCCCGGCGCCTAGATTCAGGTGCCCAACCTCACTGTTGCCCATCTGGCCCTCCATCAGGCCGACATGCGTGCCGTGCGGGATCAGCCGCGTGTGTGGGTATTCCCGCCAGATGCGGTCCCATGTAGGGGTGTTGGCGAGGTCGATCGCCGAGTTGGATGGATCCTCGGCGAGGCCCCAACCATCGAGGATCAGCAGGAGAACGGGTTTGTCTGCGCGCGGCATAGGGAGATTATAGAAGGGGCGTGGACCCGTAGGAGAAAGAGGAGCTCGCTGAGAAATTAACCACAGAGCGCACAGAGTAGTATTTTTATTCAAGAATCAATGAAGCTGATCTTCCGCCTGAATCAGATATTATCCTTATAAAATGGCTTTAGCATATATGTATAGAATTGATCAGCTGTCCAAATATAGCCTGACTTCCCGGCAATATTGACATTTTTCAATTCAGGGTCCTCGGCTTGTGGTGGATAGTAATCTTCAGCAGCCCATACATCGCTTCTATATCTTCTGAACAAAATGGCAACGACATCAAATGCAGTAAATTCTGACGCCATGTTGAAGTCAATATCGCGATGATCTGATACAAAGTTGTAAATGGAAATGAATGACTTAGCTGTATCCATATAGTTGAGCTCGGATATATGGGACTTCACTTCAATATACACTTCGTGGGGGTCGACGCCACATTTATAGGTGTTTGGTTCAAGACGAGTAACTGGCAAGTCGGTGATGATATCTGTTTGAGGTCGCTTTGTCTCCAGTAGCGCGATCATCGCTCCTTCATCAATAGCTTCGCGAAGTAACAGGATTGAAGATAACCTAGTTTCCATAGTTGGAAAACCTTTCTCCTGCATTCTTCTCTGTGTCCACTGTGTCCTCTGTGGTTAGGTTCTCCGTGTTCTCCTCCCCCTCCCTTATCTCAAGCTCGCCCCAGGCAAGCTCTCCCCCCACCAGCTCGCTGCATCTGACCAGCGCCTGCGGATCCTGTCCGGCACGCGGGTCCGTGCCGCAGAACAGCAGGCCGCCGAGCAGGATGCGTCCGGCAGCCGTCACGCTGCCGCCGCTGAGGATGCCGGCCCCGCTGCTCAGCTCACCGCCACATTCGATGTCTGCACCGCAGCGGATGCCATCCTGTCCCCCGCAGTCCTGCCCGCTGCTTATGCCGCCGCGCGATTCCAACAGCCCGCCGCTCCAGATCCGGCCACCTGCTGTGATCGAACCGCCGCTGTACAGCCAGCCGCCGGCCGCGATGCTGCGCGCCACGTCGATGTCACCGCCCACGCTGATTGCCGCGCGGGCCAGCACAGAGGCAGTGCTCGTCAGTGCGCCATCCACGCGGATCGCCTGGTCCACCTGCAGCGAATCCTGCAGCTCGAGCGATCCGCCGCAACGCAGCTCACCGCCGACCTTGATCCGGCTGCCGGGGAAACTGCGCAGGTCACCGCGCAGGCGCAGCGATCCGGGAAAGAACACTTCACCGATGCCGGCTTCAATATCTATGTCCCCCAGCCACTGGTCCAGGCGGTGCTCGCCGCTGTAACTCAGGCCTTCGTCGAAATCCGCGCGCGTAAGCGTCAGACTCGGGATCAGCTCCAGGCTCTGTTCCTCCGGCTCATCCGGCTCAAAGCCAGGCAGCGGCAGCTCGGGGTACTTGCCCTGGCCGCGGTCCAGCTCCGGCGGCAGTTCATCCTGCGCCAGCAGCTGGCCAAACGGCAGGAGCATTAACAGCAGCAGCAGGGCTAGCCATGAGTTTCGCACAGCTGATTCTATCCCGCTGCATTAAGTGTTCGTTCACTTCCCGCCCACCACTAAAGCGCTGGCTCGGGCCTTCCGATCTACAAGGCAGATACAGCACTGGAACCCAGAAAGTCGGGGAAAAGGATAAATGCGGAAAAAACCGCCAGATTTTCCTGAATTGCCCTAAAGCAGTGGAATTTCGCGCCGATGGAAGAGTTGTGGCGCAATTGCGACCACTGCCCGGGCGGCTTGCGGCATACCTGGAACAGGCCGTCGGGAGAAGAGTGGACAAGTTGGAAGCTTGGAACCTTTAGGAAGTGAGTGCTATGAGAATACCTGACATAAAGGGGATGATCTCCCTCGCCAAGGACCTCCATGAGAGTCCGACCCGCGTTCCCGCGCAACGCAGCAATGCGCCGAAGCGGCCCGGTGACAGCATCGAGCTGTCCAGCCAGGGCCAGCAGGTGCAGAAGCTGACCGCCCAGCGCAGCGACCAGAGCCAGCGCAGTGCCATGGTCGCAGCGCTGAAGAGCCAGTTCGAACGCGGTGAAATGAAGCTTGACCAGCAGGCCACCGCCGACGCGATGGTTTCTGAGGGTATCTTCGATGACCTCATCTGATCCCGCATCCGCCGAACTGCACGAGCTGCTCAGCCGTGAGCTGGACCTGATGGACCAGCTGGCGGACGTGATGCAGCGCAAGCAGCGCCTGCTTGTGGCCAGCAGCACCGCCGGACTGGCGGAGCTGAGCCACCAGGAGGAGGAGCTGGCCCAGCGGCTTGCCCGCCTGGAACGCCAGCGCATCGATCTCGTGGCCCGGCAGCATGGGCTGGACCCGCAGCAGGCGGCGCAGCTCAGTGCAGCGCAGCTCGGTGGCGACGCCCTGCTGGATGATCTGGCCGGTGGGATGCGCCTGCGCATTGACGAGCTGCAGCAGCTGCAGGATGACAACCGGGTGCTGACCGAGCGCCTGGTGGAATACGGCGAGCTCGTGCTGAAGCTCGTCACCCAGGGCGAGGGCCAGCCCGGCTACAACAGCCATGGCCGCCCGGCGGAAGGCTCGCGCCGCGAGCTGCTCAACTGCCGGATCTGACAACCCGACAACAACGGAAATGACAACAGGCCCTGCCGCCAGGCGGGGCCTGTCTGCGTCCGGCTCAAGTCCACCAATATCCCGCCGATAAACAGTGCAGGAGATATGTGACAAGGATGGTGTCGGATGCTTCGTGGAACATTCCTCGGGCTTGAGACCAGCAAGAAGGGCCTCCTGACGGCCCGCGCCGCGCTGGACGTTACCGGGCACAACATTGCCAATGCGAACACGGAGGGCTACAGCCGCCAGCGCGTGAACATCAGCGCCAGCGACCCGCTGTCCTTCCCGGGCGCGTTCGTGACGATCCGCCCCGGCCAGGTTGGCACCGGTGCGACCGTGACTTCGATCACGCGCATCCGCAGCATCTTCATCGAGAGCCAGCTGCACCAGGAGAATGGCCGCAGCACGCTGTACCAGACGATGAGCGACGCCTACATCCGCGTGGAGGACATCTTCAACGAGCCTTCCGAGAACGGGCTGAACTCGCTGATGGACAACTTTTTCAACGCCTGGGAGGACCTTTCGAACGACCCGGAGAGTGCCAGCACGCGCACCAACCTGGCGCAGGCCGGTCTGGCAATGACCGAATTCGTCAATGAGCAGGACCGCCGGCTGGACCGTGAGGTGATGAACATCAACGAACAGCTGCAGGACCGCGTTGACAGGCTCAACCAGCTCAACAGCCAGATCGCGGTTATCAACAAGCAGATCATCCAGATCGAGAGCGGCGGTGACAACGGCCAGATGAAGGCCAATGACCTGATGGACCAGCGCGACCGCATGATCGAGGAGGTCAGCAACATCATCAACGCCCGCGTGCAGTTCAACAACGACGGCAGCGTGAGCGTGCTGGTGCAGGGCCACCCGATGGTCAGCGGCGTGGACTTCCATGAGATCCGCCTGCAGCAGAACCAGCAGGACCTGACCCGGCCCTACATCGAGTTCAGCAAGTCCCGCATCCGGCTGGACATCCGCTCCGGCGAACTGGGCGGGATGCTGCAGATGCGCGACGTGGAACTGCCAACTGTGCGCCTCGAGCAGGAGAAGCTGGTGACGGCCTTCACCAACCGTGTCAACAAGCTGCACATCGCCGGTTACGGTCTGGACGGCCTGCAGGGGCGCAGCTTCTTCACCGACTACCGCACCGAACAGTACGGCGGCAGCACGGCGTTGCCCGCCGGCACGACGCTGGACACCACCCTGGACCAGCTTGGCTTCACCAGCGGCGACTTCTTCATCCAGGGCCAGCGCATCGAGATCACGCCGGGTGAGGTGCTGGCCAGCACCGCGATCACGCTTGGCGACCTATTCCAGCGCATCGAGCAGGCCACGCAGGATGTGCGCGTCAGCATCGACGGCTCGCTCGGCTTCGACCGGGTGGTGTTCGAGCAGTACAACCCGGTAGATGCGGACACCACTCTGAAGATCAAGGACGGCTCGAGCAACTTCTTCGAGCAGCTCGGGCTGGACAATGCCACGCACCAGACCTTCTTCCTCGATCCGCCTTACCGCAACTCGCTTGCCAACTTCGGGCTGAACCCGCAGGTGCTCTCCGACCTGGACAGCATCGCGGCCGCCGGTGACGACGGCACGGGCTTCCCCGGCCCCGGTGACAACCGCACCGCGCTGGCGATCGCCGACCTGCGCAATGACAACAAGGCGCTCTTGAACTCCAGCTTCGGCGAGTACTACCAGGGCCTCGTCTCCAGCATCGGCGCCACGGCGCTGACCGCGCAGCGCAGCCATACCACCCAGACGCTCGTGGTGGAGCAGCTGGAGGAACGCCGGCTAGAGATCAGCGGCGTCAACCTGGACGAGGAAGCCGTCAACATCGTCAAGTTCCAGTCCGCCTACGAAGCCAATGCCCGTGCGCTTAACGTGGTGGATGAGGTGCTGGACCTGATCGTCAACCGTCTCGGCACGGTGGGCAGGTAACACATGAGAATCCCGAACACACTGCTGACAAGCAACTACATGGCGGACCTGCAGCGTGTGCAGCAGGACATGGCCCGGCTGCTGCGCCAGACCAGCACCGGCAAGCTCTACGAGCGGCCGCGTGACAACCCGAGCGCAGTCAGCACGAGCCTCAACCTGAGCCGCGTGATCGCCAGCACCACGCAGTACACCCGCAATGTTGACAACGGGCTGGGGCGGCTGAACTTCACCGAGATCACGCTCAGCGAGGTCAACACCCAGATCCAGCGCGTGCGTGAACTGACGGTGCAGGGCAGCTCGACCGTGCTCACGCGCGATGACCGCACGGCGATCGCGCAGGAGATCAACCAGCTGCTGGAGCACACGGTCACGCTGTCCAACAGCAACTTCAGCGGGCGCTACGTGTTCAGCGGCTTCGAGACCCTGACCGAGAGCTTCCGCATCAACAGCAACACATCCGACGGCTTCACGAACTCCGTCACCTACCAGGGGGACTTCGGCAAGATCGGACGCAACATCGGCATCCAGCGCGACCTCGATGTCAACTTCGACGGGCATTCGATCTTCCTCGACCATACCTGGCAGGCCCAGGGCCGGCAGATGAGCGGCCAGCCGCTCGGCTACAGCGGCACCTTCGAGATCAACGAACGCCTGATCGTCGTCAACCCGGCGGATACGCTGGCGGATGTGGCCCGCAGGATCAACTCGGATACCCTGACCGAGGTCAAGGCTGAGGTCTCAAATGACTTCCGCCTGCAGCTGACCAGCCTCAACAGTTCCAAGAGCATCAAGCTGCGCGACCTGGCCGGCACCGTGCTGGAGGACATGGAGATCCTGCCGCAGGGCGCCTTCAACAAAGCACAGACCGGTGTCACGCTGCCACTGACGGACAGCACCGGCGCGATCCATGACGGTGGCCCGCTGGCCTATCCGCTCAACCTGACAACCAACCAGCAGGACATGGTGATCACTCTCGGCGGCGCTGCCAACGATGGCTTCACTGAGACCAAGGCCATCAAGCTGGATGCGGTTACCTACAACAATGCCGCCGAGCTGGCGGCAGAGATCCAGAAGAAGGCTGACCTGGCCTTCGGCGAGGACAAGCTGATCGTGCGAGACGATGGCCTCGGCGGGATTGACATCGAGACCTATGTGCAGAACAGCAGCGTGCTGATCGGCGACCTGATGCTGGGCGGCACTGCCCCGGACGGCACGGCTGACACCGCCAGCGCGGTGATCTTCGGCTATGCGGGACAGACTGCCGCCGGATTCGCCGGCACGGATGGCAATGACCGCTTCACGATCGACCTCGGGCCGGATGCCTACATCACCCGGCCGGGTGAGGAGCCGATTGACTTAAGCCCGGTGGAGATCAATCTCGATGCCTCCGCCGCCACGCTGCAGGACATCATTGACGACATCAACAAGCAGTTGCTTGACAACAAGTACCTCAGCGGGCTGGTGAAGGCTGAGGATGACGGCGGGCGGCTGCGCATCGTGACCACGGCCACGGGCACCAAGGTCGGCATCGACGACCTGGTGCTGCGCAACAGCGTGCCCGGCCCGCCCGTGCTGGCAACGGACACGCTTGGTGCGCTGGGCTTCTATGTTGAAGCGACCACGGGTGAAAGTGCCCCGCCGGTGCCAGCGCAGGTGCAGAGCACCCTGGCCTGGCCTGCCGGCATCGGTGCGATCCCCGGCGGCACCCAGAGCTTCAGCATCGACCTCGGTCCGGGTTCCAGCATCGACGGCACCGACCCGGCACCGGTGACGATCACCCTGCCAGCCGGCGGCGTGGTTGACGAGAACGACCTGGCCGCGATCATCAACAACCAGATCGCCCTCTCGCCGGTGCTGAAGAACGCGGTGATTGCCACCGTGGTGACCCGCGGTGGTTCCAACTACGTCGACATCCAGTCCACCAATGTCGGCAGCGGCGTGGAGACTTCCGACCTGCAGCTTGCGGACGTGGATGCCGGCATGCTGGCCCTGCTGGGCCTCGCTGCTCCGACGATCCCCGGCGGCGGCACCCAGCCCGGCATCGGTGAGGTCACGGAAGCTGACAACATGATCAACACCATGATCCAGCTGCGTGATGAGCTGCTGGGTTACAGCGCAGCCACCAGCCGCTTGAGCGACCTGCACGACGAAAAGGGTGTGAGTTATGACGTCGCACCGGGCACGGAGATCCGCATCTCCAGCGATGGCACGACCTCCAGCTTCATCGTGCAGCGCTTCAGCACGATGCAGGACCTGGCCGACGCGATTGAGCAGCAGCTCGGCGTCAGCCTTGAGGTGGAGGTGCAGCGCGACGGCCGCATCCGCGTATTCAATCCCAACAACACCGTTGTCAATGACATCAGCATTCAGGCCTATGGCCTGAAGGGCCAGCGCCTGTCGACCTTCGAGGAGCGCATGAGCGGCATCAGCGGCCGGCTGATCTACCGCTCCGAGCTGGCTTCTCGCACGACCTATGAGGATGAACGCTTCCAGCACCTGACGAGGCGCATCGGCAACGTGGACCGCGCGCTGGAGAAGGTCACGAGCACGCTGGCCATCATCGGCAGCCGCACCCGCCGCCTGGACATGACGCTGACCCAGAATGACACCCTGACGGTGAACACGCTGGACCTGCAGAACAAGAATGACAACGTGGACATGGCGGAGGCGATCATCAAGCTGAAGGAACGCGAGAACATCCTCAATGCCGCTCTGGGCACCGGCTCACGCGTGATCCCGAGCACGCTGTTCGACTACCTGAGGTAATGGAGGTCCGGCTGTTAGCCGGGCTGGGATGCGGGATGCGATTACTTTTTTAGAATTGAACAGTTGACCTTGCATTTGAAGGGGGTAGTGGAAATGTTATTACCGAACAACATCAGTTCATTGCTGGCAGCAAGTTTGATGTCCCTTTGATTGGCAAGATCAGCGCGGAAGCGGCGGACAACGGGAAACAGCCTGCCGGGAACCCTGCAATGCATTTTGAGCGCTTCTGGCATGCATAGCTCTTCAGGCATTCCCATCCGCTGCAATGGACTGGAATCGGGGTATGCCAGCAGGCGCACTCCAGACTCACTGATGTCCCAGTTAAGGCAGCCTGAACCACTGAGCGATCGAAAGCGTCCATTGCTGTCAAGTTCCCAGAGGTGATCTATCAACCAGTATAGCCGGTCATCCTGCACACTGGCTGCCCTGGTATCCCCGGCTTCCGGCTTGATTTCATGCATCCATTGGTCCCTGTCAAAGGGTTGGCCGGCAAGGCGAATGCCATTGCCAGGTCCCCGATACGGATCCGGGAGATTCACGAGTGTTCCATCGGCAAACATGTGCATCCGGTCTGAAACAATCACGTTGCCATTGAGTTCGTCCTCCGAAATCAGCTCACCTGTGCAGGAAACACGAAACATCCGCTTGACACTTCTGGAGTGATCACTTGGATTGTTGACCCAGCTATTGGTGACGACCGTGAAGCTGCCATCGGGTTCAGCATGATGGAATGCAGAGGAGTGGTAATCCACGGGAACCAATTCAGTACGCCAGCAGGGCTGACCAAGTCTATCAATTCCATACAGTGTGCCATACACATCCACGACATAACTGGCCTGGCCCCCGGGCAGATCCTCCATGAGCATCAGGTCCTCCTGTCGCACCTGCCAGAGCAGCTCGCCGTTATCATCAAGACAGAATCGCCGGTTGCTGCCACAGAGTATGTGAATTGTTGAACCTTCCAGCAGCATTGTAGGTTCCAGAATGTTCATGTCCCAATAGCTTGGCGGTGGTGCAGCGTCTTTCTGAGTCCAGATTGGATTGCCATTAGAATCGAGGCAATGAAGAATCGCATGATATCGGCGTTCAAGTGAAACAGGATTTTGTCTGCTCTCTCCAACAAGAATGTATATTCTGTCGTTGGAGTCATCAACGAGCATGTCATTCAGAAGACCGTTGAATTCAATGCTCCAATCAAAATTGCGTGCTGAACGTTGCCATAACTGTTGCTGCACCACGGCGGCAAGTACCAGCACCAGCGGCACCAGCCAGAGAAACAGGATCTTTCGTCTGCGCAGCACTGCTTCGATGATAGCCTAGCGATGCAGCCTGCCATGCAGCTCGAACTGATTGCTGTAAAGGTTATCCTGGCTGGCCAGTGCGAACAGCTGCTCATTCCCGTCAACCCGCAGGGCATAGGAACCATATACCTTTCCATCAACCCGGATCATGCGCTGGCCTCCGCCAGTGCCGCCGCTACGCTTCAGCTCAAGCGTGTCCCCAAATGGCAGGAAGCCGACGATTGACAACAGCGCGCGTGGGCTGTCCACCCATTCCGCGCTCACCAGCCCATTGCCAGCATCCCAGTGGAAGCTGGCACACTCCGGTCCGAGCTGTTCCGCAAGCGTCCCGTCCTGGTCCAGCCGCCACAGCCGGCCACTCTGCACCCAGGCGCAGTCATCCTCGAACTGCACCCGCTCAATGTAGCCCTCGCCGAAGTCCCGCTCCGGCATTTCCTGCAGAGGGTCCGGCCCGAACGCATAGCCGTAGCGGCGTCCGGGGGCAAATGGAAAGGAAAAACCACAGCTGGGCATTGCCTGCGCGCCGTAGCCCTCCATCGACAGGATGTTGCCATTGCCAAAGCGGTGGTTGACGGCCCGGTCGTAGTCCGACAGCTTGCAGGAGACCTCCGCCTCCTGCGGGTTGCCACCTGCACTGTCCACCTGCAAACCAACGGTCAGCATGTAGATTTCCGGGTCCCAGCCCGGCTCGCCGAACTTATGCGGCTCATAGCTGCTGTATACCAGCCAGCCACCTTCGGCCGCCGGGTACAGCTGGCGGGATGCGAGGTTGGGGTACTGCGGCAGGGAGAAGCGCCAGCAGGCCCGGCCCTGCCTGTCGTAAGCCACCAGATCATCCCCGCTGATCACGGCACCGATAGGGCTGCTGCCCAGGGCCATGGCTGCGGTTGCCATGCTGTGGCGGTCGGCCGCCCAGTCCAGCCTGCCATCCTCAGTGATTGCAAAACGTTCGCCGCTGTTATTGGCAACGATCACAGTCCCGTCCACATCCTCGATCCAGGCGTTTTCATCTGAAGCGCGGTAGTCCAGCGGCGGCATCTGCCTGAAGGGGCAGCTCCACTGCACTGAGCCATTGCCATCCAGCCTGTACAGCAGGTACTGCTTCGTGTTGACGGGCTGTGCCGGCTGCTGGGAAGCATCCAGCGCCAGCAGGTAGATGTTGTGGGTGCCGGGCTCAACATGCATATCCAGCAGCTGCCCGTTCAGGCTGCGTTCCCAGTCAAAGACGGTCACATGCCGCAGCCAGAGCCACTGCTTGATCACTATGAACAAGACGAGCGCCGCTGGTGCGATCAGCAACAGGAGCGCCTTGCGTTTTCCCGGTATTCCCACAGTTAACTGGACAGTATGCCAGTGGGTCCTGTTCAGCATCTCGCAGCCGTTATTGGACTCCACATAACAAGTCAGATAATTCAATACCGGCAGACCAATAATTCTTATGGTTTGCTTAACGCAGACAGTCGGCATCCCGGTTAGCATCTCTGCAGAATGGACATCCCGCGCCTGCAGATCGAAAGCAGCCCGGCCCGGATAAGCATCCGCAACGGCCGGCCGGACCTGTCCATCCAGACTCCGCCGGTGGATGTCCACATCGATAGCAGTCCCGCCCGCATCGAGCTGTCGCGTACGCCCGGCAACATCGAGATTGACTACACCAGGGCGCGCGCCTCGATGGGCTACTTCACGCCGACGGGATTCTCCGGCCGCATCCAGCAGCTGACCGACAAGCTGCGCAGCGAGGGCATCGCACGCATCGTGGAGAAGGGGGACTACCTCGCCGACGTGGCGCACCATCCCAATGGCGTGGCGGCCTGGAGCCGCAGCCGGATGGTCCAGCACGCCACCCGCCATGAATTCGGCATCGCCGCACTGCCCAAGGACCCGCCGGAAATCAGCATCCAACCGTCAAATCTGGGTACATCATCCACTTACCGCCCCCCGAGCATTCAGATCGGGATGCGTAAACCGATGATTGATGTACGGATCCGGGAGAATGAGTTTTCCGTAATCCCGCCGAGCCTGCGAATCTTCGTTTCAGGCTGAGGATCCGGCGGTGGGTAGAGGCAGTCGTGATCTTCAACAGTGAGCGCTTCGGCAGGGTAGAGTACACAGAGCAGGATGTGGTCCGCTTTCCGCAGGGACTGGTCGGCTTCCCCGACATGACCTGCTTCTTCATCCACCGTGATGAGCGGGTGTCACCGCTGGTCTGGCTGCACAGCCAGGATGACCCGAACCTGGCCTTCCTGCTGGCCGACCCCTTCGAGTTCATCCCGAACTACAGCCTCAAGCTGCACCTGCCGAAGTCCGTGCGCCGCGAGATGGGCAGCGAGGAGCACCTGCGGGTGAAGTGCATCGTGACGATCCACCCCGAGTTCTCAAAGAGCACGCTCAACCTGCTCGGGCCGCTGATCATCAACAGCGCGGAGCAGAACGGCTGGCAGGTGATCCTTGACGACGACTCGCTGTCAACGCGCCACCCGCTGTTCCCGGCGAGCGTCGTGCGCGAGGAGAGCGTGCGCGCGATCTAGCGCAGCAGTCGACCAGGGGAGCAGGGGAATCGGGGACAGCTTCAGCGCAGCAGCGCGAACCAGGCGTCGACATCGACACGGCTCATGATCACTTGGGTCAGGAAACAGCCGGCGGTCAGCGAGAACGCCAGCATAACGAGGGTCCGGTCCATAACACAGTCTCACAGTGGGGGATTTGGGGCCAGGGGAATATCAGGCGGGGGGAATGTTGCCAAGCACATCGCCAAGCCCGCTGATCACACCGTACATCTTCCACGCGATGAACAGCACGCCGATGAAGGCTGCCCAGAAGAAGGGGTTGAATCGCAGGCCGAACTCGTTCTCGTACATTTCCTCTTTCCTCACACGGTCTTTCCAGGGTTTCCCCGGTCCTGTCCTCATGCAGGCCAGGCCGGGATGAAAGAGCTGGCTGCCCGGACCCTGGATTCCGGGCAACCGTATTTGTTACCCGGGGTGTGGGGAGTGTAAACAGGGCGCGTCGGCAAACCTGTTCCCTGATCCTTCCCCCTGCTCTCTGTTCCCAGTTCCCTGTTCTCTGGTTTGACCCTTTACCCGAATCTGATCCCTGGGTGATTGATAAGGCCCCTGTGCTGTGGTAGCATATTGATCCTCGCGCGGAGAGTTGGCCGAGTGGTTGAAGGCGGCTGCCTGCTAAGCAGTTATACGGTGATATAGCCGTATCGAGGGTTCGAATCCCTCACTCTCCGCCATTACTTCCCTTGCATCCCTCAGCCTCGGCATTCGCAACTGTCCGTCCAATTTAGATATTCCGCCTCGCAGAAGTGGTATATCCCGCCGTGGCAGATCCCGATTACAGAAACCAGTCCCAGCCGATCGACCCCGGCGTCGACATCGGGCATGTGCACCTGCGCGTCGCCGATGTGGAGCGTGCGCTGGACTTCTACTGCGGTGTGCTCGGCTTCACGCTTACGCAGCGCATGGGCCGGCGCGCGGCCTTCGTGTCCGCCGGAGGTTATCACCACCACATCGGGCTCAACTCCTGGCAGAGCGAAGGTGGCGGGCCTCCTGCGCCAGGGCATACCGGGCTGTTCCATGCCGCGATCCGCTACCCCAGCCCGCAGTCGCTGGGCGATGCGATGCAACGCCTGCAACGCGCCGGCTGGCCGCTGACAGGTGCCGCCGACCACGGTGTCAGCCTCGCGCTCTACCTGAACGACCCGGATGGCAACGGCCTGGAGCTGTACTGGGACCGTCCGCAGGCGGACTGGCCGCTGGACCATGACGGTGAGCTGGCGATGGTCACCGAGCCGCTGGACTTCAGGCTGCTTGGCATTAGCTGAAAAGCGATCCCGGCAAGTAGTACTCTCTATCCATGCAGCACATAGTTGACAGGCTGAACCGCGACTTCGAGCTCTGGGTGGAGATGGCCAACCACCTGCCGGACGAGGCATTCGCCCTCGAGCTCCCGCTGCCATCCAACTCGATCGGAGACCAGTTCTGGTGCCTGGTCGGTGCCCGCGAAAGCTACATCCGCGCCATCGAGGAGGGTGAGTGGCAGGGCTTCACCTGCTCGCTGTCCCGCGATGACATTGCCAGCCGCGAGGGGATCGTGCGCGCCCTGTGTGACAGCGCGAGCTCCTTCTACGAACTGGCAAGCTACACCGAGTGGGACGACCCGCGCACCGAACTGCTGCTGGACCTGCTGGAGCATGAGGCCCAGCACATGGGGCAGCTGATCCGCTTCTGCTACGCGCTGGAGCTCGGCTTCCCAATGTCCTGGAAGCGGCGCTGGTCGCTTGAGTAAAAGCGACCACTCCGGCCCGTAGCGGGCCCGGCAGCCAGCCTGGCCGGACCACCATACCGGCCCGCCTTTTCGCAGTCTCATTACTTATTGCGACTAAGACTCATGTAGATCTTCCATGCATTCACGCGCTTGCCAGCCTTTCCCGGATATTAGTAGATAGGTATGCAGCACGCTGAAGCACAGCCGTCACACAATGGCCATAGCCACGGGGCCGGTTCCGCACGGCTGGCGGCCTGGCTGACAATCAGCTGCGCGATTGCTGCATTGTCCGGCTGGTGGCTGCTTGACAACGGAACTGTGGTTGCCGGCCGCTGGCTGCTGCTCGTGGCCTACATCTCCGGCAGCTGGCTGCCGCTGCAGTCCGCGCTGGCCTCACTGCGCGAAAAGGGCCCGGACATCAACCTGCTGATGCTGCTGGCGGCCTGGGGTTCGGCCCTGCTTGGCAACCCTGTTGAGGGAGCCGGCCTGCTGTTCCTGTTCACCCTGTCCGCCGCGCTGGAAAGTTACACGCTGGAGCGCGCCACGCGCAGCATTGATGCCCTGACGCAGCTGCGACCGGACACTGTGACGCGGGTGGACAGCGCTGGCAACGAACAACAGGTCAGCGTGGATGAGATCCAGCCCGGCGACCTCGTGC
>JAGRNR010000071.1:16720-16977 GCA_020440645.1 bacterium | reverse complement strand
CACCATGGAAGTCGGTAACACCCGAAGTCCGTGAGCTAACCCTCGGGAAGCAGCGGCCGAAGGTGGGATCGATGACTGGGGTGAAGTCGTAACAAGGTAGCCGTAGCGGAAGCTGTGGCTGGATCACCTCCTTTAAGAGATTTACAGAAACGGGTAACACCGTTTCCATCTCAGGTCGATCACCTTTCATTAACCTGACCGAAGGCATCATGTCCGTCGGCAGGGATCGGTGACCTAGTGCAAAACTCAAGTCAATC